>CALUOH010000049.1 GCA_944322025.1 uncultured Bacteroidales bacterium | reverse complement strand
AACACCCCGGGCTTTATCTTCTCTCCGTCTATCTTGAACGCCTTGACCTCCTTTATCGGATAGGTCTCGCCGTCCCATTCCCCGTGCTCGGTGAGGACTATCCAGCATCCTTCCGCGCCGCTCGCCTTGCTGTCGTAGCCCGTCACTATCGCGATTGCCTCCTTTCCCTCTACACTCGCCGCTGACCGGTAGCCCGTGTTCGTGGCCGCTGACCAGTCGCCCATGTTCGTGGCCGCTGACCGGTAGTTTACTTTATCGAGAATAAATTTTACCCCGGCCTCAATTATGCCTTTTAATCCTATCTCACAGGATATATGGATTTTACTGCTTGCCGTCTTATCATTTTCACTGTTCATATCTCCACTTTGCCGCACTTCACAATATCGGCTGTCGGCGGGCGGGTAATATGCGAACACGTCCAGCGGGTTCTCGCAGGCGTGGAAGCCGTTCTCGCACGCCCTTATCTGTCCCCAGCACTCGTATTCCTTGCCGATTTCATATTGGAAGCCCCGGCATTTCATGTCCTTGTCAAAGCCTTTATAGGCGATAACCTTTGTCTCTTCGCTCATAGTCTGGTTGTTCAATTGGTTGTTAAAGTCTGTTTTCACTGTACCGGGGCGCGCCCGTTGCGTTCCGCGAACACAGCCCATGCGCGGCGGCGCAGCTCGGCGAGGTCGTACCCCGCGCCCGCCTCCTCGGCATAGGCGGGGTAAAGCTCCCGCATGATGGCCTCCACGGCGGCGGTGTCGGCCTCTTTCATCTTCTGTAACGCCCTGTGGCGCATCTCGAGGCGGTGCGCGTCGAAAGCCCTGAGCCGCGTGAACAGCTGCTGCCGTGTCAGCGTGCGGGTCAGCTCCCCGTAGTCCCCGTTCGTAAGCTTCTCGAAGAACACCACTATCTCGGATAGCATCCAGTGGCGGCACGCCTCCGCCATGCTCTCCGCAAGGGCGCGTATGTCCGCTTTCTGCCGCTCCGTGGGCGTGTCCGGCAGCACCTGCGCGTTGCGCCTAATTGCCGCCGTCAGGTGCAGCTGCACGAGGTCAGCCGCCGTTCCGCGCCCGTAGACAGTCTCCACCTGAGCCAGTGTCGGCCTCTTGCCGGGGATGTACATCTCCAGCCCCGCACGCGCCGCCGCAGCCCCCGTGTCGGGGTTGTAGACGGTAAGCAACGCCTTGGGGTCATGCACTCCCCCCGAGGCCGCCAGCACCAGAGCCGCCGCCCGGCACTGCTCCGGGTTATCCGTCCGTATCAAGGCCGTACCTGTCGACGAGGGGCTGCTCAAGCTCTGCGTAGAGCCGTCCTGCGCGTTCCGCGTAGCTTTCGCCAGCGCGTGACTGACGTGATGTGTTGTAGTTTCCATTTTGGTTTGTGTTTGGTTTGTTATACTTTCCGTCCCTGTTAGCCCATGTGGCGAGGCGGCGGGACAGTTCCCATGTGCGCTCCAGCTCGTAGCGCATCTTCGTGCGGGAGCGGTTGGTCTCGCTCCAGTAGTCGAAGAACTCGCGGAGCATATCCGGCGGGTATCGGCCTATGTAGGCGGCTATGCCGGAGTAGAACTCCCCCTTGCGCTCTTCGAGGCTCTTGCTCTTGTGCGGGGTTGTAGCGGCGGCAGCCGCGTCCGGCTTTTCTTTTACACTCTTGTCAGAGAGTGTTTTCTTTATATTTTCCTTTTCTTTTCTTTGTGGCATAGTTTCCGAAGTTATCGGCT
The DNA here is from genome assembly GCA_944322025.1 of uncultured Bacteroidales bacterium. Lineage (GTDB taxonomy): Bacteria > Bacteroidota > Bacteroidia > Bacteroidales > Paludibacteraceae > Aphodosoma. The sequence goes on along the minus strand of CALUOH010000049.1, from coordinate 77,741 downwards.
TTTCTTCCGAAGTTATACCCTTTTCTTCTGAAGAAACCGGCTTTTCTTCCGAAGAAATGAGGTTGTACTCGCATATCGCGCAGGAACGCCGGGAGGTCTTGACTATGGAACTGTACCGCTCCTGTATCCCCCGTGATGTCAGCACCCCTTCCGCATCGTACAGTTGCAGGGAAAATAACCCGAGTGCCATGCAGCTCTTAATCACCTCACGTATATAAGCCTCGTCAAACCCGGTCTGCTCCGAAATAATGAAGGGCAACTCTTCGTCCCACCTCATGTAGTACCCGTTCTTGTAGATAAGACATAGCAGGAGAGCATATACTGTGAAAGCTTTGCCACCTTGGTACTTGATCAGCTTCCTTATCTTGATGTCTTGGAAGGTGTCCGTGTCCATCGGGAAATAGCTCAGCGCGTTTTCTTTGTGTCGTCCCATGTTCTCGGTCGTTTGTCAGTCCCCGGCCTCCGTCCCGTACACGTCAAGTACGGGTGTCTCCTCTATCTTCACAATCTCCGTGTCGGAAAGTGAGCCTGCCTGCCACTCCTTGGCGCGGGTGCATGCCCAGTGGAAATCCGCCGCCTGTATCATGAGTACTACGGGTGTCCGCCTCTCCTGTCCCGTGCTTTCATTGAGGGTCACCATGACGGCCTTCACCCTGTACCAGCGTCCGTCCGCCTCGCTGCCGTCGGCGATGACCTCCGCTATCTTCCTGCGGCGTATGTCCGCCACCTCGAACCCGCCCGTGGCGAAGGGCTGCGTCTCCCTGATGATGCGTGCCTCCGCCTCGGTGTAGCTGACCGCCGACAGCAGGTACGTCTCCGTCACTTTCTTCGTCAGGCCGCTCTCTTCCGTGCGGTCCAGCGTCACTTTGCATTCAAACCATTCGTTTTCCATAAGTCTTTAATTAATTATTTGATGTCCTGTATTTTCCTTTCCAGCCTGTGCAGCAGCCGCCTGATAGTACGCGCCCTGTCTGCCGCGCGTATCCCCGGCTGTGCGCCGTACAGCCGCGCCGCGTCGCCGAGATACTTCATGATTATTCCCATGTCAGTCCTGCTTATTTCCATATCCTCCTCCGTTCATGAATGTCTCCGCAAGCTCGTTGAAGTACAGCTCGTCCGTGGGTATTTCATCGTCCGTATTCATTATCTGGCTGGCGATGGACTTCTTGCGGTGTATGAGCGAGTATATGGCGTGGTCTATAGTACCGCGCCCCAGAAGGTAGTAGCAGGTGACATTGTCTTTCTGCCCTATGCGGTGCGCCCTGTCCTCGCACTGGCAGCAGTCCGCGTATGTCCATGCGAGTTCCACGAATGCCACGTCGGAAGCTGCAGTAAGGGTCAGCCCCACGCCTGCCGCCTTGATGGAGCAGATGATGAGCCGCACGTCAGGACTGTTCTGGAACGCGTCTACCGCAGCCTGCTTGTTCGCCGCGCTGTCCCTGCCCGTCACGGTGACCGATTCGGGGAATGCCTTTCTCAGCTCATCCACGATGTCGTGGAGAGAGCAGAACACAATCAGTTTCTTGCCGCTCTCCAGAAATGTCCTTATGAAGTCCACCGCCTGCGGAATCTTTCCCATTGTGGCAAGGGTGCGCAGGGTCATGAACCTGACCAGTGCCTCCATGCGCATCTTCCTCCGTATCTCCCAGTCGGAGCATCTGGCGTATTGCCTCAGGTACTCGGCAAGGTCTTCGGCGGCAAGCTCATATTCCGGCGCATTGGATATCTCCACATACAGGTCAACCCGCGTCTTGTCCGGAAGCTGCGGCAATACCTTTGACTTTTCCCTGCGTATCATGCAGGTGTCATAGAGTTGCCGGCTCAATACGGATAAAGGTACAGCCGGCTCTGCCTTTCTATCCCTCGGGTCCGTGCAGTAGTCGGCCATGAACTGCGCCCGCCCTCCGAACTCGGAAAGCCGGTTCATGATGGACAGCTGCGCAATCAAGGCCTCCGGACGGTTCACTACTGGCGTTCCCGAAAGGAGTATTATCCACTCCTTGCCGACGGAAAGCCCCTTCGTGAAGATTGTCTGCTGCGCCGACGGGTCTTTGGCCCTGTGGCTCTCGTCGATGATGACTGACCTGAACATGCGTATCTGCGGACAGAACACCACATCCTTCAGCCGGAATGACTTGCCGCACTTTATGTCCCAGACGAAGTACTTGCGCAGGCTCTCGTAATTGACCACGGCCACCTGGTGCATCCCCATCGCGAGAAGATAGCTCCATGTGGTGCGCACCGCGTTGTCAAGCACGAGCGCGCTCTTGTCCGTGAACTTCGTGAACTCCCTCTGCCAGTTTATCTTCAGCGACGACGGGCAGATGACCAGGCAGGGATAGGCATTTGCCGTGTCCACTATGCCTATGCTCTGGAGCGTCTTCCCCAGCCCCGGTTCGTCCCCTATGATGATGCGCCTGTGCTCCAGCCCGAAGCGGATGCCCTCCTGCTGATAGGGATAAGGCTCTATCTTGAGATTATGTTTAAGCGTATTGCTCATTTACAAAACTATTTTGTGAATAACGGCCGCACCCGGCATAACCGAATGAATTTGTTTCTGCCTCATTTGCACGTTATTTGAAGTTCTCTATTTCAGTTATCAGATCCTGCCTCTCCAGCCCCCTGATATACTTGCTTAGCACAAGGTCTATGCACTGGTTGTAAAAGCGTTCAAACTCATACTGCTCCATCGCCGCGAAAGATATGCTCCCGTACTCTATCTCCCTCTCCCCCCTCTCGTTGACGGTCGAGGTGAAATATCCCAAGTCCCTCTTGAAGCGGCGCAGCATGTCCTCCTCGTTGTTTATCCCCCAATATTCCGCAAGCCGTGACGGCAGGTTGTCGAACGTGAGGCGCACAAGGGCAAAGAACTTCTTGTGGAACTCGTAGTTCCTCGGGTTGCTGACCTTGCACTTAACCACAGAGCCTGTACGGAGTCTCCTCTTCGCCTCATGGTCGCTGCCGTACATCGGCACGAGACCGTAGGGGGTGACCTTGCAGAATATATCCATAGCCTTACTTATATTGCGGGGACAGGCACCAGTACTGGAAGGCAAGCTCCTCATACTTCTCCCGTCCCCTGTTGTACACCTCGTCGCCGCGCCTGATGAACTTCTTGAACACCTTGCCGTTCTTCTTGCTGATGGCATAGATGAAATCCATGTCCGAGCCCGCGATGTCCATATACCACGCCCTGCTCCTGTCCCAGTCGAAGAAGTCCACGGCCTCCTCGAACTGCTGCTGTGTGGAGGCGAACGTCGTCTTGAGGTCTCCGCCGAAACCGCCGAGCCACCAGTCCCATTTGCAGCGCGTGTCGAGTGCGAAAGGGAATCCGCAGTATGTGAACCGCTGTTCCCTGTTGGCCATGCACCTCTGCGTCTCCGCGCAGTCAAGCACCTTGGACAGGAACGCGTCATGCCGCGCCTCCGCCCTCAGTGACTTGTGCATGTCGCAGGCATGGCGGAACTCATCCTCCGTATACCGCTCGTCATCGACACTCATCCGGATGTAGTCCACCCTTGCCGGCTCCGTGACGATGGCATCCACCAAAGAGCCGAAGCGGAAAGCCGCCTCCCTGTCCCCGGACTGCATCCGGGGGTGAAGGATATTCTTCAGCTCCGTGAGGTCGGAATTGCTGACCTCAGCCCTCAGGTAATATGCGTCCGCGTTGCCCATAGTATTGCGTCACTTCGCCTTTACCTCGTCAATATAGCTCACGCTCTCGTCCTTGATGAACTCGCCGTCCTTGTCGGCGACTTTCTCACAGAAGGTGACCTGTTTCCTGAACATCTTCGACAGCTCTTCAACGGAGAGGTTGCGCCCTTCCATCCTCCACCACATGGAGAAGATTGGCAGGATGCCCTCCGGATTGAGCAGCTCGATCTTCTTGGAGACTTTCATCTTCGGCTGATAGCTCTGCACGGCTGCCTGTGCGTTGAAAAGAGAGCCCATCTCAACCTGTTGGCGGGCAGCCTCGGACTTTTTCCGCTCCTCTTCCTCCTTGCGCCTGCGCTCCTCCTCCTGCGCCGCCGCCTCCTTGCTCTGGCGTTCCTCCATTTCCGCTTTCATCCTGGCTGCTTCCTCTGCATCGGCCTTCGCAATCCGCTCAAGGTTGGCTTTCTTTGACGGCATCCGGTCAAGAATGTAGTCCTTGTTGTCCTGTATCTCCGCCGCATACTGTTCCTTGAACTGCTTGCCGAGTGCTTCTTTAACATCCGATTCTATCCTGCGCATCTCATCGGCAGAGACATTGAGAGGTCTGCGGACTGTGCTGCACAGCTCCTCGAGCCACCCCGCAGGGAGCTCCGCCAGAAAAGCCCTGATCTGCCCGCACACCGTCTCCCAACTCTCGAGGGTAACACCGTCTCCCAGCTCCGTCAGGCGGTTGACCCTCTCGTTGAGCAGGCTCTGGAACTGTCCCTTGAAATCCTCCTCTACATCGAGTTTCAGTTTCGCCCTTGCCGCCTCCGCCTGTTGGCGGGCCAGCTCCTCCCGGCGGCGGCGTTCCTCCTCCTCTCGCCTCTTCGCCGCATATTGGTTGCGCAGCTGCTGCAGCTTATACGGAATGGTGTCCGACTTGCCCGGGTCGATGCTGTTCTCCATCGCCGTGAACCTCGTGCGTATCTCGTCGAACAGCTTCGTCACCGGAGAACGCCTCTCGTTCATCACCCTGACAGTCTTGCGGGACTTCTCGATGAATGCGGCAGCCTCCCGGTCCAGCTCGTCCGTCATGCCGTTCTCCTGTATGGCCTTCAGCAGGCTTTCCCCTGCCTCCATGCATCGCTGGCATGACATGATGTTATCCTGCATTGACTTCGGTGCAATGGACACTATCTGCTTTATGTTCTCCGGCTGTACTATCGTGAGTTCTTTTGTCATGTCTGTCATCTTACTGTAACTTTAACAGGTTAAAAAACATCGTCATTGCCCCCCTGCGCCGCAGGGTCTATCGTCACTCCGCCGGACATGTCCGGCTCCGGCGCGAAACTTTCCGGCTGCTGTGCCTGCGCCTCCACGCCCCCGTACGGGTCAAACTCCCCGCCCTGAGAGGCGGGATTGTCCACCATGTCGGACTCCAGTGCCGTTCCTCTCCCTATCTGGAGCTTCGGGTAAGTCTTGAATGCGTGCTTCACGCACTTTGCCATCAGGAAGCCCGTATCTATCTGCCCCCCGCTCTTTTCCGACCCGTACAGCTCATTCGGCTTCGTCACATACTTCTGCGTCCTGCTGTCGTAATACGTGTTCTGCCTGTCCGAATAGGCCTTCAGGCGCATCCAGTCCTGCTCGGTCATGATGGAGTAGTCCACACTCCCGTCAGCCCGCGTGATCTTCAGGAAACACGCCACTATCCTGTTGCCCTTGCGCGGGAACGCCGACATATAGTTCACTACCTTGCGCCCGTCCACCTCGCCGTACTCGAACTTGTCGCCCTCATAGACTATAACCGGGTTGTCCGCGTGCCTTATCTGACCCGCGTTGATGCGCAGCACCAGCTCCCCGTAGCCCGAGATGGTAAGGTTGCAGCACTTTTCCCACACGTCCTTGCCCGACTGGTCTACCCCCGTCTTCACGCTCCTCGGTATAAGGTAGCAGAGTGCCTGGCTCCCCGGGGCGAGGGTCAGCCCCTTGACCGCAAGGTCGATGAACGAATAGAAGACGGACGTGCCGGAGCACTCCCTCAGCCCCGCCTTCTCCCGCAGCTGCTGGTTGAAATAGATGGCCTCGCGCTCATAGGCCTGCTCCCCTCCCTCCTTCCAGATGGAGTTGTACACGCTGATAAACTGGCTGCGCACGCGCTCGTTGCGTATCACGTCGGTCGCCCTCATCGCACGCAGCTCCTGCGCTAATGTGATTGCATTGCTCATGATTAATTATCCGTTAAAATGTTCCTGTCTCTTTTGTCCCTGTGGCGGCGGCGGGACTCGAACCCGCATCTTAGAGCAACCTGTCCCCGTGAGGGGAGCGGAGGATGTGCCTGCCTTTACGCACATTACGCTACACGCCGCCTTTGCCCGTCTTTCCGGGCTGTCAACTCAAATCACTAACTATAACAACCTGTGGCCATGTCATGCTTTCTGCGGGGTCACTCCCCGTATCTCCTCTCGTAATATTCCTCCATTGCCCGCTCCTCAACGTCGCAGTATGCCGACTCCTCCAGCTCCTCGTCATACTCCTCGTCCCTGAAGTCCGGAACGTCGGGGTTATACCAGTTTCGTCTCATAGCCCCTCCTCCTTTTTTTGTTATGATTTTCCACTACATATCTCATTCAGAAGATTGTAAAACATCCGTTGCTTTTCTATGTACTTAATGCCTCTTCTTCTAAGCGTCCTCTTGCTTCTCGCCACAATCATTTTACCCCCTGTGCATCCGACAAATATATAATCTTTATGATGCCTTTCATTTTGATGGAAAGCATAATCAATAGCTTCGCGACAATATCTGTAACTGTCGTTTTGGACACCATCATAACCTTTGCTCCTGATGAAATGTCCTATTTCGTTTGCTTCCTCCTCAGAGTAGGCAATGGTAAATATCTTATTCATAGCCCCGGTTCCTCCACCTTGTAGCCCCAGCTCCTCAGATAGTCGGCTATCAGCCCGTTGTCCATCGTGTTCAGCAGCTTGGCGGGGTTGAAATATTCCACTATCTCCGCCGCGCTGAAGCTCCCCAGCACGTCCAGGTAGTCGTCGTCCTTGAGCGAGGCAATCACCTCCACCCTGTTGTCAGACTTGGCCTCCACCGAAAGGTCGTGCGCGAAAAATCTCAATGTCCTGTACATCATACTTATATCTTATCAGTCTGCCGTGTCTCACATCTGCGCCCGCCAAAAGCGGAGTATCTCGCTGCCGAGATAGAACTTTCTCGCGGTCGCTTTCCTGAATCCGCACTTTATAAGCCCCATGTTAGTGTACTTGCACAGGCTGTTCCTGTGGATGGAGAGCAGCTCGCAAGTCTGCCTTATGCTGTACCGCCCTGTGGTGCTGACGTTAGGTTCTTCTGATGTAATCATAACTCTGCCCTCCTCTTGTCTGCCATGCACTGTATCTCGCATTGCAGGTTCATGAACTGCTCGATGGTCATTCCTTCGATGGAATCCTTTACCCTTACCTCATCATCTACCGTGATGCTGAATTTCTTCTGCGCGAAGTAAACTGTCAGAACCACTCCAACACCGAAGTCCTGATACATTATGCGATTTGCCGTGTCGTGCCAGCACTCGCAGCTTATTTCAAGCGTTTCCTTCTTTTGTTTCATAATAAACTACACTAATGAAATTTTACAATGCTCGCTATCGAACAGCTCGCCATTTGCAATTACAGCATGAGCGTACCTCCGAGCCTCTTTTAGGGAATAGAAATCTCTAACTCTCACCACGACTTCTTCGTGTCGTTTGTTGGTGAACTCCAACCTGTACTTTTTTGTTTTCATTGCTCTCATCTTTTACTCGGTTGTTCTTTTGGATATGTAAAGGTAGTGATATTTGACGGATTGACCAAAGATAACTATCTGATTAACAGAGTTTTAACCTATAAAATTCAAAGAAGTCACTACCACAATATCTCTTACGTTCGCATCTCTGTATTAATGTATTCCTAATCATGGTTATTCTTCGACACGTATCCATGACTTTTATTGGTTCTATGACATTTTCTTGCTTTGGTTTTAGTTGTTCTTTTCCTGATAAATCCTTGAGGAATAAGACCGGCCTTATCTACAATAAGCCTAATAGCAGCTGGAGTAAGATGCCATTCTGGACTCATCATTAAGGTCAACCCGTGAAGGCTCTTATCCGGATATTCCATTTTCAACTTAACAAAAGCAGCGCAAAGTTCTTTGTCTCGCTTTTCTATCTGCTCCCTGTGTAATTTGTTTATATCCAACATATCACAATGAATTTATTTGTTATCTTTGCAGTCGCTATAAAGAGACTATCAATTCACCGACAAAGATACAGATAATATCTGTATTATCAAATGAAAATAAAGACAATCTCTGTATTTAATATTATTTAACTTATGAGTGCGCAGGATAAAATAGCACAAATACTTATATATCTGAATATCAACGCAAAAACATTTTCAGAGAAATTGGGGTATGAGCGACCACAAATAATCTATGATATTCAAAAAGGGAAAACAAAGAGAATATCAGACGATTTAGCATTTAAGATTGCGTCTGTATTCCCTGAAATAAACAAATCATGGCTTTTGGCAGATGAAGGCGAAATGTTGAAACAAACAGACATAAAAGGAAACAATAATATAGTCCAAACTGGAATTGTCCACGGAAACAACACACAAGGAAATAATATCACTCTGACCGAGAGTGATAAAGAACGACTGCTAAACCTTTTGGAAATAAACAGCAAGAGCTTGTTAAATAAGGACGAGCAAATAGATAAATTCCAAAAGCAAATAGACAGACTCCTAACCTTGTTGGAAAAAAGATTATAACGTACCATGAGAGGATCTCAGATTAAGAAGAAACTCAAATCCATAGGGGTCAATTTGACCGAACTATCGTCTGCCTTGGGATATGAAAAAAGTCAGAGGCTTCACTCTGCATTAAAAAGTGATGACGTGAAGTCTGGTCTTATGGAAAACATAGCAAAAATAATTGGCAAGGATATAAGCTGGTTTTACGATGACACTCCCATGGTCGACACTTCTCTCAATACAGAAACAAGTACTATTTTGCTGTCGAGGATTGACCAGAAGATGGATATAATAATATCCGAATTATCTCAAAAAAAATAACACAATGGACTTGAAAGACTCACTGTTAAGAATATCCGAAAATATAAGCAGAATGAGAGACAGTCTGCAAACGGAAGAAGCCACCAAGAACGCTTTCATCATGCCTATGCTGACTGCATTGGGATATGATGTGTTCAATCCTTTCGAGGTAGTACCGGAAATGGACTGTGACCTTACGCAAAAAAAAGGAGATAAGATAGACTATGCCATCATGAAGGACGGCAAGCCTATTATACTCGTGGAATGCAAGCACTGCAATCAGAACCTTGACCTTCACAGTACTCAACTACAAAAATATTTTGTAGCGTCAAACGCACGATTTGCTATTCTGACGAACGGCATAGAGTACCGATTCTATACTGATTTGGAAAAGCCGAATATCATGGATGAGAAGCCTTTCCTCATAATAAATATGTTGGAGCTCTCTGACACTGATATAGAACAGATAAAAAAGTTCCACAAGTCTTATTACAACGAAACGTCAATTCTAAGTACAGCTCAGGAATTTAAAATAACATTCCAGTTGAAGGAACTTATCAAATCAAACATCAACTCCCCATCCTCTGAGTTTGTGAGGTATTTCGTCAAAGCTTGTAACGATGGATATTACAGTCAAAAGCAAGTCGAGCTATATACTCCTATGGTAAAGAAGTCGTTAGCTTCTGTAATCAACGACATTCTATCGGAACGTCTGAATATCGCAATGAAAAACGAAGAGCAGCAACAACCTCAAAACTCAAAAATAAACGAACAAAAAATAGACCCAGACAGTAAAAATAACATCATAACTACACAAGAAGAGATAGATGCATATAACATCATACGCAGTATTCTACGAGACACAATAGACGTTAAACTGATAGGATACAAAGACCTGAAGAGCTATTTTGTCGTATACTACAAAAGCCAATGGTCATGGATATGTCGTCTACGTTTAACTCCATACTCAAAAAAATTATACTTGCCATCGGAATCAGGATATGGGGATGCTTCTAAAATACAAGAAGTCAAACTGTCGTCTATCGATGATTTATTCAACTTGTCCGAAGCCCTGCACAACGGACTGTTGACAGCAAAAACGTCAAAAGACAATTATGACAGCAAGCACTGATATAATACTATCAATCTAAAAATATAGACAATTAAAAATTAAATGACAATATGACAACAAAAAACATTACTGAAACAAAGAGTAGTGCAAAATGGCTACGAATAATAGCCAATATCGGGTTAATTCTTGGTGTTGTGGTCGGCATCGTCATCTTATCTAAAACTGCAATGATTGATTCTGGAGAATACACCTATAAAGAAGACAAAGTATTTAACCCTATGAGCATATTGTACGCGATTGCTCCTGTTTTTTCCGCTCTTGTACTTTGGGCGTTTGCACATGCATTAGCGGATATCGTAGATAATACAAGTATTACAAATAAACTGATTTCGTATTTGAACCGGATTAGCGCACAACATAACAAGGAATGATAACCAATCAAAGGTTTGTGTACATCTTGGGGCTTGCCTCATAAGATTCATGCAACACCATGACAGGTGATAGACCTGTATGCCCATTTACAAAACAGAAGGGAAAAAGGCCTGCAAAAGACCTGCAAACAAACATATGATTAAATACAACTAACTAACATAAAAGCTATTACGGTCAATTCGGTACTGCTTTGGGAGCAGGGGGTCGAAGGTTCGAATCCTTTCACCCCGACAATTGAAAATCAAGTAATTGCAACAGTAATCACTTGATTTTTTTAATGAATGTCTGCATGTTACCAAATTTAGCAAAGTTTAAACTGCCGAGTTGCCCCTATGCCATGTTCTGGAACACTTTGTGCAGGATATAAAACGTGAGACAACAAACAAATGCATTATGAACCTGCTTGATTTTTACCGTCAATATCCCGACGAGGCATCCTGTGAGGAAGCCCTCCGCCGTTTCCGTGAGCATCACGGCCTGTCCTGCAGTCAATGCGGCGGTTTGCGCCTGAGCTGGAATCTGTGGCACAAGTCCTGGACGTGCATGGACTGCAAGCGCGAGATGCAGCTTCGTTCCGGTACGGTGATGCAAGGCAGCCATCTGCCTGTCCGTGACTGGTTTGCCGCCATGTTCCTCCTGACAGCGACAAAGCGTGCCATATCGGCCAAGGAGATACAGCGCCAGATTGGCCGCAAGCGTTACCAGCCCGTATGGGAGATGGTGCATAAGCTGCGCGACGTGATGGGCGAGCGCGACGGAGGCTACCCCCCCCTCATGGGGACATGGAGATTGACGAGGGCTTCTTTTCCACGGAAACGCCCGAAGAACAGAAAGATTGCCCGTTGAAACGCGGACGGGGAAGCCAGCGCAAGACCCCTGTCCTTGTCATGGCGGAAAGGGCTTGCCCAAGACGCCTCCGGCCAAGAAGTACAGTACGCCAAAGAGTGTCGGGCATATAAAGATGCAGGTCATTGACGATTTCAAGGCTTCCACCATTACGCGCAAGATTAAGCAAGGTACGGACGGGAATGCCGATGTGACCACGGACGGGTTCAGCAGCTATGCATCCCTTGGAAAGGACGGGACGGCTATCTTTTATCAAGCCATCGTTACGGACGACAAAAGGAGTGTGGGGAAAGTCCTGCCTTTGGTGCACATTGCCATCAGCAATGCCAAAAGGAGCATACAGGACACTTACCATGACATAAAAGCGGAGTTCCTCCAGCTCTACCTCAACGAGTTCTGCTACAAGTTCAACAGAATGTATTTCGGCTTCAGGCTCTTTGACAGGCTTGAACTTTGTGCGTGTACCTATAGGGCGGACTTTAAATATAGAATTTACTAATTGGCAACTTGCGGACATTCATATTAGATAATATACTTCATTTGTCACGGGGTAAATATATCTATTATTTTTTGATATATACAGTAGTAGGTGCGATTTTTTTTTGAAAGATTTCGTAAGAGGGCAGGGATGAGGCATGGAGGACGTTCGGAGGAGATAGCACGAGAGTACGTATTTTTTAACCTTGATTTGCATTTGAGAATAGGAGTTGGATGTGGGGACGGGGGTGACTGGATGGCGGTCAGAGTGCATGAAAAAAGGCGGGAGGAGAGGGATGATGTCCCTCTCTTCCCGCCTTTGTGCCTGACGGCGGAGGGGTGGTTATGATACGGTGAATGTGATGGAGATGTTTCGGGTTTCGAGGGTGTGGGCAGTGGAGCCGCAGTCGCTGTCGTAGAAGAGGAATATAGGGGTGAATGAAATGCGGTATTCACCGGGGGCGAGGGGCGGTACGTCTTTGCCTGTGGGTGAAAGGAAGTCGTCGGGATAGAAGTAGGAGACGGTGAGGTCGGAATAGGGCGGTATGGATGCGCATTGGGGAGCGTCAGTGAGCAGCGTGCCACGCGGGATGGCTACTGTATCAGTGTCAGAGGTGCGGACTATGGAGAGCCACTCGGTGTGGCGGTCTATGTCGGAAACTGTCGGGTTGTAGAAAAGTGTGTCGGCAGAGAGGTTGGACACTTTGTATTCCACGACTATGTGTTCGCCTGAGGAAAAGGAGCTTTTGGAGATGCCAAGGCTGTCGGTGACGGTGCAGGATATGTTTATCGCGCTGTTTTTAACGGTACGGTTGTCCGCATTCTCGCATCCCGCCAACAGGAGGGGCAGGGAGTTGCTTTGGAGCTGCTTCGGCGAGAGTACGTGTTTTTAACCTTGATTAACTGTGTAGAAAGGGCGGTGCGGAGGGGAGGAGAGGGGGGAGGGTCAAAAATTTGCTGGATGTGGCGCGGGATTGAAAAAATGTTGTAACTTTGCAGTGCGAACCATACTTTCTGAGGCGGGTCTTGCCGTGCGGGCCGTCGGAGGCATAGCGGGGCAGGGCATCTGAGATATGAGACGTTTCCGGGACTTCACTTCTATCTTGGTTTGTTTCCTTGAAGATTTCACCATCGTTTCTCTCTCCGGTAGAGCGGGCAGTGCGAGTGCCATGCCGGGTGCGGAGGCCGGTGTGTTTTTCCGGTAAGGTTTAAGGGCTAACATTTTAACAGTATATACATGTACAACATTCTCCAATTAAGGGACAAAACACTTGAGGATTTGCAGTCCATAGCAGAGGATTTGCAGATAAAGAAGATAACGTCGATGACGCAGGATGAGCTGGTGTATGCCATACTTGACAGGCAGGCTCTGGTGCAGGCGAGCGACCGGAAAGATGGCGGTGCGCAGCAGGCGAGGACGACCAGACGTAAGAGGATAACGAGGGGCGAGGCTGAGGCATCGACAGAGAACACGGCACGGCCCGCGGTGCAGAAGGAGCAGCCGAAGACGGCAGCGCAGGAGGATAAGGCGGCGCGCCTTGAGAAGCTGATGTCGGAGAATCCGAACATCATACAGGTGAGGCCAAGGGCTGCGGCCGTCGCGCCGACGGAGAGCGCGGCAGACAGTGAGACGGCGAAGGCGGAAGAGCGTGCGGCTAAGGCTGAAAGGCCGGAGGGCGCGGCAGCGGGCATGAGGCCGCAGAGGAGGAAGGCGGCTGAGGAGCCGTCGGCCATGTACGGTGACGAGGGGGATGATGAGCCCGTGATACCCAACGATGTACGTGAGGATGAGAGCGGTGTAGTGGCGGAGAACGGGCAGACGGCGCAGATGAAGGGCGACGAGGGCATGGCGGAGGAGTACCGCAGGCCGCAGCAGGATGGCAATGCGGGCGCGGGCCACAGGGTGCGCATGGGGCAGCCCATGCAGGCGGGTAACCGGTATCAGAACCGCAACAGCGCACTCGAAGCGGGCGAGAGGCCGTATGAGTTTGATGACCTTCTGACGGGGACGGGGACGCTGGAGATAATGCAGGACGGGTACGGCTTCCTGCGTTCGTCGGACTATAATTACCTTTCGTCTCCGGACGACATATATGTGTCGCAGTCACAGATAAAGCTGTTCGGGCTTAAGACGGGTGACACGGTGGAGGGATCGATACGTCCGCCGAAGGAGGGGGAGAAGTATTTTCCGTTGGTCAAAATAATGAAAATCAACGGTTTTTCTCCGGAGATGGTGCGAGACCGTGTGCCGTTCGAGCATCTGACCCCGATATTTCCGACGGAGAAGTTCAAAATCACTACATCGCGTCCGAGCGACCCGCTGTCGGTGAGGGTGGTTGACCTGTTCTCGCCTATCGGCAAGGGGCAGCGCGGCCTGATAGTGGCTCCGCCGAAGACGGGTAAGACCATATTGCTCAAGGAGCTGGCGAACGCGATACTGGCAAATCACCCGGAAGTGTATATGATAATATTGCTGATAGACGAGCGTCCGGAGGAGGTGACCGACATGGCGCGCAGCGTCAATGCGGAGGTGATATCGTCGACGTTTGACGAGCCTGCTGAGCGTCATGTGCGTGTGGCGAGCATAGTGCATGAGAAGGCGAAGAGGCTGGTGGAGTGCGGGCATGACGTGGTAATCATACTTGACTCCATCACGAGGCTTGCGCGGGCGTACAACACGTTCCTGCCGGCATCGGGTAAGGTGCTCACGGGAGGTGTGGACGCGAACGCGCTGCATAAGCCGAAGCGTTTCTTCGGTGCGGCGCGTAATATAGAGAACGGGGGGTCGCTCACTATCATAGCGTCGGCGCTCACGGAGACGGGGTCGAAGATGGACGAGGTGATTTTCGAGGAGTTCAAGGGAACGGGCAACATGGAGCTTCAGCTGGACCGCAAGCTGTCGAACAAGCGTATATTCCCGGCGATAGACATAATGTCGTCCGGCACGCGGCGCGATGACCTGCTGCTGAACGGGGATGTGCTCAACCGTATGTGGATTTTGCGTAAGTATCTGTCGGACATGACTTCGGTGGAGGCGATGGAGTTTCTGAAGGACAGGATGGAGAAGACGGCGAACAATGAGGATTTCCTGTTGTCGATGAATGAATGACGTTTTGATGTAATAGTTGGGGCGCGGGCCGTACGCATGCAATGTGTGTACGGCCCGCGCTTTTTCGTGCGGTGGAATGGTGGGCAGGGGGGGGAGGATATTGGAAAGCTGCCTGAGAATTGGCGCGAGAGTACGTGTTTTTAACCTTGATTAACATGAACGGGATGGGTGTGGATTGGGGGTTGTGTATGTGGGGGATTTGTCGTAACTTTGCAAAAATTTTGCCCCTGAGAGAGGGGAGTTTTTTATTCATATCGTCTGCGGATGTTTGTCTCTGTCAGAGCCTTTGGGCGGGACGGGAGTTTTCCTGTCTGACAGTGCTGATGCCCGGGTGCGCGGCCGAGGATGGAGGCGGCGCGCGGTAGGGCTGCGGAGGGTGCGGGTGTGCGCTTGTCCGCGAGTGCGGGGCTGTGAAGTCCTGCGGGGGAGGGTTTGGCGGAGTCGTGATGTGCCGGGGCGTGTTTCTAATCTTTATATTTAATGGTATCATTTCAAGACCTCGGACTACGTCCGGAAATTCTCAATGCGATAACCGAACTCGGTTATGAAAATCCGATGCCTGTTCAGGCACAAGTAATCCCATACATGCTGAATGAGGAGCGCGACCTCGTTGCGCTGGCGCAGACTGGTACGGGCAAGACGGCGGCTTTCGGGCTGCCGATACTGACTATGGTGGATGAGGAGCTGAAGGCCATACAGGCTCTTGTGCTCGCGCCCACGAGGGAACTGTGCATACAGATTTCGAATGACTTCAAGAATTATGCGCGGTATATGAGGGGTACGCGTATTGTGCCTGTGTACGGCGGGGAGAATATTGTGACGCAGTTCCGTCAGCTGGATGTTCAGCCTCAGGTGCTGGTGGCTACTCCGGGAAGGCTAATCGACCTGATAAACAGGGGTAAGGTGAGGCTGTCGGAGGTGAAGTATCTGGTGCTGGATGAGGCGGACGAGATGCTGAACATGGGTTTCCAAGAGGATTTGGAGACGATATTGCAGTCGGTGCCGGAGGAGAGGCGTACGCTGCTTTTCTCGGCTACGATGCCGAAGGAGATAGCGCGGATAGCGAAGCGTTATATGAAGGATGCGGAGGAGATTGCCGTGGGGACGCGGAATGCGGGGGCGGAGAATGTGGAGCATATCTACTATATGGTGAAGGCGGAGAACAGGTATCTCGCACTGAAGAGGATAGTGGACATGAATCCGGATATTTATGGTATAGTGTTCTGCCGTACGCGCCAGGAGACGAAGGATGTGGCGGAGAAGCTGATGAAGGACGGGTATAACGCGGACGCGCTGCACGGCGACCTGAGCCAGGCGCAGAGGGATACGGTTATGAACCGTTTCAGGATACGCAACCTGCAGGTGCTGGTGGCTACGGATGTGGCTGCGAGGGGTCTGGACGTGAGTGACCTGACGCATGTGATAAACTATAATCTTCCTGACGATGTGGAGGTGTATACGCACAGGAGCGGGCGCACGGGGCGCGCGGGTAAGAAGGGTGTGTCAATCTCTATCATACATACGCGCGAGAGGAAGAGAATCAGGGAGATAGAGCGGATAATCAAGAAGGAGTTCACGCAGATGCCTGTGCCGAACGGGCTGGATATCTGCAAGCGTCAGCTGTTCCATCTGATAGACAAGATGGAGAATGTCAATGTGAACATAGAGCAGATAGAGCCGTATATGGAGCAGATATACGCGAAGCTGTCGTACCTGACGAAGGAGGATGTGATAGCGCGCTTCGTGTCGCTGGAGTTCAACCGTTTCCTTGACTATTACAAGGACGCGAAGGACCTGAATGTGGAGGTGCGCGATAAGGAGAAAGGCGGTAAGCGCGAAGGCAAGAAGGAAGGGGGCAAGCGCGGCGAACGCGGGCGCAAGGTGAGGATGAAGATGAACTTCGGCGGGAGGCACAACGCGAACCCGCGGACGGTGCTGGGGATAATAAACGACACGACGCAGGACAAGTCGATAAGCGTGGGAGACATAGAGGTGACACCGCGCTATACATTCTTCGATGTGTTTGCCGACCAGGCGCAGCAGGTGCTTGACGCGTTCGCGTCGGGGAGGAGCGGATATAATGTTGTCGTGGCAGAGGAGCGCGAGAGGGGCGGAAGACGCAAGGATGACAGCCCGAAAGGGCGTAAGGAGAAGCGCGGGGACGAGAGGCCGTTCGCGCAGTTCCGCACGGACGGGCGCGGCGACGGCAAGAAGAGCCGCGAGAAGAGTGCGAGGGAGAAGCGCAGGGAGGGTAAGGTGAATACGTTCAAGCAGTATGACGACCTGTTTAAGGATGAGTTTGCCGACTTTGCGTTTGACATGGAGAAGCCGTGGAGGAAGAATAAGAAGTAAGAGTGGGAAGTTATATGTGACTGCGCCGCAGGGGGATGCCTCTGCGGCGTTTTTTGTTTGACGTGGAGCGGAGGAGGGCGGGCGGAGCGTGTGATGAGATATGCCGTTGTGAAGGTTGGAGTGGGGAGGGGCTTCGGAGGGGATGGCTGACGGTTGGCTCGAGAGTACGTGTTTTTAACCTTAGTTTGCATTTTGGGAAGAAGAGGCGCGAGGGAGGATATGGCGGGGCTTTGGATAGAGTGCTGACTGAGGAAAATGTGCCGGAGGGCGTGAGGATGACGCCATTCACGATAGAGGAGCAGGCTGTGTATGATGGTGTGGATAAGTTTCGGAAAAAAGATTGGATGAAAAGTTGTCTATGTTGGAGTTTTGTATTTACTTTGCAGAGTGTCACAAACGGAGTACTTGTTTGTGGGGACAGTTGTCCAAAACGGATAACTTTTATGGGGAGATATGTATAATATTTTATTGATAATCAAAAAGAAGGGAAATAAAAACGGATAACTTTCGGTGTGGTTAGCGTATTGGATAGGGAATATTTTGGAGAACTGCCATTGCTGATTCAGGTTTGAAAGTCAAGAAAAATATATCAATCGTGGAAAACCAAATTTATCAGGAAGATGATGCCAAGAAGGCGTCTGTCGATTATTTTAAGGGAGACGAGCTTGCGGCTCAGGTATGGGTTAACAAGTATGCCCTGAAAGATTCGGACCATAATCTGTATGAGAGGACTCCGGACGACATGCACCACAGGCTCGCACGAGAGGTGGCGCGGGTGGAGGCGAAATATCCCAACCCGCTGTCGGAGGAGGAACTGTTTGAGCTGTTCCGTGATTTCAGGTATATCGTGCCACAGGGCAGCCCTATGACAGGAATAGGGAACAATTTTCAGGTGTCGTCGCTGTCCAACTGTTTTGTGATAGGCATAGACGGCGCGGCGGACTCGTATGGCGGCATATTTAAGATAGACGAGGAGCAGGTGCAGCTGATGAAGCGGCGCGGCGGAGTGGGGCATGACCTCTCGCACATACGTCCGGAGGGTTCGCCGGTGAAGAATTCGGCCTTGACATCGACCGGTATCGTGCCGTTCATGGAGCGTTATTCCAACTCCACACGTGAGGTGGCGCAGGGGGGCAGGCGCGGTGCGCTTATGCTCTCGGTGTCAATCAAGCATCCGGACTCGGAGAAGTTCATTGACGCGAAGCTCGAACAGGGGAAGATAACCGGGGCGAACATATCGGTCAAGATAGATGACGGGTTCATGCACGCGGTGGAGAACGGGGAGAAGTATGTGAGGCAGTATCCTGTGGACTCGCCGTCGCCGTGGGTTACGAACGAGATAGACGCGCGGACGCTGTGGAAGAAGATAATACACAACGCATGGAAGTCGGCAGAGCCGGGCGTGCTGTTCTGGGATACCATCATCAGGGAGTCAGTGCCGGACTGCTATGCCGACCTCGGATACCGTACAGTGTCGACAAACCCGTGCGGGGAGATACCGCTCTGTCCATACGACAGTTGCCGACTGCTGGCAATCAATCTGTTCTCATACGTGCGCAATCCGTTTACGCCGGATGCCACGTTCGATTTCGACCTGTTCAAACTCCATGTGAGATATGCGCAGAGGATAATGGACGACATAATCGACCTAGAGATAGAGAAGATAGACAGGATAATAGAGAAGATAGAGTCTGACCCTGAGAGCAAACTGGTGAAGCAGACGGAGTTTGATCTGTGGGAGAAAATCAAGGACAAGACGTTGAGCGGCAGACGTACCGGAGTGGGCATCACGGCGGAGGGCGACATGCTTGCCGCAATGGGTCTGCGCTACGGTTCGGAAGAGGCGACGGACTTTTCTGAGGAGGTGCACCGCACGATAGCCTTGGAGGCATACCGCTCGTCGGTGGAGATGGCCAAGGAGCGCGGTGCGTTCAGCATATATGACGCGGAGAGGGAGAAGCATAATCCATTCATAAACAGGATAAAGAATGCCGACCGCGAACTGTATGACCAGATGGTGAAATACGGGCGCAGGAACATTGCGTGCCTCACTGTGGCGCCGACAGGCACGACAAGCATTATGACGCAGACAACATCGGGCATAGAGCCGGCGTTCATGCCTGTGTACAAACGCCGCAGGAAGGTGAACCCGAACGATGTCAACGTGCGAGTGGATTTTGTGGATAGCGAGGGGGACAGCTGGGAGGAGTATATCGTGTTCCATCACAAGTTCGCCATGTGGATGAAGGTCAACGGGTATGACACGGAGAAGAACTATTCGCAGGAGGAGCTTGACGAGCTGGTCAAGAAATCGCCATACTATAAAGCCACGGCTAACGACGTGGACTGGCTCATGAAAGTACGTATGCAGGGCAGGGTACAGAAGTGGGTGGACCACAGCATAAGCGTCACTATCAATCTGCCGTCAACTGTCACGGAGGAGCTTGTGTCGGAGTTGTATCTCGAGGCGTGGCGTTCAGGTTGCAAAGGCTGTACGATATACCGCGACGGCTCGCGTGCCGGTGTACTCGTGACTGCCACAAAAGAAGACCGGGAGAAAAAGAAAGACGACAAACGGTGTGTGTGCTACAGTCAGGAGGTGCTTGTCCGCCCGAAAGAACTGGACTGCGACGTGGTGCGCTTCCAGAATAACAAGGAGAAGTGGATAGCCTTTGTCGGCATAAGGGACGGCAAGCCATACGAGATATTCACCGGTCTCGCCGATGATGAGGACGGGCTTCTGCTGCCTAAGTCGGTGACAGTGGGTAAGATAATCAAGACTACGGATGAGGAGGGCCGCCGCCGCTACGACTTCCAGTATAAGAACACGCGGGGTTACAAGACTACGATAGAGGGGCTGTCTCACAAGTTCGACAAGGAGTACTGGAACTATGCCAAGCTGATATCCGGAGTGCTGAGGTACGGTATGCCGATAGACCAAGTGATTAAGCTGGTCGACGGGCTTCAGCTCGACAGCGACTCGATAAACACATGGAAGAACGGCGTGTCGAGGGCGTTGAAGAAATACATGCCTGACGGTACGGAGATAAAGTCGATGGAGTGCCCGGAGTGCCATCAGCATTCGATAGTGGTCAAGGAGGGGTGCTTCGTATGCAGCAACTGCGGATTCTCCAAGTGCGGAGGATAGGCGACAGTCATCAAGCATATAATGAGAGTCAGGGCGTGGCGGATGTGGCAGCAGGCATATCTGCCGCGCCCTGACTTTAATGGCATAGGGACTATAGATTATGGCATACCGTTATTTTATCTATTTCGCATATAACGGCGCGGCGTACTGCGGATGGCAGAGGCAGCCCAACGGGTTGGCGGTGCAGGAGGTGCTCGGCAAGGCTCTTTCAACAATATTGCGCACGGAGACAGAGCCAGTAGCGGCAGGGAGGACAGATGCCGGAGTACATGCGCGCAACATGGCAGCGCATTTCGACAGCCCGAAGCCGATAGAAAATTTACCGCGCCTGAAAGCATCGCTAAACAGCCTGCTGCCAAGGGATATAGCTGTCAACAGGATAGTGCGAGTGCGGGAGGATGCCCATGCGCGGTTCGACGCGATGTCTCGCAAATATGAATACCGTATCGCGCTGAGCAAGTCGCCGTTTCTTGACGGGCTGGCGGCATACGTGCATTACCCTCTTGACCTCGATGCGATGAACGAGGCGGCACAGGTGCTGTTCGATTACAGGGACTTTACGAGTTTCAGTAAAGTGCATACCGATGTTAAGACCAACGACTGTATCATAATGGAGGCGGGTTGGCGGCAAGAGGGGGATGAGTTAGTCTTTACAGTGAAGGCCAACCGTTTCCTGCGGAACATGGTCCGCGCGATAGTGGGTACTCTGCTCGATGTAGGGCGGGGGAAATCGACTGCGGCAGATGTGGCGCGCATCATAGAGAGGCGTGACCGCTGTGCCGCCGGGCATTCGGTTCCCGCGTGCGGGCTCTATTTCCTCGAAGCGGAATACCCGCCGCAGGTGTTTGACGTAGAGTGAACCAATGGCCGCACTGCGTGGTTTGGCGTTGTGAAATATATTGCATAACTTTGGGTGACAGACCAAAGCCCGGTTTATGCGGCCGCGAACATACCTCATATTGCTCCTCGTGCTGTGCCTGCCGGCACTGTATGCCCAGAACACAACAGATTTGGGCATTGACTTTACTGACCTGACAGACGGGGCGGTCGCCGCATCGTGGTATAACAACAATGAGAGCCACAATGGGGTGAGAGACTACGGCCCGGACAACCCCAATTCACTTCACACGGTACACATTGACACATCGGAGCGTGACATGCACGTCCCGCTGCTACGCACCATACCGCAAGGGCACAGCAAATCTGTCAGGCTCGGCAGTCAGCAGGGGGCGAACTTCTCCCAAAGCCTTACCTATACACTCGACATACCTGAGAACTCGAACATGGTACTGATAGTGCGCTATGCGGCAGTGCAGACTATGCCATATCCCATACATTCGCCGTCGAGCAGTAATCCATCGCTTTTCCTTTACATCACAAACATGAGCGGGGCATCGATAGACCGCGAATGCAACTATAAAGTGTGTTATGGAGATACGGCTGCGACAGAGGGGTGGCAGCTGTACGGAGGAACGGCGAACACGGACAGGCTGATATGGCGCGACTGGGAGCCAGTGGGGTACAACCTTGCGCCGTATGCCGGGCAGAAGATAAAGTTCAAGGTGCTTGCCCGCGCGTGCGCATGGTACGTGCATATGTCATACGTCTACTTTACCATGGAGTGCGTGGAGCGCAGGACAATAGGAATGGAATGCGGGACGGGTCGAGACACACTCATAGCTCCGGAGGGGTTCGACTATGAGTGGCGCAGGGAGGGGGATGCGGACAGCACTGTGCTGAGCCGGGAGCAGAAGTTCGTGCCGGAGAAGGGCGATGTGTCGGTGTTCAATGTAGCGGTGATGGACAAGAAGAACCATGAGTGCCGCTTCGATATGCGCATGTCCACAATGCCGCAGTATCCGAAAGCCGTGTGCTCATACAGGAGCGCGGCACGCGGGTAACTATGTGAGATTCGACAACCGGAGCTACATGTACGGGCTGAACGGGAGAGACAGCGTCACGGTGGACACTGCCTGCCATTCGCAGCTGCTTGACCTCGGGGAATACGGACAGTACGGAGACCGCAGCGTAGAGGTGCTGTTCCCGAACAGCGGGGATACGATAGAGGCTGCGTTCACGGCCGTTGCAGTGCCGGGGGAGTGCGCGGACACGGTGAGGTTTACAGTGGAAGTGCCTGCGTTGGAGGAGGGTATAACAGAGGAGCATGCCTATTTGTGCGGCGGGCAGCTTATTGGCGAGAACAGGTGGACGGAGTTCATGGACAGCGCGGATTTCGCGCCGGGGGTATATTACCATGCTGACACGAGCGCGGCAGGGTGCGACAGCATAACCGTATTGCATGTAGAGGAGAGAGTGCCCGATACGGTGGAGTGGGCGGATACCGTATGTAACGGGAGCATGTGCGTGTTCATGGGGGATAACGCTGACAGACGGAGGAGTGTACCTGCACAGCGTCAGAAGCAGCGAGTACGAGTGCGACTCCATAATCCACAGGCTGACGCTCACACGGATAGACTATTCGCTGTCAGTGGCGGACAGCGCGGAGGTGTGTGCCGACGACTCACTGCTCATTATACCGTATGAACTGACGGGTGCGGAGATGACCGGATGCAGAGTACGGTTCGGCGAGGAGGCTCACGGGGCGGGATTTACTGACGGGGCGGTGGAGACGGAAGAGGGTGCGCTGGCATTGCCTATGCCGGAAGGGGTGCGTCCGGGCAGCTATGATGCAGCCGTAGAGGCAGATGTGCGCGGATGCGTCACGGAGGAGAGGCGGGTGCGGGTGGATGTGCTCTACCCGAGAGCGGTAGTGGCGCAGAGGTGGAACGATGTGCTTGCCATCAGGAATGAGAGATACAACGGCGATTACAGCTTCTCGGCGTTCGAGTGGTACAAGAACGGAGTGCGGATGGCGGGCGAGGATAGCCCTATCCTGTATCTGCCGGAGAATGATGACTTTACAGCGGAGTACAGGGCGCGGCTCACGCGGGCGGATGACGGAGTGAGGGCGTTTACGTGTCCCGTGGTACGCAAAAGGTATGCGGAGGAGGATATAGAGGTGTGTCCTACCGTAGTATTCTCCGGAGAGGAGGTGCGGCTCGTGTCGGCAGAAAGCGGAGAGGCGAGAGTGATAAACAGCGCGGGGCAGACAGTCGCGGCATTCGATGTGAGCGCGGGGGAGAACGGTATAGCCGTGCCGTACAGCGCGGGGGTGTATGTGCTGTGGGTGAGATACGCGGACGGAACATGCCAAGATAGTTGTCAGGAATTGAGCCGGGGGCGTGTAGGGTCGGGCAATCTGCCGCGTTGTTGCCATCATACTTTACTTCTTTAATTCGTCATGCGGTGCAGGGGGAGGGGAGTGGGTGAAAAGAGTAACGGCACGATGGGGTGTAAGATTTGAAACAATTTGGCGAATAAAGGCGCAATAATACCGACTTGCTTGGTTGAGGGTAGGGAGAGGGTAGCGGGGAGGTGGCTGGAAGTAAGGAAACGCCTTGCGGTACAGGTGGTTATGAGTGCGGAACAGGAGGCGGTGTGAGTGGGCGTTTGAGGTGAGGGTGTTGTTTTAAGGAGTTTTGGTGTGGAAGGTCATGTGGATGAAATCGGGCGGCATTTCAGGGAAAAGGGAAAGAAAATCCATAAAAAACGTTATAACTATTTTGTTGGCACGGAAATATGCCATACCTTTGTGCTAACAAAATTGTTAGACAAAATTGTTGTAAGGAAATAGAGGCACAGAAGTATGACAGCCGAGAAAAAAGACAATGTGGAGCAGGCCATATTGGAGGCCGCAGAGCAGGAGTTCATCGAGAAGGGCTATGACGGGGCGAAGACAGCCGACATAGCCCGACGCGCGGGAGTGACGCACGCTATGCTCCATTACTATTACAGGACGAAAGAGAATATCTTCGAGGTGTTCATAGACAGGAAGATGGAGGAGGTGATGGCGATAGTGGGCATGAGTTTCGGGGATGACGGCAGTATGCCGTTCATAGAGAGGATACAGAGGGTGATAAACCTGCATTTCGATTTTCTGATGCAGCACCCCGACCTGCCGCGCTTTATACTTAACGAGATAGTGACCAAGCCGGCGCGCCTGCGGGAGCTGAAGAAGAGGATAGCCGATTCGCTGGAAGGAAGCCTGCCCATGTCGATTGCCATTGAGCTTGAAAAGGCAGTGGAGCGCGGGGAGGTGAGGCCGATAGGCGCGGTGGATATGTTTTTCGATATAGTGTCACTGAACATAGCTGCTTTTGTGGCAGTTCCGGCAGTGAGGGAGATTATGGGTGCGGAAATCTCTGAGCGGGAGTTCCTCGAAGCGCGGAGGAGGGAGAATATAGAGATGATAAAAAGGAGGTTGACTATATGAAAAGAGTGGTGATGACGGTGGCGGCAGTGGCGGTGTGCGCATGTGCCGCAGCACAGTACACGCTGGACAGCTGCCAAGCAATGGCGCGGAGGAACTATCCTCTGATAAGGCAGTACGGCATAGTGGAGCAGATGGAGGAGTACAACCTGAAAAACGCGTCGATGGCATACGTGCCACAGCTGTCGTTGTCGGGGCAGGCGACGTACCAGAGCGATGTGGTGTCATTCCCGGACGCATTCCAAGAGATGTTCAAGATGATGACGGGCAATGAGATGGTGGGGATACGGCCAGACCAGTACAAGTTCACCCTCGGGCTGAACCAGACTATCTGGGACGGCGGACATACTAAATCGCAGAAAGAGATGGCGCGGGCGGAGAAAGAGGTTGCCGTGCAGACAGCGGAGACCGAGATGCACGCCCTGCGGGAGCGGGTGAACCAGATATATTTCGGGATACTGATGCTCACGGAGCAACTGGAACAGAACTCGATAGTGCAAAAGACGTTGGATAATAACCGCAACACCGTGGCGGCATACGTTGCGAACGGGACGGCGATGGAGAGCGACCTGAACCAGCTCAAAGCGGAACTGCTGACGAACTCACAGCGGAGGGCTCAGATAGAGAGTTCGCTGAAAGCGTACAGGATGATGCTGTCACTGATGACGGGAACGGAGATGGGGGAAGGGGCTACATTCGAGAGACCGGACGACAGGGAGGCGTTTTACAGTGCGGAGGTGCGGAGGCCTGAGCTTGACTTGTTTGACGCACAGACGGCGCAATTCGACGCACAGCGGAGGGCTCTCAACACGGCAGTCACCCCGAAGTTCGGACTGTTCGCGCAAGGGTGGTACGGTTATCCCGGACTTGACATGTTCGCAGATATGATGGAGTACAAATGGGGGTTAAACGGCATTGTCGGCGTGCAGTTCTCGTGGAACATCAGCGGCTTCTATACGCTGAAAGGTAACCGCCGCAAGATAGACCTCGCCAAAGAGCAGGTGGATATGCAGAGGGAGATATTCATGTACAATAACACTTTACAGCAGAGCCAGATAGCCGGGGCAATAGAGCAGATGCAGAAGGTGATGAAGGATGATGATGAGATAATTGCCCTGCGAGAGTCGATAAGGAGAGTGTCGGAGGCGAAATTAGAGAACGGCACTATCTCGGTCAATGACCTGCTGAAAGACATAATGAACGAGAGCCAAGCGCGGATGGCGAAGTCGCTGCACGAGCTGGAGTGGCTGAAAAACATATACGAGATGAAGAGTACCGTGGAGTGAGCGGGCATACAATCGGAGTAACGGACTAAGACAAAATATTATATGGACATGAAATACAGTGTATTATGCAGATGGGCGGTGTGTGCCGCCACGGTGATAGCCCTTGCTGGGTGCGGGAGAGACGACAAGGATTTTGATGCAACGGGGACATTCGAGGCGACGGAGGTCACCGTCTCGGCCGAGGCATCGGGCCGGATACTGTCATTTGACGCGGAGGAGGGCAGGAGCGTCTCGGCCGGGGAGAGGCTTGGTGAGATAGACTCTGTGCAGCTGTACCTGAAGAAGATGCAGCTGCTGAAAAGCGCGGCATCAGTGCGCAGCGGCAGGCCCGACGTGGAGAAGCAGGTGGCATCGCTCAAAGAGCAGATAGCCAAACAGAAATCGGAGAAGACCAGAGTGGAGAACCTGCTGAAAGCCAACGCGGCGACACAGAAACAGCTGGACGACGTAACGTCGGCGATAGCGGTGTTGGAGAGCCAACTGGCGGCAACTGAATCGTCGTTGCGCAACAATATTGCGGGTATAGACGCACAGAGTTCGGCTCTCGACATACAGGTGGCACAGGTGGACGACCAGTTGGCGAAATGCCAGATAACATCGCCGATAGACGGGGTTGTGCTGTCGAAGTATGCACAGGCGGGAGAGCTTGCGGTGACGGGAAAGCCACTGTTCAAGGTGGCCGACGTGAAGAGGATGTACCTGCGGGCGTATTTCACACTGGAGCAACTGAAAGATGTGAAGATAGGGCAGAGGGTGAGCGTCACGGCCGACTTCGGAGGCGGCAGCGAGCGCAAGTATGAGGGGCGGATAGTGTGGATTTCGGAGAAGAGCGAGTTCACACCGAAGAGCATACAGACGAAGGATGACCGTGCCAACTTAGTGTATGCGGTGAAGGTGGAGATAGAGAATGACGGCTATGTGAAGATAGGGATGTACGGAGAGGTGAAGCTGTGAGGGGAGCATAGCCTGCGCGGTATCGGCGGAGAGCTGAACGTGTGCTGCCCCGAATGGCGGGCGATGTGTAAAACAGGCATGGGGACGATGGGGTGTAAGATTTGAAACAATATGGCGAATAAATGCACAAGAATACCGACTTGCTTGGTTGAGGGTAGGGAGAGGATAGCGGCGAGGTAGCTGCATGTAGGAGAAATGGTCTGATGACCAGTGGTTTATGTTATGACAAGACCGACCGGTGAGAATTGGGGTTTGAAATGTGATGTGTATTGTGAATAACGTGAGTGGAGAGGAAGTAGTGTGCCTGCGGGCGGGGAGTATGGCGGAGTGCTGCCGACGAGAACAGGGTTGGCATGTATGTGCAACGGGAATGTGCATGTCAGGGCATTGGCACGGGGAACGGCATTTGTGAAATAAGGAGTTCGGGAATGACGGAAGTTTCAGTAAGAGAGATATTCAAAAGCTACGGCAAGGTGGAGGCCCTGCGCGGGGTTAGCTTCGAGGCGGAGCGGGGAGAGCTGTTCGGCATCATAGGGCCGGACGGCGCGGGAAAAAGCACGCTGTTCAGGATACTGACCACGCTGCTGGTGGCGGACAGCGGTAGCGCGACGGTGGCCGGGCATGACGTTGTGAAGGAGTATAACGCCATAAGGGCGTGCGTGGGGTATATGCCGGGGCGTTTTTCGCTCTACCAAGATTTGACGGTGGAGGAGAACATGGAGTTTTTCGCCTCGGTGTTCGGGACGACCGTGGAGGAGAATTATGACCTTGTGGCGGACATATACAGGCAGATAGAGCCGTTCAAGAAGAGGAAAGCGGGGAAGCTGTCGGGCGGCATGAAGCAGAAACTCGCGCTGTCGTGCGCCATGATACACCGGCCGAGAGTGCTTTTCCTCGATGAGCCGACGACGGGCGTAGACCCGGTGAGCCGCAAGGAGTTCTGGCAGATGCTGGGGCGGCTCAAAGAGGAGGGGATAACGATAGTGGTGAGTACGCCGTATATGGACGAGGCGTCGCTGTGCGACAGGATAGCGTTAATCATGGAGGGGCGTTTCATAGGGATAGACACGCCGCGCGGGATAGTGGCGCAATACGGCGCACCGCTCTATGCCGTGCGGGCGGATAGGCGCGGGGGCCTGCTGAATGACCTGCGGGGAATGGAGGAGCTGGAGGCGTGCTACGCATTCGGCAACGAGGTGCATATCACGGCCAAGCAGGAGAGTGCGGAGACGGAGAGGCGAGTGGCGGAGGCACTTGCGGCAAAGGGCTACGGGGATGTGGAGGTGAGGCGGATAGAGCCGACGGTGGAGGATTGTTTCATGAAACTGAGCAGGAGATGAGAGAGGAGCATGTCATAGAGGCAGAGGGTCTGACGAAGATGTTCGGGACATTCACGGCAGTGGACCACATCACGTTCGACGTGAAGAAGGGCGAGATATTCGGTTTTCTCGGCGCGAACGGAGCGGGGAAGACGACCGCCATGCGCATGCTGTGCGGACTGAGCAAGCCGACGGCGGGCAGAGCTACGGTGGCGGGGTGCGACATAGTGCGCGAGCCGGAGAGGGTGAAGAGGAACATAGGATACATGAGCCAGAAGTTCTCGCTGTATGAGGACCTGCAAGTGTGGGAGAACATAAGGCTATTCGGCGGGATATACGGAGTGGCGGAGAGGGAGATGGCACAGAAAACGGACGATATGCTGAGGCGGCTGGGCATCTACGGGGAGAAGAATACGCCGGTGAAGCGTCTGCCACTCGGGTGGAAACAGAAGCTGGCTTTTTCGGTGGCGATATTCCACGAGCCGAAAGTGGTGTTTCTCGATGAGCCGACGGGAGGAGTAGACCCGAGGGCGCGGCGGCAGTTTTGGGAGATGATATACGAGGCGGCGGACAGGGGGATAACGGTGTTTGTCACGACGCACTATATGGATGAGGCGGAGTATTGCGACAGGGTGTCGATAATGGTGGACGGGCGTATAGACGCACTGGACAGCCCCGGCGGACTGAAAAGGCAGTTCGGCGTGGGGAGCATGGACGAGGTGTTTTACAAACTGGCCAGAGAGGCCAAGAGGGGAGAGTGAGATATGAGGCAAAGAGTTAAGGTGCAGGGAGGCGAAAGCGCGGGGCGAACGGGCGGAAAGGGAGTGTTCGCCGCGTTCGTGAAGAAGGAGTTCCGGCACGTGGTGCGGGACAAGAGGACGATGCTGATAGTACTGGCGATGCCAGTGGTGCAGATTATACTGTTCGGTTTTGCGCTGTCGTCGGAGATACGTAATGTGAATGTGGCAGTGCTTGCGCCGCACTATGACGAGCAGGTGAGGAGGATAGTGGAGCGCATGGACGCGAGCGAGTATTTTACCGTGACGGGAATGCTCACGTCGGACAAGGATGTGGACATGGCATTCAGGGACGGGTCGGCGGACATGATTCTGGCATTCGGCGGAGGCTTTGACGAAGTTTACACGGTGGAGGGGACGGAGATACAGCTTATAGCCGACGCGACGAATACGAATACAGCGACTACGATGGTCATGTACGCCACGAACATAATAAGCAACAGCCTGACGGACGGGCAGCAGGAGATGAAGGCGGGGATAGTGCCTGACATAAGGATGCTTTATAACCCGCAGATGAAGAGCTCATACGGCTTTGTGCCGGGGGTGATGGGGCTTATTATCATACTGATATGCGCGATGATGACTTCGGTGTCGATAGTGAGGGAGAAGGAGCAGGGGACAATGGAGCTGCTGCTTGTGTCGCCGATGCGGCCAATCATGATAATCATATCGAAGATGGTGCCATATTTGGTGCTGTCGTTTATTGACTTCCTGATGATAGTACTGCTGTCGGTGACGGTGCTGGATGTACCGATGGCGGGTAGCTTCGGCGCGCTGTGCGTGCTGGCACTGCTGTATATCATAGTGGCCCTGTCACTGGGGCTGTTGATTTCCACGAAGGTGGAGTCGCAGATGGCGGCGATGCTGGGGTCTGGGATGGTGCTGATGGTGCCGTCGATGTTCTTCTCGGGTATGATATTTCCGGTGGAGAGCATGCCGCTGTTCTTCCAATGGCTGTCGAAGATACTGCCGCCGTCATGGTTCATTACGGGGGTCAAGAAGCTTATGATAGAGGGGCTGCCGGCGATGTATGTCGCAAAGGAGACATTGATATTGACTGTGATGGCTGTGGTGCTGATAGCGGCGAGCCTGAAAAACTTCAAATACAGACTGGAATGACGCTGAGATATTTGCTGGAGAAAGAGTTCAAGCAGTTTTTCCGAAACCCGTTCCTGCCCAAGCTGGTGCTGGCGTTTCCGGTGCTGATTATGCTGGTAATACCGTGGATAATGACCATGGATATAAAGAACATAGGCGTTACAGTGGTGAACCACGACAGCGGCGGGGCGGCGGAGAGGCTGATAAGGAAGATTGAGACATCTGAGTACTTCATACTCAACGGCGTGGAGCATGACTATGAGGAGGCTCTAACCGCACTGGAGTATGCGAAGACGGATGCCATAGTGGAGATACCAGCTGACTTCGACAGGCGGCTAACTACGGAGGGGAGTGCGCCCGTGCAGGTGTCGATAAACGCGGTGAACGATATGAAGGGGGCATTGGGAGCGAACTACTTAGGCGCATTGTGCAATGAGTTTTCCCGCGAGACCCTCGGAGGCGCGGTCGGGCAGGGAGGAGCGGCGGCTGCGCCCAAGATAGAGATTGTGACGCAGAACAGGTATAACCCTTATCTTGACTATAAGATGTTCATGATACCCGCGCTGATGGTGATAGTGCTACTACTGCTGGGCGGTTTTCTGCCAGCTCTGAACATAGTGGGGGAGAAGGAGAAGGGGACGATAGAGCAGATAAACATCACGCCTGTGTCAAAGTTCACGTTCATATTTGCCAAGCTGATACCGTACTGGGTTATGGGGCTGCTGGTGCTGTCGGTGTGCATGCTGCTTGCGTGGCTGGTGTACGGGCTTGCGCCGCAGGGGAATGTGGGGATAATATATCTGTTCTCGGTGCTGTTCATACTGGCGGTGTCGGGGTTCGGTCTGATAGTGTCGAACTATTCGGACACTATGCAGCAGGCGATGTTCGTGATGTTCTTTTTCATGCTGATATTCATGCTGATGAGCGGATTGCTTACGCCGTTGCGGTCGATGCCAGACTGGGCGCAGTATATGACGGTGATTAACCCTCCGAGGTATTATATCGAGATGATGAGGATGGTGTACCTGAAAGGGGGTATGCTGGCGGACTTGCAGACGCAGCTGTGGGCTCTTGTGGCGATAGACGCTGTGCTGGGGACGTGGGCGGTGTTGAGTTACCGGAAGAGGGAGTGATGTGAGACGGAGGGTTGCTTTACGGGGGCCGGGAGGAGCATGTGATGTGGCTATAATGTATATCGGTACGTGTGGAGTGGATGGACTGTGCGAGTGGGTAGCCTGAGGGTTGCTTGAGCCTTGCTGAAAGTTGGCTGCGGATTTTGGCGAATAACCATTGGGGAAGTAGGGAAAATGTGATGAAATAGTGGTTGCATAAAGGATAGGGAAAACGGGAATGTGCTATGAGAGCAGAGCCGCCCGGCTATGGCATTTGAAGCCATGGCCGGGCGGCTCTGTTTGGTTTGCCTGTGTCACTCTTCGGAGAAGTGGACGAGGACGTGGCGGTATGTGTTGAATATCTTGGATTTGGAGACGAAGCCTACGTAGCGTTCGTCGCGGGCGTTGTCGACGACGGGGAGGTTCCACGCGCCGGTGTTCTCGAAGATGTCCATGACTTTCTCCATTGGCATGTCGGAGAGGATTTTTGCAGGGGGGGAGACCATGAGCTGCTGTACGGTGAAGCGGTTGTAGAGTTCGGGGCGGAACATGATGTTGCGTACCTCGTCGAGGGAGAGGATGCCGAGGAGGCGGCCTGTGTCGGGGCTTACGACGGGGAATATGTTGCGGTTGCTGCGGGCTATGACCTTGACCATCTCGCCGAGTGTCATTTTTGGGTTGACGGTCTGGAGGTCGGTCTCTATGACGTTGTCCATCTTCATGAGCGTGAGGACGGCGCGGTCCTTGTGGTGGGTGAGCAGCTCGCCCTTCTTGGCAAGGCGCATGGCGTAGAGGCTGTGTGGCTCGAAGACTATGATGGTGAGGTAGGCCACGACTGAGGTTATCATGAGGGTCATGAAGAGGTCGTAGCCGCCGGTGAGTTCGGCTATGAGGAATGTGCCTGTGAGGGGGGCGTGCATGACGGCTGACATTAGCCCGGCCATGCCTGCGAAGGCGAAGTTCTGGTAGGGGATGAAGACGCCGAGGAGGTTGAGCACCTCGGCGACGACGAAGCCCGTGATGCAGCCGACAAAGAGGCTCGGGGCGAAGATACCGCCCGTGCCGCCCGCGCCGTTGGTGGCCGTGGAGGCGAATATCTTGAAGAAGACTATGAGGGGGAGGTAGGTGAGTATGGCCCAAGTCTGCGTGCGGTACTGGTAGAGTAGCGACTGGTTGAAGAGCGAGTCGCTCTCGCCGGAGAGGAGGGCGGAGATGGTGTCGTATCCTTCGCCGTAGAGGGGGGGGAAGAGGAATATGAGGAGGCCGAGCATCGTGCCGCCTACGAGTATCTTCTGGTAGGGCTTCCTGATGCGGCGGAACATGCTTTCGAGGGCGTTCATGCCGCGGGTGAAGTATAGGGATACGAGTCCGGATGCGATGCCAAGTATGATGATGTAGGGGACGCGGTCGAGGGAGAAGGGGGCGTAGGAGTCGAAGTGGAACATCACTTCGTCGCCCATCATGAGGTATGAGAATGCGGTGGCGGTGACGGATGCGATGAGCAGTGGGACGATTGATGTCATGGTCAGGTCGAGGAGGAGCACTTCCATGACGAATGTCACGCCGGCGATGGGGGCTTTGAAGATGCCGCCTATGGCTCCGGCCGCTCCGCAGCCTACGAGGAGCATGAGTGTCTTCTGGTCGAGCTTGAATGCCTGTCCGAGGTTCGAGCCTATGGCCGAGCCTGTGAGCACGATGGGGGCCTCGGCACCGACGGAGCCTCCGAAGCCGATGGTGATGGAGGAGGCGACGATGGAGCTCCAACAGTTATGTAGCTTTATTATGGCCTTGTGCTGGGAGATGGCGTAGAGTATCTTGGTTACGCCGTGGGATATGTCGTCCTTTACGATGTAGCGCACGTACATGGATGCGAGCGCTATGCCGATGGCGGGGAATGCGAGATACCAGAAGTTGACTTCGTCGATGTCTATCATGGATGTGACGAAGTTCTGCACGAGGTGTATCGCGCTCTTCAGCAGGTAGGCCGCTATGGCGCAGCCTACGCCTGTGACGAAGGCGAGTATGAGGATGAAGTTGCGCTCCTTTATGTGGCGTTCGCGCCAGTGGAGGATTTTGAGGTACTGCTCCTCGGAGAGGAGGTGTATCTTGTGTTTCATTCTGTCGTTCAGTTTGTTGCCGTTTTTGTGTTTGCCTATATGCGCGGTTGTGCCGATGCCGCAGGTGTGTCCCAGTGCGCCGGCGTTTTGGCGGGGCAAAGATAAGGATAAAATTCGGGTTGTGTGGCTGTTTTGTACGGTTTTGTGCGCGTGAGAGGGCGGCAGGGAGGGGGAGAGGGCTGGGAGATGCTCCGTAGGGTGTCCGTAGCCGTTCCGTCGAGAGTACGTGTTTTTAACCTTGATTTGCATTTGGGGTTGGGAGGGGGTGGCTTGAGGATAGGGTGGGGCTTCGGAGGGGCTTCGGTGCTGCTTCGTCGAGAGTACGTCTTTTTAACCTTAATTTACAGAGGAGGGGATGGGGCATTATTTGAGGGTGTGCGGATTTTGCCATGACACGAAATTCGCTTATCTTTATATCCCGAATGGATTTTATTAACCGGGGTTTGAATATGTTTTTTGATGAATTGACAGCCAAGTATATAGAGGAGCATGAGGGGGAGGATGTGCGGGCACTGGCACTGAGGAAGGCTCCTGCGGGGGTGGACGTGCAGTGGGCGTTGCGCCAGATTGCCGCACGGCAGACGATGAGGAAGAAGGTGCCGCTGTGGGCGGAGAACGGCGGGGTGGTGTACCCGAGGCAGCTGTCGGTGGAGCAGTGTTCAAGCCAGAGGACGGCGGAGTTTAAGGCGGAGATTGCGGGACAGATGGCATGCGGGCGGAGGTTCAGGTTCGTGGACCTGACGGGCGGCATGGGGGGTGGACTGCTTCTTTATGTCGGCCGGAGCGTGGAGCGCGGTGTATGTGGAGCGGGACAGGGAGCTTTGCGCTATCGCGGAGCACAATTTCGATGTGCTCGGGCGTGAGGTGAGTGTGCGGAACATGAGTGCCGAGGAGTGGCTCGCGCAGGCGGGGAGGGACAGTGCGGATGTCGTGTACCTCGACCCGGCGCGGAGGGACGAGAACGGGCACAAGGTTGTGAGCGTGAGCGACTGTTCGCCGGACGTGTCGGCACTGAGGGAGAGGCTTTTGGAGGTGGCACAGGATGTGCTGGTCAAGCTGTCGCCGATGCTGGACATATCGTTGGCCGTTAGGCAGTTGGAGCGGGTGCAGAGGGTGTATGTGGTCTCGGTGCAGAACGAATGCAAGGAGCTGCTGCTGCATCTGCGCAGGGGGTGTGCGGGGGAGTGCGGCATAGAGTGTGTGAACTTCGGCGCAGACGGGAGGATGAGCCGTTTCTCCGTAGAGCCGGGAGATAGGTGCGCAGGGGTAACGCGCATGGCGGAGAGTGTGAAGCGGTATCTCTATGAGCCGGACAGCGCGATAATGAAAGCGGGTGTGTTCGGCGCGGTGTGCGCTGAGTATCAGGTGGAAAAGCTGCACCCGAACAGTCACCTGTTCACATCGGAGAGGGCGGTGGAGGGTTTCCCGGGGAGGGTTTTCTCGGTGGAGAGAGTAGTGCCGTTCTCGAAGAGCGGGATGGCGGAGGTGAAGAGGGCTGCGGAGGCGGCCAATGTCGCCGTGCGTAACTTCCCTATGGCCGCAGAGGCTTTGCGCAAGAGGCTCGGGGTGAAAGACGGGGGCGAGGTATATCTGTTCGGCACGACACTGAATGATGGGGATAAAGTGCTGATAATGACAAAGAAAGTAGTTGGGAAGAGAGTAGGTGGCGAAGACGGGACGGAGGAACGACAGGCGTGAGGTGTGAGAGGGGAGCGGAGATGGCGGACTGTTCGGAAAATGGTTAAAAAGAGTAACGGCGAGATGAGTGGCGGGATTTGAAGAGTATTGACAGAAGATTGAACAAGAAGAGCGAACCGCTTGGTTGAGGGTAGCGGGAGGTTAGGGAGAAGGTAGCGAGGAGGTGGCTGAATTGTATGTATATCAGAGGGTTATGAACTGCAGAGGTTGTGCAACAGGAGTGGGCATTGTATGGAGAATGCCTATTTTGGAGAGTGGGATGGTGCGGGACTACATGACTATCTTACATTTGTAGCCCATGCTGCGCAGGAGCGCACCGACTTTTTCGCGCCAGTCGCCCTGAATGACAATCTCGCCGTCCTTTGCGCTGCCGCCCACTCCGCACTTGGTTTTCAAGGTCTTGCCCAGCGTTTTGAGATCGTCATCGCTGCCGACGAAACCTGTGACGAGAGTAACCTTTTTGCCTGCGCGGTTGCGCTTGTCAAGCTGCACTTTGAGGTTTTGCCGGAATGGCGGCAGTGTCTCCTGCTCCTCGGCTTTGTCTGTCTCGTAGACGAAATCGGGGTTGGTGGAATATACAATGTTGAGACGCTCTTTCCAGTCGTTGGTTTTCATGCTTGTATCGGTTTCTGATTTTTTCCGTGCAAATATACGTGAAATAATTGAGCAGACGGAATAATTTTTCTATCTTTGTACCTGCTGGTACAAGACAGGATGCATCTCGGCAGTACATATGCCGGACTGCCGTCGGTATCGCATTCTATTGTACAGTATCCTGCCATTGTGCCAAGGCACATGTCATGCTGCTGTACAATAGAATGCAATGCAAAACACCAGTTTTGCATCATATGTACTGCTCTCGATTTTCACTGTCTTTGCGTCTGACGACGCGGGTGAAAGAGGAACGGGAGTGACGGGGATGCGGCCGACAGAAGAGAATGACAAGGAGTTAGATAAAGAATATGCCTAATATATTTGTGAAAGTGCCAGAGCCGACGTTGCGCCGACTGCCGTGGTATCTTGCGTATGCGAAGCTGGCGCGCCAGAGCGGAGAGACGCACATCTCGTCCACGCAGTTCGCGCAGAAGATAGGTATAGAC
The DNA here is from genome assembly GCA_944322025.1 of uncultured Bacteroidales bacterium. Classification (GTDB taxonomy): domain Bacteria; phylum Bacteroidota; class Bacteroidia; order Bacteroidales; family Paludibacteraceae; genus Aphodosoma. Next base: position 41,758 of record CALUOH010000049.1, on the reverse strand, counting down.
GCATCGGTGGTGGCAAAGGATTTTTCGTTCGTCACACTGTCCGGCAAGACGAGGGTGGGGTATGAGATAGAGGGGCTTATCAGGGCGTTGGACGAGTTCTTGGGTTTCTCAAACAGGCACAGCGCGTTTCTTTTCGGGGCGGGAAGCCTCGGTTCGTCGCTCCTGCACGACGGGGGACTGAAACAGTACGGGCTGGATCTTGTGGCCGCTTTTGACGTGAAATATGAACTCGTGGGGACGTACATAAACCATATACCGATACAGCATCTTGACAAGTTTGAGGAGATAAGGGGGCAAACGGGCGTGAAGATAGGTGTGTTGACAGTGCCGGTGGAGGTGGCCCAGAGCACGGCCGACAGGATGGTGGCGGGCGGCATAAAGGCGATATGGAACTTCACGCCGTTCAGGATACGGGTGCCGGAGAACATAGTGGTGCAGAACACGTCGCTGTATGCGCACCTTGCCGTGATGTTCAACCGACTGCGGGAAGAGCAGGAGATAGAGTCACAGAGGAGACAAACCGACACGGAGCCATGAAGATAATCTGCATAGGATGGAACTACCCGCTGCACAACGCGGAGATGCAGCGTGACTTCGAGATAACAGAGCCGACGGTTTTCATGAAACCCGACTCGGCACTGCTCAGGGAGAACAAGCCGTTTTTCATACCTAAATTTTCCGACAGAGTGGAGTATGAGACAGAGGTGGTGGTGCGCATCAACAGGTTGGGGAAGAACATAGCGGAGCGGTTCGCCCACAGGTATTATAGCGAGATAGCACTCGGAGTGGACTTTACGGCGAGGGACTTGCAGATACGCCAAAAGGCGGCCGGCGCACCGTGGGAGATAGCCAAGGGTTTTGACAACTCGGCGGTCATAAGCGATTTCATAGGGCTGGAGGGGCTGGACATCAACGACATACATTTCTCGCTGCGCAAGAACGGGGAGACTGTGCAGTCGGCATCGACGCGGGAGATGATATTCTCCGTGGACAGGATAATAGCATACGTGAGCAGGTTTTTCACCTTGAAAATAGGAGACCTGATATATACCGGCACTCCATCAGGGGTGGGGAGAGTCGACATTGACGACAGGCTTGAAGGGTTTATCGGAGAGCGGAAGATGTTCGATTTCCGAGTGAAATAAATGATTGGAGTCATGAGAAAGAGGATAATAATAGCGTCGGTTGTGGTAGTGCTTTGCGCGTGTGCCGCATACGCCGAGACATACTGCTGCAAGCTCGAATGGGGCGGGGTGAGAGAGTGGCGCGACTCTGCACATACGGTGCGCTCCATTTATCTCGGCGACGGCATATATCCTGACTGGACAGGCGTTCCGGTGCTTATGAAAGAGACGGCCTCGGCGGCAACCGAGGTGACGAACATCCGTCATGCTGCACTTTCTCCGGAAGAGGAGGAGATAGTTAGCCGTGCAGGCATGGCGTACGGCACTGTGCCGCAGTGGAGTGCGGTGGTGGCGACGGATAAGGCACAGACTAAATATTATCTGCGCCTGTGTCCGTTCATACGTGTAGGCGGGAAGCTGAGGAAGCTGACCGCAGTGGACATAGTGTGCAGTGACGCAACCGCGAAGAGAAGCGCAGCCGCTGCGGAGGACAGGGCGGGGAGATATGCGGAGACTTCGGCGTTGGCAACCGGGGAGTGGGTGAAAATGCGCATAGGCGAGACGGGCATCTATAAACTCACATACGAACAGCTTGTGGAGATGGGGATACCGTCGCCTGCCAATGTGAGGGTGCACGGCTATGGGGGCGCGATGCTGCCGGAGAGGTTTTCAGAGCCATATACGGACGATTTGCCGGAGGTGTCCATCTACATGAATAAAGGTAACGACGGTGTGTTCGGCAGCGGCGACTATATACTGTTCTATGCGCAAGGGCCGGTGGCGTGGAAGTACAACAATGCCACAGGGCTGTATGCACATACGCGGAACGTGTATTCTGATTACGGGTATTACTTCGTCACATCAGGGAATTCGGAGGGCAGGCATGTCAGAGAAGCGGGACGAGAGGAAGTGGCAGGAGCGGTTACTGTGAACTCATTCACAGATTATTATGTACACGAGAGGGACTCTATTTCGCTGATAAACTCGGGCAAGATATTCTGGGGCGAAGAGTTCAACAGCCCACGGCTTTCGTATAGTTTCTCTCTGCCGATACCAAATATCATAGCGGAGGAGGCCACAATGGTGCTTGACGTGGTGGGCATATATTCCTCAGAGACATATATATCTGCCAATGTGAACGGCAGTAATATCGGGCGGCTTGCCATTCCGGCCAAACCAGTGAGCGATATGTCAGTCGACGGGAAAATAGCGACGGGGACATACACATTTACTCCGACGGGAGGAAACACGCTCCCCGTCACACTGACATACAGTTCATCAACGGGTACGGCATATCTCAACTACTTCGAGCTCAACCTGCGGCGGAGATTGGTGAAAAGCGACGGCAGCCCGTTGCTGTTCAGAACGACAGATTATTTGGGAGAAGATGAGGCAGGCGTGACATTCCGCCTCAGCGGAGCACCGGACGATGTGCAAATATGGGACATAACGGACAAGACGGACGTGAAGCTAATGGCGGCAGACAGGTCATCGTCTACCGCCAGTTTCACGGCAGATGTCTCTTCGCTTCGAGAATTTGTAGCGGTATCACCGTCGTCAGACAACTTCATGACACCGGAGGTAGCAGGACGTGTTCCAAACCAAAACCTGCACGGCATCGGACAGACGGACATGGTGATAATATCGCATAGGGACTTTATCACGGAGGCCAACCGTCTGGCGGAGTGGCACAGCAACTATGACGGCATGAATGTAGTGGTGACGGATGCGGAGACGGTGTATAACGAATTTTCTTCAGGCACGCCGGACGCGACCGCCTACCGCAGGTTCATGAAGATGTTCTACGACAGGGCAGAGGGGGAGGGGGACGCACCGAAGTACCTTATCCTGTTCGGGGACGGATGCTTTGACAACAGGAAGATAACCAAGGACAGAAACGGGTCGGACGATATATTCAGGCTTCTGACATACCAGTCGGACAATTCGCTGTCAGAGACTGCCTCATATACTACGGATGATTATTTCGCTCTGTTGGATGACAACGAGGGAAGCGCCATTGAGATGGAGCAGATGGATATAAGCGTGGGGAGGATACCTGCGAGTACTGCGGACCAAGCCCGGAGCGCGGTGGATAAGATACTGAGTTATCTGAACAACGAAAAGGTGGGCGAATGGAAGAACCAGATACTGTTCGTGGCTGATGACGGCGACGGCAACCAGCATATGGAGAGTGCGGACACAGTGGCCAACCTTGCGCAGGCCATGTATCCGGACATTACGGTAAGGAAAATATTCCTCGACGCATATTTGCAGGAAGTATCGGCATCGGGAGAGTCGTATCCAGTGGCCAAACGGGAGTTTGACGATTACATAAGGTTCGGCATAGCCATGATAAACTACATGGGTCATGGCAGTTATGAAGGGTGGGCGAACGAGCGCATACTTTCAATGGAGGATATAACGGGCATGTATAACGAGTGCCTGCCGTTTTGGGTGACAGCCACATGCGGTTTCTCCCGATTTGACGATTATGTCAATTCGGGCGGCGAGGCATTGATGACGAATCCGAACGGAGGCGCGATGGGGCTTCTTTCCACATCGCGTACAGTATATGCCGGCCCGAATGAGAATATCAACTTACAGCTGATGCGCAACATGCTTACACGGGACGAAGAGGGAGTCACGATACCCCTTGGCGAGGCAGTGCGGCGTGCAAAAAACGCACTTATCGGTGACGGGAACAGGATGAGCTTCATATACCTGGGTGACCCTGCGGTACGCCTTGCCGTACCGTATTCGCACAAAGTTTCCATAGACAGCATCAACGGGTTGCCGATAGACGTGTCGCGCAAAGACACAATAGGTGCTCTTGGCATAGTGACATTGAGCGGCAGCATGAATGAGTACGGCGGCGATTATGACCCGTCGTTCAACGGCTATGCGCATGTTTCGGTGTATGACAAGGAGAGCAGGGTGACAACACTGTGCAATGACGCGGGGTCTTCGCCGTTCACATTCAGATACAGGTCAAGTCTGCTGTTTTCGGGCAAGGCAGAGGTCAAGGAGGGCCAGTTCTCCATACAATTCCAGATGCCGAAAGATATACGGTATAACTATGGGTTGGGCAAGATAGTGGTTTACGCCGTAGATGAGGATAACAACTACGAGGCCAACGGCTCATATTCGGACATCTGTGTAGGAGGTGAGGCTGAGGGTGCTGAATACGAGAACCAAGGCCCGGAGATAAGCCTGTACCTCAACTCCCCCCAGTTCCAGAACGGCGGTAAGGTCAACAGTTCGCCGCTCTTTGTGGCCAATGTAAGCGACGATTCGGGCATAAATACCGTGGGGTCAGGCATAGGGCATGACATTGTGATGATAATAGATGACGACCCGAAGCAGCAGTATGTTCTTAACCATTATTTCGAGTCGGAGATAGGAGACTATAAAAGAGGCACGATAAGGTATCAGCTTTCCGGGCTTGCGGACGGCAAGCATAAACTGTTTTTCAGAGTGTGGGACATACAGAACAACTCGTCTTCGGCAGAGGTGGAGTTTGAAGTTGACCATGAATATGCTCCAGAGCTGTATGACGTATATGTTTATCCTAATCCTGTTTCGACAGATGCCAATTTCGTATGCGTGCATGACAGGCCACAGACACCGGTGACAGTCACAGTGTCAGTCTATGACCTTGCGGGCAGGATGATGTGGACATCGGGGCGGACATTAATAACGGACGGCAGCAGCCAGACCGTTATTCCGTGGAACATGCAATCGGCGGGAGGCCTCACGGCCGGGGACGGGATATATCTAGCGAAGGTGGTTTTTGAAGACGCGAACGGCATCAAGTCCTGGCGTACTGTGAAATTAATTGTCCGTGCACAATAAAAAACAAGTGTGCAACGTTTATAATTCGGATATAGTTGACTATATTTGTACCGGTAGAGGAATTGTTGTTGGTCTATATGCCGGAGAGAGGAAAACTGTGTACTTGTGGTTGGGGGAATGTAAATTATATTGAATATTAATACTTGTAATTTATAATCAGTTTATGAAAAAAATCTTGTTGGTTGTAATTGTGTCAGGCGTGTCACTGTTCATGTCCGCACAAGAGGGTTCTTATAATGTCATACAGACGGCTGTTCCTGCCCTGAACATTGCTCCTGATGCAGTGGGCGGCGGTATGGGTGATGTCGGCGTGGCGACTAATCCGGATGAGCATGCCCAATATTGGAACTCCTCGAAATACGCACAGGCCAAGAGCAGTGCCGGGTTTGCGTTCTCTTTCACTCCGTGGCTGCGCAGTCTAGGCGTGGATGACATATATCTCGGTTACCTTTCCGGGTATTACAAGATAAGCGACATGGCAGGTACGGTCAGTGCTTCGCTGCGCTATTTCTCTCTCGGAGAGGTGGTGCTGAGGGAAGCCCCTGAGTCTATACCGTATGGAGTGAACCCGTATGAGATGACATTCGACCTCGGGTATTCACGTCTGCTTACGGAGAATTTCTCTATGGGTGTCGTACTGCGCTTCATAGCGTCCGACCTCAGCGCGAGGACAGACGAGAACTACTATACCGGTTACGGATTTACGGCCGACATCAACGGCTTCTATCAGTTGCCGATAGACATAGCGACTGGAGAGTCAAAGTTCACATTGGGCTTTAACCTTTCCAACATCGGAACGAAAATATCATACGACAAGGGCGAGAACAGCAACTTCCTCCCAACCAACCTGAAATTCGGTCTGGGCTATTTCATCCCGTTCGATGACTATAACCGCCTCATGATAAGCGCGGAGGTGAACAAGTATCTTGTCCCGACAATACAGTCAAGGTTTGCAGAGGGTTTTGACGAGAACAATCCCGAGACATGGACCATGAGCAACGAGCAGTATAACAATATATCCTCATTGCAGGGCATAGGGATGTCATTTTGCGACGCGCCGGGCGGTTTCGCTGAGGAGATGAAGGAGATAAACTGGGCTGTGGGTCTCGAATATGCGTACAACGAACAGTTCTTCGGCCGTGTGGGTTATTACAACGAGTCATACGACAAGGGTAACCGTAAGTACTTCACAGTCGGTGCGGGCTTCAAGTTGTCTGCGTTCAAACTCGATGTGGGCTATGTCATAAGTCTCGCACAGAGCAATCCTCTTGACCAGACGCTCCGTTTCTCTCTCGGCTTTGACATCGACGGCTTGAAAGCATTGGCGGACAGGGAGTAAATGTACGGGGGAGGACATCGGGATATAAAGATTGTCCATGAGTGATTAATAGTTAATTATACGGGTGGTACGGCAGCATTTGCGCCGCATCACCCTTTTGTTTACAGGCATTAAACGATACGGATATGAACATCAGGGTAGGCATGGGTTATGACGTGCACCGCATAGTGCATGGCAGGCCGTTGTGGCTTGGGGGGATAGAGATAGAGTGCGGGTTCGGCCTGCTGGGACATTCGGACGCGGATGTACTGATACACGCGATATGCGACGCCCTGCTCGGCGCAGCGAACATGCGCGACATAGGATACCATTTCCCGGACACGGCAGCGGAGTATGAGAACATAGACAGCAAGATACTGCTGCGCAAGACGGTGGAGCTTATAAGGGAGAAGGGGTACAAGATAGTCAACGTGGACTCTACCGTCTGTGCAGAAAAGCCGAAGATAAACCCGTACATCCCGGAGATGAAGAGGGCGCTCGCGGAGTGCATGTCTGCGGACGAGGAGTGTATCAGCATCAAGGCTACCACGACTGAGCGCATGGGCTTTGTGGGGAGAGGGGATGGTATGGCGGCATACGCCGTGGTGCTTATAGAAAGGGTTTGACCCGGAAACGGAGGATTGGGCGGCAGCCATGTCCGGCGGAAGGGGGCTTCAGGGCGTGAAGTGTCTGACGATAGAAGAGAGCCGGGCACGGACTTGGCGGCGAAATGGGGCGGGTTGCCGAAAGAGATAAATCCCTCCTGCATTGTAAGAGGCAATGCGGGAGGGATTTTTGTTTGCAGGGGGTTAAAGGCGGTCGAGGACGGTTTCTATGAGCCCTTCGACTGTGCCTTTGTAGTTTGTGTTCATGTTGTGGGAGATACGGCCGGCGATGATGGCGCAGACGGTCATTGCGCGGTGTCCCAGCAGATGGGCCATACCTGCAAGCATGGAACTCTCCATCTCGTAGTTTGTAATCCGTTCACCATGCCAGTCGAACGACATAATCTTTTCATTCAGGTGCGGGTCGGCAGGGAGGGCGCGGACGTAGCGTCCCTGCGGGCCGTAGAAGCCGGGGGCAGAGATGGTTATGCCTTTAATCATGTCATGACCTATGCGTTCGACAAGTCCGGGGTCGGCATTGACAACGTATGGCGCGGCAAGGCGGGGGTTCCACTGCGTGTGTGCGCGGAAGGCCTGTTCGATGTCGAGGTTCAGTACGCCGTCGGGTATGTCGTAGTAGTTCAGTACGCCGTCGAAGCCCATGGAGCGGCGGGATACGACGTATGAGCCGACGGGGCAGAAGTCCTGCAAGCCGCCCGATGTGCCGACACGCACGAGGGTGAGGGTGGTGTGGGTGTCCTTTACCGTGCGGGAGGCGAAGTCGATGTTGACCAGCGCGTCGAGCTCCGTGGCAACTATGTCGATGTTGTCAGGGCCGATGCCGTGGGAGACGCAAGAGATGCGCTTGCCTCGGAATGTGCCTGTGACGGTGTGGAACTCGCGGCTCTGCACTTCGCACTCGATGGAGTCGAAGTGGCGTGCTACCATTGTGACGCGTGCGGGGTCGCCGACGAGCAGTACTGTTGTGGCAATCTGGTCGGGGCGGATGTGGAGGTGGAAGATGGAGCCGTCGGAGTTGATGATGAGTTCCGAGGGCGGTATGATACGTTTTTCCATAGCGATGGGTGTTTAATAGGTTATTTACGGGGATGGCGGAGGCCGAGTGCAGAGGGGGACGCGGCATGGCGTCCGGCCGGGCTGCGCAATGGTGTGCTATCCTGTGTCAGCACAAAGGTAGTGAATTGCGGCGAGTGCGGCAAGAGGCGGGTGAGATTTTTATGTGTGTGCGGGGGAAGGGTTGGGGAGATGCTCCGTAGGGTGTCCGTCGGTGTTCCGTCGAGAGTACGATTTTTTAACCTCAATTAGCATTCAGGAGGCTGAGGGGTGGGGTGAGGATAGGGAGGGGGTTCGGTGGGGCTGGCCTGCAGCTGGCTCGAGAGTACGTATTTTTAACCTTGATTAACCGAGAGGGTGTGCGGAGGGGAGGGGCTGTCCCGGGCTTTTGTTGCGCGGGGCAGATGGTGGGTGTGCGTGCCGCAATGGAGGGGATGGGTTATGGAGGCCATAATGTCCGGGGTCAGTAGCGTTTGAGTTTCAGATAGATGACGGACTGTACGCCGAGGAGTATCACGAAGAGATATTCTACTGCCCAGTAGGCCGCAAGGGGGACATGGCAGTGACTTAATCCCCACAGGCAGAGCAGGTAGGCGAGGGCTGTGGTCACCTGAAAGAGGAATACGGTGCGCGTGGCCCCCGTGCCTGTCACGGCATTCAGATAGACGTAGCCGGGCAGTGCGAAGAGGTAGTTTATCAGCATGACTACGAAGGGGAGGGATGCGGCCTGAATGACGGCGGGGTTTGAGGTGTATGCCCCGATGACGGTGCGGTGGAGGAGCAGCAGCGGGAGACCTAAGGCGTAGCCAAGCCGGATGACCCTGCGGCAGAGGGGGAAGAAGAGAGAGGGGCTGCCTGCACCGATGAGGTTGCTCACCAAAGAGCCTGTGACGGCTGCCAACGCATTGACTATGACGGAGAAGAGGGCGGATATGCTCCTTATGATGTTGGAGGCGGCAAGCGCGGTTTCGCCCAGACGCTCGATGGCCAAGAAGAAGAGGAACCACAGGGCGACGCTCATGAAGGATTGGAGCATGGTCCATCCGGAGAGGGCGAAGACCTCTTTCAGTATCTTGAAGTCGAAGGTGGGACGCAGGCCGTAGTTCCGGATGCCGATGTGCCGGGAGGTGTGGAGGGTCAATACGGCGAGTGAGCATAGTTCGGCGAATGATGAGGCGACGGCCGCGCCGGAGATGCCCATGCCGAGGCCGAATATCAGCAGCCAGTTCATGGGGATGTTGACCAGTACGGCGGTGAGTGCCGCCATGTTGAGGGCTTTCGTGCGTGTGATGCCGACGAGGAATGAGCGCAGGGCAAGGAACGGGAAGGAGAAGAGGAGGCCGTAGATGCGCCAGTCCAAGTAGCTGATGACGGCACGGCAGACGTCGGGCGAGGTCATCAGCCGCCGCAGCAGGAGGGGTAAGAGGGTTTTGGTGAGCAGGCAGAGGAGCAATGCCAGCGTCAGGAGGAAGGCAAGCCCAGGGAAGAGGGCTGTGCCTGTCTCCGCGTAACGCTGTTCGCCGTTGCGGCGGGCGATGACTACCTGCAAGCCCACGCTGAAGCCGAATCCAAGCATGTAGAGTGCCAAGTAGCATATCCCGGCAAGGGCTGACGCGCCCAGTTCGACGTCGCCCACGTGGCCTAAGAAGAGGGCATCGGTGATGTTTATGAGTTGCTCGATGAGGATGCTCATCATGACAGGCAAGGAGATGAGCCAAATTTTCTTGTATGTATAGTCCATTTGTTCAAGTCAATATGATGTGTGATGCGCCATGCCGCCAACGGGCAGCACGGCAACTTTATAGTGTTTAATTAAGGGGTAAAGGCAAGGCAACGGGGGGCAGCCTTAATGTGATAAGTCCGCCTGTTGCCGGATAGCGTAAGGAGTGTGCTATCCGTTGTGTGGAGCTATATGCCTAACTGCCATTTCATATTGATGAACAACCAAGTGTTTGAGTAAGCGGGGCAAAGGTAGGAATAAAAGCCGAGACGGGAAATGTGGAGCGGGGAAAGTTGCGTCCGGCTAAGGAGGTGGAGGGTGGGGTGAGGATAGGGAGGGGGTTCGGTGGGGCTGGCCTGCTGCTGGCTCGAGAGTACGTGTTTTTAACCTTGATTTAGATTTGGAGGTAAGGCGGGGGCGGGGATGGTTTCGGAGGAGGGAAAGGATGAGGTGGAGAGGGGTGTGGGAGGGCGTTTGCGAAGGGGGCTGGGCCGTGGTGTTTTTGATGAAGAAAAAGTATGGCCTGCGGCTTTGTCTGTTTGAAATAAATTATTACCTTTGTGCTATCTCAAAATTGAGATTGTTGGACTTAAAATCATGTACGGTATATGAAATGCACAAGAGTTTTTGCGCTGGCACTGTTTGTTGCGGTGTCATGCGGAGTGAGCGCACAGGAGGCTGAGGCCGTGGAGGCGGCAGATTCGGCGGTGCGCAAGACGGAAGTGAGGGAGGTGGAGACTTTCTCGCAAGTGGAGATAGACGGGCTCTTCAACGTGAGGTTTGTGAAGGGGGATAAGAGCAAGGTGGAGCTGTCGTCGGAGAAGATGGAGAGTTTTGAGGATGTGAAGGTGGTATGCAAGTCGGGTATACTGGTGATGGAGTACCAGAGCAATATGCCCTATGTGGGTGTGAGCAACATCAAGAGGATGGATTTGGACGTGACTATCACGACGCCGTCGATAGAGAGGCTGAAGTGCAGCGGCGTAGTGTCGTTCGAGACCGGGGAGACGCTGAACGGGGGAAATGTGAGGCTGTCGCTGAACGGGGTGTCGAATATAAGGATAGCCGCCGTGGAGGGTGACGAACTGAGGATGGAGGACGCGGGCGTGTCGAAGGTGAAGATAGGTAATGTGGCGGTGAAGGAGGTGAATGTGCATCTGACGGGCGCGGGCAGCACGGCGTTTGACTCGATAGCGGCCACGGAGGTGGACATGGAGATGAGCGGAGCCGGGAAGATAGGCGTGGGCGCGATGACGGCTACGGACGTGGAGCTGGAGATGAGCGGTGTGGGGAGCATTGACGCCAAGGGCGTGAAGGTGGACAAGCTCACTGTGGAGGCTCCGGGCGTGGGGTCGATTACGGTGGAAGGCGAGGTGAAGAGCTATATCAAGGGTGAGAACCTTATGGGCAAAATCAATGACAGCAAGCTGAAACGCTGATGTGTCTGCGAAGATAGGAACAGAGTGGCCGCCGCGCCGGAGTGCGTGACGGGAGAAAGGGAAATATAGATTATAATCAGGTTTTGTGGCCGCTGTCTTTGAAAGGAGGACGGCGGCCTTTTGTTTTACCATTAAGAAAGGAAGATATGAAGAGCAACGGTGTGACGGGATACGGATTTCCGAAGGCGGAGTGGGAGACGGCAAGGCTGGTGCTGATGCACACGCCGGGGGAGGAGGTGTACTGCGGGGCTATGCACCCGGCGGCGGCATTGTATGAGCATTATATGGACGCGCGTGCGGCGGCGCGGGAGCACAGGGGGTATGTGGAGTGGCTGAGGGGGGAGACGGATGCGGAGGTGATGACGGTGAGGGAGATACTGGAGCGGACGGAGGAGGGGGAGCTGAGGGCGTTCGCGGCACGTTTCCTGAGGTACAACGACAGGGTGCTGTCAGCCGAGGACAAGAGGGCGGCGGAGGAGTACAGACAGGAGGTGACGGCGCGAATGACGGTGGAGGACATGGTAAGGACGGTGCTTCTGCGGCCGACGGTGCATCTGAGGCGGAGCGTGAGGAACACGGGATGGAGGGCGGAGTATGCGCTGAGGCCGCTGATGAACCTGTTCTACATGAGAGACCAGATGATATGCACGCCGAGGGGGCCTGTGATAGGGAGGATGAACTCGGAGCAGAGGGCGGACGAGGCAGATGTGGCGGCGTTCTGCCTGAGGCAGTTGGGGATTGAGGCTGTACACAGGATAGGGGACGAGGGGGCGTACCTCGAAGGAGGGGACTATATACCGTTCGGCGACAGGGCGTTCATAGGCGTGGGGCTGCGGACGACGCAGGAGGCTGTGGAGGAGATGATGAGGGAGGATGTGATGGGGCATGAGTGCGTAGTGGTGGTGCGCGACAGGAAGTGCAAGCAGAACCAGATGCATCTGGACACGTATTTCAATGTGATAGACAGGGATTTGGCCACGCTTGGGGCGAACCGCCTGAAAGCGGAGCGGGGGAGCGACGAGTGGCTGACGGCGGATGTGTATGAGCGCGACGGCGGGCGGGGATACCGCATGACGGAAGAGGGCGTGCCGTTTGTGGAATACCTGCGGCGAGAGGGCGTGGAGATAATACCGATAAACCTGCGGGACGAGCTGAGGTACGGGAATAACTACCTGACCGTCAGTGCGCGGAGGATAGTGGGAGTGGCAGGGCAGTCGGAGGAGCTGCGCAGAATGCTTGCGGAGCGCGGTGTGAGGACGGACTGGCTGGATCTGTCGGAGCTGACGCACGGTTACGGCGCGGCGCACTGCATGACGCAGGTGATAAGGAGAGGGTAGAGTGTTGAACTAAAAAGGATATGCGAGATGAAGAGGTTTATGCTGCTGATGATGCTGGCCTGTGTGGCAGTGTCGGGCTATGGACGATGGGAATTGGATATAGACGTACCGGTTTATTCTTACGATTTCAAGGCCAGAAATGCAGATGGTGTGACGCTCCAGTATGACATTACGGATAAGGAGCGTGGAGAGGTGGAGTTTACGGGTAGTACTGTGTATAGGTATTATGACTTTGTGTTGAGGATACCTGAAAGCGTGAAGTATGAGGGGAGGATGTACAAGGTTACGGGGATAGGGGAAGAGGCATTTTCCCATGACGGTCACGGCGCGGCTAAGTGGAGAGATGATCATTTGAAGTGGGTGGAACTGCCGAAGACGATAAAGCGTATAGGGTCCCGTGCATTCAGTCGCTGCCGCCGTCTGGTGGAGGTGGTGATACCGGAGGGCGTGACACATATCGGTCCGGGGTGTTTTTCTTCGTGCAGCAGTCTGGAGCGGGTGGTACTACCCAAAGGTGTGAGGTCGATAGGACGGTTTATGTTTAGTGGATGCAGTAAGCTGAAGTATTTGGAGATAGGAGAGAATATAGACACGATAGGGAGTTATGCGTTTTCCGGGTGCGCATTGGAGGAGATTGTGCTGCCTAAGTCACTTGGTTATTTAGGTTTAGGTATATTCAGTGATTGCGGGAAATTGAGACGGGTAGTATTACCCGAGAGGGTAGATAGCTTTCCGCAATATAAATGTACATGGATGTTCAGTGGTTGTTGTAGCCTGACAGAGGTAGAACTTCCGGAGTATGTGAGGTCGATAGGGCCTTCGATGTTTGAGGGGTGCACCGCTCTCCGGCGGGTGGAGATGAATGACGGCATTACGACAGTAGGAGAAAATGCATTCAAAGGGTGCTTGTCGTTGGAAGAGATGGTTTTACCGGAGGGGGTCAAAGAGATAGGCAAGGGGGCTTTCGAGGGGTGTGAGAAGATGAGGCGCATCGTGTTGCCCGAGAGTGTGGAGCGAATGGAGTGCAGGGCGATGTTCGCAGGATGCAAGTCGCTGAAGGCAATAGAGTTGCCCGAGTGTGTCAGAGAGATTGGAGAACGTATGTTTGACGGGTGTCGTGCGTTGGAGCGAGTGGAGCTGTCGGAGAGTGTAAGGGTAATAAGGGAGAGGGCGTTCATGGAGTGCGGGAGCATGAGGCGTGCCGTTTTAGGCGAGGGCGTTGACACCATATACGCCGAGGCGTTCAGAGGGTGCAGTGCGCTGGATAGTCTTGAACTGCCAGAGGAGGTTGTGCTGTACGGGGACAGGCTGTTTGAGAATTGCAGCAGCCTGCGGCGTTTGGAATTGAAGAGTCACTCTGAATTGATAGGCGGAGAGGAGACATTCAAGTGCTGTGATATGTTGGAAGAGGTTACTTTCAAAGGTAAGGTTGATGAGTTGGGCATGAATATGTTTGAGGGGTGCGGTAGTCTGAAACGTGTCAATATTCTCTTTTTTAACTATTGGAACGTAGCAGTGGGCAAAAGGTGTTTTGCAGGATGCGGGCAATTGAGGAATATACATTTGCCTGATTGTGTGCGGAAAATAGAGGAGTATGCGTTTGCAGATTGCGATGGGCTTAAAGAGGTGATGGCATGGAGCGTAAGAGAGGTGGGAGAGAGGGCATTTGCCGGATGTGGTAGCCTCGAAGAGATAGATGTAGGGGATGTTTTGAAGTTTGGAGAAGGGGTTTTCGAGAACTGTGGCAATCTTAAACGTGTCAGACTTGAATATTGGTTGGAGGAGATCAGCGAGAGGATGTTTGCCGGGTGTCGCAGCCTGGAGCATATGGTGATGCCGGACAGCCTTAAGAGGATAGGCGATAACGCTTTCGAGGGGTGTTCCGGCCTTAAAAAGCTAAAGTTGAACGGTGTCCTTGAATGGATAGGTGATGAAGCGTTCGCCGGGTGCGGGCGACTGGATACGGTAGATTTTCCGTCAACTGTGGAGTACATAGGTGTCGGTGCATTTTGGGAATGCCGGGCTGTTAAAGAGTTGCGTTTACCGGAGTCGCTGAGTGTTTTGGGGGCGTATGCGTTCGCGTATTGCGACAGTATTGTGACCGTGAAGATGGCTGATGAGGTTCGCTATGCCGGAATGGGTGCGTTCGAGGGATGCGGGAATTTGAAGGAGGTGTATCTGTCAGCCGATATGGGTCTGATGGATAAAGAGCTGTTTGTCGGATGTGACAGTCTGAAACGAGTGTATTGTATGTCGGCGGAGCCTCCTAAGATATACGAAGATACGTGGAAGGGGGTGTATGACGGGGAGAGGAGAAAAGCGGAGAGGGTTACGCTGTATGTGCCGCAGGGGTCGGAGAGGAGATACAGGAAAGCGGAGGGCTGGGGAAAGGCGGCCGCTGGAGAGGCAAGAAATATGAGGTTCGGCAGGATAATGGCGTTGAAAGAGTGATGTAGAGGCTGGAGAGCCGAATGGTGATGACAGTGGCGGGCGGACACAAGCCGATGAGAGGTTTGGTGTCCGCCCGCTTTTTGTATGAGCCGGGGGATGGAGGGAGAAGCGAGGGGACAGGGAGGATGTTCGGAGGAGACGGCACGAGAGTACGTCTTTTTAACCTCGATTAACGCAGTGGGGTTGGGGCGGAAAGGGAGCGGGGCAGGGGGAGAGACGGGAAGGGATGGCTTACGGGTAGGGAGGGGCTGGCTGAGAGTTGGCACGAGAGTACGTGTTTTTAACTTTGGTTTGCAGTGGGGAGTGGCGGAATTTTGCGGTTAGGATAATTAGATGTATCTTTGTGAGATGTAGGGGCATTACTGTGCACCATGTTTTTGTGTGCATATAGTCCAATAGGCTATTGGGCGTGGACAGGACGATGTAGAGGTGTAGTATATTCAGATATTTATAAATTGCATGGAGATATGAAAACAAAAGAGGAAATTGATAGGCTTAGGCAGTCCGCCGAGCAGGGTGATGCTGCGGCACAGTATGAACTTGGTTTGTGTTATGTTAGTGGAGATGGTGTAGAACAGGACTATACTGAGGCTGTTACATGGTTCAGAAAAGCCGCAGAACAAGGCAATGCAGGAGGACAGAATGGACTTGGCTGGTATTATGGTGTAGTTCAGGATTATGCTGAGGCTGTCAAGTGGTATAGAAAGTCTGCCGAGCAGGGAAATGCCAAAGCGCAGTATAATCTTGGTGTGCATTATTATAAAGGCGAAGGTGTAAGTGAGGACTATGCCGAGGCGGTCAAATGGTATAGGAAGTCTGCAGAACAAGGCAATGAATGTGGGCAGAGAGCTCTTGGTTTGTGTTATTATGCAGGTCATGGAGTAGTGCAGGACTATGCTGAGGCTGTCAAGTGGTTCAGGAAGTCTGCCGAACAGGGTGATGCAGGTGCGCAGAATTATCTTGGCGAGTGTTGTCGTTTTGGTCTAGGAGTAGTGCGGGATTATGCTGAGGCAGTCAAGTGGTACAGACAGTCTGCCGAGCAGGGAGATGCAGGCGCACAGTATAATCTTGGTATGTGTTATTATACAGGCATAGGTGTAGTTCAGGACTATGCTGAGGCTGCCAAATGGTACGGACAGTCTGCCGAGCAGGGGAATGCAGATGCACAGTATTATCTTGGTATGAGTTATTGTTATGGTATAGGTGTAAGGCAGAACTATGCAGAGGCAGTCAAGTGGAGCAGACAGTCTGCCGAACAAGGTCATGCAGGTGCGCAGTATAATCTTGGTGAGTGTTATGGAAAAGGTAAAGGCGTAGAGCAGGATTATGCGGAAGCTGTCAAGTGGTACAGGAAGTCCGCAGAACAGGGTGATGTAAGTGCGCAGTATAAACTTGGCTTGTGTTATGTAGATGGCATAGGAGTAGGACAGGACTATGCTGAGGCTGCCAAATGGTACAGACGGTCTGCCGAACAGGGTCATGCTGGTGCGCAGTATAATCTTGGTGTATTTTATTATAAAGGCATGGGAGTAGGACAGGACTATGCTGAGGCTGTCAAGTGGTACAGACAGTCTGCCGAACAGGGTCATGCTTGGGCACAGAATAATCTTGGTGAGTGTTATAGTTTTGGTAAAGGAGTAGTGCGTGATTATGCCGAGGCAGTCAAGTGGTTCAGGAAGTCTGCCGAACAGGGTGATGCAGGTGCGCAGTATAATCTTGGTTTGCACTATTTTTATGGTGAAGGAGTGGAGCAGAATTATACTGAGGCCATTAAGTGGTACAGACTGGCTGCTGAGCAGGGTTTTACTGATGCCAAGGAGGCTCTCGAACGCATAGGGAGGTGAGCCCGCTATCACACAAGGAGTATACGGAAGGGGTCTGCAATTAGCGGGGCAGACCCTTTCTTTTTTCTTTATATAGGGGGTTGCAGGGCTTATATCGGGCGAGGGATTGGTGTGACTGTCCGCGAAGATTTGGGGTGTGGAGATTTTGCCATGACGGGGATTTGGTGTATCTTTGTTGACACGAAGATAGGCAGCGATTCGGCAAAGCTCAAACAATTTTGGCTTTGCACTCACCTTGCACTATCTTTGCTATCGCGAAGATAGGCTGCACCTCGGCATAGCCAAATATGGAACAAGTTCCTGTTTGTCTCTGCACTCGGTTTGCACTACCTTTGTGTGCTGATGCACACAAGATAGGCTTCGTCTTGGCAGTGCTATATGCCGGACTGCCGTCGGTCATTACATTATGCAGTACCGCATCCTGCCATTGTGCCGAGGCACATGTCATGACACAGTACTGCATAATGTACTGCAAAACTGACGTTTTGCATACAGCACTGCTCTCGACTTGCACTATCTTCGTGTGCCGAAGGTGTCGGGGTAATGGGGGCTGGGGAGATATGGATATAGTGGGAGTTTCGTAGTAAGGAAGATATATGGCAAAGAGGGATGTCCGCCATAAGAAGGGCGGCAAGTCAAAGATAGGGGCTTTTTTTAGAGATGAGCGTACGCGTGTGGCAATGGGGATTGTCCTGTTGCTGTGCACGCTGTATGTGTTTCTGGCTATGGTGTCTTTCTTCTTTACGGGCGCGGCTGACCAGAGCATAGTGCTGTCGGACTCGATTTCGAGGGAGGAGATGAAGCGTCAGGTGGTGAACTGGACTGGTGTGCAGGGGGCTATCATAGCGGAGAGGGTGGTGAATGACGGGTTCGGGGTGGCGGCGTATCTGATGCTGCTGTTCCCGTTTGTGCTGTCGTTCAGGCTGATGGGGATAAGGGTGATGTCGCTGTGGAAGTCGTTTCTGTTTCCGGCGGTGCTGATGCTGTGGGGTTCGCTGTTCCTCGAGTTCTGTTTCGGGGGGCTGATGTCCGGCTCGTTTATAAGCATCGGGGGGGCGTTCGGGGTCAATATGTGCGACTGGCTGATTTCGAATATAGGCGTGCCGGGGACGCTGTTCGTGATACTTGGTACGGGGCTTGTCTTTGCCGTGTTCGCTTTCAGGGCGACTGTGCCTGCGCTGCGGAGGGTGTTCAGCGCGGCGGGGAGGGTGAAAAAGGGCATACATGCGGGCGGCCGTGCGGCGGAGCGGAAGGAGGAGAAGGAGGCCGAGAGGGAGAAGGCCGTGAAGATAGGCGACGACATTGTGCCGCCGGAGTGGGTCGGCGAGAAGGATGAAGAGGAGAGGGCGACGACGAGTGAGATAGTGTTCGAGACGGAGAATGAGGCGAGGACTGAGAGGGGTGAGGTGCAGATAGAGACCGTGAACAGGGAGAATGACGATGACCTCGTGGCGGTGGCAGAGGATGGCGCGCCGGATGTGGAGAGCACGGTGCCGGAGGACGGGGAGAGCGTGGAGGAGAATATGGAGCCATACGACCCGACGCTGGACCTCTCAAGGTACAGGTATCCGACGCTCGACCTGCTCAAAGAGTATCCGCAGCCGGCGGTGTCGGTGACGAAAGAGGAGCAGAGCGCGAACCAGCAGAAGATAATCACCACGCTGAAGAATTTCGGCATAGGGGTGAAGAAGATATACGAGACGATAGGGCCGACGATAACGCTGTATGAGATAGTGCCGGAGGACGGCATCCGCATAAGCAAGATAAAGAACCTGGAGGCGGACATAATGATGAGCCTCGCGGCGATAGGCATCCGTATTATCGCGCCTATGCCGGGCAAGGGGACTATCGGCATAGAGGTGCCGAACAGCAATCCGCGGATAGTGAGCATGTACGCCACGATAGCGTCGAAGAAGTTTCAGGAGTCGACATACGACCTGCCTGTTGCCTTGGGGCGTACCATCACGAACGATGTCTTCATGTTCGACCTGTGCAAGATGCCGCACCTGCTTGTGGCGGGCGCGACGGGACAGGGTAAGTCGGTGGGGCTGAACGCGATTATAACGTCGCTACTGTACAAGAAGCATCCTTCGCAGCTGAAGCTGGTGCTGGTGGACCCGAAGAAAGTGGAGTTCAACATATACTCCGGCATAGAGAAGCATTTTCTGGCGAAGCTGCCAGAGGAGGATGAGCCAGTGATAACAGATACCACGAAGGTGGTGCAGACACTCAATTCGCTCTGCAAGGAGATGGACGCGCGGTACGACCTGCTGAAGCTGGCACATGCGCGTAATATAAAGGAGTACAATGAGAAGTTCATCAACCGGAAGCTCAATCCGCTGAAAGGGCACAGGTATCTGCCTTACTTCGTGGTGATAGTGGACGAGTTCGGCGACCTGATAATGACGGCGGGCAAGGAGGTGGAGCTGCCGATAGCGCGTATAGCGCAGCTTGCGCGTGCGGTGGGGATACACATGATACTCGCTACGCAGCGTCCGTCGGTCAACATCATAACGGGCATAATCAAGGCCAATTTTCCGGCTCGTGTGGCGTTCAAGGTGTCGAGCGGAGTGGACTCGAAGACTATACTCGACGGCCCTGGGGCAGACCGCCTCATAGGGCGCGGCGACCTGCTGTTCTCACAGGGCAACGACCTGACGCGCGTGCAGTGCGCATTTGTCGACACGCCGGAGGTGGAGCGGATAGTGGAGTACATAGGCAGTCAGCAGGGCTACCCGTCGGCCTTTGAACTGCCGGAGCCGGACATGCCAGACGGGGAGAACGACCTCAGCAGCGTGGACATGAGCAAGCGTGATCCGTATTTTGAAGAGGTTGCGCGCTATGTGGTGAACGCGCAACTCGGCTCAACGTCGAATATACAGCGGAAGTTTGAAATAGGGTTCAACCGCGCGGGGCGCATCATGGATCAGCTTGAAGTGGCGGGGATAGTTGGTCCGGCCAAGGGCAGCAAGCCGCGCGAAGTTCTGGTACAGACGGAAGCGGATTTGGAATATATATTTAAATCACTATAAAAAACACTGTGTATATGAACAGGTTATATGTGCTGCTGGCATTGTTTGCGGCTATTGTTTTTCCCGCCGACATGGCGGCTCAGGGGTCAGACCGCAAGGCAGAGCGGATAGTAAGTTCCACTGTGGCAAAACTGAAACGTTCGCCGCTGAAATGCGATTTCTCCATGGTGTATTACAACGGGCGCGAGCAGACGAACGAGGTGCAGAGGGGACATTTTGTAATGGACTCCGAGAAACTGCGTCTCACGATGTCAGGCATAGAGACGATATTTGACGGGAAGACACAGTGGGTGTACATGTCGAACAACAACGAGGTGACCATCACAGAGCCGACAGCGGAGGAGATGAAGGACATAAGCCCGATAGTGATGATAGACTACTATACAACGGGGCACAGGATTGTGATGGATGCAGAGAAGAGCGATGACAAGTTTGCCGTCATAAACTTCTATCCGGTGGACTTGTCGAACACGGAGTACTTCCGTATATCACTGAAAGTTAGAAGGGAGGACTATATGCCCATGCAGCTTGCAATATGGCAGCGCAATGCGGACACGATAACATTCAACTGGGAGAACATAGAGGCGGTGAAGGTGGATTCCGACTCATTCTCATTCAATCAGGCGGAGTATCCGAATGTGGTGGTCAACGATTTGCGCTGAGCGAGGGGGAGAATGTTAGAGCCATGCCGCCAACAGGTTTTGTACACCGTTGGCGGCATGGCTCTTTTTATACCTCTGTCGCGTCAATCTCACCGAATATCCTCATGGCATCTTCCACGCTCTTGATGTCCTTAATTATGAAGAGTTTCTGGTTCTCCTTCTGCACCAGTTGGCATTCATAAGGGTGTGCCGTGAAGTAGGTAAGGAGACGGCCGAACTCCTTAGAGCGGTAGAAAGGCGAGGCTTCGTTAGAGACAAGGTGGGCGGTCATGCGCCCGTTTTTCAGCACGAGCCTCTCCACGGCGAACTTCTGAGCCATCCAGCGCAGGCGGACGACATTCATCATGCTCTGCGCCTGCGTCGGTATCTTTCCGAAACGGTCTTCGAGCCTCGAAGCAAAGCCGTTTAGCTCATTCTCACTCTTGATGTTGTCCAGTTCGCGGTAGAGGCTCATGCGTTCAGGCACGTTCTCTATGTACCACGCCGGGAAGAGCAGTTCGAGGTCGGACTCTATCTGGCAGTCGGAGACATAGGAGGCATCTTCCCTTATCTTGTCGGCAAAGAGTTCGGAGAACTCCTCTTCGCGCAGTTCGGACAAAGCCTCGTTGAGTATCTTCTGGTATGTGTCGTACCCCAAATCAGTGATGAATCCGCTCTGTTCCGCGCCGAGAATGTTGCCCGCGCCGCGAATGTCGAGATCCTGCATCGCGATGTTGAACCCGCTGCCGAGGTCGGCGAAAGCCTCAATGGCCTGCAACCGCCTGCGTGCGTCGTTTGTCAGGAGGCTGAGGGGCGGTGTAATCAGATAGCAGTATGCCTTGCGGTTGCTGCGTCCCACGCGCCCGCGCAGCTGGTGCAGGTCACTCAGGCCGAACATCTGGGCGTTGTTGATGATGATGGTATTGACGTTGGGGATGTCCACACCCGACTCGACAACCGATGTCGCGATTAGTACATCGTACTCGTAGTCGATGAAGTCCATCACTGTCTGTTCGAGCTGTTCTGACGGCATCTGCCCGTGTGCTATCGCTATACGGGCCTCCGGCACAAGGGCATGGAGCTTCTGCTCTATCAGATACATGTTCTGTATGCGGTTGTTGATGAAAAAGACCTGCCCGTTGCGCTCCATCTCGTGGCGTATTGCCTCGCGGACAACCTCATCGTCAAAGGTGTACAGCTCCGTCTGTACCGGATAGCGGTTGGGCGGCGGGGTGGTGAGAATGGAGAGGTCGCGTGCGCCCATGAGCGAGAACTGGAGCGTGCGCGGTATGGGTGTGGCGGTCATGGTGAGCGTGTCCACATTGACTTTAATCCGCTTCAGCTTCTCCTTGATGCTGACGCCGAACTTCTGTTCCTCGTCGATGATGAGCAGCCCGAGGTCTTTGAACACTATGTCCTTGCCAACGATTTTGTGCGTGCCTATGAGTATGTCTATCTGCCCGGTTTTCAGCTGTTCCTTGATGGTCTTGACCTCGGATGCCTTCTTGGTACGGCTGAGGTACTCGATGCGGCAGGGGAAGTTTTTCAGCCTGTCGGTGAAAGTCTTATAGTGTTGCAGCGCAAGCACTGTGGTCGGTACGAGCACTGCTACCTGCTTGTTGTCGGTCACGGCCTTGAAGGCGGCGCGTATGGCGAGTTCCGTCTTTCCGAAGCCGACATCACCACAGATGAGCCTGTCCATCGGCAGCGGCGACTCCATGTCCTTTTTTATGTCGGCAGTCGACTTCATCTGGTCGGGGGTATCCTCATAGATGAACGAGGCTTCAAGCTCCTGTTGCAGATAGCTGTCGTGCGAGAACTGGAAGCCCTTTTCCGCCTTGCGTGCGGCGTAGAGCATTATGAGGTCGCGCGCTATGTCCTTGACCTTTGACTTAGTGCGCTCTTTCAGCCTCTCCCATGCGCCAGAGCCTATCTTGTTAATGCGCGGCGGCTCACCATCCTTGCCTTTGTATTTAGAGATGCGGTGCAGCCCGTGTATGCTGACGAAAATCACATCGTCATCCTTGTATATCAACTTTATGACCTCCTGCTTCTTGCCTCCGTTGTTAGTGGTCACGAGCCCGCCGAAACGGCCTATGCCGTGGTCTATGTGTACTACATAGTCGCCCGTCTGCAACTGGTTAAGCTCTTTGAGCGTCATCGCTACTTTGCCGTTACGCGCCACGTCGCTGCGCAGGGAGAACTTGTGGTAACGGTCAAATATCTGGTGGTCGGTCAGGCAGCAGAGCTTCATGCCGTGGTCTATGAACCCCTCGTGGAGCGTGCGTTCAACGGGGGTGAATGAGATATTGTCGTTCCTGTCCTCAAATATCGCCGCTATGCGGTCAGTCTGCTTCTTGCTGTCACTGGCTATGTATATGGAATAGCCCTTAGATTGGTAGTCCCTCAGCTGTTCGGCTATAAGGTCGAAGTTCTTGTGGAACAGCGGTTGCGGTGACACGTTGAAGTCTATCGTATCCTCAGCACAGAGTACCGACTGTCCGCCGAACTCAACAGTGCGGTAAGGGCGTATCTCCTCCATGAACCTTTTTCCGCTGATAAGCATCCCCTCCGCCTGTGCCTCGGAGAACTTGTCCGCCCCTTCGGCGAAAAGCATATCCAGCCTCTCGCCTGCGAAAGCAGCGTTCTCCAAGCAGAGCAGCGTGTCCTGTGCCACAAACTCGAACACCGGGACGGCCTGCCGCCCCGCCTCTGCACCCGTCATGTCAGGCAGTATGCTGACCTCGTCACGCTTCTCGACAGAGAGCTGACGGTCAATGTCGAAAGTACGGATGCTCTCCACCTCATCGCCGAAGAAATCAATCCTGTAAGGCAGTTCGTTCGAGTATGAGAATATGTCCACTATGCTGCCCCTCTGAGAGAACTGCCCCGGTTCATAGACGAAGTCCACCTGTTCAAAGCCGTATCCCATCAGCGTCTCAACCACTGCCTCCTGCCCAATGCTTTCCCCACTACGCAGCGTAAGCCTCTGCCCCATGAAGTCGCTTCGGTTCACTACCCGCTCAGCCAGCCCCTCCGGACTGGAGACAACAACGAACGGCCGCCCGGACGAGAAGAGGTTCAGCGCGTCAGTACGCAATATCTCGTTGGCAGTATCCTTCTCGCCGTGCTTTATGCTCTTCTTGAACGACGACGGCAGAAGTCCGATGCCCTCACGACCCAATGCCCCTGTCAGGTCATTATAGCAGTACGCCGCCCCCTCAGCATCGTTCATCACTATCAGCATAGACCTGCCCGTCCTTTTGTACAGGCCGCCCAAGGCAAGTGCCTTTGCCGAGGAGTTCAGTCCAGACAGGCACAGCCGTCCATGCCCCTTGCTTCCGCACCAGCTGTCCATCCTCTGGACGCAGGGATGTCCGGTATATATATCCAATAACTCGCTAAGTAACATAATTTTATATTCAAATGTGCATCCGCGCTTTGCCTGCCTCGCATCGTCACTTAGGCGCCTGCATATAGAGCGCGGCTCCTATGATGCTGAACACGATGTTGGGCAGCCACACCGCCAGCAGTGTGGGCATGGAGCCCTTGACGGCAAAGACGGATGATATGGTGGTGAACAGGATGTATATCGCGCTCAGGGCTATGCCTATGCCGATGTGCAGCCCCATGCCTCCCTTGACCTTGCGGGATGAGAGCGACACGCCTATGACCATGAGTATCAGTGCGGCGAAGGGGTTGGATATGCGTTTGTAGTATTCATCGGCGAAAGCCTGCGTGTTGCCCAAGCCGCGCTCCTTCTGTTTGTTGATGTACCGGTTCAGCTCGCCGAGGGTCATCTGCGGGGCGTGCTGGGACTCAATGAAGAACTCGTAAGGCTCAACGTTGATGAATGTGTCCATGCGGGAGCCTTCGGTCACTGTCTCATAAAGCCCGTCGAAGTCGCGGGTGAGATAGTCCTTGACAATCCACAGGGAGTCCCTTGCCCATTCCACGGACTTTGCCGTGGTGCGGGAGACGAGGTGCTTGCCCTCATAGCGTTCGAGAGAGAAGTGAGTGCCCCTATTGCGCTTCTCCTCGAAGCGTTCGATGTAGAGTATCACCCCGGGCTTGACTTCCATCTGTACGTTGCGTGCCACCTCGGACGTTATTTTGTTTATGTACTTGTCCTCGAATGCCAGCCTGACCTTGTTGGCGGGAGGTATGACGTATGAGCCGAGGATGAACGACATCAGCCCAATGACGAGGGCTGAGAAGACGTAGGGGCGCAGGAGGCGGTTGAAGCTGACCCCGCCGGCCAGTATGGCCACTATCTCGCTGTTGTACGCCATCTTGGATGTGAAGAATATCACGGAGATGAACGAGAAGAGCGGCGTGAAGAGGTTGGCGAAGTAGGGTATGAAGTTGAGGTAGTAGTCGAAGACTATGGCACGGAGGGGCGCATTGTTATCGTGGAACTCGTCTATCTTCTCCGTTATGTCGAAGACTACCGATATGCTGATTATCAGTATGATGGAGAAGAAGAATGTCCCGAGATACTTTTTTATTATGTACAGGTCGAGTTTCTTGAACATACGCTTGTCGTAGTGCCGTGCGGGCTATGATATTCTTGTGGTTATCTGCCTAATCATCTGAGGCTTCCAAGAGCTGAACGTGCCGTCGATTATGTGCCGTCGCGCTTCTCGCACGAGCCAGAGGTAGAAAGCGAGGTTGTGAATCGAGGCTATCTGCATGCCCAGCAGTTCATTGCTTTTGAAAAGGTGGTGCAGATATGCCTTTGTATACTGGGTGTCTACGAAACAGTCGCTCTCGGGGTCAATCGGGGTGAAGTCGTCCGCCCAGCGGCGGTTCTTCATGTTCATGATGCCGTTGCGCGTGAAAATCATGCCATTACGCCCGTTGCGCGTGGGCATTACGCAGTCGAACATATCGACTCCGCGCTCGATGCCTTCGAGGATGTTGGCGGGAGTGCCTACGCCCATGAGGTAGCGGGGCTTGTCTTTCGGCAGGATGGCATTTACTACTTCTATCATCTCGTACATCTTTTCGGTGGGTTCGCCTACGGCGAGGCCTCCGATGGCGTTGCCGTCGCGCCCGAGGGAGGAGATGAACTCGGCGGCCTGACGGCGGAGGTCGGGGTAGACGCAGCCCTGAACTATGGGGAAGAAGGTCTGGCTGTATCCGTAGGGGCACTCGGTCTCGCCGAAGCGTTTCAGGCCGCGGGTGAGCCAGCGGTGGGTGCGCTCCACGGATTGCTTGGCGTACTGATAGTCGGCCGTGCCGGGTGTGCACTCGTCGAACGCCATCATTATGTCAGCCCCGATGGTGCGCTGTATGTCGACTACGCTTTCGGGGGTGAAGAGGTGCTTGGAGCCGTCGATGTGGGAGCGGAAAGTCACGCCCTCTTCTTTCAGCTTGCGGTTGTCGGCGAGGGAGAAGACCTGAAAGCCGCCGCTGTCGGTGAGTATTGGCCTGTCCCAGCCGTTGAAGCGGTGGAGGCCTCCTGCCTGACGTAGTATGTCGAGACCCGGGCGGAGGTAGAGATGGTATGTGTTGCCGAGGATAATCTGCGCGTTTATGTCGTTTTTGAGTTCGCGCAGGTGGACTGCCTTGACGGATGCGACGGTGCCGACGGGCATGAATATGGGGGTCTCTATCACTCCGTGGCCGGTGGTGATGAGGCCTGCGCGGGCGTTGCTTTTGGGGTCTGTATGCTGAAGTACGAAGTCCATAGTCGGTGTGCTTTGTTGTCAAGGACGCAAAGGTACAAAAAAACGGGGAGCTGGAGGGTATGTGGCGGCTGCGATGGGGAGAAAATTGAGTTTCTTTTATATTCTGTACGGAATAAATGTGCCTGCGGGCGGGGTGAGGGTATGCGGCGGTGGTTTGAGCGGGGCGGGGGTCTACGGGCATGAGTGCTGCCGGATGAGTGCGGAGAGGCGGGGTGAGGCTTCGGAGTACGTCCGTAGGAGCTCCGTTGAGAGTACGTGTTTTTAACCTTAGTTAGCAGTGGAGGAAGCAGGGCGTTACGTTCTGTGGCTTGCGGTACGGGTGGAGGTGTGGAGATTGTACAAAAAAGACAGCCGCAGAGGGGCTGTCTTTAAGTACAATGTGGTTGCTGTGTTTTTCAGTCCGTCACTTTACTGCCTTGAAGCTGATGTCGAGGCTCTTGACGGAGTGAGTAAGTGCACCGACGGAGATGAAGTCCACGCCGCAGAGTGCGTAGTCGCGTAAGGTGTCGAATGTGATGCCGCCTGAGGATTCGGTCTCGTAGCGGCGGCCGATGAGTTCGACGGCGCGGCGTGTGTCTTCGACGGAGAAGTTGTCGAGCATGATGCGGTCGACGCTGCCCGTTTCGAGCACCTGGCGTATCTCGTCGAAGTTGCGTACCTCGATTTCTATTTTGAGGTCTTTACCTTTGGCGCGGCAGTAGTCGCGTGCGCGGGTGATGGCCTGAGGTATGCCTCCGGCGAAGTCTATGTGGTTGTCTTTGAGGAGTATCATGTCGAATAGGCCGATGCGGTGGTTTACGCCGCCGCCGATGCGGACGGCTTCTTTTTCGAGTAGGCGGAGGCCGGGTGTGGTCTTGCGTGTGTCGAGTACGCGCGCGCCTGTGCCTTCGAGTAGGCGGACGTATTGGGCGGTGCGTGTGGCGATGCCGCTCATGCGCTGCATGATGTTGAGCATGAGGCGTTCGGTCTGGAGGAGGGACTGGATGCGCCCCTGGACGATGAATGGTATGTCGCCGGGGGTGACGCGGTCGCCGTCGTTCATGTATTGTGTGATGCGGAGCGCGGGGTCGAATGCGTGGAATATGCGTTTTGCGACTTCGACTCCGGCGAGTACGCCTTCTTCTTTGATTATGAGCTGTGATTTGCCTTCTGCATCGGCGGGGATGCAGGAGAGTGTGGTGTGGTCGCCGTCGCCTATGTCTTCGGCGAACCAGAGTTTGATGAGTTGGTCTAAGTTGTCAGTCATTTTTTTCTATTCTCATTTGTTGTATACGGTTGTCTTTCACGAGGAAGTAGACGCGGAATATGCTTTGGCTGCCTGTGTGGAGGTTGCCTATGACGAAGACGGAGCTTTCTTTTGCGCCCTGATGTATCACGTCGAAGCGCGCGGGGGCGTTTTCGGTGAGGAATTTTTCCAGAGCGCGGCAGGAGCGGTCTTTGCCTGAGAAGCATTTTTCCTGTACGGTCACTTCGGCTTCGGGAGCCAGATGCTCCGAGAGCAGTGTGATTTGGCCTTTTGCGAGGCATTCGGTGACTGTGCTGACTGTCTGCTCCTGCGCGCCGAGGGGCATGCAGAGGGCGAGGGCTACGGCCAGTGTCAGCATGTAAGTGGCGGTGGTTTTCATGGCGGCTGTCATTAAAGATTAAGTGGCAGTTCAAAATACTTATGTGCAAATATAATAATAATTCGGGATATGGAAGCGGTGTGCGGTGAAAAAGTTTTGCGGGGAGGTAGGGGACGGCAGACAGTCAGCGGCACAGTATCCATGCGCTGTGAGTGCCACGTATGCTGTCAAGGTGATGCAGAGCCTCGCGCCGTGTGGCGAATGATGCAGCCGATATGCGGTATTTGTCGTCACATTCTATGATATGCAGTGTGCTGGCCGGGAATGAAGTCTGTTCGCTTATATACGTCTCTGCCAGTTCGCGGCTGGGCAGGCTGGCTACTATGAGATGGTATTTTCCCGTTGTGTGCTGCGGCTCATCTGTGGCGGAGGTCTCTTTCTCCTTGTCTGTTGCTGCGGGATGTGCCTGCATGGGGGCTGTCTGCGCCTGCGGCATGTCAGTTAGGGTAACTGCATCCGTTGGTGCGGGGGAGGGTAGTGCTGTGGCGCATGTTTCTTCCATGACAATGGAAGGCATGGACGCACGTAGCGTCCCTTTCTCTATTTTTGTCGGGACAAGTAGCGACAGTGTGAATATTAGTGCTACGGCGGCCGCGTAACGCCATGCCCTGCCTCCCTGTGCCGGCAGCTGTATCACTATGTCGCGCCGCGCTCCAGGCTGTTCTGTCAGCGGCGAGAGCCTTTTGAGGTAAACGGGCTGGCAGCCTATGTTTTCCGGCAGGAATGCGCAGCTGTCCGAAGTGAAAAGTATGGCGTTGTCACCGTCGGACGAGAAGCGGCCCAGACGGCCGAACTGTACCGTGCGGTTTCCGTCCAGTGTCTCCTTTATGGCGCGTACCTCGCGCTCTATGATGGCGAGTGCGGCCTTGTAGCCCACGTTCTCGCTCTGCATTACCGCCTCTGCGAGCAGCCCGTCCTGATAGGAGAGTAGTGCGTTGAACCGTATGCTGCGGTGGGGGGCTTGCAGTTGCAGCCCTTTCACCGTGGCGCTTTCACGGTACGAGAGAAAACCGCCCAGCCCCGGCACGATGACACATTCGTGGCGGGTGAGCAGTCTCTCTGTATGTGCGGCGATATTTTCCATGCTGTAAATGTGGCGGAAGCCGCACGCATAAACACACCTCTCTGCGGCGGCTTTTGTCGCGTCTTTCTCCTCTGCAAAGGTAGCTCATTTTTGCCGTATGCGCCCATCCCCGGCAGTGAAAGTTTTTCACATGTTTTTCACACCCGCGAAGGCAGCCGTGTGTCCGATGGCCATTACAGCATGTCTATCAGGTCTTTCATGTGGCGGTGTACTGTCAGCGCATAGCCTTTACCCGTACTCTCAGCTGTGGCTATTGCCTGTTGCACATGCGGCAGCAGATGCTTGTGTGTGAGCAGTATATATTCGAGCATGGCGCGGATGCCGTGGTTATATTTCGCCTCGCCGTAGTCGTCCGGCGTGATTGCGCCCATCAGGGTCAGGCATTCGTCGTCCGACAGCCTCGATGCGGCGCGTGCGGCTGTGTGCATGGCCGAGAGGCGCACCCACGGCTCACTGCTGTTTATCCACTCTATGGACAGCCTCCCTGCATAGGGCAGTTTGCTCAGCAGTGTCATGCTTATGATTTCCGCTACCTCCATCGTACAGATGCCCTCTTTCCACTCTTCGGCCTGTGCCGGGGTGAAGCTGTCGAGGGGTACGAGGAGCGTGGCGAGCAGCTTCGTCTCGCGGATGTTCATGTTCCACAGCCGTTCGGCTATGTCGTAATTCCTCTCGTGACGGCACGCGAGGTCGCGGAGTTTTATCCATGCCACGCCGAAATTCTGTCCGTAGCTCAACCCTTTTTGCTGCATCTGTTCGGCGCAGATGCCGTCCATCAGGAGCCGTATCTCTTTCTTGATACTGTTTATCTCCATCTCAATCTCTTGATTTACAGGAAAGTACTTCATACTATTGAAAATTTAGCCATTATTTGTGCCTATACTCTTGCATAATTCGCCTAAATGCCCTACCTTTGCATCCACAAACATACGGTGGCTGTAGTTCAGTTGGTTAGAGCGTCAGATTGTGGTTCTGAATGTCGTGGGTTCGAGTCCCATCTGCCACCCCATCCGTATTTTCTAAGACTGTCAGTATATTTGCTGACAGTCTTTTTTTGTTCTTAATCTCGCCAGCCTGTATGAGGTTGGATTTTAAGAGACTATTTCCCGGATATATTCACCACTTCAACCTCAGAGTTTGTGGAAAATCAAAACAGTTTCTTATCTACAGTTCAATCATGATGTCAAAATTAGTGCTTATTTTTGAAATAAGCAATAGTTTTTGGAAATTGTTTTGGAATAGAAATTCATGTTATGACCTGAATGCCATGATGTGGGGTGGTATATGAGAGCTGCCTATGGTGAGGCTGGCGGAGAGATAACGTGAAGGTGGTGCGAAGAAGTTGAGTATGACAAATGTCTTAACTGACAAGAAGAATGTTACATACGGGATGTATGTACAATAATGGATATTGTAGAGAGCACGGATGGATAAGAAAGATGTCATACGCCGCTCAGGGCACTATGACTTTGAGCCCTGCGGGGCGTGCCTCTATGTGTATGTCGGCGGGCATGCGGATAGGTTCGCCGTCGTAGTGGAAGGGCGTGCGTGCCGGGATGGTCATGCGGAGGCTGCGGCAGGTGAAGGTCTCCGTGTACTTTATCTTGTCTATCTGTTTCAGGAAGAGCATCGTGCCGAGGCGCACAGCCCCCCAGAAGCCGAAAGGGCGCACTATCGTCACGTTGAGAAGCCCGTCGCGGTAGTCGGCGTGCGGGGCTATGTATGCGTTGTTGCCCAGCTGCTGCGTGTTGGCGCAGTTCACTATGAACGCGCGGCGGCGCAGGCAGCGGTTGCCGTCTATCTCGAGCGTTATCTCCTTCGGCTTGTAGCGGAAGTACTCGCGTATGCAGAGCATGAGATAGTTCCAGAAGCCGCGCTGCTTCCCCCGCGAGAAGAGCCACGAGATATGAGCGTCAAAACCCACTCCGCAGGTGCAGAAGAATGGCACGCCGTTGGCCGTGCCGTAGTCCATGGTGATGGTGTGCCCCGCGCGTATGGCCTCCAGGGCATTGAATGGCAGCAGTGTGTGGATGCCGAGGTCGCGGGCGAGCCCGTTGCCCGAACCCATCGGGAGTATGGCGAGCGCGGTCTCCGTGTTCACCACGGCGGAGGCCACCTCGTTCACCGTGCCGTCGCCCCCCACGGCGGCTATGATGTCCGTATGTGCCGCCACGGCCTTCTGCGCCAGTTCGCAGGCGTGGCCCCTGTGTGTGGTATATTTGAATTCGAGGTCGAACTCCTGTGCCAGCATCTTGGTCGCTATGGCAATCCAGTTCGACTTGTCCCATACGCCCGAACGTGGGTTGACGATGAAGAGTATCTTTCGCCTTGGCATGGTGCAGGGGTGCTCTCTTTGGGGTGAGGCAAGTGGGGGAGCGCGCCTACTCCTCGCCCCCGAACTGCATGAGGTATGTCTTTATGAAGCCGTCGATGTCGCCGTCCATCACCGCGCCGACGTTCGAGGTCTGGTAGTCCGTCCTGTGGTCTTTCACGCGGCGGTCGTCGAAGACGTACGAGCGTATCTGCGAACCCCACTCTATCTTCTTCTTCCCCGCCTCCACCTTGGCGGTCTCCTGACGGCGTTTCTCCAGTTCGAGGTCATAGAGCTGCGACTTGAGCAGGCGCAGCGCGTTCTCCTTGTTGTCGAGCTGTGAGCGGCTCTCCGTGTTTTCTATGACTATCTCGTCAGGCTGCCCGGTGACGGGGTTCGTGAACGTGTAGTGGCAGCGCACTCCCGTCTCCACCTTGTTCACGTTCTGTCCCCCCGCGCCCGATGAGCGGAAGGTGTCCCACGTGAGGTTGGCGGGGTTGATTTCTATCTCTATGCTGTCGTCTATGAGCGGTACTACGAAGACCGACGCAAACGAGGTCATGCGCTTGCCCTGTGCGTTGTACGGCGAGACGCGCACGAGGCGGTGCACGCCGTTCTCGCTCTTCAGGTAGCCGTAGGCATACTCGCCGTCCACCTGTATGGTCACCGACTTGATGCCCGCCTCGTCTCCCTCCAGCATATTGGTTATCTCGGCCTTGTACCCCTGCTTCTCGCACCAGCGCAGGTACATGCGCATGAGCATCTGCCCCCAGTCCTGTGCCTCAGTGCCGCCCGCTCCGGCGACAATCTTGATGACTGCCCCCAGCTTGTCCTCCTCGCGCCGCAGCATGTTGCGCATCTCCAGCTCCTCTATCTGCTCCACAGTGTGGGCGTATGTCGTGTCCAGCTCCTCCTCGCTGATGGCCTCCTCCTTGTAGAAGTCGTAGGCCAGTTGCAGCTCCTGCACGGCGTTGCGCACGGCCGTGTACCTATCTATCCAGAATTTCAGCCCCTTGACGAGCTTCATCTGCGCCTCCGCCTTCTTCTGGTCCTGCCAGAACTCCGGTGCCTGCGTCTTCAGCTCCTCCTCTTCGAGGCGTATCTTCTTCCCCTCTATGTCCAAATAGCGTTCGAGCGCGTCGGCACGCGCAGCCGCATCTTTTATCTGGTCTGTGGTAATCATCGTGTCTGTCGTTATTGTATATATAGGTGTCATGAATACTGTGCTCTCCCTCTCACTCGCGCCCCCTGTGCCGTCAGCGGCTCTTCTGCGGGTAGTGGCGGAACCAGCTGCTTATTTTCAGGCGTATGACCCCGAACAGAGCCTCGGAGAAGATGCCTCCGCTCATCTTCGAAGTCCCCTCCACGCGGTTCACGAAGACTATCGGCACCTCCTTTATCGTGAACCCGCACTTGTAGGCCGTGAACTTCATCTCTATCTGGAAGGCATACCCCTTGAACTTTATCT
Organism: uncultured Bacteroidales bacterium; assembly: GCA_944322025.1. Classification (GTDB taxonomy): domain Bacteria; phylum Bacteroidota; class Bacteroidia; order Bacteroidales; family Paludibacteraceae; genus Aphodosoma. The sequence goes on along the minus strand of CALUOH010000049.1, from coordinate 9,140 downwards.
TGTCGAACTCTATGGTCTCCAACACGCTGCGTCGGTAGCATACAAACCCCGCCGTGGTGTCCGCCACGGGCAGCCCCGTGACTATATGCACATACTTCGATGCGTAGAACGACATCAGCACGCGCCCTATCGGCCAGTTCACCACATTCACCACATTGTTCACATAGCGCGAGCCGACTGCCACGTCAGCCCCCAGCGCGGAGCACGCCTCGTACAGCTCCAGCAGCTTCGGCACGGGGTGTGAGAAGTCGGCGTCCATCTCGAAACAGTACTGGTAGTCGTGTTCGAGCGTCCAGCGGAAGCCCGCTATGTAGGCCGTCCCGAGACCCTGCTTCCCGGCGCGCTCCATCAGGTGGAGCGACTGCGGGAACTCCCCTTGCAGACGCTTCACTATCGCCGCTGTGCCGTCTGGCGAGCCGTCGTCTATGACAAGTATGTGGAACTCCTTCGGCAGCGCGAAGACCGCCCGTATTATCTTCTCGATGTTCTCCTTCTCGTTGTATGTGGGTATGAGTACTATTGAGTCTGACATGCCTTTCTCTGTTGCGGCGCGCCGCGCTTGCGTGTGCCTGTTTTGGGGTACAAAGGTAAGAAAATATTTTCAGAAACCTATTGGCTTTTGCCGCCTAAATGGATTGTGATGCACCGTCGTGGCATATCTTGTCCTCATGACCGACGCAATAGTGGGCTATTGCAAGGGCGTGAGGGCGTGATAGGGCCGGCGGGACGCACAATACATAAGCTGAAACCCATTCCAATATGCTCCTAATCCCTCAAAAAACAGCCTTTATGGAAAATCAAAACAGATTCTTGCCCTCCCTTCTCCCCTCACTCTGCCATGCTCAATCCGTACAGCCATCAAAGGCATGCCCCGGCCCAAATGCTAATCAGTGTTAAAAACACGTACTCTCGAGCCAGCAGCAGGCCAGCCCCACCGAAGCCTCAGGCCAGCCCTGAGCTACCTTACGGCTAAGGCGAGGGTACGACTTTTTAACCTTAATTAGTACACTCCGCCTCCTTATCCATTGCTCTCTGCAGCCTCATTCCCTGTCTTACGCCTCCTCTCCCATCTTCTGCCGGTCTCTCTCCGTCCCCTCCGCACCCCTCCCAAAGGCTTCCCCGCACCCCCACTCGCACCACTCTCCGTCCCCCCCGGTATGTCCTCTTCGGCTGCGCGGTGTGGAATGGGCGGAAATGGATGGTTTCCCATTTGCTTATATGTGGAATTTGGTGTAATTTTGCGGTGTTGGCGCGGAGGGGCGGCCTGCAAGGGATATGTCTGATTGTCTGTCCCTCGCCCTGTCGGCCGACTTCCCGCTGCCTGACGGACGGCGGGAAGCATTAACTTGTAAATCAATATACTATGAAGTCAAAGACGTTCAGTGCGGAGGAGATACGCTATCTGGAGCTGCTCAGCCGCAATTTCCCGACCATAGCGTCGGCGAGTACTGAGATTATCAACCTTGAGGCCATTTTGAGCCTGCCCAAGGGGACGGAGCACTTCCTGACGGACATACACGGGGAGAACGAGGCGTTCGACCACGTGCTGCGCAACGCCAGTGGGGCTGTCGCGCGTAAGGTGGACGAGGTCTTCGGCAGCTCCCTGCGCGAGCGCGAGAGGAAGCAGCTCTGCACTCTCATCTACTACCCGAAAGAGAGGCTGGAGATTATCAAGCGCGAGGAGGAGAACATCGACGAGTGGTACGCCATCACCATGCAGAGGCTCATAAAGGTGTGCCGCGCCGTGGCGTCGAAATACACCCGCTCAAAGGTGCGCAAGGCCATGCCCGAAGCATTCTCATACATCATTCAGGAGATGATGCACGAGAGCGAGGACGACGAGAACAAGACGGCATACTTCCACCAGATATTCAACTCCATCATCTCAATAGGGCGAAGCGATGCCTGCATCATTGCCATCTGCGAGTTGATACAGAGGCTCGTGGTTGACCGCCTGCACATAGTGGGCGACATCTACGACCGTGGCCCCGGGGCGCACCTCATCATGGACAAGCTGATGCACTACCACAATGTGGACATACAGTGGGGCAACCACGACGTGGTATGGATGGGCGCGGCAGCAGGCAACGAGGCCTGCATTGCCAATGTGCTGCGCATATCGCTCCGCTACGCCAACCTCAATACGCTGGAGGACGGCTACGGCATCAACCTGCTCCCGCTGGCCACGTTCGCCATGGACATGTACGCCGACGACCCCTGCACGGTCTTCATGCCGAAGCTTAACTTCGCCGACGCGGAATACACGGACAAGAATGTACGGCTGATAGCGCAGATGCACAAGGCGATAGCCGTGATACAGTGGAAGCTGGAGCACGACATAATAGTGCGCCGTCCCGACTGGAAGATGGCGGACAGGGATTTGCTTGACAAGATAGACTTCGAGAAGGGGACTGTGAGGATAGGCGACAGGGACTACCCGTTGAAGGACTCCCGTTTCCCCACTGTCGACCCCAAAGACCCGTACCGTCTGACTGAGGACGAGAGGACGCTGATGGACAAGCTGCACCACTCGTTCGCGGAGAGCCCGAAGCTCGCGGCGCACCTCGACTGCCTGCTGGACAAGGGGTCGATGTATCTGGTGTGCAACGGCAACCTGCTCTTCCATGCCTCGATACCGATGAATGAGGACGGCTCGTTCAAGACGGTGACGCTGGGAGGGGTGAAGTATAAGGGCAAGGCTTATCTTGACGAGGTGGACAGGCTCGTGAGGGTTGCTTGCCAGAGAAAGTCGGATGTCGAGGGCTATGACGAGGCGCTGGACTACATGTGGTACTGGTGGTGCGGGCCTGACTCGCCGTCGTTCGACAAGAGCCGCATGGCCACGTTTGAGCGTTATCTCCTCGACGACAAGGAGACGCACAAGGAGGTGCAGGGCATGTACTACAAGCTCAGGAACGACGCCGAGGTGTGCGACCGCCTGCTCGACGAGTTCGGAGTGAAGGGTGAGCACCGCCATATAGTGAACGGCCATGTGCCGGTGAAGACTGTGAAAGGCGAAAGCCCTGTGAAGGCCAACGGCCGTGTGCTGGTCATCGATGGAGGCTTTTCTCGCGCATACCATGCCGAGACAGGCATTGCGGGCTACACGCTCGTGTTCAACTCGCACGGCCTGCAACTCGTTCAGCATGAGCCGTTCGAGAGCCGGCAGCACGCCATTGAGGACGGCGTGGACATAAAGTCGACGCGCTTCCTCGTGGAGTTCGACTCGCGGCGGATGATGGTGCGCGATACCGATATAGGCGAACAGCTTCAGACTCAGGTGGATGACCTCAAACGCCTATTGCTGGCATACCGTCTCGGGGTCGTTAAATAGGAGAGGGGTAGACAAAGGAAACGATAACACTAAATTTCTTATATGAATAGATTCAAGTTGTATAACAACATCATGGGGTGGGTGGCTTTTGCTGTGGCCGCCGTCACCTATCTGCTCACCATAGAGCCCACGGCATCGCTCTGGGACTGCGGTGAGTTCATCTCGTCGGCATATAAACTGGAAGTGGGCCATCCGCCCGGAAACCCGATATTCATGATGACCGGCAGGCTCTTCTCCCTGTTCGCTTCCGACCCGACACAGGTGGCGGCTATGGTCAATGTGATGTCTGCGCTGTGCAGCGCGTTCACCATCCTCTTCCTCTTTTGGACTATAACGCATATCGCCCGGCGCATAGTGCAGCGTGACGGTGAGGAGCTTACCTCGGCGCAGACCATTGCCATACTCGGCGCGGGGCTTGTCGGTGCGCTGGCGTTTACGTTCACTGACACATTCTGGTTCTCGGCTGTTGAGGGTGAAGTCTACGCATTCTCGTCGTTCCTTACCGCGCTGCTCTTCTGGTGCATACTCAAATGGGAGGACTGTGCCGACAGTCCCTATGCAGGCCGCTGGCTTATCCTGATAGCCTACCTCATGGGTCTCAGTATAGGCGTGCACCTGCTCAACCTGCTGACTATACCGGCCATAGTGCTGCTCTATTACTTCAAGAAATATAACGTCACGACGAAGAACACGATACTGGCCGTGCTGGCATCTGTGGTGATACTCGCGTTCGTCTTCTACGGCATGATTCCCGGCTTTGTCAAGGTGGCCACTCGCTTTGAGCTCTTCTTTGTCAACACGCTCGGCATGGGCTATAACTCCGGCTTCCTCATCTACATCATCACGACAGCCGCCGTGCTCGTATGGGCGGCCTATGAGACGCAGGCGGGGAATAACGATGTGCGAATGAAGGTGGCTTTCCTCCTGTCGGTAGTGATAGTGGGCGCACCCTTCTTCGGCGACGGCATCTGGTTCGGGCTTATAGTCACGGCCGTGATAGCCGCCCTGCTCTTCTTGCGCAAGGTGACGGTCAACCGCTATTGGCTCAACACCATAGTGATGTGCATGACTGTCATACTGATAGGCTATTCCTCGTTCATCCTCATAGTTGTTCGCTCATTGGCCAACACGCCTATGGACCAGAACTCCCCGGAGGATGTATTCTCTTTGCAGTCATACCTGAACCGTGACCAGTACGGTTCTGTGCCGCTGCTCTATGGCGCGGTCTACGATGCCCCTGTGAAGATGCAGGAGGAAGGCCGCTACTGCAAGCCCGTGAGGAAGTATGGCAACAAGGAGTGGGTCAAGGACGTGACACTCCCCGAGGGCGAGGCGCACTATGTCTCCCACGGCAGAAAGGTGGAGGGCTATGAGTACGATGACAAATTCAAGATGCTCTTCCCCCGTATGTATTCGTCCACTGAGGCACACGTGGCCGAATATAAAAGGTGGGCGGACATCAAGGGCCACAGGGTAAACTACAACCAGTGCGGCCGTCAGGAGAGCCGCATCACCCCGACTTTCGGCGAGAACCTCCGCTTCTTCTTTTCCTATCAGATGAACCACATGTACTGGCGCTACTTCATGTGGAACTTCTCCGGACGGCAGAACGACTTGCAGGGCTTCGGCGAGATAGACAAAGGCAACTGGATTACGGGCATACCCTTCATCGACAACGCCATGTACGGCGACCAGTCGAAACTGCCCCCGTCATATAAGGACAACCATGCGCACAACCGCTACTTCATGCTCCCCCTGCTGCTCGGACTGCTCGGCATCTGCTGGCAGCTCATGCAGAAAGGCAACAAGACAGGAGTACAGACATTCTGGATAGTATTCGCCTTCTTCTTCATGACCGGCCTCGCCATAGTGGTCTATCTGAACCAGAAGCCCATAGAGCCGCGTGAGCGTGACTACGCCTATGCCGGTTCGTTCTACGCCTTCGCCATCTGGATTGGCCTCGGCGTGATGTTCCTCTACGACATCTGCCGCCGCTTCATACCCAAGCGCGTGGCGGCTGTGGCGGTATCCCTGCTCTCTCTCGGAGTGCCGGCTCTCATGGCGCAGCAGAACTGGGACGACCACGACCGCTCCAACCGCAGCGTGGGGCGCGATGTGGGCGCAAACTACCTGAACTCATGTGCGCCAAATGCCATATACTTCTGCAACGGCGACAACGACACATTCCCCGTCTGGTACAATCAGGAGGTGGAGGGCACACGCACCGACATCCGCGCCTGCAACCTCTCATACCTGACGGCTGACTGGTACGTGGAGCAGATGAAGCGCGAGGCATACGAGTCTGCCCCCCTGCCCATATCGTGGAAGCCCATTGAGTATCAGACCATCGAGGCAGCCGTAGTGGAAGACGACCCCCGTTTCGGCGGCAAGATGGACTTGGGTCTCGCCCTCGACCTGATGCGGCAGGAGCAGGTGATAAAAAGCACAGGCATGGAGGGCGTGAGCCGCATCTATGCCCGCACACTCACATTGCCTGTCGACAAGGAGCAGGTACTCCGCACAGGCACGGTTGCCCCCGAGGACAGTGCGCTGATTGTGGACACCATGGAGATAAAGCTGCCCAACATGCTCTACCGCAGCCACATCATGTTCCTCGAAATGCTGCGCACGAACAACTGGGAACGCCCCATCTACTGCGCGACCACCATAGGCAACACCCTCTCGTTCATCAGCGGCTACGAGCGTCTCGAAGGCACCTCCCTGCGTGTCGTACCCATCAGGTCAGGCAGGCAGAACGTCAACGCCGAAGTGATGTACGACAACATCATGAACAAATTCCGCTGGGGCAGGGTTGACAGCACCTTCGCCTACCTCGACGAGCCTAACAGGTCTTCGATGCGCAACGTCCGCTCAGTCGTCTACACCCTTGCCATCTCCTTGGCGCAGGAGGGCAAGACCGACATGGCAAAGGCGGTACTCGACCGCGTGGTGCGCGAAATCCCCGCCGAGGTGCTTCCCTACGAAGACTTCGCGCTCTACTTCGCGCAGGTCTACTACATGGTAGGCGACAGCGCCAGGGCCGAGGAATTCATCCGCATGATGCGCGACGAATACGTGCCGCGCCTCGAATGGTACGCCTCCCTGCCCGCCAAGAAGCGCAACTGCTCATACGAGATGATGCCTGATTTCGTCTTACAGAAGCTCTCGCAGACATGGCAGATAGCAGAAATGCACAAATCTCCGTTAGCTGCCCCCTTGCGTAGCGAAATCGAAAAATACGCCTCTGCGATACGCTGACCCCTTTTCTCATGCTGTCTTTACAGGGGCTGTGTCAAAATAAAAGTTTTGATACAGCCCCTTTAAGATGTGTAAGAATTAGCAAAATGCAAGGCGTTGAGGATGAGGGCGACAGGAGTTTACTGTAGTAAATGACTTAGCCCGAACTCCGAAAATAACGCAGCAGTTTGCAATTATGACACATCGTCTTTTTTGTATTCCTCTCTCCCCATGTCCTCCCATTCCCTGCCTCTCGCCAATTTATTAATCAAGGTTAAAAACACGTACTCTCGAGCCAGCCTCAGGCCACCTCCTCCCCACCGTCTCGCCATCCGGCCTCCTCCACTTCTAATCCCCAAGTGTGAATTGAGGTTAAAAAAACGTACTCTCGCCGAAGCCACCACGGACCTCCTCCGAAGGCCCTCCCCATCCTCTCCCGCCCTCCAACCCGTCTTCCCATACCCTCATCTCCCCGTCCCGCATTGGCATAAAACATCTGCACCTCGGCAATACCAATCGGACAACTCTGTTGCCGTTTTGCGCACCTTTCGCTATCTTTGCAGACGGAATAGTCGGGCGGTCTGTCGCCAGGCGCAGCTTTAAGGCTGCATCGGGAGGAAAGTCCGGGCAACACAGAGCACCATACTTCCTAACGGGAAGAGGGTCGTGAGATTCACACAAGCGCAGAAGAAAATAACCGCCCGCGCTCTTCGCGGGTAAGGGTGAGAAGGTGAGGTAAGAGCTTACCGCCGCAGTGGCGACACTCGCGGGTCAGTGCGCCGTATGGGTTGAAAGACCAAGTAAACCGGCGTCATGTCAGGGCTGCTCGCCCGAAGTTACCGCCGGAGGGTAGGTCGATAGAGTCCGTTGGTGACAGCGGACCCAGATAAATGACAGACGCGGCATCTCGCATGCCGTACAGAACCCGGCTTATAGCCCGGCTATTCCTCTCTTTCTGAATTCAACAACCCGACCCTATGAGCAAAGACAAAAACCGGCTGTCCGACAAATTTCAGCGTCTCTACCGCTTCCTCGTCACCGACATATTCCGCGTGACCGAAAACGAACTCACCAAGTCAAAACGCATCTCCGTACGTATACTCAAAAAGATAGTCCTCTCCATACGCGGCTGCTTCGAGGACGACCTCCTCTACCGCGCCTCCGTCCTGACATACTACACCCTCCTCGCCATCGTCCCCATCTTCGCCCTCATCCTCGCCGTCGGACGCGGATTCGGCATACAGGACAATATAAACGACTTCATAACCCGTATCGTCGGTGAAAGCCGGGACATACTCCCATTCTTCATGCAGTTCGTAAACAACTACCTCGAACAGGCCCACGGCGGCCTCTTCGTCGGCATAGGAGTCATCATACTCCTCTGGTCCGTCGTAAGCATGTTCCGTCAGATAGAAAACAACTTCAACCGTATATGGAACGTCCACAAAAACCGCTCCATAGTACGACAGTTCACCACATACCTCACCATCCTCGTAGTCGCGCCCATACTCATGGTCGTCTCCGCAAGCCTCAGCGGCGCGGTAGACCGCTACGTCGAATACGTCGCCAACTCATCCATCGGCAGCTTCTTCATCCCCATATACCAGTTCTTCATACGCCTCACCCCCTACCTGGCCTACTGGCTGCTCTTCACCATAGTATTTCTCGTCATCCCCAACACGAAAGTGCGCTTCCGTGACGCGCTCTTCTCCGCCATAGTCACAGGCACAGCCTTCTACCTCTTGCAGATAATCTACGTGAGTGGACAGGTCACCCTCTCCCGCTACAACGCCGTCTACGGCAGCTTCGCCGCCATCCCGCTGCTCATGTTCTGGTTGCAGATATCGTGGCTCATAGTCCTCTACGGCGCGGAGCTATGCTACGTGAGCCAGAACCTCTCAAGCTACAACTTCGAGAGCGACACGAAAAACATATCGCGCCGCTACAAGGACTTCACACTCGTGATAGTATTGAAAATACTCATCCGCCGCTTCGAGGACGGTCAGCCCGTATCCGCCAACACCATATCCACCGAATACAACATCCCCATCCGCCTCGTGCAGGACCATCTCGAACTGCTGGTCGACACGGCCATCGTGTCGGAGATATACGTCGAGCAGCAGGGAGAGAAAATGTATCAGCCCGCCATGGACATCAACCGCATCACACTCGGGCTTCTTACCGACAGGATAGAGCGGTTCGGCTCCGAGAATTTCAAGATTTCCCATGCCGAGGAGTTCGAAAACCTGTGGAAAAACATGGCTGAGATACGGCAGGGCTCCATGGAGCGTGCCGCCCGCATCCTCATAAAGGACATCTGACGCTACCATTCACATGTGATAATCAGCTCATTGTTTGCCCCTGTGAAATTTTTGGAGAAAAAACAGGTCATAAGCTTTGCCGGATTAAAAAAAAGTCCTACCTTTGCACTCGCAAAACGGCGATGGTGCCATAGCTCAGTTGGTAGAGCAAAGGACTGAAAATCCTTGTGTCCCCGGTTCGATTCCTGGTGGCACCACTCAAGAAACTTCGAAGTGTCTGATAATTAGGCACTTCGAAGTTTTTCTAT
>CALUOH010000048.1 GCA_944322025.1 uncultured Bacteroidales bacterium | reverse complement strand
ACTCGCGCACTACCGCCAGTTTGAAGGAGATGCTGTAGTGTTTCTCTGCACGCTTAACGTACTTGTTCCCTGTATGTTCCATTGTCTTGCTTTTTTAGTTGTAACGCTATTTTAGGACTAGACATATGAGATGGATGGGGGCGCAGTTGTGTAAGGCATGGGGATATGAGGGGACGAGGATGCGGGGAGGGAGATCGCTGAACGGGTGCGCGGGGAGGGGGTGAGGCATTGGAGGGGCAGATGGCGGGAGAAAGTGAGGGGAGGCGGGAGGCGAGTGGATTTTATTATCGAAAAACGATAAAAATATTTGGTGGTTCAGAAAATATTGCCTTACTTTGCCATCGGTTATGTGACGGAAGGCACACAGGCCAAAAGAGACACAATAAACTATCAAATAAACATCTTATGAAGAGAATCTTTTCAACAGCTGCGGCGGTCATGTTTTCAGCCGCGCTGACGCTGACGGCACAGCAGGCAGCCGCGCCTATGCCGCTACAGCTGGACCCGAACATCAGGACGGGAGAACTGCCTAACGGGCTCACGTATTTCATCATGCACAACGAGGAGCCGAAGGGGAGGTGCGACTTCCACATCGCGCAGAAGGTGGGGGCGTCGCTGGAGGAGGATAACCAGAACGGACTGGCGCACTTCCTCGAACACATGGCGTTCAACGGGACGGAGCATTTCCCGGGTAAGCTCATCATCAACTACTTCGAGTCGGTGGGCGTGGCATTCGGCCGCGACATCAACGCATATACATCGCTTGACCAGACGGTGTACAGGCTGTCGAACGTTCCGACGACAAGGGAGGGTATACTGGACAGCGCGCTTCTGGTGCTGCACGACTGGTCGAACAGCATATCGCTTCTTCCGGAGGAGATAGACAACGAGAGGGGCGTGATACGCGAGGAGTGGAGACAGGGTGCGACGGCGAGCCGCCGCATGTGGCGCGAGAGCAGCGCGGAGAAGTATCCGGGGACGAAGTATGCCATCCGTGACGTGATAGGGGACACGGCCGTCATCAACAACTTCTCGTACGATGCCCTGCGCGCGTATTATCACCAGTGGTACGGGCCTGACCTGCAAGGTATCATAGTGGTGGGTGACATTGACGTGGACCAGATGGAGCAGAAGGTTAAGGATTTGTTCTCTCCCATCGCGGCGAGGGAGAACAGGGGTGTGCGCCCGGTGTTCCCTCTGGGTACGAACGAGAAGCCGATAGTGTCACGCGTGACTGACCCGGAGGCACAGATGACGCAGGCCTCGATAGAAATCAAGCATGAGCGTCTGCCGAAGGAGGTCATGCTCAGCCAGCAGGGCTATCTGCTCTATACGGCGAACTACCTGTTCCAGATGATGGAGGGTAACCGCCTGAGGGAGGCGGCCATGAAGCCTGAGGCGTCGTTCGTGGGAGGCTACTCCTACTACGGCAACATAGTGGGCGTGACGGACGGTCTCACGATGATATATGTGTCGAAGCCGGGCGTGGAGGAGCAGTGCTTCCGCGACCTGCTCACGGAGGTGGAGCGCGTGCGCCGCTACGGGTTCACCGTCACCGAGTTTGAGCGCGCAAAGGCGGACTATCTGGCTAACATGGAGAAGGCATACAACAACCGCGCGACAAGGAACAACCAGTCGCTGGCGGAGGAGATAGTGAACTACTTCGTGAACGACCTGCCGATGCCGGGCATAGAGTGGGAGTATGAGTTCGCGAAGAGCGTATTGCCACAGCTGAATGTGGATATGATAAACCAACTGGCCAAGAGCTACATCACAGACCAGAACGTGATACTCGCCATACAAGGGCCAGAGAAAGAGGGAGTGAACATACCGACAGAGGAGCGCATGCTCGCCATATATGACGAGGTCAAGGCATCGGAGATAGAGGCACCGAAGGAGGTTAAGATAGACCGTCCGCTGGTGGAGAATGAGCCTGCCGCGCCGGGCAAGATAAAGAAAGAGACGGAGAACAAGGAGCTGGGGCTGACGGAGTGGACTCTGTCGAACGGCATCCGCGTGGTGTTCAAGAAGACCGACTTCAAGGAGGACGAGATACTGATGAAGGCGTTCAGCCTCGGCGGCCTGAGCAAGGTGGAGGACAAAGACCTCATAGACGGTACGTTCGCTTCTGACATTGTGGAGCAAAACGGTATCGGCACATTCACAGACACGGAGCTACAGATAGTGCTCGCGGGCAAAAATGTATCAGTATCGCCGGGGATATCGGAATACGGCGAAATCATGACCGGCAGCTCCTCGGTGAAAGACTTCGAGACCATGCTCAAGCTCAACTATCTCTATTTCACGGCACCGCGCAAGGACGACGAGGCGTTCCAGTCGCTGATAAGCACGTACCACACATTGCTTGCCAACAAGGAGGCCAACCCGAAGTCGGCATTCAGCGACTCCATCTCCATGGTGATGAGCGACCACAGCCCGCGCACGCTGATAATGGACACGACCATACTGCCGAAGGTATCGCAGGAGCGCGCCATAGAGCTGTACCGTGAGCGTTTCGCCAACCCGGCAGACTTCACGTTCGTCTTCGTGGGCAACATAGACCCGGCAGACGCGGCAACGAAGGAGGCCATACTGAAATGGATAGGCGGCATGGAGACCGTGAAGGGCAAGAAGGGGATAGAGAAAATCACCGACAGAGGCATACGCATGCCGAAAGGACATGTGAACAACACCTTCGCAAGGGAGATGAAGATAAACACGGCATCGAACTGCATCATCTACAACGGCAAGATGGAGTACAACCTCAAGAACCTGCTCACGATGAACATCATCGGGGACATACTCTCCAACCGCTATCTCGAAAGCGTGCGTGAGGACGAGGGCGGCTCATACGGCGTGGGCGTGTACGGAGGGATGTACAGCGAGCCAGTGGCCCAGGCGATACTCCTCATGCAGTACGACACCGACCCGGAGAAGCAGGAGCGGATACTGGAAATCATCCATGAGGAGATAGCTAAAATCATAGCCGAAGGGCCGAGGGCAGACGACCTCGCAAAGGCAAAGGAGAAGTTCATCAAGTCGTTCAACCAGAACAAGGAGAAGAACTCCTACTGGCGCAGCGCCATTGAGACATACTACCAGCACGGCATTGACCTTGTAGGAGGAAGCCTCGAAACCATCAACTCAATAGACGCAGCCACAGTGCAGTCGACACTGAAAGCGTTGGTTGACCAGAAGAATGTGATAGAGGTTACGATGATGCCGACAAAGTAAGAGGCACATCGGGTGAGAGAGAGAACAGACCGGGGACGGCTCAAGAGGAGAGCCGCCCCCGGTCTGTTTATGGTATTGACCGCCTACGTTATATCACCACTATCTTTTCCACATGCCGATAGCCACTGTCAAGCTCGACAGAGAGCAGATAGAGACCGCTGACCGAGGGCAGTGAGAGAGGGTTGCCGCCCGGCACTATGGCGTATTCAGCGACATACGCGCCACTGGCAGTATAGAGTCTCGCCACGCCGCTGCCGGAAGAGACGGCATGGAGCACACCGCCAGCCGACAGGAGCGTAGGGGCGGCGGTGAACTGAGTCTCGTCCTTATGCACAGGACGCACGGGGCAGCACTTGAGCACGGCGCCATCGCCCACACGCATCATCTCCACCTGATAGTATGAAGCCGTGTCCAGCTCACCGTACGGGATATAAAGCACCGGGCTGTACTCGCCATCCAGCAGTACGCCGTCCTTATACCACTGGAATGTGTCAAACCTATAACCGCCGTTGTAATTCTCGTTCAATACTGCCAGCACGTTGTTCCACTTCTGACGGACGATGGACGCGGGGTATTGGAGCGTCACCGCGACGGGCAGAGCCTTTTCCCCGCACTCGCGCCCGGTCAGCGTCAGGAGGGCATCATATATGCCCGGGCGCAGGCTGTCAGGCAGCTGAACTGTCACAGCATCGCCCACAACCGTCCCAGCGGCGGGAGGCAGACCGGAGCCGAAGTCCACAGTGCAGGCTACTATATCAGCACCATTGGCCACAAAAGGTATATAGACCGCGCCGCTGTCCACACAGGCCTCCACGCGGTCAGGCACGCTAATGTCGAGAGCAGTCACAGTGAGGTCGAGAGTGAAAATCACCGAGTCGCACCCGGAGACAGAACGCACTGTGTCGTAATACAAGCCCTCCGCGGTCAGTTTCCTTCCCCTGAAATCGTACTCATCGCCCTCACAGATGACCGCCTCCTCCACCCCGGCAAAGAGCGTCTCAGCCACAGTGAGCGTCAGCCTCACCACGGAGGAGTCGCACTCACTGCTCCCGGAGTACTTAATGCCGTGCAGACGTACACCCGGAGTGGAGAGCGAATCGCCGTAGAAGTCATACACCTCGCCCGCGCAGATGGTAGCCGCAATGTCAGTGGTGTCCGCCATCGTCCAGACGAAATGCCGCACAAAGACCTCCTCACATCCGTGCGCATCAGTGTTTTTAACCACCATCGTATCGCCCGGCTCCCAGTCAGTGCCGGCGAACTCAGTGCTGCCGCATAGCTCCAATGTGTCGCGGAGCGTGTCGGGCACTATGGCCGGTACAGGCACAGTCATTCGCAGTACGTCGGAGCAATCGGCATCGTCAGCACGCCTGACGGTCAGCACAGCCTCTATCGTGTCGCCCTCCTGCGGGAAAAGCACCACGGGGTCTGTCTCTGTGGAACGCCCGTAACGTCCAAAGTCCCATTCGCACTCCGTAAGTGTCTCGCGGCGCACGGTGTCAGTGCCTTCAAAGGTATACATATAGCTGCCGTTGTGGAACGTCCATTCGTTATCACAGCTCTCGGATGTCCATTCGTAAGAGGCCTCGGCCTTGGGATAGTGCGCCTTGGAGGAGGCGGTTATCGTGAAATAGCACTGCGGGTCCTTCTTTGAAATCACATCGACGGAATATTCTTCCCCGCCGCCCTGCGGCACATCGAACGTCCGCTCATAGCCGAGCGGGGTCTTTGCCGCATCGTCACTGCTGTACCACAGATAGTCGAACCCCTCCGGGGCTTCAAACCTCGTAGCCTCAGTGCCGCACCCTATGCCCTCCATCCTGTTATCCACACACTCAGTCACGAAATAGGCGTATGCCGCGTGACCAGAGAGCATACATGGAGTTGCGGTGACCCTCAGTTTGACCACACTGCCCGCGTACTGTTGGAGATTAAATCCTACCGCTTCCCAGTCGTTCCAGATGAAATCATCAGCTTCTACATTCCAAGACTGCGTATTGTCGCCACCGATATACTCCACCATGGCACAGGCGGAATCTATCACCTCATCATTGCCGTCCAATATCTCCAATCTGAACTTTTGATTGTTGCTATAATCATGCTGCGGATACTCGTGTACTATCGCATAGCGCACTATCAAACTCATATCCGCTCCCGGGGGGACTTGCATGGTATATGTTATTGACGCGAATTGACCATTCGGCTCATAGCTGCCCACACGCACAGAGTTGGGGAATCCAAGCGGTATGGTAGAGAGAGAGGGGACGTTCGGGTCATGCTCCCCTATCACGGTATGCACAGTGTGGAGGGACTTTTCGCTCTGCGGCCCGGAATCGACGACCTCAATCATATCGACATCCTCATCCACAATATGGTGTGCACACACCACATCGGGCGAAGTAAGGTCGGCATAGTCTATACATTCGGGGGGAGTGCCATACGCAGAGGCGCACAGCAGAAGTGCCAACGGCAGGAGAGAACGGCGTAATCTTCTCATGGCAGAAAAAGATTAACGGTTTTACATCACTTGTCGCATGGCCCTATCTCACGCCACTATCAATCTGTATCAGGCCACGCGACAAATGTACAAAACATAATTGACAAAAGCAAATATGACAACTGCCTTTTTTATGAGGAGAGTTTTGGAGGGGAGGAGCGCGATGGGTAAACCCAAAACGGTCATTAGAACGTTTTGGAAACTTTTCGAAAGCCAATCGTTTTACCAGATATTCTTTTGATATGCAACAGGACATTGTGTGTTTTGCAGAGTGTCCGTTTTATTAAACTATTTGGCTGGTTTCCGGTTTCTGGCGGTATCTTAATACGCACTTTCCCTCGACATAGCCCGCTATGCCTTTGGGAAAGCGCCGTATTAATCTATTCGCCATAAACACAAAAATCAGCTCAAATTCTAACGACCGATTTGGGGTAAAACAGGGAATGGGAAGACAGGGTGTAACTTTTGTGCAGAAAAGTGACAATAAGACCGAAAGAGAGCGAATGGCTAAGGAGAGGGTAGCGGGAGGATAGCGGAAAGGTAAGGAGAGGATAGGTGGAACATCTGACTATCACAGCGTTAGGAGGAGCGAAACATGGGCAGTGAGATTGGGTGTCGGAGGAGGGATATGTATAAGGGGATATACGGATGTGCGTCGCGTCCGCGCCAGACGGCACTCCGGGGAGAGGCGGAGGCCGCGGCACGGAGAGCGACGGCGGAGGTCAGTGGGCTTCAAGCCAGTTTGCCCCCGTGCCGATGTCCACACGCAGAGGCACGGAGAGCGAGAACGCCCCCTCCATCTCCTCACGCACGAGGCGGGTCATAAGCTCCACTTCGTCCTCGGGGACGTTGAAGTTAAGTTCGTCATGCACCTGCAATATCATCTCTGAGCGGACGCCCTCGCGCTCCATTCGGTCAGCGATGCGCACCATGGCTATCTTTATTATGTCGGCGGCAGTGCCCTGTATGGGCGCGTTGACGGCATTGCGCTCAGCGAAGCCGCGCACATTGGAGTTGGCGGATCTTATGTCGGGCAGATACCTGCGGCGGCCGAGAAGGGTCTCGACGTAGCCCGCCTCGCGTGCGCGGGCTATGCAGGAGTCCATATACTCCTTGACCTGCGGGAACGACTCGAAGTAGCCGTCGATGAGTTCCTTTGCCTCTGTGCGGGAGATGCCAAGACGCTCGGCAAGGCCAAAGGCGGAGATGCCGTAGATGATGCCGAAGTTGGCCGTCTTTGCCTTGCGGCGCATGTCGGGGGTCACCTCGGAGAGAGGCACTTTGTATATCTTCGCGGCAGTGGCGGCGTGGATGTCGAGGTCAGAGCGGAACGCCTCAACCATGTGTACGTCGCCGGAGAGGTGGGCCATGATGCGCAGCTCTACCTGCGAGTAGTCCGCCGAGAGGAAGAGGTGGCCGGGGGAGGCTATGAATGAGCGGCGTATCTCGCGTCCCTGCTCATCGCGCACGGGTATGTTCTGGAGGTTGGGGTTGGAGGAGGAGAGGCGGCCAGTGGCAGTGACGGTCTGATTGAACGAGGTGTGTATGCGTCCCGTCCGGGGGTCGATGAGCTTCGGGAGGGCATCGATGTATGTGCTTATGAGTTTTTTCAAGCCACGGTACTCCAATATCTTGCCCACTATGGGGTGGCGGTCGCGCAGGGCTTCGAGGGTCTCCTCGTCAGTCACGTACTGCCCTTTTTTCGTCTTGCGGGCACGCTCGGTGATGCGGAGGCGGTCGAAGAGTAGTTCGCCAATCTGCTTAGGGGAGCTGACGTTCAAGTCCGGGCTGGCGGCAATCTCCTTTATCTCGGACTCGATGCGGAGCATGTCGGCAGTCATGGTCTGCGAAATCTGGGCGAGGGCGACGTGGTCAACAATCATGCCGGTGCGCTCCATCTTCGCGAGTACGCGCATGAGGGGCATCTCCACGTCACGGAAGAGGGGCATCAGCCCCGCGCTGACGAGTTGGGGTTCAAGGAGGCGGCGCAGCTGTAACGTCACGTCAGCGTCCTCTGCGGCATAGTCAGCCACCAGCGGCACATCGACCTGACGCATATTCTTCTGGGCGCGCCCTTTCGGACCGATAAGTTCCTCGATGTGAACGGGCTCGTAGTGCAGGAGGGTCTCGGAGAGATAGTCCATGCCGTGGTGCATCTCGGGCTGGAGGAGGTAGTGGGCAATCATAGTGTCAAAGAGCCGCCCGCGCAGCGTCACGCCGTAGTTTTCCAACGCCATGAGGTCGTACTTTATGTTGTGTCCGGTCTTCTCAATGGCTTCATCCTCGAACGCGGGGCGGAACTTCTCCAGCAGGGCGGAGGCGGCGGCGCGGTCAGCGGGGAGCGGGACATAATACGCCTCGTGAGGCTCGAAAGCAAACGACATGCCGACAAGCTCGGCATGGAGGACGTTGATGTCAGTCGTCTCGGTGTCAAAACAGAAGTGGGAGGATGAGCGGAGGCGCGCGACAAGGGCATCGACCTCGTCGGAGGTGATGAGACAGCGGTAGGTGTGGGGTGTGGTTTCAATGGAGGCAATAGCCCTCACGCGCTCCGCCGGAGCATCGTCCTCAGAGGGTTCATCGCCGAAGAGGGTCTGCTCGGCCGCCACGGGGGCGGGGCGACGCTCCTGCTCTTCGCCCGAGAGGCGTTTGATGTGCGCGTAGAACTCCAGTTCACGGAAGAGGCGGATGAGCTCCTCCTTGTCAGGCTCTTCACGGAGCAGCTCATTCTCATCGAGAGTCACGGGGGCATCGGTCCTGATGGTGGCGAGGAAACGGGAGAACTCTATCTGGGAGCGGTTGGCCTCGACCTTGGCTTTAAGCGCGCCTTTGAGCTTGTCGGTGTTAGCCAATAGTTCCTCAATAGAGCCGAACTCCTTCAAGAGCCTGACGGCCGTCTTCTCCCCCACTCCGGGGCAACCGGGTATGTTATCGGAGGCATCGCCCATGAGGCCGAGGAGGTCAATCACCTGACTCACGCGGTCTATGCCCCACTTTCCGAGTACTTCAGGCACACCGAGGACATCGAAGCCGCTGTCGCCGAAGCGGGGTTTGTAGATGAAGGTGTGCGCCGAGACGAGCTGCCCGTAGTCCTTGTCGGGGGTCATCATGTATGTGTCAAAGCCCGAGGCTTCGGCCTGCCGCGCCAGTGAGCCAATCACGTCGTCGGCCTCATAGCCCGGCACTTCTATGACGGGTATGCGGAAAGCACGCACTATCTCCTTGATTACGGGGACTGCGGCACGTATGTCTTCAGGCGTGGACTCGCGGTTGGCCTTGTAAGCCTCGTATGCCTCATGGCGGAACGTGGGGCCTGCGGGGTCGAAGACCACGGCTATGTGTGAGGGGTTCTCATTGCGGAGCAGCTCCTGCAAGGTGTTGACGAAGCCAAAGGCGGCGGATGTGTTCACCCCTTTGGAGTTGATGCGCGGGCTGCGCATGAAGGCATAGTATGCACGGTAGATGAGCGCGTAAGCGTCAAGCAGAAAAAGTCGTTTCATCGGCGGTATTGTTTGATTGTCATTCGGGGCGTCGCCCGATACAAAGGTACGAAAAAAGCGCGTGGAACGCAAAGGTGTCCCGCGCGCATAAGCATGTCAAAGGGAGAGGGCTGTCAGAAGGCAAGGCTGAAGCCTGTGGAGCCGCCCCCGCCGGTCATGTTCAGGGCGAAGTTGTCGGCACGGGCGATTGGCACAGCAGCCATCTGGCGCATGGAGAAGTCCATCATATCCACACGGTTAGAACCTACAATGTAACAGGGGAGACCGGAGACCATCATCAGCATGCCGGAATAGAAAAATATGACAATAGGAGCCCCGATGGTCAGCGTCATTATAGTGCCTGTCGCCAAAAACGCCCCGCCTGCCGACATCAGCCCGATGCCGGTGTTGCGCAGCCTGACAGCCGAACGGTAGTCACGGTACATGCGCTCCATGTCAACCTGCGCGGACTCCGTATCGCTCACAAAGGGCGCATGGGATGAGCCTGTGCGCAGCTTATTGAAGCGCTTCACCTTGCCGTTGGCACAGAGTATCATGCCTATCTCGCTTCTTTTAAGCTCGTTGAGCGTCATGGTGGAGTCGCCCTCGGCGATGTAGAAGTACTTGCCCGCAGCGGAGGAGAGGTGCGAGGTCTTAATCCATGAGCCGTCGCGCTTCACGACAATGTCCTGCGCTGCCGCACACATGCCTATCAGCAGGGCAAGGGTCAAAAACAACTTTCGTTTCATAGTACTGAATATTTACAGGTTAATAAGTTATCGCCTTTATGATTAAGATGGGAACAGGAGTGCTGATGTTGCACAACGGGGTGATTTTCGTGGAAATGGCGGGATGACGGGGGCGGAGAGGGCGGAGGGCCGGGGAGTCTGTCCGTAGGGGCTCCGTAGCTGTTCCGTCGAGAGTACGTGTTTTTAACCACTTTTTACAGTAGAGGGGACGCGAAGAGTATGGACAGAATCGGAAGACGGAGGCGGGAGGGCAGGGAGAGGCTTCGGAAGGGCTGGCTGAGGGCTGGCGCGAGAGTAGGTGTTTTTAACTCTGTTTTGCATTTGAGGATGGGTGAGGAGATGGTGGCGTATGTGGGGGAAAAGAGGTAACTTTGCATCTGACGACGCAAGATAATACTGTAAACATTATAGATGATGAAACGACTTGTGATTTTTGACCTGGACGGGACTCTGCTGAATACGACATACGACATCGCGGCGGCGACGAACCATGCGCTGTCGATGTACGGATACCCGACGCACAGTGTGGAGAGGATTAAGAGCTTTGTGGGGAACGGCATCAATAAGCTGTTCGAGCGCGCGCTGCCGGAAGGGCATAAGGATGAGGCGGAGGTGCTGAGGATAAGGGCGGCGTTTGTGCCGTATTATAATGAGCACGGGGCGGAGTTTACCATGCCGTTTCCGGGGATGGTGGAGCTGCTGTATACGCTGAGGAGGCTGGGGGTGATGGTGGCCGTGGCTTCAAACAAGTATCAGCAGGCTACGGAGATGCTCATCGGGACGTTTTTTCCGGAGATAGAGTTCTGCGCCGTGTTCGGGCAGAGGGAGGGTGTGCCGACGAAGCCTGACCCGATGATAGTGCACGACATCTGCGCGAAGGCGGGTGTGGAGAAGAATGATGTGCTCTATGTGGGTGACTCAGGGGTGGATATGCAGACGGCCATCAACGCGGGGGTTGAGGCCGTGGGTGTCACATGGGGATGCCGTCCGCGCACGGAGCTGGCGAAGTTCGCGCCGCGCTGGATTGTGGACTCGGCGGAGGAGATTTTCACCATAGCATGCAGATGAGCGGAGGGCAAGGGGAGGAAGTGAGACGGGCACGGAGAGAGCAGGGAAGCCAGTGCGGGGTGAGGCGTGAAGAGGAGCGGGGGACGGACGGGGACTTCCGGGGGCGCGTCCACCGTTATAAAAAGCACTAATGTTTTTTTTTTTTGCAAAAAGAATAAGCTTTACAACTATTTGTATTGCATAGTACCGAAAAAGTGTCTACATTTGCATCCGGAAAGGGAGAGCAGAAGGAAACGACTATGATTACTCTGAAGAACATACACAAGACATACAACGCGGGCACTGCGCTGCATGTGCTGAAAGGGATAGACCTCGAAATAGAGGCGGGGGAGTTCCTGTCGATTATGGGGGCATCGGGTTCGGGCAAGTCGACGCTGCTGAATATACTGGGGGTGCTGGACACGTACGACGAGGGGGAGTATTGGCTCGACGGGCGGCTCATCAAGAACCTCACGGAGAAGGAGGCGGCGCACCTGCGGAACAAGATGATAGGGTTTGTCTTCCAGAGCTTCAACCTGCTCAACTTCAAGACCGCTCTGGAGAATGTGGCACTGCCGCTCTACTACCAGGGGGTGTCGCGCTCGAAGAGGAACGCGGCGGCGATGGAGTATCTGGAGAGGGTGGGTCTTGCCGAATGGGCGGAGCATCTGCCGAACCAGTTGTCGGGCGGTCAAAAGCAGAGGGTGGCGATAGCGCGTGCGCTGATAGCGCGGCCGAGAGTGATACTGGCCGATGAGCCTACTGGCGCGCTCGACTCGCAGACATCGCTCGACGTGCTGAAGCTGCTGAGGGAGGTGAGCGAGAGCGACGGCATAACGATGATAATAGTGACGCACGCGCAGGAGATAGCCGAGAAGACGGACAGGATAGTGAGGATAAAGGACGGCATCATCATCTGAGAGGGGAGAGGGCATGAAAGACCTTTTCGAGGAGATATTTATCGCCATGCGCATGAACAAGATGCGCACCGCGCTGACAGGTTTCGCCATAGCGTGGGGCATCTTCATGCTCGTGGTGCTGCTGGCGTGCGGGAACGGGATAAAGCACGCGATGGAGATGAACTTCTCCTCCATGAACCAGAACACCGTGCGGATATATCCGGGCTGGCGCGACCTGCCGTACCGCGGCATGAAGAAAAACACGCGGGTGAAGTTCACCACAGCAGAAGTGGAGTTCCTCAGGCAGGCACTGCCGGAGGCAGAGGCCATCACCATGAACGACGGACTGTGGGGTACGACATTAGGATACGGCACTACGCAGAGCGAGGTGAGCCTCTTCGCGATAGAGCCGGAGCTCACCAAGGTGAACAAACTGAACCTCACAGGGGGACGCTTCGTCAACCACCTCGACATGAAGGAGCGGCGCAAAGTCATCGTCCTCCATCAGACTACGGCCAGCAAGCTCTTCCCCACGGGCACAGAGCCGATAGGTCAATTCGTCAACGTGACATACGACTCCATCACCATACCGTTTCAGGTCATAGGGCTGTACGACGCTCTCGGCATGGAGCGATACCAGTCGGCCTATGTGCCATTCACCACAGAGCAGACCATATTCTGCCCGGAGGGGAGAATCAACACAGTGGACATACTCATCAACGGCATAAAAGACGAGGAGGGCGCGGAGGCGTTCGCGGAGAAGGTGCGCCTCCTGCTCTCGCGCCGCCTGATATTCGACCCAGCCGACCACGGCGCAATATGGATACACAACCGCATAGACCAGTATATGCAGACGCAGAACGTGATGAGCGGCATATCTATGTTCGTATGGATAATAGGATTCGGCATGCTCATAGCGGGGGTAGTCGGCGTGGGGAACATCATGCTCATCACAGTCAAGGAGCGGACGCGCGAGATAGGTATCCGCAAAGCCCTCGGCGCAACCCCGCGCTCAGTGCTTTCACTGGTCCTGATGGAGGCACTCTGCATCACGACGCTCTTCGGCTACATAGGGATGCTCACGGGCATAGGCGTGTCGGAGCTCCTGTGCCGCATATTCCCGGAGGGGGCATACGACCCGCAGTCGCCGTCGATGTTCGTCAACCCGAGTGTGGATGTGGTCACTGTTCTGCTCGCCACGCTCGTGCTTATCGTGGCAGGGCTGCTTGCGGGCTATTTTCCGGCACGCCGCGCCGTATCAATCAAGCCCATTGAAGCAATGAACGCAAAGTAAACAGACTAACCGACTAAAACGATGGCAATATTAGACCTTGACAGTTTCCACGAGATATGGCAGACCATCACGCGCAACAAGACGCGCAGCCTGCTGACGGCGTTCGGCGTGTTCTGGGGCATACTGATGCTTGTCATCATGGCGGGGCTCGGCCGGGGTCTCGCTGCCGGCATCATGGGGGGGCTGGAGAGCTTCCCTTCCAACTCCGCATTCTTCTTCCCCAACCGCACAACTATCCCGTACAAGGGCTTCGCCAAAGGGCGGTGGTGGCAGATGGACAACAGCGACATAGAGGCAGTGCGCAGCATAGTGCCCTCCACACGCTACATAGGCGGCGCGGTATTCGGCCCGTGGGCTACGGACAACAACGTGGTGCGCGGCTCACGCTCAGGCTCGTTCCGCGTCATGGGGTTGCCGCCGGACTACCAGTATATCAACCCCACGAAGATTATAGCCGGCCGCTTCATCAACGACATCGACATACGCGAGGCGAGGAATGTGTGCGTCATCGGCCTCAAGATACTCAACGACATGTACCGACCGGGCGAGGATGCAGTCGGCTCTACCATACGGGTCAACGGAGTGTACTACACAGTCGTGGGTGTTGTGCAGACAGGTTCGGACAAGATAAACATTTTCGGCAGCATGGACGAGATGGTATGCCTGCCGGTGACCACCATGCAACGTGCGGACGACCGAGGAGACAAGATAGACGTGCTCATGCTCACCATAGACGGCAAGACGGATATTAATCCCGTCATGGCCGACGTGTCGAAGTTCATAAAGCGGCGGCACATGGTCTCGCCAGACGACGAGATAGCCATGGACACCTTCAACCTGAAACAGATATTCGACGTTTTCTCCATGCTGGAACTCGCCATCAATGTCCTCATCTGGATTGTCGGCATAGGCACGCTCCTCGCGGGCGTTGTGGGCGTGAGCAACATCATGATTGTGACAGTGAGGGAACGGACGCAGGAGATAGGAGTGCGTCGCGCACTGGGAGCCACGCCCTCGGCCATCATACGCCAGATAATGGCCGAGAGCTTTGTCCTCACCGTCATATCCGGACTGGCTGGACTGATAGCCGGGGTAGGCATACTTGTCGCCGTCAGCCAATATATAAAGCTCAACCCAAGCGACTTCTTCGCGCCGCCGCAGATTTCGTTCGGGGCAGCAGTGGCCGCGCTTATAGTGCTGGTCATCTTCGGGCTATTCGCGGGTTTCCTCCCCTCGAAACGCGCACTGGAAATCAAGGCTATCGACGCACTGAGAGATGAATAACAAAACACACATAAACTGAAAGTGAGATGAAAAAGATTATCCGTATCGTGCTGCTTTGCCTGCTCGGCATACTTGTAATCGGCACGTTTGTCTATCTGTGGAAAAAGGCACAGCCCAAAGAGGTGGTCTATGAGATTGTGCAGCCGAGTGTGCAGACCATATCGAAGAAGACTGTCGCAACGGGTAAGATAGAACCCCGCAACGAAGTGGAAATCAAGCCGCAGATATCCGGCATCATAAGCGAGATATACAAAGACCCTGGCGACATGGTGAAGGCGGGCGACGTGATTGCTCTCATCAAAGTCATCCCCGAAATGGCCTCACTCAACTCCGCCGAGAGCCGTCTGAACGTGGCGAAGATAGACTACGAACAGGCCGACACTGACTTCAAGCGCGCCGAGAAGCTGTACGATGCCAAGGTACTCTCCAAAGAGGAGTTCGAGAAGACATCGGTGGCCTACTTCAAGGCAAAAGAGGAACTCCAGAACGCCACGGACAACCTCGAAATCGTGCGTGACGGCATCGCAAAACGCTCCGGCGAATTCAGCAACACGAAGATACGCTCCACGATAAGCGGTACCATACTCGACATACCCATCAAGGTGGGCAACTCCGTCATTCTCGCCAACAACTTCAACGACGGCACGACCATTGCCACAGTGGCTGACATGAGCGACATGATTTTCCGTGGCACAGTGGACGAGAGCGAAGTGGGACGCATCCACGCCGGCATGCCTATCGTGCTGAGCATAGGCGCGTTGCAGGAGATGAAGTTCGATGCGCGGCTCGAATACGTCTCACCGAAAGGCACGGAGGAAAACGGCGCGGTGACATTCGAGATTAAGGCCGCAGCTCACATACCGGACAGCGTGACCATACGCTCCGGTTACAGCGCGAACGCCGAAATCATACTCTCGCAGAGGAGCAACGTGCTCGCCGTCCCGGAAGGGTGCGTGGAGATGACGCCCGACTCGACGTTCGTCTTCTCGCTCGACTCCACGGCAAGCAAGGGCGGCAAGCAGACATTCAGCAAGATACCCGTAGAAGTAGGGCTCTCTGACGGCATAAACATAGAGGTCATAAGCGGAGTAACCCCCGACATGAAGCTCCGGGGCATGAAGAAAGAGGCCATGTAATCCACCCCATTAAAGACAACCTTATGAATATGGCAATGAAGAAGACATTATCGGCAGTGGCCCTCGCGCTGGCATACGTCTTGGCCGCGAACGCACAGGAGGCACTGCCCGCGGAGTGGCACTTGGACGAGTGCATAAAGTACGCGCAGGAGCACAGCATCGAAGTACAGCAGAGCAGGCTGCAATACGAGACAGGCAAAAGCTCGCTGAAAGTCAGTCAGCTCAGCATGACACCTTCCGTCAACGCCTCGGTAGGGCAGACCTTCTCCTTCGGCCGTGCCACCGGACGCGACAACGTGATAATCAACCAGTCGCAGGCCTCGACATCCTTCGGTGCGAACGCCTCCATGCCCATTTTCACCGGCCTGCGCATCACCAACCAGATAAAGTCGGACAAGCTCAACTTGCAGGCCGCACTCGCCGACATAGAGAACGCACAGGACAACGTGGCTCTCAACATCGCGGCGCAGTATCTGCAAGTGCTCTACAATCAGGAGCTTGTCAAGATTTCACGCGAACAGTATGAGCAGAGCCGCGAACTTGTAGAGAAAACACAGGTGATGGTGGAACAGGGAAAGACAAGCGAAAGCGAACTCTACGAGAACCGCGCCCAGATGATGCAGTACGCCCAGACACTCACCGAGTCCGAAAACTCCCTCTCACTCTCCGTAGTCGACCTCTGCCAGATGATGAACTACCCCGATGTCGAGGGCTTCACCCTCGCCGACGTCTCCGCAGCTGTCGACGCGCTCATTGCCAACGGCGTGATGCTCATATCGCCGTCCGACGCCTACGCCTATTCGCTCGACAACCACCCCGCGCTCCGTGCCATGGGCTTCAGGCTGCAAAGCGCACAGAGCGACATAAAGGTAGCCCAGGCAGGCTACTACCCCGAACTCTCGCTCGCCGCCGGATACAGCACCGGATACTACCACCTCTTCAACTCCGCCGACAACGCCGCATTCGGCAAACAGCTCGAACTGAACGGCAGCGAGATGGTTGGCCTCTCCCTCTCAATCCCAATATACAACCGCCTCTCCGTCCGCGAACAGGTCAGGCAGCAGAAGATAAACGCCAAACTGCGCGAACTCGACCTGCTCAACTCCCAGCAGAACATATTCAAGTCCATACAGACGGCGTACTACAACGCCCGTGCCGCGCAGGACAAGCTGAAAGCCACGCTCGAAAGCGAGGAAGCCGGACGCATAGCGTTCGAGTTCGAGAAAACGAAATACGAAAACGGCAGCTCCACCACATACGACTACTCACAGGCCGAAATGCGCTGGCGCAATGCACAGATGCAGGCCGTACAGGCGAAGTACGAACTCATCCTCCGCGCAAAGATACTCGACTACTATATGGGCCGCGAAATCACGCTCTGACCCACGTCCACAGACACCTGCGCACCGCACAATGGACCCCCATCGTGCGGCGCGCCCTTTTTTATACCATCGCCATTAGCCATTTCCACTACCACCCCACTGGTTATCGGCCAAAATCCCCCGCCACCTTTCAGCAAGGCTCAGGCGACCCTCAACCTACCCACTCCCGTAGTGTCCCCACACCTCCAGCTGCGCATGTCATTTCCTCCATCTGACACAGGTCTCGGCGCGGCGCGGCACACCCCAGTCATACACTCGGCTGACGGCTGTGCAGCAACGCAACAGAGAAAACAAGGCCGCCAACTCACAGTCTGACAGCAGAAAATACACATCAACTTTTGTAACAGCAATGTAACGGCACCGTATCATCGCCGTAACACGCCGCCCGTACTTTTGCAGCCGAAATGATGAGGCACATTATGTATATAAGACGACTGATATTGGCGGGCATGATGGCGACAGCCGGTCTATGCTCTGCGCTCGGGGCTGCTTTCAAGGGTGTCGTCTACGACAAACAGACGGGAGAGCCGCTCATCGGGGCGATGGTCTATGTGAAAGAGCGGCCTGAGGAAGGCACGGTGACAGACTTGGACGGCCATTTCACTATAGAGGATGTGGAAGAGACGGAAGTGCTGGTCTTCAGCTACATGGGATACGACAAAATGGAACTGGTGTGCCGTCAGGCGAATGGTGAGGTGGAGATAAGGCTGGCCCCTGCGGCAGTGGAGCTGTCGGACATAGAGGTCGTGTCGAACGCCAATATAAACACCGAGGCCGGAGCACGGATGACGGAGCAGATGTCGAAAGTGGCCGTGAACGTGATAAGCGCGAAGAGCATCGAGATTTCGCCTGACCTGAATGTGGCGAACGTGCTGCAACGCATGTCAGGAGTGACCATTGAAAAAAACAGCGGAGAGGGCGAGTATGCCATATTGAGGGGCATGGACAAACGGTATAACTACACACTTGTGAACGGCATCAAGATACCGAGCCCGGACAACAAGGACAGATATGTGCCGATGGACATGTTCCCCAGTGATATGCTTGACCGCCTGGAGGTGAGCAAGACGCTGACCCCAGACATGGAGGGCGACGCCACGGGCGGTGTCATCAATTTGGTGATGAAGGACGCGCCCCCATCTCTGACAGTGAACGCCAACGTAGGCGGCGGATTCGGTACAATGGCCTTGGCCAACGGCTTCACGACCTACGATGTGCGGAACATAACAAAGGTATCGCCGAGAGAGTACTACGGGACGGACTACTCCGCGTCTATAACCGATTTCTCCGCCGCATCGTCTAACATAAGACACATGAACAGTACACTGCCCGACGGCGTTGTCGGCTTCTCCGTGGGCAACAGGCTCTACCGCAACAGGCTCGGCATCATCTTTGCCGGTAATTTCCAGCACCATATCAACGTGAAGAAAAACCTGATGTTCGACGACAACATGACTATGGACGGAAAGAACGCGCTCACCGTGACGAACATGAAGAACAGGCTATACTCCGAACAGCTGATGCAGTACGGCGGTCATCTGAAAGTCGATTACAGGTTCAACAACCGTCACCGCATCGAGTGGTACAATGCGATAGTGGGGACTGACAACACGCAGGTCAGGGAGTCCGACGAGACAGACCTCTCCCTCTCTTACAAGCCCGACGAGGGGACAGAACTCCACTATCTGGAAACCCGCTCTCGGGTGACGCGGCAGATGATTTTCAACACCACACTCCAAGGTGAGCACGATTTCGGCGCAGGCTTCGGCGCGGAGTGGTCGGTCGCCTATTCGATAGCCACTTACAACCGCCCGGACAATACGTATGTGACACTCGAAGATGCCATGACCGAGTATGTGCACTATGTGACAGCCGACAACTCGGAGCGCAGATGGGAGCATAACACGGATCAGGACATAAACGCGAAAGTGGATTTCGACTACGCGCATGAGTGGGGAGCGATGAAGCTGACAGTGAAAGCCGGCGGACTGTACAGGACAAAGGAGAGGACGAACAGCTACGTGTCATACAACCTCGTACCCGCCGGCGCGACACGCCCCGTGCAGGGTGTCGATTTCGACCGCCTGACGGAGATAGCGTGGAGAGTGAACACGCCGAAAGGCAGTGTCGGGCCGCTGATGTACGACGCGGGCGAGGACATAGGCGCGGCGTATGTGATGGGGACATTTGAACTGCCCCGATGGAGGTTTATCGCGGGCGTGAGAGCCGAACATACGGACCAGAGCTACTTCATGTATTTCCCGAAAGCGGGCGACGACCCGCGTGGCAGCCAGAAGTACTGGGACTTCCTGCCGTCCGTCCACGTGAAATATTCACCCGTGGAGAACATGAACATCCGCGCCTCATACTTCCGCTCGGTGAACAGGCCGGGGTTTTTCGAGATAGTGCCGTTTTCGATGATATATGAGGACTATACGGAGTACGGCAACAAGGACTTGCGGCGTGCCGTCATCGACAATGTGGATTTACGGTGGGAGTGGTATCCCACGAAAATGGATCAGGTGATGGTAGGACTCTTCTACAAGAATATAGAGAACCCCATAGAGTATGCCTACCGCACCGTGAACAACCGCCAGTTCGGCTACGGCCCTGCCAATCTGGGCAATGCGCGCAACATGGGCATTGAGGTCGATATCATCAAGTACATCAAGTGGTTCGGCATCAAGGCTAACTACACGTACACCAACTCGCGCATCACTACTCCGAAGACAGTCTACATAAGGGACGAAAACAACCGCCTCTCGCGGGAAGAGTGGAACCAGACGCGCCCGCTGGTGGGACAGTCGCCGCACGTGGCGAACATCACACTGATGGTCAACCTGCCACGGTACAGATGGGACATACAGCTCTCCGGCTCCTACAACAGCGAGAAGATAGCGATAGCCTCTCACTACTACGAATCCGACTATTGGGACGGAGGGTACTTCCAGTTGGACGCGTCAGTGGAAAAAGGCTTCAAGTGCGGGCTGTCTATATTCGCTAAGGGGAGCAACCTGCTGAACACGGTTTTCCGCCGCTATGTGAAAACGCAGAACGATAGCAATTTCGACAAGCCTTACCAGAGCAAGGAGAGAGGCTACACGCTCATAGAGGAGGAGCGTCCCGGCGCGACACTCCTGTTCGGCATACGCTATAAACTCTGACACCCGTGTTATAATAGGTTAAAAAGACGTACTCTCTACCTATCCTCAGGCCATCTTCGCCCAAGGACGCGGCCAGCACTCAGACAGGAACAAACAATATATACACTAACTAAATTTATTCATCATGAAGCTTATTGGTAAAATTATGGTAGCGGTCATGGCTGCCGCATTTTTGTTCTCATCATGTGAACCCCAGACAATAATTACGGGCGGGGACGGCGGTGATGGTACTGGAAATAATAACGGAGGAAATAGCGGCGGAGAGACTGCCGACGGCATCACCGTATGGCCGAAGGACACGACCGTGATACTGACTGACCACTATCTTGTACCCGAGGGCGAGAGCCTCTATGTGGAAGAGGGAGCGACCATAATCGCCTCCAACTCCGAGGTTAAACCCGAGATTGTGGTGCTTGGCAACCTCTATGTTCTCGGCACGGAGTCAAACCCTGTCACGTTCACTGTCGAGGAGTCCTCGAAGTCCGATAAGTTCTCGCGCAACTGGGGCGGCATCATCTGCGGATACGACTCGAAAGAAGTTGTATTGCAGAACGCCATAATCGAATACGGCGGTGCGCAGACACAGGAGAGCTCGCTCTCATTCCAGCACCAGCTCTTCAAGACAGAGACGGGCGAAGGTGTGCCGGGATTCCACTTCTGCAATCCTGACGGCCAGTTCGTCATCACCGGATGTACGTTCAGGAATATGGCCGAAGACTGCATCTACATCACCGGCGGAAAGTCGATAGTGATGAACAACAGGTTTATATGCAATGGATTTGACGGCGGCGAGGCCATCAACTACAAGTCTGACTGCCTTGCTGACGTGGCCTTCAACCTCATTTACGATGCCAACACCAACGGCTTCAAGCTCAGCAACGAGGGCTTCGTCTACGTCCAGACGGTATTCAACGGCTACAACAACACTATGGTCAACTGCGGATGGCGCAGACCCGGCATCAAAGGTGGCGGCATCTGGCTCGAGGAATCCATCGTAGCCAACCTCTATAACAATATCGTGTACGACTGCCGTTGGGGACTGAAATATGATGTGGAAGCCCCGAACGACCCAAGCTGCATGCTGACCCCAAACTACTATTTCGCCTCCACGCAGACAGGCATCGACCAGATGCAGGCTGATGCCGAGGACGGCATACTCAACGGCGATAACGACATAATGAGCGAAACGCCGGGTGATAAAGACCCGCTGTTCGTCAACTTCACGCAGCAGGAGGACATGGACATCAACGTGGGCGGCAATACATCCGGCGCACCCGTGGAGTTTAACGACTCTTGGGATTTCCACCTCTCCGCAGGCTCTCCCGCTCTGACAGGCGGAGTGACTGGCTTCACTCGCCACTTCGCTACTGAGGGTCTCGTGTTCGAGGGCTTGAAAGACCGTGGCAACGACACATTCACATCGCCTGACCCGCAACCTTTCTTCGGGGCTTTCGGCCAGAATTGATAACTTTGCATCAGTAATCTAAACGACAGGAATACGACTATGAGGCGGATTATTTACGTGCTGCTGCTGTTCGTGTCGGCAGCTGCAAGCGGACAGATATTCAAAGTGCCCGCGCTTAATGAGGATACCTGCATCACATTCTACATTGCCAACGACCTCGGACGCAACGGCTACTACGACCAGAAAGCCGTTGCCGAGGTAATGGGCATATTTGCCGAGGAATTGGATGTTGAGTTCGTGGCCGCACTTGGCGATGTTCACCATTTTGAGGGCGTGGCGAGCACATCCGACCCGCTCTGGATGACAAACTACGAACTGATTTACTCCCATCCGGAACTCATGCTGCCGTGGTATCCCATATTGGGCAACCATGAGTACCGTGGCAACACACAGGCCGTGCTTGACTACTCGAACGTGAGCCGCCGCTGGGAGATGGAAGGGCGGTATTATGCCAAAGAGCTGAATGTCAACGGAAAAGAGTCCATTCTTCTCGTATGGATAGACACCGCACCGCTGATAGACAAATACCGCAAAGACACCGAGGACTACCCCGATGCTGGCCGGCAGGACATGGAGGCTCAGCTCGAATGGCTCGAACGCACCCTGAAAGGGTCAAAGGCCAAATGGAAAATGGTCATGGGGCACCACCCCATCTACGCCGACACGGACAAGAGCGAGAAAGAGCGCGCCGACATGCAGAAACGCGTGCTGCCGCTGCTTGAGAAATACGCTGTCGATGTCTATGCCTGCGGACACATACATACGTTCCAGCATATCAGAAAGGAAGGAAAACCTCTGGATTTCATCGTGAATGCGTCAGGCTCGCTTGGCCGCGAAGTAAAAGCGATTGATGGGACGCGCTTTTGCAGCCCGGAGGCAGGCTTCACCATCGTGTCCGCCTCTGACAACATCCTGAACTTCTATTTTGTCAATGCTGAGGGCAGCATCATATACAGCTTCTCCCACACCAAATGACATAGACGCATAGTTGCGTGCCTGAAACAAAAGCATCGAGGGCGTACCCGCACACCGTAGGTACGCCCTTTCTGTCTTCCCCGCCTGACCTGATTGACAGGGCAGCCGCCCTGCCTGAC
>CALUOH010000047.1 GCA_944322025.1 uncultured Bacteroidales bacterium | reverse complement strand
TCCAGAGACGGCTCAGGATTAGGTGTTACAGGAGCGGGCCTTCCGTCAAGGCCGGCCTTGACGGAACAACGTGACGAACGATTTATTTTTGTCCTATAACTGTAACGCTTATTCAGGACTAGACAATTCTTGTAATACCTGGCTTTACCGTTAGCGGGGTCGACACCTGCATACTCCTTTACATAGAGGGTGTTGAAAGGCAGACCTACCTTGCGGATGAACCAAGAGCCTTCGATGGACTGGTCTATTATGCCGTTGAGGTTTACAATCTTGTTCTCGTTGTGCGAGAGATTGAGGACAGTCGTCCAGCTGAAATTGCGTCCTGTGAAGTTGAGGGTACGGAGTTCGACCTCCACGCCGCGGTTGTTGAGCTGTCCTACATTTGCGAGATATGAGAGGAATCCTGTAGTGGCACTAATCGGCATGTTGTACAGCAGATCCTTAGTGTCGCGGTTGTAATACTCAACTGTGAGGTATATGCGGTTAATGAACGAGAGGTCGAGGCCGATGTTCAGGTTATAGTTCTTTTCCCATTTCAACTCAGGGTTAGGCTGTGCGGACTCGTAAGAGCCAGAATCGCCCATGTAGTTCTGACCGTAGCTGTAAAGACCCATATACCCATAGTATGATGTCGGCTGGTTGCCGTTGACGCCATACGATGCCCGTAGTTTTAGGTCGGTCAGGACACTGGATGCAGAGCCCATGAAATGCTCGTTGCCTATATTCCACATGGCGGATACAGACCAGAAGTCGCCCCAACGGTTGCCGGGAGCAAGGCGCGATGAGCCGTCACGGCGATAGCTGCCTGAGATATAGTAGCGGTTATCGTAGTCGTAGTTGAGACGCGAGACGAGGGACATCATGCGGTATGCCTGAGTGGATGAGAGGAAGCTCATTATCACGGCCGCGTTGTCCGGTTCGAGCAATATGTCAGAGGGTAGTTTTGATTTTTCACCGATTGCCTTGTCAGTGTTGTAGTCCTCAATTTCCCATGCAACGAGGGCATCCAGGTTGTGACGGTATGCGAAGGTCTTCACGTAGTTTGCCGAAGTGGACGATATGAGTTTGCCGTACTCTATGAATCCTTTGGCTGTCTGCGCATCGCTACCACTCTTCGGTCCGGCGGAGCTGAGAGGATTATAGTAGCGCGCATCTTTCTGTATGTTGTAGTCGTAGCTGACAGTCTCCTTAATGGTAAGGCCGTCCACGGGTTTGAGGGCAACGTAGCCGGTGGTGAACATACGTGTCATCCGGGTTCGGTTGTAGTCGGTGAGAATGTCGCGGAGCGGATTGAGGTTAGTGCCGTCATACGCGCCGCAATAGTTGCCGTTCTCATCGCGCACAAGCATGGAAGGGTTCATGGTCACAGCGACATCGAAGAATGGGTTTATGGCCGAGGTACGTTCCTCGTTCATCTCCTGATTGAGGTGTGCAAACATCACGTTCGCGCCAACCTCGAAGTATTTCCCTATTTCCTGTGTGGCATTGACACGCGCAGTGTAGCGGTCGAGAGAGGAGTTTTTGGCGAGTCCTTCCTGGCGGCTGTAACCGAAAGAGGCGTATATGGAGTTGTGCTCGCCGCCACCGGAGACAGAGACTTCCGCCTTATGTTCGAGGGCCGTGCGGAGAAGCTCCTTGCGCCAGTCGGTGTATCCCATAGACGGTACCGGGGCGTATGTGTCGATGTTTTGAGCCGCATAGGCCGCAGGGTCACTCATCTGCTGGTCGAGCGCGTAGTTGTAGAGACCGGTGTAGAGCATTTCACGCCGCTGGTCGCCGTTGAGTGTCGGGCGGAAATTGACTGCGGCATTAGAGAATCCGGTGGAGAGGTTGAAGTTGACGCGAGCACGTCCGGAAGTGCCACGTTTAGTGGTGATGAGTATCACGCCGTTGGCAGCGCGCGAACCATAGAGCGAAGCGGCGGCGGCGTCCTTTATGACAGTGATGTTCTCAATGTCGGAGGGGTTCAGCGTGCTCATGATGTTCGTTTTTGAATTGTTCATGTATGCCGCGTCAGCGCCGCCGGTAGAGAGGCTTCCCGATGTTACGGGTATACCGTCGATTACGAAAAGTGGTTCCTGGGAGGCATTGAAAGAGCCCATGCCGCGTATGCGTATGCTGGTGTTAGCACCGGGCTGTCCGGAGCTTCCGGTGATGGTGACACCAGTGGTCATGCCCTGCAATTTCTGTTCCACGTTCATCACGGGGACATCTTTCATGAGGTCCGCGCGTATGGTGTTGGCCGAGCCAGTGAACGAGCCTTTGGAGAAGTTTCCGTATCCGGTCACGACCATGTCAGAGAGGCTGACGCTTTCGGGCTCCATCTTGATGTTGAGCACATCGTTCAAGGGGACTTTGGTCTCATAGCGTTTCATGCCCATGTAGGTCACTACCAAAATCTTGTCCTCGGGATTGACCGGCAGCACATACCTTCCGTCAATGTCTGTAATGACTCCGTGGGTCTCCTGCCCTTTGATGAAAACAGCCGCGCCTATGAGCGGCTCACCGTCCTCGGCAGAGAGGACAACGCCTTTAAGTTCGCGCTGCTGCGCAAACAGCATCTGACACAGGAAGAGAGATGCCAAAAGAGTGAGTAATTTATTCATATCATACATTTAGCCGACAGCCAGACATCGCGCGGCCGCCTCTTAATGAAACACGATATATAGACGGACGTGCACGGACAAAGTTTAACCGCCATTCAAATAAAAAACGGCCACAGTGTGCAACTGCATAACGAGGCATGGGTTGATGGACGCGATGGGTAAAAAGAGGCGCATGACGGGGTGGCTTTTCCCATGACAGTTTTTGCAACAATAATGGAGATTCAGAGCATTTCGCTGGCTTGAGGGTAGCTAAAAGGTAGCTGGGCGTTAGGGGATAGATTTGATTTACAGCACGTTGTGCGGAAGGCAAAAACAACGGGGGAAAGCGGGCGGGGAAGAAAACAACAACCGACAGTATGCGGGAAATCCGAGCCGGGAAAAATAGGAAGCCGCACCCGCCCAAGCAATGGACAGATGCGGCTTCAGGAAACACAGCAACCGAGTGTTGTATTGTCTCTATTGTGAGCGGGACGGGAGACGGAGGCTATTCTCACAGTCCGTCAGCCAGTCACGCGCCGAGAGAGCGTCATATCATTTAGTCCAACCGGCAGTCCAGTCGTTGTCGGCAGAGAGCGCGCCTATGTAGTTTGCGCCGTCGAAGAAGCTGTCTTTAGACGAGGGGTTGACAGCGCCCTCAGTAACAGTGCCATAGATATTGTCGGTCAGAGATATTGAGGCCTCTGCCTTGTTGGCTGCGGTGAAGTTGGCGAGCAGGTATGTAGCAGTGTATGTAACCTCACCAGTCTCTTCGTCAGTAGCGGTAGCGTCAGCAAAAGCTCCGTCAGTCACGATGCCTTCCAAGAGGGATGTACCGTCGGCCAGAGCCTTGTCGGTCTGCTCAGTCTCGATGCTTACGCCAGTCGGTTTGCCAGATACGAATGCATTGTAAATTTCTGCCTGAGTACCGGCGCGGAGACGTATGCCGCGTTTGTTCTCAGAAGAGTTGTTTCCAACGAGGGTGAGGTTGCTCAGCACGGGGTGTGACACCGGAGTGATGGCCGGGTTCCTGTCGTTGTTGTCGCACTCGAGGAGGCAGTCGCAAGTAGCATCCTGCTGGTGAGCCACCATGTACTGAACCTTTCCCTGCCAGCCCTCAGTCCAGTCGAAAGAGTCGTCCGTATTGTCAGTAGATACGAGATATTTAGCGTTCACTGTGCCCCCGAACCACTCGAAGCCGTCGTCAGAGCCTTTGTATGCCTGAAGGTGGTCAACGGTAGTGCCAGCACCTACGCCGTAGAATGTGAATCCGTTAGCCTCTTTCTCAGAAGAGAATGCGTAGCCGGCATACTCTATGCGGATGTAACGGAGGACACCGGAATTGTCGTTGGCATCAGTGCCGCCGTATGAAGCGTCGCCTATCTCAGACTTTGCGCCGGTCACATTGATTGGCGCACGGCCGCATATGTGAAGTCCGCCCCACGAACCGGCTTTCTGCAAGTCGGAGGTCATGACGATGGGGTTCTCGGCTGTACCCTCAGCCATAATTCTGGCACCCTGCTCCACGAGGATATAGTCTACTACATTGTCATCCACAGACTTAATAGTAACGCCCTCTTCAATGGTGAGAGTAGCGCCCTCTTTCACATGAAACCCGCCGCTCAGCGTATAGGTCTTACCAGCCTCGAGAGTCATGTCCGAAGTGATTTCCCCCTGGAGGTCTGCCACGGTAGTACCATTGTTACCACCCTGCTCACATGAAGTCAATGCAAAAACTGCGGCTGCAAGAGCAACCATTACATTCTGTCTTTTCATCTTAGATAAAGTTTTTAATTGGTTTTTTGTTTTGGCGGACGTGTATTCCGCCATTTGTATTTGCCTAATTTATTTATTGTAAAGCGTATAGCTAAAACTGATGGAAGCGCTGAGGCCACGGCGTGTGCGCTCGACCTCAATGGTCTCGCCATTGTACGGCACGAACTGGTCAAAGACCAAGTCGCTGTTGAGCAGGTTGTTTATCTGCAATTTGAGCTGCGCCCTGCGGTTGAACTCATAGCCCACGGCGAAGTCAAGCGTATGCAGAGTGCGCTGTTTCACATCGCCCAGCCCCATTATACCTACCGCATGGATGCGCGGGCCCTGGAGGTTGTAGAGCAGCGCGACAGAGAGACGGCGGTCGTCACCGAATGAGGGCGTGTAGCTTATGTCGGCATTCGCCAGATAGGGCGACGCACCTTGCAGAGCACGCGATGTTGAGGTGTAGATGCCGCCCCCTTCGGGGAGCTTGACATTGGTGTACATGTATGAGAAGTTGACGTTCAGCCTGAGGTCTTTGATTATGTTTTTCCTCAGCTCCACCTCGAAGCCTGCAGCCATACCTCTCTCCGAGTTACGGAAAGAGTGGACGGCAGCACCGCCAGAGGACTCCTGCACACGCTCAATCGGGGTCAAAAGGTGTTTGTAGTAGCCCGTAATAGCGGCGAACTCAGTGCCTTGCTCATTGAAATAGTATTCGTATTTGAGGTCTACGTTATAGTTATATCCGTTCTTCAGGTCAGCGTTACCGCGCAGTTCTATGCCGCCGTAGGACTCCTGATAGAGGAACGGAGCCATCTCGATGAACGAGGGACGTGTCACCGTCCGCGACCCTGCAAGGCGCAGGACATGCTCGTCAGTGAGGGCGTATTTGACATTGAGAGCGGGGAAGAGGTTGAGGTCATTGAGGTCAGACTCCCTTGCTATACCGCCGTCAGTGAAGTAGTTCACATGCTGCATGGCGTATTCGAGGCGCAGACCCACGTTGATGGTCAGCGGCTTCACAGGCACATAGTCAGTCTCCGCCCACGCAGCAGCGACACGCATGAAAGCCGAATATGTGTCCTTGGGCTGCATGTCACGAGTGACAGTTATCGTGCCGTCAGCAATATTGTCCTGATTCAGATAGCCGTCAGTGTTGTATATGTCGTCTATCAGCATATCGCCCAGTCCGCGCAGGTTATAGTAGAAACGCGTGGAGCGGTAGTCGCGGTTCTTCTGCTTGTAGACCAAGCCGAAGCGGAGGCGGCTATCCAAATCGCGGCCATACTTGAAAGAGCTGTTCACATCGCCTACGGCCTCCCACTCGGAGAGTTCGCCGAAGTATCTCATGGTCTCCTGCGCATTGAGCTTGAAGAGAGTGAGCGTGCCGTCATCGCCCTTGCGGAACATCACCTGCTTGCGGTCCGGCTCATCGCTTGTCGTGTAGCCGAACGAGGCGTTCCAGCCGAGTTCCCACCTGTCGCTCAGGTTATGTTTGCCCTGAAGCTGATTGTTGAGGAGGCTGTACACATGGTATATGCTGTTGCTACCTATCAGAGGCACGTCTTCCGCGTCGAAGCCCTCGCGGCGCGAATAGGCGCTCTCGGCATTGCGCGCATAGAAGATGCTGTAATTGAGGCTGTGGCCGCTGTTCGTCCTGTAACCGAGACTCGCCATGGCCGTGGCATTGAGGTACTCCTTGTACTGGTCCTGAGCGAAATAGTTAATATACTCGCCCGTACCGTCAAGCGTAGATATGAAGCCCTCCGGCTCAGCCACCTCCTGATGGTCAATAGAGGCGGACGCGACAAGGCTCAGTTTGCCGTCGCCGACATTCCACGTCTGCCCCGTCCCCACCTGAAATCCTATATCGGGGAGGCCGACAGTCCTGTCTACCGAGAAGTCGCTGCCGAAGATGTTGCTCTCCCTGACCATCCGGTCAAACTCGACTACGGAGGCATCACGTATATATCCGGGCAAGCGTCCAGTGGAGAACATAGAACCTTTCCTGTGGGGCAGATAGAAGTCCTGTCCAAGCGTGTAGATGCTACTCCCGGTGGAGAGTTCAAACGTCACGTAGTTATCGCCCGTGTGCTCGCGCGTCTCTATGTCTATGTGCGCACCAGAATAGTCGGCGAAGGAGGAGACCTCGTAGGTCTTGTTGACCGATATGTTACTGATGACGGAGACGGGGAAGAGGTCAAGCGGGATGAGTTTGTTGTCAGGGTTAGGCGAAGCTATCGGGAGGCCGTTGAGCGTGGTCGTGGAATAGCGGTCGCCGAGGCCGCGCACCACCAGCATGCCGGCATCGGCGATGGATATGCCCGATACCTTCTTAACGCCCTCCTCCACATTGGAGACGCCCTTGGATTTCAGTTCCTTCGCGCCGACGTTCTCGATAGCGACACTGCTTGTGCGGCGTTCGAGTGCGAGGGTCGCCTCGCTCTCGCGGCTGCGGCGCGCCGTCAGCTGTATCTCCTCCATGGCAAAGCCCTCAGGCGAGAGGGCGAAGTCGAGCACAGCCTCTCCGGAAGCCTTCACGCTATGGATGAGAGTCTCATAGCCCATGTAGCGCACTTCGAGACGGGTCTCACCATCGTTTACATTAATTACATAGTTGCCGTCGAAGTCAGTGATGCTGCCCACGGAGGTGCCGGCTACCTGAACCGACGCCCCTATCAAGGGTTCATTGTTCGACTTGTCAGTGATTTTACCTTTAAGGATTGCGGCCTCGAGATGCAGCCCTCCAGAGAAGAAAGCGAGGAGCGCGAGCACCGCCAAATAACGTTTTCTCATTGTCTTGTTGCCTTGTTGTTTCCGGGTGCAAAAGTACAGGCAGTGCGTGTCAAGGTTATAACAAAGAGAATACATCGAGCGTAACATGTGTTACAAAAGCGTGTCAGCGCGGCGGGAGAATGACACACCGTTGTAACATAGAGGCACGGCACAAGAGGTGCGGTGTGTCATAACGGGGGTGCAGCAACATTTGCATATTGACATACCCCCTGACGGGCAGTCATTTACGCCCGAAGTCGGCAGGTATCTCGCCCCAGAGGTGTGTGGGCCACTTGATTATCTGTGTAGTATATGTGTTCTGCACGAGCCACGCTTCGGCGCGGGCTATGAGGTTGAAAACGGGAGTATTGGCGAGGGTCTGAGCCAGACGGGTGTTGCAGTGCTTGCGGTGCACCCACGCGATGGCGTTGGCACTGTCGGAGTAGAGGGGCATGTCGGAACCGTTCTGTTTCAGGAGGGCGAGGGCGTGGACAATGGCAAGGAACTCGCCTATGTTGTTGGTGGCTTCGTCAAAAGGCCCCATGCGGAAAATCTCCTTTCCGGAGGAGGTCCAGACACCCCGGTACTCCATGCGGCCGGGGTTTCCGCTGCAAGCCGCGTCGACGGCTATGCTGGGGACGATGGGGCTGCCGACAGAGGCGCGCTCCTCATCAGGGTCGGGAGAGGAGGGACGGGAGACGGCTTTCCAGTAGTTCTGCGCATGGGCGGCACGCGCCTCCTCCTCCGTGGGATAGCCCTTGTACTGCGCACCGTCGAAGCCATGAACCTGTGCGCGACACTCGTCCCAGGACGAGAAAATCCCTGTCTTACGGCCACGCCATACTACATAGTATTTGTTTTTCGCCATAAGACAGGGATGTGAGCAGATTTGTACTATCAGTTTTTCCTGAATATGTTTGTCGCGTTGGCCTGAGCCGTGGGTGTAACGACGAGGTCGTTTATGCAGACATGGGGAGGGAGCGTCACCACGTAGCGCACGATGGAGGCGATGTCCTCACCGCAGAGGGGCGTGTAGCCCTCGTAGGTCTTGTCGGCCTTTTCCTTGTCGTTCTTGAAGCGCACCATGGAGAATTCGGTCTCGACTGCGCCGGGGCAGATGTTTGTCACCTTGATGCCGTAGCGGAGCATGTCGATGCGCATGGCCTTGCTTATCGCGTCAACGGCGTGCTTTGTGGCGCAATATACGTTGCCGTTGGGGTAGACCTCTTTGCCTGCCGTGGAGCAGAGGTTCACGATGTGGCCGACACCACGGGCGCACATGAGTGGCGCGACGGCGCGGGAGACGTAGAGGAGGCCTTTCACATTAGTGTCTATCATGCGCTCCCAGTCCTCTATCAGCCCCTCCTGTATGGGGTTGAGGCCTACGGCGAGGCCGGCGTTGTTCACCAGCACGTCAATGTTTTTCCACGCGGCGGGGATGGAGTCTACGGCTGCCTGCACGGCTTCGCGGTCGCGGACATCAAAGTTTAGCACCAGCACATCGGCCTTATAGGTTATGCCGAGCATGGCTTTCAGTTCATCAAGACGCTCTTTGCGCCTGCCAGTTATGATGAGGTTGTAGCCCTCATCGGCCAAGGCGATAGCGGTGGCACGGCCTATACCGGACGTAGCCCCTGTAACCAATGCGATTTTTTTCATCAGTGAGTTTATTGTATTAGTCTGTGTTTTGCCATCGAGATGCGGATGCCGGGCTGCCGTGCGCCGCCATAGCCTGAGGCTGCGGCAGAGTATCCGGCGCGGCGAGCCGTCCACACAGGCGGCACGCCGCCGCAAGAGAGCTGCCACGGATGCGCCGGGCAAAGGATTGCCGGGCAGCTATATACCTAATAGACAATGGCTTTGCAATAGCGCGGCGGCCTATCCGTTCAGCGGTCAAAGGTAGGTATTTTTTCCGAGAGGGCAAACCTATACGGCCAAAATCACCATTTGCGGCTCGTTGTCCCTCATTCTGACAGCCTTATAGAGGGCGGAGGGGAGGTGAAGAGCGGACGGGCAGGCAAAGAAGAAGGAGGCTCTGCCGCAAGGCAATGGTACGTATGCGTACAGGGATGAAAAAGATGCCGCCGCAGGAATTGACGGCTTAATTGTATTCGGCTCTACATAATTCGGCATGTTCATTATATTTTCAAACTGTTGTTTGACATTAGCTGGATCTTTGAACTTTATGTCTTTGAAGTCCACCAATATGGTAAGTATTTTCATTTTCCCCTTAGTAGGTAGAGGTGTTGCAAGACCTTTGGTCTGAATTGGCAGACCTCGTTCGGCTACGTATTGTGCCGTAATACTGTCATCCATGTCGTAGGTGTTAGCTATGCTGTCACGATAGGTAATGGTAGCTTCTCTCGTTTTACGAAACAATGCCATAATTGCTTTCCTATTGTCAACAGCGGTTTCAGTAACGGATGCTGCCTGTACAAAATCTGCGCGTCTGACAGTTTATGTTAACCGCAGGGTGTCAGCGTGTGCCTGTACATATCTCCATGTCCCTTTTGTATCCTTATCAATAACTTGTCCGGTCTGTAGTGTCTCATAACACGACACAAATTCATCACCTCTTTGTACTACTAATATTGTATCCCCATTAGACTGTACTATTTGAAATGGTGTCGGGTCTGCCATATCTGCATAAAGACAACAATCGATTGTCGTGAATAGCAATAACAATAATATCCTTTTCATGTGTTGTGTTTTATAATTTGACTACTTTATATTGTGCCAGTGTATCAACGAGGGTATGGGTGGAGAAGAAATGCGGACATGAGCCGCAGGTGTCGCGTATAACCTTATCGGATTGGACTGGAGCGGACTCTTGTATGTCAATAATTCCGTAGTATGGCTGAAGGTCATAAGTACCTTCGTCTATATATTCTCCAGCGCAATCGTAGATGGTTATCCAAGGGTGTTCATCGTCTGGCTCATTGGCTTTCCATTCGACGATTCTGTCTTCCAACGTCAAGTCGTTTGTGTATCGAAGTATCACGACATCAAAGTATGATGTCCCGAAGAATGTGTTGTCTTGTCCCCAATGGTTTTTCTCACGCAGCCAAGGGATAGTGCGCATAGGATCATCCATTCCGCAGCACTGGGTGTCAAAACCGACTTCTATATAACGGTCGTATTTTTCACATGAAGAGAAAAGTAACGACAGTAGGATGAGAACGAACGTTTTTTTCATGGCTATTGTCATTTTAGGGTTATTGAATAGTTTGCTATTGTGTCGATAAATGTGTGTGTTTCGAAGAACTGTGCGCATGTGACACATGGCTCTGGAGATACATGGGCAGGTGCTGAATGTATGCCGTTCTCTTTTATGCTGTTGTTCCATATAGTATAACTGCCTCCATGCCTTTTCTCACCTTCACAATCATAAATGATAACCCAAACATCGCCATCTTCTACTATCATGTTTTCTCCTGTCGTATCATTGGTAAAAAGCATGTATGTCGTACTGAACTGACGTTTCCCTTGCTTGACATTCTCTTGAGCTTCGTCTCCCAATTCTCTCAGCCACGGGATGTTGTTCATTGGGTCGGAGACCCCGCAGCACTGCGCGTCTGTGTTGACGTAAACAGTAGTTGTGTATTTCTCGCAGGCCGCAAGCATGAGGAGCGGGAGCGCGAGAATGGTGATGAATTTTTTCATAGTCATGTTGTTTAATTGATTGTTGTCCTGCAAAAATGGGAGTGCACTTCTCCAAGTATGGCTGTTCCAAGAGAGAAGGAAGTGCGACCGTGGCGGCCATTAGTTTAAGGTCTGTCCGGCAGGTGGAGGCGCGGGCTGTGCAGTGCAGCGAGTGAGCAGGCGCAAGCGGGGACAGACCCTGACGTGTCTCCGCGATAAGGGAGTGTGAGATGAAGTGTGTAGATACTGCGTGTCATGGTCTCTTACGGATTAAGGTTGATTTTATGTTCTGCAAATATAACTGTCTGAATGTGTTTTTGCAACAGCAAGCAATTTGTTTACGTTTATTTAACCTATGGATTTGGAGAATGCATTGGGGATTCTATTGAGGCGGCTGTGTGGAGGTTTTGGCGAGGAGGGAATGGTGAGGGAATGGTGAGGGAGGGGAGGCGGAGGAGAGGGGGTGGGGATGGGGGTGGGCTTCGGGGGTGTTCCGTAGGGGCTCCCTGGCCGCTCCGTCGAGAGTAGGTGTTTTTAACTCTTTTTAGGGCGGTGGTTTTGGAGGGTTTTTGTATGTTTATAGCGGGAAGAGGGGAGAGGGGTTTGGGAAGGGTTTTTCGGGGGTTGTATGAGGATTGAGTGGGGTTTGGGCGAGGTTTAATTATTTGAGTTTTAATGTTTTGGAGATATGAGGCTGGGATTGGTTTCGTTGGGGTATGTGCCGTATGTGAGGCGGCGGATGAGGCACACGGGGCTGAGGGTGACGGTCCGGTGGGGGAGGGTGTATACTATAGATGCGGTGGAGATTAGGCAGCCGGACAGTGAGGCTCAGCTCAAAGCGAGGGCTGTGATGGCGCGGGCGAGCGCGCTGGCGAAGAGGGAATTGGAGAGTGCGGAACGGCGGCTGTACTGGGATACGCATGCGGCGGAGATGGGCTATAAGACCGGACGGGGTGCGTGTGTGGCTTATTATATGAGGCGTTTAAGGGCTGAGGAGGCGTTGAGGGAGGATGATGTGGAGAGGATGAGGCGCGTGGCGGCGGAGCGTCGCCGTAGGCAGGAGGAGAGGCGGATGAGGGAGATGATGGCGGAAACGGAGGGGGAGGTATTTGAGGATGAGGCGGTTATGATGGCGTTCAGGCCGAGGAGCAGGTGGGTGGAGGTTACTATGCGGAGGGCGCAGATGTATGAAGAGCGACGGATAACGGTGCGTCATAATGGGCAATCTGCCGCGTTACCTTCGGGATGAGGGCGCAGTCATTTACTCCAGTAAACTCCTTTGCCCTCACCCTTGGTGCCTTGCATCTTGCCTATTCTGACGCACCTTAATGGAGCGGGGCGGTACATCCCTATGGAGCGGGGTGTCTGTCGGGGTTGTTGCCCTGCGCCCCTGACTTCTTTTGTTTATGGATTTTGCCTGTTCGCGAAAAATGTGTAAATTTGCTTCGCAAAGAGGGGAGGCTGTGAGGCAATGGCAATCAGAGATGTGGATGCCGTTGTGTGCGGCTTTTGCTGTCTGTGCGGTTTGTGCATGGCCCCGGGTGTGGGGCAGTGTGGCTGTGCCTGATGGGCGGCCGTGTTTTGGAAACAGGATGTATAACAGGAGTTAAAACATGAGTTCAGATATGTCAGAAGAGATTAGGGAGGGGGCTGCGTCGGAGTATGGAGCGAGCAGCATTCAGGTGCTTGAGGGTCTTGAGGCGGTGCGCAAGCGTCCGTCGATGTATATAGGCGATACGGGTGTGAAGGGTCTGCACCATCTGGTGTATGAGGTGGTGGACAACTCGATAGACGAGGCCCTTGCGGGTTATTGTACTCATATTGAGGTTAGTATTAATGCGGACAATTCGATAACGGTGACTGACGACGGGCGCGGGATTCCGGTGGGTATGCACGAGAAGGAGGGGAAGAGCGCGCTGGAGGTGGTGATGACTGTGCTGCACGCGGGGGGTAAGTTTGACAAGGGTTCGTATAAGGTGTCGGGGGGTCTGCACGGTGTGGGCGTGAGCTGCGTGAATGCGCTGTCGACGCTGCTGCATGTGGAGGTGCGCAGGGGCGGG
This sequence comes from uncultured Bacteroidales bacterium, assembly GCA_944322025.1. GTDB lineage: Bacteria > Bacteroidota > Bacteroidia > Bacteroidales > Paludibacteraceae > Aphodosoma. Next base: position 5,945 of record CALUOH010000047.1, on the reverse strand, counting down.
AAGGTGTATATGCAGGAGTACCGGAGGGGTGTGCCGCAGGGTGATGTGCGTGTGATAGGGGAGTCGGAGAGGACGGGTACGACTGTGACTTTCCATCCTGACCCGGAGATTTTCTCGGAGACTGTGTACCAGTATGATATTCTGGCGGCGCGGCTGCGTGAGCTGGCGTATCTGAATGCGGGTATTCACCTGACGTTTACGGATTACAGGACTGAGGGGGATGAGGAGCCGCGCAGTGAGGTGTTTTATTCGCAGGAGGGCCTGAGGGAGTTTGTGCGGTATATCGATTCGTCGCGCGAGCCGCTGATTAATGACGTGATACACATTGCTACGGACAAGTACGGGACGCCGGTGGAGGTGGCGATGATATATAACCAGTCGTACAGCGAGAACCTGCATTCGTATGTGAATAATATCAATACGATAGAGGGGGGTACGCATGTGGCGGGTTTCCGCCGTGCGCTGACGCGTACGCTGAAGAAGTATGCGGAGGACAACAAGCTGCTGGAGAAGGCGAAGGTGGAGATATCGGGTGATGATTTCCGCGAGGGTCTGACGGCTGTGATTTCGGTGAAGGTGGCTGAGCCGCAGTTCGAGGGCCAGACGAAGACGAAGCTCGGGAACAATGAGGTGGCCGGGATGGTGGACCAAGCGGTCGGCGAGGCGTTGTCCAATTATCTGGAGGAGCATCCGAATGAGGCTAAGACGATAGTGCAGAAGGTGATACTGGCTGCTACGGCGAGGAATGCGGCGCGGAAGGCGAGGGAGATGGTGCAGAGGAAGTCGCCGCTGTCGGGCGGCGGTCTGCCGGGTAAGCTGGCGGACTGTTCGAGCAAAGACCCGGAGAAGTGCGAGCTGTTCCTCGTGGAGGGAGACTCGGCGGGCGGTTCGGCGAAGAGCGGGCGGGACAGGCTGTTCCAGGCCATATTGCCGCTGCGGGGCAAGATACTGAATGTGGAGAAGGCGATGCAGCACAGGGCTTTCGAGAGCGAGGAGATACGCAATATCTATACCGCCCTCGGGGTGACGATAGGCACGGAGGAGGACTCGAAGGCACTGAATATGGAGAAGCTGCGCTACCACAAGGTGATAATCATGACGGATGCGGATGTGGACGGGGCGCATATAGCGACGCTTATACTTACGTTCTTCTTCCGCTATATGAAGGAGCTGATAGAGAACGGTTATGTGTATATAGCCACGCCGCCGCTCTATCTGTGCAAGAGCAAGAAGATGAAGCACCAAGAGTATTGCTGGACGGAGGAGCAGCGGCTGAACTTCATACGGCAGTACGGCGACGGGAACGAGGGGGGCATCATACAGCAGCGGTATAAGGGTCTGGGCGAGATGAACCCCGAACAGCTGTGGGAGACGACCATGAATCCGGAGAACCGTACGCTGAGGCAGATAACGATAGAGAACGCAGCGGAGGCCGACCAGATATTCTCGATGCTCATGGGGGACGACGTTGGGCCGCGCCGCGAGTTCATTGAGAGGAATGCCACGTATGCCAACATAGATGCGTGAATGTGGCGGCAGCGTGGATTGAAAGAGGAATTAATAACAACTTAAAAAGATAAGGACAGTATGAATTTTACGGTATCATGTTCAGCTCTGCTGAGCCGTTTGCAGTCGGTGGGGCGTGTGATAAGCAGCAAGTCGCCAATGGCGATACTCGATAATTTCCTTCTGAAGGTGGAGAACAATGTGCTGACGGTGACGGCATCGGACTTAGAGACCACAATGACGGCGACCGTGGAGCTGGAGTCGAGCGACGGGGAGATAGTGATAGCCCTTCCTGCCAAACTGCTCATGGAGACACTGAAAGAGTTTTCGGAGCAGCCTCTGACGTTCGAGGTCAACACGGAGAACTTCGCCGTGCTGTTCCGTACGGAGACGGGTACGTATAACTTCATAGGGCAGAACGGGATGGAGTTTCCGAAGGCGCAGGAGCTGACGGACGAGGCCAAGTCGATAACGATGCCTGCGGAACTGCTGGCGGGGGGAGTGTCAAAGACCTCGTTCGCGACGGCTACGGACGACCTGCGCCCGACGATGACGGGTATCTTTTTCAACTTCATGCCGGACTCGGTGACGTTCGTGGCAACGGACGCGCACAAGCTGGTGCGCCTGAAAAACTTTACGGTGAAGAGCGAGGAGGAGATGTCGTTCATCCTGCCGAAGAAGCCGGCCACGCTGCTGAAGAATATACTCAGCGGGGAGAAGGGGGATGTGAACGTGTCGTTCGACAACAAGAACATAGTGTTCGACATGCCATCGTACAGGATGATATGCCGTCAGATAGAGGGCAAGTATCCGAGTTACAATAACGTCATACCGCAGAACAACCCCTACAGGCTGATAGTGGACAGGCTGGTGTTCATCAATGCGCTGAAGCGCGTCATGGCCTTTGCGAACCAAGGCACGATGCTTGTCAAGCTTGCCATTACGGCGGGTAACATACAGCTGTCGGCACAGGATATAGACTTCTCCATTTCGGCCGAGGAGCGGATAGCGTGCCAGTATGACGGCGAGGCGATACACATAGGGTTCAAAGCACCGCTGCTCATAGACATATTGAACGGCATATCGTCGGGTGATATAGTCATGGAGCTTGCGGACCCGTCGCGCGCGGGCATCATACTTCCGTTCGAGAACGAACAGGACGAGGATTTGCTCATGCTCCTTATGCCGATGCTGATAAACGAGTGAGGCGTAAGCGTAGAGCGTTGACTAATGAGGCCGATGTATGCCGTGGCAGCCAGTGGGGCTGCGGGGTTGCATCGGCTTCCTTTTATATTCGGGCGGACAGATGATATTGCGAGAACTGGTCAGGGAGATTGCAGCCGCGCTTTCCGGCATATATCCCGGAGGGGAGGCGAGGACTGTGGCGCGAGAGGTGGTGTGCCATGTCACGGGACATACCCTTACGTCGCTGCTTGTCTCAGAGGGGGAGGAGATTACGGCGCGGGAGGAGGAAGAGGTGCGTTACTTGGTGGCACGGTTGGCGGAGCATGAGCCGTTGCAGTATGTCATCGGGAGAGCGTGGTTCTGCGGCCGCCGTTTTGCCGTGAGGGAGGGGGTGCTGATACCACGGCCTGAGACGGAGGAGCTTGTCGTGTGGATTGTGGAGCGGGAGAGCGCGAGGAGCGGGCCGCGTATGCTGGACATAGGCACGGGGAGCGGGTGCATAGCCGTCTCGCTCGCGCTGACCGTGGCGGGAGCGGAGGTGGATGCGACGGATATATCGCCTGCCGCGCTGGCTGTGGCGGAAGGTAATGCCCGCTCTTTGGGAGCTGCGGTGAATTTCATGCAGTCGGATATATTGACGGCAGAGGTGCCGGAGAGACCGATGTATGATGTGGTGGTCAGCAATCCCCCGTATGTAATGGAGCGCGAACGGGGGGAGATGGAGCGTAATGTGCTCGATTATGAGCCGGACACGGCACTGTTTGTCCCAGACGAGGACCCTTTGCTGTTCTATCGTGCAGTGGCGGCGTATGCGCGTGGGGCGTTGGCTGTGGGAGGTGCGCTCTATTTCGAGATGAACGGTATGCTGGGCGAAGAGACGGCGCGCATGGTCTCCTCCATGGGATTTGCCGATGTGGAGATACGGTGCGACATGGAGGGCAAGCAACGTATGCTCAGGGCGGTAAGGTGTTGACATTAAATAATTTGTGGCATGAGAGAACTTTCATTCGGTGATGCGCTGAACAGGGCGGCGGCCTATTGTTCGGGAACGGAGAGATGCCGTAGCGAAGTGGTGGAGAAGCTGCGGCGTTGGGGTGTGGAAGAGGCTGACATCGAGAAGATAGTGACACGGCTCACGGTGGAGCGTTTCTTGGATGAGAGGCGTTACGCGGAGGCGTATGTGCGGGACAAGTTCCGCTATAACGGGTGGGGCAGGCGCAAGATTTCACTTATGTTGCGCGCAAAGGAGATAGACGGGGAGGTGGCAGAGGAGGCGATGCAGGCCATTGGCGATGAGGAGTATGAGGAGGCATTGGCGCGTCTGCTTGCGGCCAAGGCGAAGGGGATGAAGTTCCGCGACAGTTATGACCGCAATGCCAAGCTGATGCGTTTTGCCGCCGGGCGCGGCTTCGAGAGCAGCGTCATATACGATGTGCTGAAACGCATTTGACAACGCTTGGGGCAGGGGGTGAGAAGGCTGTCAGTGTGTAAGGTGAAAATGAGGCACGGCGATACACCGGACAAACTGGATGTATCGCCGTGCCTTATTGTTTATGCCTTGACAAGAGGGCAGCTGTCTGCGCTTTATTTCTTCCTTGTAGTCCTGCGCTTTGTGGCGGACGCTGGTTTGGCCTTTGTCTCGGAGATGATTTTCTTGCACTCTTCGAGAGTCAGCGCGGCGGGGTCGCTGCCCTTGGGTATCTTGTAGTTTGTCCCGGCGTGAGCAATGTATGCGCCGTAGCGGCCGTTGAGTACGAATATGTCCTCTGCCTCGAATTTCTTTATCTCCTTATTTTTGTCCTCGCGACGTTTGTTCTCAATGATTTCAATTGCCCTGTCGAGGGTTATAGAGAGCGGGTCTTCGCCTTTCGGCACAGATGTGTAACTATTGCCGTGGCGCACGTATGGGCCGAAACGGCCGACGGCAACCGTCACTTTCTCCCCCTCATACTCGCCGAGATTGAGCGGCAGTTTGAAGAGTTCGAGTGCCTCATCGAGTGTTATTGTCTCCAATGTCTGCCCGGTACGCAGGGACGCGAAGCGCGGCTTTTCGGAGTCGGAGGCTTCGCCTATCTGGACAATCGCGCCGTAGCGGCCTATCTTTGCGAATACGGGCTTGCCGCTCGCCGGGTCAGAGCCGAGAAGCCGCTCGCCAGCCTTTTTGCCCGTGGACTTCGCGACTGTCTCGACGGTGGGGTGGAAGTCGTTGTAGAACTCTTCCATATTGTTAGTCCACAGTTCTTTGCCTGCCGCTATCTCATCGAAACGCTCTTCTTCCTTGGCAGTGAAGTTGTAGTCCATTATACGAGGGAAATTCTCGCAGAGGAAATCGGTTACGACAATGCCAATGTCTGTGGGAGTAAGTTTTCCTTTTTCCACGGAGGGTTTTTCCGTTTGTGTCCCGGTTTTTATCTTGCCATTTGTGAGTGTCAGTACTCTGTATGGGTGCGCTTCGTTTGTTATGTCCTTTTTCTCTACATACTCGCGGTTTAAAATGGTGGATATTGTGGGTGCGTAGGTGGACGGGCGGCCTATGCCCAGTTCTTCGAGTTTGCGAACGAGAGATGCCTCAGTGTAGCGCGGGGGGTGCTGGCTGAAGCGCTGCTGCGCCGATATTTGTGCTGCGGTGAGCGGCTGTCCGGGAGTGAGTTCAGGCAGTATGGCCTCCTGCTCGCTGTCGCTGTCGTCGTCACTCGACTCTTTGTAGACTTTCAGGAAACCGTCGAATTTGAGCACTTCGCCTGTTGCAATGAACTGTTCGCTGCTCCCGCCTATGTTGATGGTTATGGTTGTCTTTTCCAGTTCAGCGTCGGCCATCTGGGATGCGATGGTGCGCTTCCAGATGAGGTCGTAGAGCCGTTTTTCCTGAGCTGTGCCGTCGATGCTGTGCTGGTTCATGTATGTCGGGCGTATGGCTTCGTGTGCCTCCTGTGCGCCCTTTGACTTTGTATGGTAGCGGCGCATTTTGTGGTACTCCTTGCCGGCCATCGCCTCGATTTCGGCTTTCGAGGTCGCAAGAGCGAGGTCAGAGAGGTTTACGGAGTCGGTACGCATGTATGTGATTTTTCCCGATTCATAGAGAGACTGCGCTACACGCATGGTCATTGAGACGGGGAAGCCGAACTTACGCGATGCCTCCTGTTGCAGTGTGCTTGTCGTGAAAGGAGCAGCGGGACTCTTACGTGCAGGATGAGTCTCAATGTCTTCAACGGTGAATGTTGTATTTTTGCAGAGTTCGAGGAATGCGAGCGCGT
>CALUOH010000046.1 GCA_944322025.1 uncultured Bacteroidales bacterium | reverse complement strand
TCCAGAGACGGCTCAGGATTAGGTGTTACAGGAGCGGGCCTTCCGTCAAGGCCGGCCTTGACGGAACAACGTGACGAACGATTTATTTTTGTCCTATAACTGTAACGCTTATTCAGGACTAGACACAGTGTTAAATTGGGTTAAAAAGTCGTACTCTCGCGCCAGCGCTCAGGGAGCCCCTACGGAACTTCTCCTAATCCTCAACCCCTCTTCCCTCCCTCTTTCAGCTTAGATTGTATTGGCTAAAATACACGTCTGTTTTATTTCTTTTGTATAAAAGACATTGTGGTATGGCCTTTAATTTTTAAATTACGATAAAGATAAGGGCGGTTTATGCGCGATGGTATTCACACTTGTGGCTCTTCTCCGCTTCTGTTGAAACAGACACAAATGCGTAAATAAAGCCATCGACGTACATCCCTGTTACAGATTTCAATTTATCTGTAATTTCTTTGAAAAAGATGATTCCCGCTGTTCTGTTCCGGGTTGGAAATGTTGGTTCTGTCCTCTTAAGGCCATTAACTATACTTAAAAAAACGGAGACACATTCCTCTCCAACAGTTAAAGCCCGCCGCATTTAACCCTTTGTCGGTTTCTGACAGGCAAATGTTAAAGCGCGGCACTGAAAAAGACGGGAAAAACGGCAGATGTTTTGGCGTAATATACAGACGAAAACGCCGCCTGTTTACCTCGCGCGGGCTACTGGAGCCCGGACATGAAAAGACAGACATATAGTATTGACGGAATATTAAACATATATGACTATGAATACCACAGAGACTAAGAGAAGAGACCTTTGCGTAGTGGCAGTGCTGGCTCTGCTGCTCTCTCTGCCCCTGCTCACCGTGTCGGCGCAGGGCACATCCTACTCGTGCGACTTTGAGGATGCCGCCGAGAGGGAGCAATGGATTATGAACGCCGGTAACTTCGGCCCGCAGTGCAAGAACAAATGGTTTATAGGTACGGCGGCAAACAATGGAGGAAAATACGGCATGTACATATCAAACGACAGCGCAATCTCTGCATCATACATAGCTGTAGGCACGGTAGTCTCGGCATACCGCCCACTAACACTCGCCCCCGGTGAGTACACCATATCCATTGACTGGCAGGCTTTCGGCTTCTCCCCTGAGGACGATGCCCTCTACGTCTGCTGGATGCCCGACTCTATACCAGTCATATCCAACAACCGCGCCGACCTCTTCCCGTGGGTCTCCGAGTGGGCTCTCTCCTTCAGCGGAGGAAACACCGTGCTCAACTCCTCTCCGTGGAACTCCTCCTCCGCCAAGTTCCTCGCCGACGGCACGCCCTATAACCTCGTGTTCGTCTGGAGAAACGGCGGCAACGGCGTATATCCCCCGCCCGCCTGCATTGACAACATAATGATAATGCCCGAGAACTCATGCGCTAAACCCACCTCGCTTACCATAGAGACCGTAGGCTCTGATGTCAACATCTCTTGGAAAGGCGATGCCTCGCAGTACGATGTGCGCATACGAAACGGTGAGGACAACGCCTGGCTCGAATTCCCCGCCCATCAGGGCAACAGCCTCACCGTGAACGGCGTGGAAGAGGGGCTGATTGATGTCTACGTACGCGCCGTCTGCTCTGACGGCGTGAGCCCGTGGGTCTCTAAAAACCAGTTCGTCTTCTTCAAGGGGCAGCGTTGCATCGAGTTCCTCGACCTCGAGTCCGCCACAGGCTCATACCTCGTAAATGGCTCTGAAAATGAGACTGCCGGCATCCTCGACATGGGCTATGCCTCATACATGAGCCGTCATACGGTACACTATCACAAGGGTGTCTATGACCCCCGCACGAACGGCAAGCTGCTCATGGTTCCCGAGGATGAGATTGCATCCGTCCGCCTCGGCAACTGGAACACTGGCGACGAGCACGAGTCCATCGAATACGATTTCCATGTCGATGCGGCGAGCAACGCCATACTGCTTCTGAAATATGCCGTCGTCTTGCAGGAGCCGGGCCATAAGGAGGTCGAACAGCCATTCTTCAACCTCAGCATCACAAAGGCCGACGGTTCGCCGCTTGGTGAATACGGCTGTGCCGAGGCATCCTTCACCTCCGGTTTCAACACCGAGGACTGGGAGGTAGTCCCTGAACTCGAAGTGAACTGGAAGCCGTGGACCATCGTGGGCATCAACTTGCAGGACTATGACGGCGAAGACCTCAAAATCAAACTGTCCACTTTCGACTGCACCCTTGGCGGACACTACGGTTACGCCTATTTCACCCTCTCCTGTGACGATGGTCAGATTAAGGGACTCAGCTGTGGCGACAGCCCGGTGAACGCATTCAAGGCCCCCGACGGCTTTAACTACCGTTGGTTCGACTCCATCCAGCCCGATGTCACCCTCGGCACTGAGCAGGTCTTCAGCGTCGGGCCTGACGATACACGCACATTCGGCTGCGATGTCATTCAGCCCACCAACGACAAATGCTACTACACTGTCTATGCCAAGGCAACGCCGCGCTACCCCGTAGCCACGGGCGGCTGTGAGGCGAAAGTGGAGGAGTGCCAGAACGTGGTCGACTTCTCCAATGCCAGCTATGTGGCCTATGTCGACCCCTCTACCAATGACACCACGGTCTCGGAGGACATGTGCGACAGCGTCTTTTGGGACTTTGGCGACGGTACAACCTCGTCCGAATGGGAGCCCGTGCACACATTCCACGAAAAGGGCGGCCGCTACACCGTAACCCTTAAAGCCGTATTGGCCGACTGTGAAGACGTACAGACCTTTGATATAGAACTGCCGCGCCTTGGCACTATCCGTGACACCACCACCGTCACCCTGTGCGGCGTGGAGGGCAAAGACCTCTACACTTGGACTGACGGCACTGGCAAGTCATACTATTACAGCGGTTTCTACTCCGACTCCCTTGTCAATGAGCTCACGGGCTGCGACTCCATCTCTGTCCTTGACCTCAGGTACTTCGCCCCCGCCGACACCACTCTCTATGACACCATCTGCTCCGGTGAGATATACACCTTCTTTGGCGATACGCTGACCGGAAGCGGCACTTATGTCAAGGACACCCTTACGGCCAACGGTTGTGACTCTGTGATAACCCTCGAACTGAAAGTGAACGAGACCCTCATCCTCGATTTCTCCGACAGCTACTCTTTCTGTGCGGACGACACTGCGTTCATCCTCCCGTTCGCCGTCTCCTCCGGCACACCATCCACTTTCGACATGACCTTCGCCGATGAGTCCATGGCCTTCCTCAACCTCTCCGGTGCGGAGGCGGCCGATACGGCCATAGTGATAGGGCAGGACACGCTCATTGACCCAGGTGCCTACGCTGTGAAACTGACCTTCTACAACAGCGACTGCGGTAACTATGAGAAGGAGCTTACACTCTCCGTCCTTTATCCCGACTCCATAATAGCGCAACGTTGGAACGATGTACTCGGCGTGCGTACGGCGGACTTCAATGGCGGTTATGAGTTCAGCGCCTACCAGTGGTACGAGAACGGCTCTCCGCTCACTGGCGAGATTGACCCCATCCTCTATCGCCCGGAGGGTCTCGACCCCACTTCTGAATATCAGGTCTTGCTCACTCGTCTGGACGATAATGTCTCCATGTTCTCATGCCCGCTTGTGCCTCGTCAGTACAGTGACATTGAGGTGATGCCCACAGTCACCTTTGCTGGTGACGGCATAGGTGTCAAGAGCGGCGTGGCTGGCATGGCGCGCCTCTGGACAGTCACGGGGCTGCTGGTCAAGACCATAAGCCTCTCCGATGGCGTGACGCGCATCCCCGCTCCATCTGCCGCCGGCACATACATCCTTGAAATAATCCTCGACGACGGGCAGACCCGTTCGGAGAAAATAATCGTAAAACAAACCCACTAAAACCCATACAGCTATGTCATTGAGAAAGATACGTTTCGCGCTTTGCGCCCTCCTCTTGTTGATGGGCGCGGCTGCTGCCTCTGCGCAGGTGAACATACAGATACCCTACCAGTGCAGCTTCGAAGACCCCGCCGAAAACGCTAACTGGGTACTTAACTCCGGGATAAACCCGCCCGCTGACCAGGCTCTGCATTTTGACCGCTGGTACATAGAGCGCGCCGCGCAGACTGATGGCCTTTACTCCCTCTTCATCTCCAACGACGGGGGACTTACCACTCAGTACGACGTGAAGTCTAACATCATAGTCGCGTACAGGGAGATTGCCATGCCCGCCGGCAACTTCGAGTTCTCATTTGACTGGAAGAACAATGCCCCCGAGGACAAAGCCACATGCGGACTCTATGTCTGCCTCATCCCCGCCAACATGTTCTCCGCGCCGCAGTCTGACCCCTCGAGCAGCACCATACAGCGCTGGCTCAGCTTCGCGCAGAGCATCGAGACGGAGGGTCAGTCCGAACCCTCTCCGCTCAAAGGCTCTCTCGACTGGAAGAACAGCTCCTTCACTCAGCAGTTCAACGGAACTGGCGAAACCTACTACCTCACCTTCGCTTGGCTGAACGAGGAGCGTACGGACACTCTGGCGAACTCCATAAGTGCCTGCGTTGACAACATACAGATAACAAGCAAGGCTTGTGCCAAACCTACTGATCTCACCGTGGAGACCATGTGTGACACCATCAAGGTCTCTTGGGAGGGCATCTGCGACTGGTACGACCTCGAATACAAGCAGAGCGGCAGCTTGGAGTGGCGCAAGATCTCCCGCCTCCGTACCAACAGCCATATCCTCTCCGGTGTAGACGAAGGGGTATACGACTTCCGCGTGCGCGGCATCTGCTATGACTCTGTTTACAGTGCCTACGCCTATAAGAATAGCAATCTCCTCTTCTGCCCGGAGAATCATTGCATAAACTATGTCGACTTGCAGAACGCGGCAAACTGCTATGTCGGCACATTCAAATCTTATGAACAGGACATTTTCACCCCTACAAAACCGGTGGATTTCGGGTCTGACGATGTCCGTAGCCGTCATGTGGTCAATATGGCGCGAAACCAGTTCGACCCCCGCACTAACTACGCGCTCCGCACTATACCCGAGGGCGAGATGGCATCTGTACGCCTCGGAAACTGGAATACCGGCGCGGAGATGGAGCGAATAGAATACACATATACCGTCGATTGCGATGTGGCCTCTATCCTTCTCCTCAAATATGCCATAGTCTTTGAAGACCCTGAGCACGTAAAAGAAGAGCAGCCGCACTTTGACCTCATTCTGCTTGACGAGGACGGCAATCAGATTGACCCCACTTGCGGTGCGGCAAACTTCTATGCCGATCGCCGTGCTAAGGGATGGACGGCTATATCCACCGGTTTCGGCAGCACTATTGTATGGAAAGACTGGACCACCCTCGGCGTGAACCTCGAAGAGTACGACGGTCAGACCATCACCATACAGATTACCGCACGTGACTGTGCCGCCTCAGGCCACTACGGCTACGCCTATTTCACCCTCGACTGTGCCGAGGGTGAGATTGAGAGCCTCAGTTGTGGTGCGCTCGATTACATGACCGTGAAAGCCCCCGACGGCTTTAACTATCAGTGGTTCACTGAGTATGAATATGTCACTGACGCTAATGGCAATGTGATTGACAGCCTGCCCGGTAACGACAAGGGCACCACTCAGGAGATACAGATTGAGGCAAGCAACCGTGATGTCTACTACTGCCGCTGCTCGTTCAAGGACGAGAACCCCGAAAAGGCCGCATGCTACTTTGACCTCCACACCGTGATTGCACCTCGTGAGCCTTATGCCGATTTCCAGTGGGAGTGGGCGCCTGAGAACTGCCAGAACCGCGTGAAGTTCTACAACCGCAGCCACGTCCTGACTAAGGTGGACGGCAATATCGAACACACCTCCGAACCTACTCAGACCACATATTGGACGGTGAACGGTCAGATGGAACTTATGAACGATTTCATATACAATGTACCCCCCGAGGGTGACACCCTTGAAGTCTCTCTCTTGGCAGGTATATCTAACGATGAGTGTCAGGACGACACGACACTGATAATCCCCATACCATCCATACTCAGCGTCACCGACACCGTCGACTCCACCGTCTGTGAGGGTACGCCCGTCCAGTGGGGCAAGACCGTCACCTCACAGGCCGGATACATCCCCGACTCTGCCCTCAACATCGCGGGCTGTGACAGCGTCACGGTGCTCAACCTCAAAGTCATACCTGCCATCCCCGACACAAAGATTGCCGATACCATTTGCTATGGCGACTCTGTGTTGTTCAACGGTCGGTGGCTCAAGGAGACCGGCGAATACCCCCTTTGGGGTGAAACCTCCGCCGGGTGCGACAGCGTCGTCGTATTCGACCTCACAGTCAGGGACAAGGTTGAGTTCTCCTACGAGGTTACTGATGTGGCGGACAACCCCGGTTCGGGCGCGATAAAGATAACCGATGCCCCCAAGGGCTACACCTACACGCTCAACGGTGTCGAGGTCGCCCCGCTCACCCACCTCAACGGGGGCTACTATAACCTGATTGTCTACGACTCCGTGGGATGCCCCAGCGAGGAGACTGAGATATTCATCAATCAGGACTGCTTGGAGTTCTCCCTCCTCGCCGACACACCCTATACCGTCTGCGGCGATGAGGACTCCATCGTCCTCCCTTGCTCCTTCTCCGCCGGTGCACCCTCCACATACTCCATCGCCTATGGCGAAAAGGCTCTTGCCGCAGGATTTGTGGATTACAGGGACACTTTCGATGTGGACGAGATAACAATCCTCCTGCCTGACTCCTGTCGTCCGGACTACTACACCGCCGACCTCACAGTCAGGGACATCATCTGTGAGGACACCGTGATTCCGCTCCGTTTCGTCGTCTACTATCCCTCATCTGTCTTGCGGCAGAAGTGGAACAATGTCCTTGCCGTGACCAACGACAAATACAACGGCGGCTACACATTCTCAGCATTCCAGTGGTATAGGGACGGCCTGCCCCTCACCGGGGAGATAGGCTCTTACCTCTATCTCGGAGAGGATGCGGTTCTTGACACTGCCGCTGACTACCACGTACTCCTGACGCGTTTGGACGATGGGGTATCCGTCCCCACCTGTCCTTTCAGACCGGCCGTCCGCACCGATGTGGCCGATTACCCGGTTCCTGCCACATCTGTCGCCTTTGCCGGTGCGCCAATGCGGATACTCAATGTATGTGAGGCGACTGAAGTCTTGCTCTTCAACTCCGCAGGCCAGCTCCTTTGGAGTGGTAGCGTGGCTTCCTCTGCCGATGAAGTGCCGATGCCCGGCATACCCGGCGTATATATGATGGTCATACAGACCGAAAGCCTCTGCACGCCCCACAAGCTGATTGTCCGATGAGCGGTGTCCACTGTAGTCGCTTTTTCGCCTCTTGCCCCGCTGCTCGTTTGCGGAAATCTCCCGCCCTCCCGCAGCAGGGCTCAGGTGTGGCCAGGCCATTGATAACATAGTGCACGGCAAAGCCAACGGCGCACGCACGCTGACGGCACTGCTGAATAACAAGAACAAAACCAATTAACCTTTATACTAACTTTAATTTTTACCACTATGAAACGACCTTCTTTACTGAAAGTGTTGCTGCTGGCAATGTTATTGCCGGTGTCGTTGGTGTCGTGGGGGCAGGATGCATCTGCCTCGATACTCATCAACGAGAGTTTCGGTGATGGTATCCCTGAGGACTGGACGCAGGAGCATGTCGTCGGCAGTCTCGACTGGGTACTTGACACGCAGAGCGATTTCCCCGATGGAACTCGCGAGGGCGATGGAGCGCGCATTGCGTTCCGCAATACTACTGGACAGACACAGGGTTGGCGCACCAGGCTGCTCACCCCCGTGCTTGACCTCTCTCTGAACAAAATCACCAACCCTATCCTCATCATCACCCATGCGCAGGAGAAGATGACCGGGGACTTCGACACGCTTACCATCTGGTTCAAGACTGCCGCAGATGGTGATTGGAAAGAGCTTAAAAAGTTTGACAGTTACATCTCTTTCTGGCAGACTGACACCATCCCGTTGCAGCAGCCCGGCGCATACTATCAGCTAGCTTTTGAGGGCAGCGACAACTACGGACACGGTGTCGTGATTGACAACGTGATTGTCATGCCTAATCCCGCCTGCATGCAGCCGCACAACGTCCAGATTTGGGATTTGTCTAACACCTCGGCACAGATATTCTGGCTGGCGGGAAATAACGCGAATGGCTACAATGTGAAGATTGACACCGTGCCCCTCTCCCGTGAACAGTTGAATGCTGGGGTCAAGGCGAGTGTGGTCGATGAGCACATCTCCGGCTCCACTTCGCTCTTCTCCACTGACAAGTTGGAGACCAACACCACATACTATTTCTATGTACAGGCCGAGTGTCCTCTCGACAACAGCGCATGGTCTGAGGAGTTCTCGTTCCGCACGGCGGTACTAAGGACGCTCCCTTTCCGTGAGACTTTCGATACATTGGTTACTGGCTATATAAGTCGTAATCCAAGGTGGACATTCATGAGTGAGACAGACTTCTTGCCTTTCAATAATACCAACTCGGATACTTACGATTTGTCTGCTTATTCCCCTGATGCGACAGTCGCTCTCCTATTGGCGGGAGACGATTATCCTGGCCCGATAGAGGCCAATAAATACGCTTATGTAGCATCTCCACGCCTTGTGGTGGATGACCTTTCGAAAGTACAAGTCTCTTTCTATGCCTCATATAAAAGCTATGGGCAGATGACTTCGCCTTATATGTCGAAGATCTACATAGGAGGCATGACCAATACGCAGGATTATAACACTTTTGTAAAGGTAGACAGTGTGGAATTTTATAATGCGAATTCTCAGAGAGAGTTTACCGTCTCTTTCATTGGCCATCCCGAGGTGGCTGAGTGCAAGTATGTGGCTTTCATGTCTGACTTCGATGCCTCTAATTTCATTGCGATAGACGACGTGCGTGTTTGGATACCGGAGAAATGTCCCGAGCCGGCTAACGTGAAGGTCATGGTAAAGTCTTCCACTGACCTTTGGGTCACTTGGAACAAGGGCGGGGCTGACCACGGCAACGTCGTGGTCTCTAAGACTGAGGTTAGTGACTTCTCGTCTCTTCCCGCTGATGCAATGCAGATCAGCACTACGGCTGCTGATGACACTGCGCGCTTCACTGCCAAGGAGTGGACTGAGTATTATGTCTATGTGCAGAACGTGGCGGCCGACGGGACTGTGAGCGGATGGAGCGAGGCCGAGTGGCTGCGTATGCCACAGAGCCGCACTTCGCCTGTGAAAAATGTACCTGTTCTGTTTGATTTCGAAGATGAAGAGCGTTATCTGATAGATGGTACTGTATTTTCAGAACCTGAAATGGTCGCTGGTATACAGGGGTTTAGAAATATTGCTGGCAGCATGCCTTGTGTGGAGAGATCTGGAATACCAGTAGAAAAGAGTTCTAAAAATGAAGTCCGGGTTAATGTTTACAATTATCCGGGTCACTCATACACGGTTTTCCCTGCAATAGACGGACTGGCTCAATGCCGCGTGGTGCTGTGGGCGTATTATACCAGTGGCCGTGATTATGGAATGTTTGAGGTCGGTATAATGGACGATGCTAATGACATACACTCTTTCGTGCCTGTGGATACACTTGTTCTTACCTCCTCTTGGGAAAGGTACTCGGTAGACCTTGATAGTTACAGTGGTAATGGAAAATTCCTTGCTTTTAAGGCTTTATATAAGGGTACTCCAGATGGTAATACATTCGGGTTTGACAACGTAAGGATAGAGGAGATACCGCAGTGCATCGAAGCTGTCAATGTGCAGATTACTCCCGGTGAGACCACTGCGGAGGTCACTTGGGACGCTATGGCTGCCGCCACCGCTTGGGAGGTCAAGGCCTCGGCGGAAAAGATAGACTATTCCGAGCTTGAGACTGTAGACCAGGGTAAGTTCCTCCCTGTTGAGGTCACAGGCAATAAGGCTCTCGTCTCTGGCCTCATTCCGGGGTTGAACACCTACTACGTCTGGGTGCGACCCGTCTGTGGTGAGGGTACTTATGGCGATTGGACTGCCCCGATAGAGTTTAAATCTCTTTGTAAAGCTAAGGAGTCTCTTCCTTACGTGCTTGACTTTGAGGGGTATCCTACGATGGATCCGTATTGGGAGGAGTATAAGGAGATGCCTATCCCGTGTGTTTATTTCGGTACGGTTACTAATACGAACGGCTATGTGATATCTCCAAATATAACTGCTTATAGAACAAAACAGGGTAGCAGGAGTATGGAATTCGATGGCTCTGCTGATTTTAACTGGATTGCTATGCCTGAGATGAATGCCGACATAAATGACTTGCAGGTCTCTTTCTGGTTCGCTAAAAGTAGCGGTGGAAGTGGCCCTGCTCATGTACGTGTTGGTGTGATGACTGATCCATTGGACTCTACCACTTTTGAGACGGTAGGAACATACACTTCTGAGGAAGGTTATGGCGTTTGGACTGAGGTGATATGTCCATTCACTGACTATCAGGGCACAGGCAAGCATATTGCCATCATGGCTCACAAGGCGGACGATTCTCCGCAATTCTTTGTCGACACTATCGCTGTGGATGCTAAGCTCCCCTGCATAAAGGTCTCGCATCCCGAAGCTCTCGACATTACGGCAAACACGGCCACTCTCTCGTGGGAGAAAGGTGATAAGGAGTCCGAGTGGTACGTGATTGTCTCCACCCGCACATTCTCTTCCGAGGAACTCGAGCAGATATATGCCGACTCTTACTCTGGCGATGGCGTGGCTTTCAGTGGCTTTGTTGACCAGAATCCATATCAGGCAAAAGACCTCGCTGCCGACACATACTACTACTTCTATGTGCGCTCCGTCTGTGACAAGGCGGAGGGCGTATACGGCGATTGGGCTACCCGCACGGGTGAGTTCCGCACCAAGTGCGATGCCGCTATCCCCGGCGAGACCTTCTACGACTTCGAGTCCTCCGGCGGTGAGGGTGCTGTTCCTTCTTGTTGGAGCGGCAACGGTGATTTGGTTGTGGGCGGTGATGACTATTATCACTATCCGGAGGCGCACAGCGGCAGCATGATCGCTTCTATTGGCTCTTATAGTGGCGGTTATCTGCACACGATAAACATCTCCTGTGAGGACATTGATGAGGTGCAGGTCTCTTTCTGGGCCTCTGCTAAAACGAATGTGACGGAACGCATCCCGTTGGAGGTTGGCGTACTCTTCAATCCTAACGACATCTCCTCTTACGTGGCTGTTGACACCGTATGGCTCTATCCCGAGTTCCAGTTCTACACTGTGAAGTTTGATAACTATGCAGGCGATGCATACGGTAACCGTGGCAAGTACATCATGTTCTCTAACCGCGATTTGGCTGGGGCTGCCGAGTGCTACATTGACGATGTCTCCATCGACCTCAAACCCGACTGCGCTCCCGCTGATGTTGTCATTGACTCCATCGGAGAGGCTGGTGTTGAGGTGAAGTTCGTGGGTGGTAAGGCCCCGTACAGCTATGTCGTCTCCACTGAGAACATCGACCCCACTCAGTTCAACCCTGACCTCAGCGATATCAAGGTCACATCTGAGACGGAACATCTCATCGATGGTCTCACTCCGCTCACTGAGTATTTCCTCTACGTAAGCTCCGCTTGCGGTGACGGGGGTTACCTCTGGTCTGCCCCGATTCGCTTCACTACGGCCTGTCTATCTGTATGGCCGCTCCCCTATGAGGAGAATTTCAATAAGTATAACCAGTATGAGACATCGACAGGTGGTCTGTTCGTAAAAGTGCCAGACTGCTGGACTACAGTATTCAATGGCAGCAGCAGGCCGGACTTTACTGTCTTTAATGGCAACAATAAGGCTGACGGCAACTGCCTGCTGGCCAACATGGGCGGCACTGACGGCGAGAAGGAATACATCGTCCTGCCCGGGGTGGATAAACCCATAGAGGAGTGTCAGGTAGAGTTCCGTATGCAGGACAGCTGGTGGTCTCGCACAGCGCAGGCTCGCATCGTAGTTGGTGTCGTGGAGGATATCTCAAATCAGGCTACAATAGACTCTACTTTTGTCGGACTGGACACAATCACTCAACGCAGTGACATCTTCACACCCTGCAAGGTGAAGATGGATAACTATCAGGGCGAGGGTGGCAATATAGCCATACTTGTCTATCTGGACGGTGACCAGTATGTCTATGACCTCTATTTAGATGACATAGTCATACGTCACACTCCCCCTTGCCCCATGCCTTTCGACCCGAAAGTCAAGGTTTATGACGATGAGTCTATAACCATAGAGTTTGACAATTCGGACGGCGGCTCGGAGTGGGAAGTGAAATGCGGTGTTAAGGGCTTCGACCCGTCGACGGCATCTGCCGTGAAGTTCTCGTCTTCCGTTTACACCGTCACCGGCTTGCAGCCCGAGACTCTCTATGACATATACATCCGTACCCTCTGTCCCGATGTGGCGGAGATGACCGAGAGCAGTTGGGTGATGATTTCCGGACGCACATCCGCTCCTGCCGTCAAGGATGAGGACTATCCGCTTGAGGACGACATGTCTGAAAATAAAGACGACTGGAAGCCCACGGAGAGCGAGGAGATTGAGATGGTCAACCAGTGGTATATCGCCGATAATAAGGAGATAGACGGCCGGACGGGCACGATGATGTATATCTCCGAGGACGGCGGTACGACCTGCAGCTATAACGAGGACGAGAATTCCGCCGTAATACACAGGGTCATGAAGTTCGACGTGGGTCGCTACACGCTCAGCTTCAATTACAATGTGACCGGTTATGAGGACTGGGGCGATCCGGCTGACTATCTCCGCATTGCGATGATGCCTGAGGCTTATACAATCGGATTTGACGATTATGGCGATATGTACTTGTATGACGAGTACGGCACGGATTATGATATGGGTCCCTATGGTGATGACCTGCCTGAGGACTTCGTCGATTTGGGCAGTTACTATCTCTCCGGCGGTTGGCAGGAAGGGAATATCCACATCGATATAGCTCCGGGAAATGAAGGCATATTCAAGGTTGTCTTCATGTGGATTGTCGATGGATGGAGCTACCCGGACGCTACCTCACCTTCGGCGGCCATAATGGACTTCTCTGCTGATTACAGTCCGTGCGTTGAGCCGAAGAATGTCAGGTGCGATGCGGTTGGGGTCACTACTGCCGGCCTCTCTTGGACTCCGATGGCCAAAGAGGAGTACACCACCTACGATGTCTATGTGACAGGCACGACAGACCTCCAGACACCTCCGGCTGCTGATGCGGAGGATGCCGGTATGGTGCTCCACGAAGAGTTCGCTGACACTGCGGCAAGCATTGATGTCCTGAAAGAGAACACGCCGTACATAGCGTTTGTCCGCCTCAAATGCGGCGAGGGCGACTATTCTCCTTGGAGCGCGCCTTCGGCTGTGTTCCGCACCGACTGCGGTCCCACTGAGGTAGACCGCCTCTACAGCTTCGAGGAGAGCGAGGGTCATGAGCTCTACTTCGAGGAAGAAGACTATTGGGGCGACTGGACGAGATACTCTCTCCCGGAGTGCTTCACTAACGGGCACAAGGATATAGCTCTCCCCATAACTGATGGGAATACTGCTCCGAGCTTGCCCTATGTATATCAGGGAGGTGCGCACACCGGCAGCTGGTCGCTCTATTTTGGTAAGGCTGATGGCGCATACATCGTCATGCCGGACATCGAGGGTGACATGAGCAACCTCCAGCTTACCTTCTGGATGCGCTGCTTCAAGGTAGACGGTCAGACAGGAAGGGTCTATAACGAAGTTAACCACCCGCTGAAGAGCGACAGGGCAAACGCGCTGCGCATAGGTACTGTCACCGACATGCACGACATCTCCACATTCGAGGAGATTCGCCTCTGTGACTATCCGTATGACATGGTCTACATCGACTGGAACGTAACCATGGACACCGACCCGAACGCTCTCGAATACTGGGTGAAGTTCAACGTACCGCTCTCCGGTGCGAAAGGAAAATACATCACATTCCTCAGCGATGACTTCGTGGAGCCTTACCAGAACGTCTATATAGACGACGTGAAGATAGAGGCTTTGAACACTAAAGCCGCTCCGTATGAGTTGACGGTTAACGGTATACAGCCGACTTCGGCTCACGTTGACCTCAAGAGCGATGTCGGCGGTGCTTGGACTGTTGAAGTGGCCTCCGACAGGTCATTCTCCGAAGACTTGCAGACGCTTGATGCTACCTCCGCCGGTGCTGACGTGACAGGCCTCAGGCCCGGAACCGTCTACTACGTGCGCGCTAAGCAGAAAGGCGTTGACGGTGCGGAATATTCGCCTGTGAAATACTTCACCACCGCATACGCCGTAAGCTTCAACGAGAACTTTGACGTGGCTCAGGCTCTGCCGCGTGACTGGATGACCATGAAGGGCGGTGTAACGCCGGACATGCTGTTCGATGGCTCGGACAGGATAACCAGTAGTAGTGACGGCTTCGGCTGGAATGCTGGTAATGACACCATACCGTCGCACATGAGGGCATTGCATTTTAATATGACCGATGACGATATGCAGTCCATCTGGCTTGTCACTCCGCCCATATCGATAACCACCGAGGGCGACCGTGCGCAGATGATGTTCGATTTCGGCATGACACAGGGACAGTCTTATGAAATGCCGGCCACGGACAGGGTTGACAACTCAAAGAACAAGTTCGCAATACTCATCTCTGACGACGGTGGCTCCACTTGGAAGAAAGAGAACTCTACCATCTGGACCAACGATCCGGAAGAACTGGCAGAGGGCGGCATCTATAAGTCCTTCAAGTCTCTGCCGCAAGGACTCTTCCACGGGATGACCTATGACCTCTCCAAGTTCAGGGGCAAGACCGTACAGATAGCCTTCTACAACTTCTCTGACGAGAACGCTTGCCTGACGTTCCATTTTGACGACATACACGTCAACAACGTCAAGGACATGCACATAGTCGACGACATCTGCGAGTTCGACGACTATCACATGCACGGCTTCGACCTCCTCGACACCGAGTTGGACGAGGGGCTGAACTCATTCTCCCGTGAGGTATACACCACCACGGAAAAGCCCGACACCATGTTCTCTCTCGACCTGACCATGAACAGGCTGGCCATAGAGAGCTACGATGCCCGCGTCTGCGAGAACGAGTTGCCCTACACCGACGACAACGGCTTCAGCCTCACGGAGGGCGGCACGGCGCGCCGTAAGGTGATGCAGGATGGATGCTATGTCATCAAGGAAGTACGCCTCACGGTTGACCCGATAAGGCGTGAGATGTTCTTCGACACCATCTGTCAGGGAGCGGAGATTATATGGAACGGCATGAAGCTCGACCGTACCGGCACAACGGAGTTCAAGACCACATCCACCGTGACTGGCTGTGACTCCATCGCCGTGATGAACCTCAGGGTAACCGGCGCACTCCAGGGTGCTGACACCGTGACTATATGCCACGGCGAGACGTACAACTTCGGAAAGTTCGGCGATATAGCCGTCAGCGGCGACTATCTCGACACATTCCAGACCGGCGGATGTGACTCTGTCGTACAGCTCCACCTCATTGTACGCCCGCAGCTTGACACTATCATCAACGCCATAATCTGCCCGGGCGAACGCTACACGGAGAACGACTATGACCTCAACCGCACTGGCACATATTCCAAGACTGTGCCGTCACCGGTTGGCGATTGCGACTCCACCGTGACGCTTAACCTCGTGGAGATTGTGCCGGACGACATTGTCGAGTTCGAGACCACGATAAAGGAGACCGACCTCCCGTTCACCTTCTTCACCAAGACATTCGACACGAGCTACAAGCCCGGCTCATACACCGAGGATGTCGAGGTATCGAAGGACGGTTGCAGCGGCACCATAAGACTCACGCTTATCATCGAGGAAGGCGTGAAGCCCTTCGTGCCTGACCACGATGCCGACAGCCGCGTGCTCCGCATCTCCCCGAACCCCGTCCGCGTGGGTGGCGACGTGACGTTGGACATTGACCTCACCCCGGTTGAGCGTGATGGCCTCACTGTCAGCGTCTACAACTCCGCCGGTGCACTCGTGAAGACACTGACCCCAGGCGCGGGTGAGATTAAGGTCAACTGCTACTTCTCCCCCGGTGTCTACGTCGTCTATCTGAAAACCGGCATCGGTTCTCAGTATCAGGGCAAGATAATCGTACAATAGCAGGATGATTAATGCTTATTGTTAGGTTTATTTAGTGCGGGTGCGTCTCCGTGAGGAGGCGCACCCGTTTTTTATCCCTCATCCATCCCCTTCCGCTTTCATCCCGATACTCTCCCCGCCATGCTCCCTTCCCCCTCTCCATCCGTCTTGACCAAGCGTCCATTTGTTTTTCTCGCCCCTTACTCATTCACTTCCTCTCATCCACTTCCTCCCGGCCCCCTCCCTATCCTTTATCCCCCTCCCTCAGCTCATGCTCCCCCCCATCCCCCCCCCTCCCTCAGCGTTAAATTGGGTTAAAAAGTCGTACTCTCGCGCCAGCGCTCAGGAAGCCCCTACGGAACTCCACCGTACCCTCTCCCCATCTCCACCATAAAATCATCGTGGCTATCCCTTTGCTTTTCTATCAAACTTTCGCTATCTTTGCCGTTGGTCTTGACCGTCGCGCCGCACTCTCCCGGTACAGCCGGACAGCCAAGCCTATTATATTGACGCTCAAAATAATAACTAAAAATACTAAGTACTATGGAACTTGACTTTAAGGCCGAGATACGCGCGGGGATACCCGATGTGCTGCCTCCGGCCAAACCCTATGACCCCGAGATTAACCACGCTCCGAAACGCAAGGACATCCTCTCAGAGGCTGAAAAGGAGCTTGCACTGCGCAATGCCTTGCGCTATTTCCCCAAAAAGCACCATGCTCTCCTTGCCCCGGAGTTCGCCGAGGAGCTCCGCCGCTACGGCCGTATCTACATGTACCGTCTCCGCCCAGACTATGAGATGAAAGCGAGGCCCATTGACGACTACCCGTACAAATCCAGACAGGCCGCCGCCATCATGATGATGATAAACAACAACCTCGACTATGCCGTGGCACAGCATCCCCACGAGCTTATCACATACGGCGGAAACGGCGCGGTCTTCCAGAACTGGGCGCAGTACCGCCTCACGATGAAATACCTCTCCGAGATGACTGACGAGCAGACCCTCGTGATGTACTCTGGCCATCCGCTTGGGTTATTTCCCAGCCACAAGGACGCGCCGAGGGTCATCGTGACTAACGGCATGGTCATACCCAACTACTCCAAGCCCGACGACTGGGAGCGCTTCAATGCTCTGGGCGTATCCCAGTACGGCCAGATGACCGCAGGCTCATACATGTACATAGGCCCGCAGGGCATAGTTCACGGCACAACCATCACCGTGATGAACGCCGCCCGCAAGCACCTCAAACCCGGTGAGAAGGACTATCGCGGACAGATATTCGTCTCTGCCGGTCTCGGCGGCATGTCGGGAGCGCAGCCTAAGGCCGGTGTGATAGCCGGAGTGGTCAGCGTCATAGCCGAAATAAACCCCAAGGCCGTCCACACGCGCCACTCGCAGGGTTGGGTCGATGAGGTCTACACAGACCTCGACAAGCTCATCCCCCGCATCCGCGAAGCATCGAAGAACAAGGAAGCCGTCTCCCTTGCATATCAGGGCAACGTGGTCGACTTGTGGGAACGCCTTGTGAAAGAGGACATCCACGTAAACCTCGGCTCGGACCAGACTTCGCTCCACAACCCGTGGGCGGGCGGATACTACCCTGTGGGCTACTCTTATGAGGAGTCCAACCGCCTCATGGCCGAAGAGCCTGAGCGTTTCAAAGCTCTTGTACAGGAGTCGCTCCGCCGTCAGGTGGCCGCCATCAACGCACTGACTGCCAAAGGCATGTACTTCTTTGACTACGGCAATGCGTTCCTCCTTGAAGCCTCGCGTGCCGGTGCTGACGTGATGGGTGAGAACGGCAAGTTCCGCTATCCCTCATACGTGCAGGACATCATGGGTCCCATGTTCTTCGACTATGGGTTCGGCCCGTTCCGCTGGGTATGTACATCCTGCAAGCCTGAGGATTTGGCAGTGACGGACCGCATCGCTACCCGTGTTCTCGAGGAGATACGTCAGCACGCTCCCGCTGAGATATGCGGACAGCTGGACGACAACATCCACTGGATTAAGGAAGCGCAGAAAAACAAGCTCGTGGTAGGCTCGCAGGCGCGTATCCTCTATGCCGATGCCGAAGGGCGCATGAAGATAGCCAAGGCCTTCAACGATGCCATCGCCGCAGGCGAAATATCCGCGCCTGTCGTTCTCGGACGTGACCACCACGACGTATCCGGCACAGACTCGCCCTATCGCGAGACTTCCAACATATACGACGGCTCATCCTTCACTGCCGACATGGCCGTGCAGAACGTCATCGGCGACTCGTTCCGTGGCGCGACATGGGTTTCCATACACAACGGCGGCGGTGTAGGCTGGGGTGAAGTGATTAACGGCGGCTTCGGCATGGTCATCGACGGCTCTGCCGACTCTGAACGTCACATCAACGAGATGCTCCTCTGGGACGTGAACAACGGTATCGCCCGCCGCTCTTGGGCGCGCAACGAGGGTGCGATGTTCGCCATCCGCCGCGAGATGGAGCGCACTCCGGGTCTCGTCGTGACTATGCCCAACCTCGTGGAGGACGACTCTATAATAAAGAATGCCCTTAAACATTGATTTCTTAACTGACAGATAACAGATTACTGTAATGAAGATACATGAAATTTCACCTGCTCATCTCACTATAGATGACATAAGGCGTATAGTCCGTGAGGGCTATCAGTTGAAACTTTCCGAGGAGTCCGTCCACCGCATACAGGCGTGCCGCGACTACCTCGACAACAAGATGAAGACACAGAAAGAGCCTATCTACGGTGTCACTACCGGATTCGGCTCGCTGTGTAATATCTCTGTGGGTGCGGACGAACTGTCCCAGCTCCAGAAGAACCTCGTCATGTCCCATGCCTGCGGCACGGGCGATGAGGTTGACCGCGAGATTGTGAAGATTATCATCTTCCTGAAAATACAGTCGCTCCAATATGGTGTGTCTGGTGTTCAGGTTGTTACTGTACAGCGCCTTGTTGACATGTTCAATAACAACGTGCTGCCGGTCATCTATCAGCTCGGCTCTCTCGGTGCATCGGGCGACCTTGCTCCGCTTGCGCACATGTCGTTGCCGCTGCTTGGCCTCGGCGAGGTGTGGTACGATGGCAAGAAACAGCCCGCCGCAGAGGTGAACAGGCTCTTCGGCTGGGAACCTATCACTCTGAAATCCAAGGAGGGCCTTGCTCTGCTCAACGGCACGCAGTTCATGGCTGCCCACGCTGTATGGGCTCTCATCAAGGCCGATGAGATAAGCCGTGCCGCCGACACTATCGGAGCGGTCTCTCTTGATGCTTTCGATGGACGCATTGAGCCGTTCACCCACGAGGTACACGCCGTGCGCCCGCACAAAGGCCAGATAGACACGGCTGCCCGTATGCGCGAGCTCCTTGATGGCAGTGAGATAATCAGACAGCACAAGGCTCATGTGCAGGACCCCTATTCGTTCCGCTGCATACCTCAGGTACACGGTGCGTCAAAGGATGCGATTGCGTACGTGCGCTCTGTGATAGAGACGGAAATCAACTCCGCTACGGACAACCCGACTGTCATCCCGGAGAAAGATATGGTCATCTCGGCCGGCAACTTCCACGGTCAGCCGCTTGCCATAACGATGGACTTCCTCTCCATTGCGCTCGCCGAACTCGGCTCTATCTCCGGACAGCGTATAAACCAGCTCATCAGTGGTAAGCGCGGTCTGCCGAGTTTCCTTGTGGCTAAGCCGGGTCTTAACAGCGGCTTTATGATACCGCAGTACGCTGCGGCATCCATCGTCAGCCAGAGCAAGCAGCTCTGTATGCCTGCTTCTGTCGATTCCATCGAGTCAAGTCAGGGTCAGGAAGACCACGTCTCCATGGGAGCAAATGCCGCTACGAAGCTCTGCCGCGTGGCTCTCAACACGGAGCGTATTCTCGGTATTGAGCTGTTCAACGCAGCTCAGGCGCTTGAGTTCCGCCGCCCGATGAAGTCGTCGCCCGCAATAGAGAAACTGGTGGCTGAATACCGTAAGGTAGTGCCTTTCGTTGATGTCGATCAGGTGATGTACCCGCACATCGAGGAGAGCATACAGTTCATTCGCCGCAATTTCTAATATAACCATTATAAAGAGCCTTGTCCGCATACCCCCTTTACAGGGATATGGGAACAAGGCTCTTTAATTAATAAATAACACACATGCCAACACTGTTAATCAAGAATATAGGACAACTCGTACAGGCGGAGACCTCTCCCCGTCCGCGTGTCTGTGGCGATGATATGAGCCATCTGCCCATAGTGCATAATGCCTACCTCCTCTGCGAGGGTGATACGATAAAGGCATTCGGTGATATGTCCGAAGCACCGGCTACGGCTGATACGGTAATAGATGCAAAGGGACGTTTCGTAATGCCTTCTTTCTGCGACTCCCACACTCATATCGTCTATGCGGGCAGCCGTGAGCACGAATTCATCGACAAAATCAATGGCCTTTCGTACGAGGAAATCGCCCGTCGTGGCGGTGGCATACTCAATTCGGCCAAGCTGCTCCACGAGACATCGGAGGACGAGCTTTACCGTCAGGCGCTTGTCCGCATTCGCGAAATGATACATTTCGGTACAGGCGCGTGCGACATCAAGTCGGGCTATGGTCTTTCGACTGAGGACGAGTTGAAGATGCTCCGTGTAATCCGTCGTCTGAAAGAGACAACCCCTATGACCATCCGCGCTAACTTCCTCGGCGCACATGCTGTCCCGGCGGAGTACAAGGGTCGTCAGGCTGAATACGTTGACCTCATATGTGAGGAGATGATACCCGCCGTTGCTGAGGAGAAATTGGCCGATTTCATCGACGTTTTTTGCGATACGGGCTTCTTCACTGTCGAAGAGACTGCGCGTATGCTTGAGACGGGTGCGAAATACGGCCTCCGCCCGAAAATCCATGCCAACGAACTCGGCGTGTCGGGAGGTGTACAGGTCGGTGTAAAGTATGGTGCGCTCTCCGTTGACCATCTGGAGCGTACTACTGAGGTAGAAATCGAGTGCCTGCGCCATTCGGATACCATCCCTACTGGGCTGCCCGGTACATCGTTCTTCCTCAATCTGCCTTTCACCCCCGTGAAAGAGATGATTGCAGCCGGCCTGCCCGTGGCTCTCGCTTCGGATTACAACCCCGGTTCGACACCGTCGGGCAACATGAAGTTTGTGCTGTCGCTGGCCTGCATCAAGATGCGTCTCACTCCCGCACAGGCAATAAATGCCACTACTATAAACACTGCCGCTGCTCTCGGATTGAGCGGGTCGCACGGCTCTATTGCTGTCGGCAAGCGTGCTAACTTCTATATCACAAAGGACATACCGTCAGTCGATTTCATCCCGTATGCTTATACCACAGACATTGTTGACACTGTGGTGCTCAACGGTGAAATCATAGAGCGCGGTGACTGCTGAACTGTCGAATTCTTATCCTGTGGCATCGAAGAAAAGGGTACTTATGGCGATGAGTGGCGGCATAGACAGCTCTGTCGCCGCCATTCTCTTGAAAGAGCAGGGCTATGAGCTTGTGGGGGCTACATACCGCACCTTTGACAGCATCTCCCGTGAATGTCTGGCTAAGGAGAAGGGCTGTTGTTCCGTAGATTCCATAATGGAGGCGCGGCGCATGGCGCAGGACATGGGCTTTGAACACCACATCATAGACCTGCGCCAGACTTTCCGCGAGAGCGTAATAGCTGATTTCATCGATGAATACCTTCATGGCCGTACTCCCAATCCGTGCGTTGTCTGCAACTCTGAAATCAAGTGGGGAAAGTTACAGGAGGTGGCTGACGCTCTTGGGTGCGACTATATCGCCACAGGCCACTATGCCCGCATATCTTCCGATGAAACCGGCCGTTTCTATCTCCGCAAAGGGGTTGACGCGCATAAGGACCAGACCTATTTCCTTTGGCGGCTGACTCAGGAGAACCTTTCCCGCACGCTCTTCCCTCTTGGTGCAATGACCAAGGCTGAAGTCCGTACGCTCGCGGCGGCGCACGGCTATGTGAAGCTCTCGCAGAAGTCCGAAAGTCAGGAGATATGTTTCATCCCCGACAACGACTATCGCCACTTCCTTGCAGCCAATGTCGAAGGTTACGCCGAACGCTATCCCTGTGGCGTGTTTGTAGATACGCAGGGCAGGGTGCTTGGCCGGCATAAGGGCTATCCTAACTATACCATCGGCCAGCGTAAGGGGCTTGGCATAGCTCTCGGCAAACCGGCATATGTCGTGCGCATAGAGCCTGAAACTAACCGTGTAGTCCTTGGGGAGAGAGAAGACCTGCTCTCCCGCAGTTGCCGGATAGTGCGGGTGAATATGATGAAACTGCCCGATTTCATCGATGGAATGGAGGTAATGGCGAAACTGCGTTACAAGAGCCGTCCCGGCCTCGCCACTATATGGCATGATGGCGATGCTGTCCGTATAGACTTCCGTGAGCCTGTGGAGAGTGTGACCCCCGGCCAGAGTGCCGTGCTGTATGGCGGTGACGATTGGCAGGATGTTATTTGTGCAGGGGTTATATGCTGATGTGGTGACACTGCTCTCTAATAAAAGACAAGTACAAAAAAGCACCGATGAAATCGGTGCTTTTTCGTTGTCACGATGAACTGCCTCACTCCTCCGGCATCACAAGCATGAGGATGAGATAAACGATTGCGCCGGAAAAGGCTGTAAATACCGTAAGTAATGCGTATATTACACGTACGATAGTGATATCCCACCCGAAATACTCGGCTATGCCGCCGCATACGCCGGAGAGAACCCGGTCCCGTGATTTGTGAAGTCGTTTGTCCGCCATAATAGATAATATGTTTTTGAGTTATTAGCCTACCTTGCAACCCGGTTTTACCAGTGTCTCCGGACGCACGAGACGGAGTTCCCCGTCCGCGTCTACTGCGCTCAGTATCATGCCTTCACTCATTATCCCGCGCAACTTTCGCGGTTCAAAGTTGGCTATGAAAACCACCTGTTTGCCCACGAGTTCCGCCGGGTCAGGATAGCTCTGCGCGATGCCTGAGACAATCGTGCGCCCGCCCATCCCGTCGTCTATGCGGAATTGCAGCAGCTTGTCTGTCTTCGGCACTTTCGTGCATTCAAGCACTGTGCCCACCCTCAAATCGCACTTCTCCCACTCCTCGTACGGGATATTGTCGCTCACGGGTTCAGGCTTGAACGCCGCTGCCTCATTGGCTTTCTTCGTGTCGAGCAGACGTTGTATCTGCGCCTCTATCGCCTCATCCTCTATCTTCTCGAACAGCAGTTCGGGCTTCTCTATCTCGTCGCCTGCGCGGAGCAGGTCCGTCCGTCCGAGCAGCTCCCACCTGTTCTCTCTCATGCCGAGCATCGTGCGCAGTTTCGCCGATGAGAACGGCAGGAACGGGTCAAACGCGATAGCGAGGTTGGCAGCTATCTGGAGCGCGATGTGCAGTATCGTCGCCGTACGCTCCATATCCGTTTTCGCGAGTTTCCACGGCTCTGTGTCGGCGAGATACTTGTTGCCCACACGTGCGAGGTTCATAGCCTCCCGCTGCGCGTCGCGGAAGCGGAAGTTGTCCAGCTGCGTCTCTATGGCCGCTTTCGCCTCCTTCACCGCTGTGAGAGTCTCGCGGTCATAGTCAGTCAGTTCGCCGAGCGGCGGCACTTTCCCGTCGAAATACTTGTGTGTCAGCACCAGTGCGCGGTTGATGAAATTGCCGTATATCGCCACCAGCTCACTGTTGTTCCTTGTCTGGAAGTCCTTCCACGTAAAGTCATTGTCCTTGGTCTCCGGAGCGTTGGCCGTCAGCACATAGCGCAGCACATCCTGCTTGCCCGGAAAATCCACGAGATACTCGTGCAGCCACACCGCCCAGTTACGCGATGTCGAAATCTTGTCCCCTTCGAGGTTCAGAAACTCGTTCGCGGGCACATTGTCCGGCAGTATATAGCTCCCTTCCGCCTTGAGCATGGCTGGGAAGACTATGCAGTGGAACACGATATTATCCTTCCCGATAAAATGTATCATGCGCGTCGATTGGTCTTTCCACCACATCTCCCAATCATCCGGGCGTATCTCCTTCGTATTCGAAATATAGCCTATCGGCGCGTCGAACCACACATACAGCACCTTACCCTCAGCCCCCTCCACGGGCACAGGCACACCCCAGTCAAGGTCACGGCTCACTGCGCGGGGTTGCAGCCCCATGTCGAGCCAGCTCTTGCACTGGCCGTACACATTGGTCTTCCACTCCTTGTGTTCCTCGAGTATCCACTGGCGCAGCCACGCCTCATGCTTGTCGAGTGGCAGATACCAGTGCTTCGTCTCGCGCAGCACAGGCTTTGAGCCTGAGATGGCCGACTTCGGGTCAATCAGGTCGAGCGGTGAGAGGCTTGTCCCGCACGCCTCGCACTGGTCGCCGTATGCGTTCGGGTTCTTGCAGTGCGGGCAAGTGCCTGTTATATAGCGGTCTGCCAGAAACTGGTGAGCCTCCTCGTCATAATACTGCTCCGATGTCTTCTCCACAAACTCCCCCTTCTCATACAGCGTACGGAAAAACTCCGACGCCGTGCGGCGGTGCATCTCCGAACTCGTGCGCGAATACACATCGAACGAAATGCCGAACTCCTCGAACGACTTCTTGATAATGCCGTGATAGCGGTCGACAATATCCTGCGGTGTCACCCCCTCCTTGCGTGCCTTAATCGTGATAGGCACGCCGTGCTCATCCGAGCCTCCTATGAACAGCACTTCGGCCCCCTTGTTACGGAGATAGCGCACATATATGTCCGCCGGCACATACACTCCGGCCAGATGGCCGATATGTACAGGCCCGTTTGCGTACGGCAACGCGGTAGTTACCAGTGTCCTCTTAAAATCTTTCATCTGCTTTCTCTTTTTGTCATTTGTCCTTCGCGGGGATATCCGGACAGCCGTCGGTGAACTCCACGGCAACAGTCCCGTCTGCTTGCCGTCCTCTGTCCGCATCCCCTCCTGCTATTTTGCACAAAGTTACGCAAAAAAACGGAACACGCTGCATTGCCTGCCTGCCGGAATACGGCCTCAAAGGCAAATTTCCCGACAAGTCACTGACAATAAGCCAAATAACTCTCCGCCAAGTGACATTTTAATCTTGCGGACACATCAATTACAGCTGCCTGCTGCTGCCCCTCTCGTCAGTGTGAAATAGAGTTAAAAAGTCGTACTCTCGCGCCAGTGCTCAGGGAGCCCCTACGGACACCCACCGAAGCTCCTCCCTTCAGCCGTACTCCCCTCCTTGTAGTTCTTCCTGTAAAAAGTGGTTAAAAACACCTACTCTCGACGGAGCAGCTACGGACACCTGCCGAAGTTCCACCGAAGCCCCTCCCTGCCCCCGCGCCTTTCCCCTCACTCCCGATAAAGAGTGCACGGAGAAATTACCCCCTTTCGCGACACCATTAAACGGGAATAGTTTCTTAACTTTGTACCTGATTTCGGTTTTCGCCGAAATGGCATTCACGTCAAATCAACTGCAATATTACCATGAAGCACAACCTCAGCTCACAGATTGTACTGCACCGGATACCGCGCAAGTACTATCAGCCTGACAACGCCCTTGAGCTGTCGGGCATATCCCGTTTTGAAAAGATAAAGGTCAACATTTCAAGCACTCCGGCCGAAGGGGGAGAGACCATAGCCCGCGAGATAGCGGCCCTCATACGCGGCAAGGCAAAGCGTCATGAGCTTTGTGTGCTTGGGCTGAACAGCGGCCGCTCTCCCATAGAGCTCTACGAGGCACTTGTACGCATGCACCGCGAGGAGGGGCTGAGTTTCTCCAATGTCGTGGTCTTCAACCTTTTCGAGTACTATCCGCTTGACCCCTCCGCCGCCCAGAGTTGCCTGAACCAGATACGCCGCATGTTTTTCGACCTTGTGGACATCCCGCCGGAAAACATCTTCTCTCCCGACGGCTCACTGCCGCAGGGGGAAATCATGCAGCATTGCGCCGAATATGAGCAGCGCATCGAAGAGTACGGCGGCATAGACTATCAGATATTGGGCATAGGCCCTAACGGCAATATAGGGTTTAACGAACCCGGCTCTCAGGCAACCTCGCGCACGCGCTTAATACTGCTTGACTCCGTGTCGCGCAAGGAGGCTGCCCGTCTGTTCGGCACTATTGACAAGGTGCCGCGCGGGGCTATCACCCTCGGTGTCAGCAATATCCTCAAATCGCGCCGTATTGCCCTTATAGCGTGGGACGAGTCGAAGTCGGACATCATAAAGACCATTGTCGAAGGTTCGGTGAGCGACCAGTGCCCGGCCACATTCCTGCAAATGCACGAGAACGCGACGCTCTTCACCGACATACATTCCGCAGGCTCGCTCACACGCATCAGCCGTCCGTGGCTTGTCACCTCATGCGAATGGAACGATACGCTGATACGCCGCGCCATAGTGTGGCTCTGCATGCGGCTGGAAAAACCGATACTGAAACTTACCAACAAGGATTACAACGAGAACGGCCTGTCGGAGTTGCTTGCCCTCTATGGCTCTGCATACAATGTCAATATCAAGGTGTTCAACGACTTGCAGCATACCATCACCGGTTGGCCTGGGGGCAAGCCGGGTGCGGACGATTCTAATCGCCCCGAACGCGCCGTGCCGTACCCCAAACGGGTGGTAGTCTTTTCCCCCCATCCTGATGACGATGTTATCTCGATGGGCGGCACACTGAAACGGCTTGTCGATCAGCACCACGATGTGCATGTCTGCTATGAGACCTCAGGCAACATTGCCGTGGATGACGATGAAATCATCCGTTTCATCTCTTTCGTGCGTGGCTTTCAGGAGATGTTTGACCCGCATAACCGTGTGATACCCGAAAAGCTCGATGAAATCAGGCGTTTCTTGATGGAGGAGAAGGGGGAGAACGATGTGGATACGCTCGATGTGCGCCGTCTGAAAGGGTTGCTCCGCAGGGGCGAGGCGAGTGCGGCATGTCGTTACATGGGGCTGAAGCCTGACAATGTGCATTTCCTTAATCTGCCGTTCTATGAGACGGGTACAATCAAGAAAGGTGACCTGACCGATAAGGATATAGAAATTATAAAGGCGGTATTGTCCGACCTGCATCCCCATCAGATTTATGTGGCGGGCGATTTGGCCGACCCGCACGGCACTCACCGTGTCTGCCTCGATGCGGTGCTGGCCGCCATAGACGAGATGAAAGGCGAGGAGTGGATGCGCGATTGCCGCGTCTGGATGTACCGTGGCGCATGGATGGAGTGGGAGATTGACCACATAGAGATGGCAGTGCCGCTCAGCCCTGAGGAGCTGCGCTCTAAGCGCAATGCGATACTCAAACACCAGTCGCAGATGGAGGGTGCGCCGTTTCTCGGCGGCGATGAACGCCTTTTCTGGCAGCGTGCCGAGGAGCGCAACAAGGCGACGGCCGACCTCTACAACCGTCTCGGACTCGCCGCGTATGAGGCTATCGAGGCTTTTGTGCGGTATAAGTTCTGATGAGGTTCGACATTCTTAATAATAACCCCTCCATTGTCAATACTTCAGACAATGGAGGGGTTCTCTTTTTCTCGTCGTGATGTATGTTCAGAGCTTTGTAATCACGCGGTGCAGCTGTTCGCCGAGACCTATGGTGTAGCCCTGCGATACAAACACCACGCGGTTGAATGTGTCGGCTATGATGAAGAGCGGAAGCGGCGCGTTCTCATTGAGGTTCAGGTTCTTGATAATCTCTCTGTGGAATGTGCTGTTGCGGTCTATGCCGAACGATACGGTCTGCGGCAGCCCCGGAAACTCCTCCGCTTTGAAGCGTGTGCGGCTCTCGTCGTCGGGGAAGAGAAGTATCATTGGCCGTCCCCACTGTTCCAGCTCTTTATTCATGGCTGCTATGTCTTTGAGCGCATGGTTCGTGGGTTCCTCTCCCGCTCCGAGTATGCCTATGACGAAATACCCGCGTCCTGTGGTTGACAGCACTGATGTGGCCTCTCCTGCTTTGCCTTTCACATCGGCCAAAGGCAGATAAAGCCCCTCGCTGTTGAAGTCGCCTATGACCTGTATGTCCTCATCGTCCGTACGCATGGTGAGGGGAATATCCACAGTTTCATCGGGCTTTACGGAGAAGAATGTCATCGTGGCGAGCACATTGCCGCCCGCCATGCGTGTGCCGCTGACCATAAGGTAATTGCCTGCGTTAATCTTTTCTCCCATTTCAAAATCGCGGTATGTCATGCCATCATCCGTCACATCTGGTTCCGGGTATTCCAACAGATGCAGGCGTGCGGCGTCATCGATGCTTGACAGTGTGAAGTGTGAATAGTACTTCGGGTTTCTCAGCGTGGGTGTCGGAGTGTAGTCCAGACGGAGCTTCCCGACGGGCGCAGCTATGACAGAATGGTCGGTTTCATCGAAGTTTACATCATATCCCCTTAACATCTTCTTAAGCTCCTGCACCATATCTTTACGGCTTACGGTATCTGGGTCAATCGCGTGGAAACGGTATATCTTGACCTTGCCGGTCACGGGGTCTATCTCTGCTGGCCGTCCTATGTAGTTGGAGAGTGCCACGAAGAATATGTCACGGCTGTGCGGGTCGGCCATGCGTGTGCGCCATACGCCTTCAGGCGATATGGGCGAGCCGCCGAGATTGCAGTTGTCTACTATGCGGATGCTGTCTTTCACCCATTTAATCAGTAAGTCGGCATCTGTACGGAACATTGCGGCCGTGGCAGAGTCAATCACACTGTCGAAATAAGAGTGGTACGGGGTGAGCATCTCGTTCGATATCCTCATGTTGGCATAGTTTACCCTGTCGCTCTTCGAGTTGTCATTGGCGCGGCGGGTCACCTCCATTTTGTCGTTGAGCACTGCCGCGCTCACATCGTGGAGATCCTTCGGGTGCGTCTGATAGGCGGTGGTTATTATCGCTTTGGCATAACGCCTGCCGTCGGTGGAATCGGCATATTTTGCAAGGAAATCCATGACAGTGCGGTGGTTGCCGCGCGATTCGATGATGGCTTTATAGAGGTCGGTCGTGTAGCTGTATCCATGTATGGCGCAGAAGTTCTTGGCATCGGCCACGGTAGGGAACGTCGCCTCGTATACGCTTCGTATGGAATCCTCCACGGCGAGGCGGCGGTTGTTTTCCGTGCGTTGTGCCTCTGTCACGGCTGGTATGTTTGCGCTCTCCGCCGGGGGCACTATCTCTATCTCGTACGTCGCATTTGTACCGGGGCTCTTGTCTACGACTATGGTCACTTCCTCGTCTTTGCCGAACGACACCTTGGAGAAGCCGAATTTACCGCCGTGCGTTGCCCAGACGAGCATGTCGCCAAGCCCGGCCGAGAGGAAAGTTTTGCCGCTTTCATCGGTGCTTTTTGTTGCGACAGTATAAAACTCGGCATAGTTATAGAGCTTGAATTCAACGGTCGCTCCGGGGATGGGGCGGTTCTCTTCGTCCACTACCGATATGTCGGCGCGTGCGCTCTTGGCATAGTTGTCTATCACGTTTATTTCCGTGTACCGCGCCGTGCGGCTCATCACATCCTCTGGCCCGTGATATTTGCCGAACACCTTTGTGTGCATGAGCATCCCGCGGCTGGCCGGCGCGTTGAACCATGCGAGGTCGAGTACCGGCTCCGGCTCACATGCCCCGAGGAAATGCCATCTGCCGTCCGCCCACGCCTCTACCCATGCGTGGTTATTGTCCGTGTGCGCCCATCGTGGGGTGTAGACCTGCCGTGCGGGTATGCCCACCGAGCGCAGGGCGGCCACAGTGAACGTCGACTCCTCCCCGCACCGCCCGTAGGCATTCCTCATCGTGGCGAGGGGCGAGGAAGTACGCGCATCTGTCGGGCGGTAGACCACATGTTCGTGGCACCAGTGGTTCACTTCGAGTATCGCGTCGTACATGCTGAGGTCTTTCACCCTCTCTTTCAGTTCTTTGTAGAAGATAGGGCGGTGGCCGTCGAGGTCTTCGTTATTCACGCGCACCGGCAGGACAAAGTGCCGGAACTCGCGTTCAGGTACAGCCTTTCCCCAAGGCATCTCAGCGCGTGCGGCGAACGATGAGCGCACATTTTCAAGGAAATACCCGCTCTCTTGGTTGGCTATGTCGGCCAGTGGCATATAGGCGTAGAGAAATTCGAGAGCCTCGCGTTCCTCCGTAGTCAATACGCTGTCGAAGATGCTGAACAGCTGGTCGTTGCCTATTTCGGCGCGTCGTTGCTCGAAGTCGCTGTGCACCTCTTCGCGCTCCGACTTGTCCGAAATAAAATGTCCCGTACATGCTGACAGCATAAGAAGTGCTGAACAAATAATAATGTGTTTGATTTTCATAGTATTATAGATTATATGTGATTAATATATTCGCAGTTCATGCCCCTTATGGCCGCTCTTTCCGCAGCGCATAAAAATGGTCTACCGGGCCGAATCCGTGTCCTATCGTGTACCGCGCCCCTGACTCTATGGCGCGGGTAATGTACTCTTTCGCACTCTGCACTGCATCGGTCAGTGGCAACCCTTTCGCTAAGAACGATGCCACGGCGGACGACAGCGTACAGCCCGTGCCGTGAGTGTTTTTGGTGTGCAGGCGCGGAGATTCCAGCGGCACGGTCTCGTCTGTTTCTGCATTATATAGCGTGTCGATGAGCTGCTCTTCCGTGAGGTGCCCCGCTTTCAGCAGCACGGAAATGCGCCCACCCATGGAGAGCTCTCTGGCGTACTTGGCCAGCTCGTCCTGCCTACCTATCTTCCGTCCGAGTATGATTTCAGCCTCCGGTATATTGGGCGTTATGATACGTGCGTACGGCATAAGTTCATTAATAAGAGTCTCTATCGCACTATCCTCCATGAGCTTATGCCCCGAGGTAGACACCATCACGGGGTCAAGCACTATATTGCGGTTACCGTATGCGGTGATACAGTCGCGCACGGTGAGCATCACCTCCGCCGAATGGAGCATACCGATTTTGATTGCGTCCGTCCCGATGTCCGACAGCACGGCGTCTATCTCTCCTTTTATGGTCTCAGTTGGTATGGGGAATACGGACTGCACGCCGAGCGTGTTCTGCACAGTTATGGCAGTAATGGCGGACGATGCATAGCATCCGCAGGCTGATATTGTCTTTATGTCTGCCTGTATGCCTGCGCCTCCGCCCGAGTCGCTTCCTGCAATAGTTATTACACGGTTGTATTTCATCATTGATAACGTTATTTGTTTGCAACTACGAAGTTAACGATAAATTTCGGGATTGGAATCAGACTGAACTTTTTTTTCATTTCTTCCCGGCGCGGTAGCAGTCGCGCCAGAAACGGAGTTCGAGCGCGGTAGAGTGAAGAAAATAGGATGTCATGCGGTGCAATGTACTGTCTGTCTGTATGGCGGCGCAGCTGTCGCATAGGGTGCGGAACTGTTCCGCGTCGGTCTGGAACGATGGGTCACCATATGTGGCTATCCAGTCGGCGTATGGATTATCGGCTGCGGTATGCTGTCTGAAAATGAGTAGTCCTATGTGTGCATATACCCAATAGCATGGAAGTAGCGAGGCAAATGTATAGGCGGTGCACTCCTCCTTTTCAAGTCGGGTAAGCATACGGTCGTATGCCATATTGGCGGGACATTTGCGCGTCTCCGGCTCTATGTCGAAACGGTCGGCGAGCAAGGAGTGCAGAGAGTTTTCGGCGGCAAGGGTATCGTCAATATTGGCCGCAAGTATGTCGGCTGCGGGTGTGCCGTGCATTTGGCGGTGGAGCAGACGGAGGCGCGCCTCAAAGTTGCGCATATAAATAATGTCTTGCGCGATATAGGCGCGGAAACAGTCGGAAGAGAGCGTGCCGTCGGACAACTTGCGGACGAAGCGGCATCGTTCTATACTGCTGATAATGTGCTGTGCGGACTGCCAGGCCGTTTCACTCCATCTCATGGCTGTTTCGCTTTTTGGTGCAGGGTGCGCAGACGGCATTTCAGTATCTCGCGGCTCTTTGCCTCCCACAGATAACCGAGCATACACGCCCCGCCGAACCCCCATGACCAGAGTATGCTTATATTCTCCGCATTGATGCCCCCTAGTGCCATTGTTTTGGCATTGATGATGCCGCAGTGCTGTGCGCACGTCAGTTCAGTGTCGGTGAAGTGTGATATGTAACCGCTTTTCGATATGCTGTCGAATATGGGGCTGAGCGTGCAGTAATCCATCTGCGGACTGCGTTTCTGAAGCTCCTGTATGGAGTGGCACGAACAACTTATCGTGCCTTTGTAGCCTTCCGGCGCGTGGAGTGCACGGCTGTTGAGATGTATTCCGTGGAGACCGAACTCCTCTGCCAGTGGGAAATGGGAGTGGAGTACGAGACGGCTGTGCCATTTCTCGTCGATGGAGGCTATGAGCGCATGCATACGCTCCTCGTCCCATGTAGGTTTGCGTATGTGTATGAGGTCTATGCCCTCGGTGAGCATCAGTGCTATGAACCCCGGTTCGTCGGGGTAGTCGCCCTCGGTAGTTATTGCAATAAGCCGCTTAGCCTCCATAGGCAGCAGTTATTATGGTCACATTGTCGCCGTCCGACAAGCGGTGCTCTCCCCACGATGTGCGCGGCACTACGCGGTTGTTCACGGCCACGGCCTTACCCTTGCCGTCAGTACCGATGGCGGGCAGCAGTTCCTCCACTGTGAGGGCTGATGCGAATATATGTTCTCTGCCGTTAATGGTTATTTTCATAATATGTTATAGCCTTAATTTAAGTCCTGCAAATATGGTGTCCGGATGGAAGTTGAACACGGCGTTCATCTCTCCTGCCATGCACAGTCCGCAGTCGTCGCAGATGCCGAGACGCTCCCCGGCGCAGTTGGCGCGTGTGTGGTCGGCATATACGAAGTTCGTAACCCAGCAATGGCGTTTGAAGTCGTTGTGCCTCATCAGTTTCAGTCCTGACACGGAGTTCATTATTGGGTAGCCCTCACGCTTCATCCGTATTACGAGGTCAATCACCCTTTCGCGCTGCTCACGTGTTATCATGAGGTTCTCCGCATCGGGAAACGGTGTATAGAAATTGATTGATATGCTCTCTATCGCGGGGTTTGCCTTCACATACTTGACGGTCTCCTCCACTGATTCCCAGTTGTATTTATTCACTACCATATTGACGCTCAAATGCTTGTGCCCGCACTCGGCAATGTTTTTCTCCAGACGGGCGAATGTGCCTTCACCGCGTATGGCTTCGTGGTAATGTCCGTAGCCGTCGAGACTTACCCAGATGCTGTCGGCATGGCTTCCGGCGAACGGGAGTTGTGCGTTTGTGGTGATTGTGACGGAGAAGAAACCCACTTCGCGGGCGAGGTCTATCACGTCGTTGATACGCTTCTCCCCGTCGCGCCACAGCATCACCTCCCCCCCTTCGAGGTCTACGAACCGCGAGCCGAGCGAGTAGGAATATTCGAGTTCTTTGCGTATTCCCTCGAACGTCATTATGTTGGGGTTGGCGCGTGAATAGACCGAACAGTGCTTGCATTTAAGGTTGCATTGGTCTGAAATGAAAAGCACCGTCTGGAGCGGGTGTTTCCTGCCAAGCACACGTGCGCCGAAAAACCACCATCCGAGGTAGAACATCTGTTTGAGTTTCATAATAGCGTATGGGTTATTTTCAAAATGACATTGACAATCAGCAATATAAGTGCAAAGAAAGAGATTAGGTTACGCGCCGTCAGCCAGCGGAGCATAAACCAACCGATGCCGGCCTCGCAATATTTGTCGAATTTGCCCATCGGTCCCATCCACGGCCTGACTGTGAGCGGCACGGGTATATCGTACAGGAACTTACGTATCGAATCCCAAAGGAATATGGCCATAGGCAGCAGTATTAGGGTAAACAGATACGCCCAATGGAGTATCCCGAAGACAACGCCAGCCGCCATAAGAATGAATGGCACGAAGCAGAACACTGCCGACGCGCCGAGCATGGCGTTGCGCTTTTTCAGCAGACGGGCCAGCGTCAGCTTGTCCATCTGCGCATCTGCGTGGCGGTCAAGCACAGAGTGTGTATATAGTATGTTCGTGACCAGCAGGCCGATGGCCACACTCACGAGTATGATTTGCTCGTCCATCACACCGCACGCGGCATATTGCACTCCTGTCATCAGCAGCGGGCCGAACATCATTCCTATGACCAGTTCGCCATAGCCGTGGTAGCCGAGGCGGAAAGGCCATCCAGAATAGGATATGCCGAGAATGCAGCCCACGATGGCTATGATGAGCGGCGTTGTTCCCCGGAATATTATTATGACAGTACCCGCTGCCGCAGCGATGGCAAGGAAAACGGTGACGGCTGCGGCCAATTGGCGCGTTGTGGCCTCGCCAGATGTGAGGTAGGGGTATTTGTGTATGCGGGCACGCATGCCGTCTGCCGCGAGAGTCTGCCGTTTCTCGGCACTGCCTACTTTATAGTCGAAATAGTCATCGGCGAGATTCATGCCGAGGTGTGCGCACTCCACGCCGAACAGGGCTATGAGAGCGAGCCACCATGAGAATGTGTCGTACTGCATTGCCATGCCTATGGCCAGAGCAGCAGGCAAAAGACTCTGCGGCAAAGATATGTGGCGGGCATTGTGTAGCCAGAATGAGATTTTGTTCATAGTCCAAGATAAGTTGTCTGCAAAGATAGTGAAAGGTGAGAGAAATGCAACAAGTTTACTTAATCGCTTTTCCGAACCGACTCCTATCTTGTACTGTCAGGTACAAAGATATTGAAAGTCAGACAAAATGGCAAATGCCTGTTTCCCCCGCTTTGCCTATGCCCCCCTTCACTGCACTGTAAATTAAGGTTAAAAACACGTACTCTCGCCGAAGCTCCTCCGAAGGCTTCCCGAAGCGTCAGCCTATCCTCTCGCCATTCTCCGGCGAGACAGCATCCTGTTTGGAGGGTAATGCCCTGAAAGCGGAAAACAGGCCGCAGACCAAGGAGAGGATGGCTGAACGGTCGTAAGAGGACAGGTTACATACGGTAAACTGCTTTGTCAGGCAGTTCGTGTCGTGTCTGTAGATAGTGTAAATTTATCGGAGAGCGGTAGATATGAGCTGTTGTCTGGGGAGATATAATGTCAGGCCTTTGCCGACACGCTGGATGCCGGATACAGAAGTGCCGTATGGGTCAAACCAATACAAAAAACGATGGCGGGCAATCACATTGCCCGCCATCTCCATCATCATTAACAAACCTGGGGACTGTACGTGCGTACAGTCTCCTCAATAACTATCTCACGATAATTTTCCCTTGATACATATCACCGAGCCCGTCAATGACGCGTACCATATACACACCTGCGGTGTGGAGCCCGTTGATGACTATCGGTTCCGTCTCAGGCGACAGACTTTGCACGAGTGCACCCGTGCTGTTGAACACTTGTACAGTAAGCCCTGCAAGACGCTGAGGGGTCAGGTATATGTGAACTCTGACCGTTTCGTGTATGCGCACAGGGTTCGGCGTGAGTGCCAGTTCCTTGATTTCACGTGT
Organism: uncultured Bacteroidales bacterium; assembly: GCA_944322025.1. Classification (GTDB taxonomy): domain Bacteria; phylum Bacteroidota; class Bacteroidia; order Bacteroidales; family Paludibacteraceae; genus Aphodosoma. Next base: position 2,307 of record CALUOH010000046.1, on the reverse strand, counting down.
CGGAACTATGCCTGTTTCGTCCTCCACTTCGAGTGTTAGGTGTACATTCATCGAACATGACCCGCTGACCGATGTCACTTCCACGTCACGTTCGTATGTACCGGGTTTGGTGTCAGTACCGAACGTCTCGCCGTAAAATTCATACGGCAGTTGGTCGAGTGTAATTCTACGGGTCACATCGCGGCTGGTCTCCCCGTCGCGTATCACGATCAGGTTGAGCGTCACGAGTGAATCGCATCCGAACAGTGTGCGGTTCGGAGTAGTCAATGTTCCTTCCTGTGTGATGTCGATGAAGCCGTTAGCATTGTATATCTCTCCATCGCAGATAGCATCTTCTATAACTACATCATGGACAGGAGTGTAGACCACAGTGTGCGTCACAACAGAATCGCACTGTCCTTCTTCTTTGATAGTTTCTTCTACAACAAATTCTGCCATTGAACCGTCGGAGAGATACTCTTCTCCGTTGAGCACGAGAGATGAGCCAGAACAGAGATAGTGAGTCTCTTCTCCGTATAGGGCATCGACCATAGTCAAATGCATTACTACGATTGAGTCACACCGATTTCCTCCAAGTTCGATGGTGTCTGTGTAGTCTCCTGGTTTGTCGCATTGTGTACCGTTCCATATTATTGGTGAGCCTTCACAGAATGTCGAGTCGAACTCAAAGCGCGCCAGTGGATTGACTGTCAAGTCGAGATGCACTATGGAGTCGCAGTGGTTAGAACCGTTGCATTTCAGGGTGTGTCGTCCGGCTGTTGTCACGTTTATGAAACCGTTTTCGTTATAAACATCACCCTCGCACATCTCCGCCTCAATGGTCTTCTCCGATACGGGGCTGACCGTGAACTGCACTGTAAATGTGGAGTCTTTATCCGTTCCTTGAGACACTACTGTACGGGAGAATGTGTTCAGCTCCTCCTCGTCTATATCGCTTACAGGTATGTTAAAACCGTGCAGCTGATAATCATACGTAGCGCAGTGAGTCTCTTCCGGATAGACCGTGTTTACCACTGAGTTGATGTTTACGTTGTCTATGTGTAGGTTGAGATTTTCCAATGCAGTGCGCTGAGCCTCAGCATAGAATGCTACTTTGACGGTCTTTCCCGCATATTTGGAGAGGTCGATGGATATCTCTTGGTATGTTGCCGGTATGGAGTAGAAGTCATTATTCGATCGTTCGTTGTTCCATATTGTGGCATTCTCTTTTTCCCATGTAGCACCCGCATCGTCAGACACGATGACCATGAACTGATAGCCCTCACGTTTTGTAAGTAACGGAGCATCGTAAGCCCCATCGCGAGTAAGCATCATGTCGAACGATAAGTGTGCTTCAAGTCCCTCTTCGAGATATACAGAGGGGGTAAACAGCCAAGCACAGTTGTTGCTTACATTGCCGCGCAGGTGCGCCCTGCGGTGAGCAGAGCTGTAATTGTCTATTGGCCTCTGTCCCCATACGGTGGTGTCTGTGATGTTCGTATAAGAACCGAACTGTGCAGTCCCATTGAATAGGTCTTCTGCCATAGTTGTTGTGGCGCGCTGCCAACCTGCAGGGCATGTAACATTTGCTGAAAATGGCTCATTGAACCTCACGGAGTGCGCTGTGGTGAATGTGCGCATGATTGAGAGGTCCGAGGCTTCGTCTTCAGAACATAATTGCCTTACAGCGTAGTAATATTCTGTGGCGGGAGCGAGACCTTCAATCAGCACAGTGTCGGCCTCCGATGTGGCTGTCTGGTATTTGCCTGATATCATGTCATCGTAGGAGGTTGCGTAGCGCACTTCGACTGTCGCCCCTTCTGTGTGGGTACATGATATTGTGGCACTTTTGTCCGTATACTGCTTGACTGTCATGCCGTCCGGAGTGGCACATGTGTTCAGTGGTTCAATTATGATATCATCTATGTACATGTTGTTGCGTGTAGAACTTTCCTGTACATCGCTGAATACTATATACTTCCCGTCACAACCTTTAAGTGGGATTGAGAATTTGACCCAGTACTTGTTTCCAGTCATGTCTTCATTAACATTTCTGTCTCTATAAAGTTCGTCCGTAGAGTATGGATATACGCATTCTCTCAGGGTGACGAAGGTCTCCGGGTTCTCCATAGCCGTCATGGTGCCTACGCGTACAGATACCGTTTCACTTCCCTGATACTCATTGTTGTTCACATATACTTTTTCTCCATCGACAGTTTTTGCATACGCACATATTGGACGTATCCAAAATGTAAGCTGCCAGTCATCTAACATGCCTTCCACTTTCGGTAGAGCCAGATAGTTGCCAGTTTGGAAGGATTCGAAATG
>CALUOH010000045.1 GCA_944322025.1 uncultured Bacteroidales bacterium | reverse complement strand
GCTTTCTACCGGTATCTTTATACGCACTTTTCCTTGACATAGCCCGCTATGCCATCGGAAAAGCGCGTATAAATCTACTCGTCATAAACACAGAAATCAGCGCAAAGTCTAACGACCGATTTGGGTTAAAACGTCAGATTTGTGGTGGTGAATGTGGAGGGGAGGGGTGCGTGCGGGTGGGTGTGTGAGCAGGCTGTGGGCGGGATGGAGCAGGGGTAAAAAAAGGCGGCTGCGCAGTGATGAGATGTGCGCAGCCGCCGTGGTGTGTATGCCGGGCGGGGCTATTCCATTGTCATGCCGAGGTTGTAGAAGGCGAATGAGTAGGTGTCAGTCCACTCGTCTATCTGTTTGCTTATGGGCTTGCCTGCACCGTGACCGGCTTTGCTGTCGATGCGGATGAGTTTGGGGGCATCGCCGGTGTCGGAGGCCTGAAGCGTGGCGGCATACTTGAATGAGTGTGCAGGCACGACGCGGTCGTCGTGGTCTGCGGTGGTCACAAGTATGGCGGGGTACTCAGTGCCGTTGTTGCGGATGTTGTGGAGCGGGGAGTAGCCTCTGAGGTATGTGAACATCTCGGGGCTGTCTTCGGATGTGCCGTAGTCGGAAGCCCAGTTCCATCCTATGGTGAAGCGGTGGTAGCGGAGCATGTCCATGACCCCAACTGCAGGGAGTGCGACGGCGAAGAGGTCGGGACGCTGGTTGACTACCGCGCCGACGAGCAGTCCGCCGTTGGAGCCGCCCAAGATGGATATCTTGTCGGGGTTGGTGTAGTTCTCGTCAATGAGGTACTCGGCTGCGGCGATGAAGTCGTCGAATACGTTCTGCTTGTTCATCTTGGTGCCGGCGAGGTGCCACTCTTCGCCGTATTCGCCTCCGCCGCGCAGGTTGGCGAGGGCGAAGATGCCGCCGTTTTCGAGGAACGGCAGGCGGGATACGGAGAATGAGGGGGTGTAGCTGATGTTGAAGCCGCCGTAGCCGTAGAGGAGTACGGGGTTGCTGCCGTTAAGCTCCAAGCCTTTGCGGTGGACGATGAACATGGGTATCTTGGTGCCGTCTTTGCTGGGGTAGAAAACCTGACGGGTCTCGTAGTCGTCAGAGGCGAAGGCGGTCTGCGGGGCGAGGTATAGCTCGGAGGTGTTGCTGTCGAGGTCGTATTTGTAGATGGTGGCCGGGACGGTGAAGGAGGTGAATGAGTAGAATACCTCCTTGTCTCCCCTGTCGCCACTGAATGCGGCAGTGCCGAGGGCGGGGAGGTCTATTTCTCCGAGGTTGCGGCCGTCGGTCGTGTAGAGGTAGGCGTGGCTGGCGGCGTCCTGCATGTATGTGAGTATCATCTTGTCATCGGCAAAGGTGACATCCTCAAGCACGTTTTCGGTCTCAGGCACGACTTCTGTCCATTGGGCGAAGAGTGGTGCGGAGGCTTTGGCTTTCATTATGCGGTAGCGCGGCGCGCCGTTGTTGGTGATGAAGTAGAGTTCGTCGCCGATGGTTTCCAGATAGATGTACTGGTATCTGTCGTCAGAGGCTATCTCGGTGAACTCATTGCTGCCGGAGCGGAGGTCGCACATGAAGAGGCGGCTGCCGACGTTGTAGCCCTCTTCCGTGATGAAGAGGTAGCGCTCTTCGGAGTCGACGGTGGGGTAGTAGAAACGCTTGGGGAAGTCGCGGTTCTCATAGACAAGCCTGTCGGCGGACTGTGGCGTGCCTATGGTGTGGTAGTAGACCTTCTGGTACTCGTTGATGTTGGAGAACTCCTTGCCTTTCTCAGGGGCATCGTAGGCGCAGTAGTAGAAGCCGTTGCCGCACCATACGGCGGGTGAGAGCTTAGCCCACTGTATGTGGTCGTCGAGCTGTCGGCCGGTTTCGAGGTCGATGACGGAGAACTCGAGCCAGTCACTGCCGCTGCGGGATATGCCGTAGGCCATGTACCGCCCGTCCTTGGAGAATGTCGTGCTGTTCAGGGCGACAGTGCCGTCCTCGGAGAGGGTGTTGGGGTCAAGCAGCATTTTCGCCTCGCCGTCGAGGGTCTCTTTCACATACATGACACTCTGGTTTTGGAGGCCGTCGTTCTTGAAGAAGTAGTATTTGCCGTGCTTCTTAAAGGGAGTGCCTATTTTCTCGTAGTCGCTTAGCACGGTGAAACGCTGGCGCAGCTTTTCGCGGAACGGGATGCGAGAGAGGTAGTCCTCGGTCACTTTATTTTCCGCATCAACCCACGCCTTGACCTCGGCGGTGGTGTCGTTTTCCATCCAGCGGTATGGGTCGGCAACCTCAGTGCCGAAGTAGGTGTCCGTCACATTTTCGGTGCGGGCTACCGGGTATTCCAATGCTGCGGCCTTCTGCTGATTGCCGCAGCCAGTAACTGTTGCCAGAGCAAGTGCTGTTCCTGACATTGCGATTAAAGATTTTAGTCGGTTCATGGTTTTATTTATGTTGTTGTTTTCCGTGTATCAGTTATTGTGTGGTTTATTCGCTGAATCCGAAGAGGTCGACTTCGACGATGTATTGCGCTACGCCTTCGTCTCTCGGAGATCCCATGGCAGACTTGAATTCCTCGAGGTCGAAGTCGATGGTCATAGTCCTGTTGTCGGCGGGGATGTTTTTGATGTCCCAGTATTGCACGAGCAACGGCAGTCCGGGGCCCCAGTTGGCGCGGTCGTACCAGTACGTTCCGGCCTGAGGGTAGGTGTCTGCATTGGAGTAGAATATATGTCCCTCGGCGCGTTTTTCTCCGTTGATAATGATGTCGTACCAGTTCTCGTCGAACTCGGCGGCGTTGCGGGTGCGGTATCCTCCGCGTTCGGTGAAAGTGCCCTGATCGTGGCCGTGGCCGCTGATGCTTACCTTCATCATGAGAGACTTAACGTTGTCGGGGATGGTGACAGTGCGCTGTCCGAGGCGTTCGGGGGCTTCTATCGAGGCGGAGTCTATGCCGTATGACCAAGAGCGGTATCCGGTGTTAGAGTTGCGGCTTGAGTCATAGATTTTGGTGTGGAAGACGTTGGTCTTAGCAATCTCTCCTTCGTAAAAGTCGAATGTCAGGGTGACGGTGTGGGCGCGCTTGTCGGTGGCATCCCAGCCGCCGTAGTAGATGCGGAACTCGGTGTCGCCAGTCAGCATCGGGAGGTAGGGGGTGATGTCCATGTAGTATTTCTTTTCCCAGTCCGGGCCGAAGCTGCCGCCGTATGGGGTTATGGCGCGGGTAAGTTCGTACCATTCGCCGTCGAGCTTGTTTTTCACGAAAATCATGGTGGTCATGTCCCACTCGGCCGGTCCTTCGTTCCAACCGCCCATGCGGTATGTGAGGATGGCGCGGCGGTAGCTGTCGGTGGATGCGGGGAATGTGACCCTTATGAGGGAGTCTTCGGCTTCGCTCCATCCGTAGAAGTGAAGCCGCACGGCATCGGTCTTTACAGAGAATGCGGGCGTGCCGCTTTCGGGAATGGAGTCGTACCATGCCGCGTAGTCTCTCGACATTGCGGTTTCAAACTCCTGTACTTTGGTTGTGTTCTCCTGACATGCGGGCAGGAGGCAGAGGGCAGCCAAAAGAGCGGGCACCAGCGGCCTTAAAAAGGTTTTTCTTGTCATGATTATAGAATTAATGTGTGAACATATTGCAAATGTAGCACATAAAATTCTTAATCACAAACGTCCAATCATATTTTTGAGTACGGCAAATGTTTTCATCGGCGCGTCCTTGAAGAAGTCGAAGTACTGCGCCGTGTTGTCCTGCTCCATGCCGGGGGTGTCGCTAATGACGCGTAGGCTGAGGAATGGGGTGCGGCGCATGTGGCATACCTGAGCGATGGCGCAGCTTTCCATGTCAACGGCGAGGCCGTCAGGGAACATCTCCTTTATGGCGTTGAGCCGAGCGAGGTCGGATATGAACTGGTCGCCGGTACAGATTAGCCCGGTGTGCAGGCGGTCTACATCGAGCGAACGGAGCGTGGCGAGCAGATGCGGGTCGGCGGAGAATTTGAGAGGTATGCCCTGTATCTGTCCCCACTGGCCTTCGCCGCACCATACGTCGTGGTAGACGCATTCGGCACCGGCGACGATGTCGCCCTGACGTATGCCGCGGCCAATGCCTCCGGCTACGCCGCTGTTGATGATGCAGTCCGGGTGCTCCGCCGCGATGAGCGAGGCGGCCTGTACAGCGGCATTTACCTTGCCTATGCCGCACTTCATTAGGAGTATGGACTTGCCTTCAGTCTCACCTTTTATATAAGACGCACCGTCAGTCGCCTGACTTTTGCCGTCCGTTATTATGTGGCTTACGAGGTCAAACTCCTTCTGCATTGCCACGATTACCGCTATCTTTTCCATAGGTTAGTAGCCTAGTATTTTAAGCATGGATTTGTAGGACTGCTCTTTGGAGAAGAGCTTGGTGTAGTATTCGCCGTTCTCGTCGAGGTCGATGACCACGAGTTTAGGTCCGGGGATGAGGCAGTGCTGTATGCCGCCGTATCCACCGAGGGACTCCTGATATGCGCCCATGTGGAAGAAGCCTATGAACTGCTCCTCGCCGTCCTGTATCTTAGGCATGAAGATGGCGTTGGAGTGTGCTTCCGCGTTGTAGAAGTCTTCGGAGTCGCATGTGAGGCCGCCGAGGTTCACACGCTCATATTCGGAGTCCCAGTTGTTTATGGCGAGGAAGACGTAACGCTGGTTGATGCCCCATGTGTCGGGTAGTGTGGTCATGAAAGAGGAGTCAATCATGTTCCATTTTTCTCGGTCGTTCTGCTGTTTCTGGTTGACGATGGAGTAGAGCATCGCTCCGCTTTCGCCGACAGTGTATGAGCCAAACTCGGTGAATATGTCGGGTTCGGGAACACCGTTTGTGTGGCAGATGTTTTTAATCTGCGCGACTATTTCCTCGGCCATGTACTCATAATCGTATTCGAAATCGAGGTGCGCCTGTATGGGGAATCCGCCTCCGATGTTGAGAGAGTCGAGTTCCGGACATACTTTCTTGAGTTCGCAGTAGAGGTTGACGGCCTTAGTGAGTTCGTTCCAATAGTATGATGTGTCGCGTATGCCTGTGTTGATGAAGAAGTGGAGCATTTTCAGGTTTACGTTCGGGTCGTTCTGTATGCGGTGGTGGTAGTACGGCAATATGTCGTTGTACCGGATGCCGAGACGAGAGGTGTAGAAGTCGAATTTAGGTTCTTCTTCAGCCGCTATCCGGATTCCGATGTTCAGTTTAGTGTCTGCGCTGAGGTCGAACAAGTCGAGCTCAAACTTGTTGTCGAGTATGGGTATAACGTTGGTGAACCCGCGCTTGATGAGGTTCTGTATGTTCTCTACATACTGCGGGCGTTTGAAGCCGTTGCAGAGTATGTATGTCTCAGGTTTGAGGTTTCCGCTTTCGTAGAGCGACTCGAGTATGTTTATATCGAACGCGGAGGAGGTCTCTATGTTGACGTTGTTCTTCAGTACCTCTTCCATGACGAACGAGAAATGGGAGCTTTTCGTGCAGTAGCAGTAGTTGTAGTCTGCGTTGTAGTCCACTTTCGCCATTGCGACGTTGAACATGCGCCGCGCTTTCTGGATGTTCGCGCTGATTTTGGGCAGGTAGCTTATGCGGAGCGGCGTGCCGTACTGCTTGATGATGTCCATGAGCGGTATGCCGTACCATTCGAGATTTCCCTCGTTTATGGTGAATTCCTCGTTGGGGAACTCGAATGACTGCTGGATGAGGTCGGTGTACTTGTTTTTCATTGTCCTTTTTGTTTTAATCCGAGTGCGTTGTTTTGTCTGTTTTTCGGCAATGTAATTAATCCGGATTGCAATGCCTGTTGCCCGTTTGGTTTTATCGGGCTGCAAAGGTACATAAAATATGTATAGGGTCATACAGTTAGGGGAAAAAGATTGTGATGGAGTGGGTGCGGGCGGGATTCGGGCGGCGGAGGGAGAGGAGGGGTGAAGGAGGAGGAGAATGCAGGGATAGGGGGCGGCGGGTATGCTGCGGGGCTGTGGAGAGAGTCCGTATGGGCTCCCTGTGCGCTGGCGCGAGAGTAGGTGTTTTTAACTCTAATTTGCATTTTGGGAGAGAGGGTGGAAAGGAGGTGGAATGGATGCTGAGCTGGAAAGGTAAGGATGAGGGGCGCGGGACGAGCGGAGGCGGGACATGGGAGGGGCAGTGGTGTGTCGGAGGCGGGGAGAGCGGGAGACGGAGGAGGAATGGATGGGGGCAGGTGCGTGACGGATGAGGGGTGGCGGAGTGGCGGAAGGGGGGTGTGGGGCGGCGGTGCGGAGGACGCGAAATGCGGGCTGGGAGGCGGGAAGTGGAGTGTGTGGCTGTGGCGAGGTGGAGGGGGAAAGTGGACGGGGAGGGAGAAAAGGGGTTTTAACGGTTTTGGATGCTGGGTGTGTGAAGGAGGCGTATATGGATGAGTGTCAGTGGTGTATACGGTTGGGAGGGATTGGGGAGGGGTGCTGGGTGTGTTGTGTAACATGGCTGTAAAACATGGATGTTTTTTTTGTTTTTCAGTTTTATATTATTATATTGCCGGGGCAATGGAGAGTGGGGAGAAGGGTGGAGCAGGGGAGGTGTGAGGATGAAGGTTGACGGTGAGGCGCGAGGAGGGTGAGGGGATGCGCCGGAGGGATGGCGGACGAGAAGGACGGAAGTTTATTAACCTTTAAAATAAGATGACTATGAAAATTTATCAGACTAACGAAATCAAGAACATCTCGCTGATGGGAAGTTCGGGCTCAGGGAAGACCACTCTCATAGAGGTCATGCTCTACGAGAGTGGATGCTTAAAACGTAGAGGGAGTGTGGAGCAGAAGAATACGGTGTCGGACTATTTCCCTGTGGAGATGGAGTACGGCTATTCGGTTTTCCCGACTGTGGTTAATGTGGAGTGGCTGGGGAAGAAGCTGAATATCATTGACTGTCCGGGCGCGGACGACTTTATAGGCGGTACGATAACTTCGTTGTCTGTGACAGACCAAGCGTTGATATTGGTGAATACGCAATATGGTGTGGAGGTGGGTACGCAGAACCATTTCCGCTATACGGAGCAGATGAGGAAGCCGGTGATTTTCCTGATGAATCAGTTGGATACGGAGAAGTCGGATTTCGATAAGGCGGTGGAGCAGCTGAGGGAGAGTTTCGGGCCGAAGGTGACGCTGGTGCAGTATCCTGTGAACTGCGGGCCGGAGTTTAACGCGGTGATAGATGTGCTTCTGATGAAGCAGTACAGGTGGAAGCCTGAGGGCGGCGCGCCGGAGATTAGCGAGATACCGGCGGAGCACATGGAGAAGGCGAAGGAGCTGCACAATGCGCTGGTGGAGGCTGCGGCGGAGAATGACGAGACGCTGATGGACAAGTATTTCGAGCAGGGGTCGCTGACGGAGGACGAGATGAGGACGGGGATAAGGAAGGGTCTCGTGGGGAGGGATATTTATCCTGTGTTCTGCGTGTGCGCGGGGAGGTCGATGGGCGTGAGGCGTCTGATGGAGTTCCTCGGGAATGTGGTGCCGTTTGTGGACGATATGCCTAACCCTGTGACTGAGAAGGGCGAGGAGGTGAGGCCGGACGCGGGCGGGCCGACGTCGCTGTTCGTGTTCAAGACGAGTGTGGAGCCGCATATAGGCGAGGTGGTGTATTTCAAGGTGATGTCCGGCACGGTGCGTGAGGGGGATGACCTGGTGAACATGTCGCGCAATGAGGGTAAGGAGAGGATGTCGCAGCTGTTCTGCGTGGCGGGGGCTAACAGGACGAAGGTGGATGCCCTCGTGGCGGGAGACATAGGGGCGACGGTGAAGCTGAAGGATACGCGGACTGGGAATACGCTGGACAGCAAGGGGTGCGACTATGTGTTCCCTGCGATAAAGTATCCTGACCCGAAGTACCGCAGGGCGATAAGGGCAGCGAACAAGGGTGAGGACGAGAAGCTGGGCGAGATACTTACGCGGATGCACGAGGAGGACCCGACGTGGGTGGTGGAGCAGTCGAAGGAGCTGAGGCAGACGATAGTGCACGGGCAGGGGGAGTTTCACCTGCGGACGCTGAAGTGGAGGATAGAGAACAACGACAAGATGCCGATAGAGTACAGCGAGCCGAAGATACCGTACAGGGAGACTATCACGCGTGCGGCGAGGGCGGACTACCGTCACAAGAAGCAGTCGGGCGGCGCGGGTCAGTTCGGCGAGGTGCACCTTATCATAGAGCCGTATACGGAGGGGATGCCGATGCCGGAGACGTATAAGTTCGGCAATCAGGAGTTTAAGGTCTCGGTGCGCGATACGCAGGAGATAGACCTCGACTGGGGCGGCAAGCTGGTGTTTGTCAACTCGATAGTGGGGGGAGCGATAGATGCGCGTTTCCTGCCTGCGATATTGAAGGGTGTGATGGACAGGATGGAGCAGGGGCCTCTGACGGGGTCGTATGCGCGTGATGTTCGCGTGGTGGTGTATGACGGGAAGATGCACCCTGTGGACTCGAACGAGATATCGTTCCGTCTGGCGGGCAGGAATGCCTTTGCACAGGCGTTTAAGGAGGCCGGGCCGAAGGTGCTTGAGCCGGTGTATGACGTGACTGTGCTGGTGCCGTCGGACAGGATGGGCGATGTGATGGGGGATTTGCAGACGCGGCGCGCGCTCATCATGGGTATGGAGAGCGAGAAGGGTTTCGAGAAGATAATGGCCAGAGTGCCTCTGAAGGAGCTGTCGAACTATTCGACCGCGCTGAGTTCGCTGTCGGGCGGGCGGGCTTCGTTCACGATGCGGTTCGCGTCGTATGAGCTATGCCCGGCGGATGTTCAGGAGAAGCTGCTCAAGGAGTATGAGGCTACGAAGGATGATAATGAATAGACGAAGTGTTTCATCATGGTTGTTTAGGTTTGGCTGCCGGGGCTGTGAAGTCCCGGCAGTTTTGTTTAAGAGGGGGAGGGGGTGACCCGGCGGTAGAGCCTCGGGTCACTGTTTTTTTGCGCAGCGGCGGAGGAGCTCCGGGTGGGCGGCGATGTATTCTATCGCGGCCTTGTAGCCGTACTGGTATATTTCGCGGTATTTGTCGAAGCTGAATTCGTGGAACTCAACGAGTGCGTAGCTGTCGATGAGCCAGTCGGCGGCTTCGCGGCCGGGTATGGAGTTACTGTGCTGCATGAGCCGGATTGACCAGAGCATAACGTCCAGAGAGGTGGATTTGCGGCTGTTCCGGACGAAGGGGAGGACGTCGACGGCTATGGTGTGGTCGCACTTGTCTTTTATTGCGCGGACGGGGAGGTTGTCAAGTACTCCGCCGTCGACGTATGTGCGGCCGCCGATGGTGCGGGTTTCGAAGATTCCCGGAATGGATGCGGAGGCGACGACGTATTCGGCGAGGCTGTCCCCGCTGCTGATGTACTCGATTTCACCGGAGTCGAGGTTTGTGACGCAGACGGTTAAGCTGTGCGGGAGGCTGTCGAAGGAGTTGTGCGGGATTAGTTCGAGGAGTATCTTGTGCAGAGACTTGTGGCTCGACATGCCGGTGGTGGTGAATGCGGACTGGAGCGTGAGCAGCTTGTTTATGCGGTATAGCTTGTCTTTCTGGACTATGGCGAGCATCTCTTTTGGGGTGTAGCCTGCGGCGTAGAGGGTGCCGATGATGGCACCCATGCTGCTGCCTGCGATGCAGTCGGGGTGTATGCCGTGTTCTTCGAGTGCCTGAAGAGCTCCGATGTGGGCGTAGCCGAGCGCGCCTCCTCCGCTGAGTGCTATGCCGACACGTGGCTGGCGGGCGAATGAGAGTGATACTGTCATGGTCAATATTATTGCGGTCAGTATTCTGTACATTGTGTGTACGATGGCTGTATCAGGCAAAGGTAGCGAAAGACGGGCGGATGGGCAAGCAGGGGGCGCGTTTTTTTCGTTTTTTCTTTTGCGGGGGCGGGGAGGGGGGAGGGTTTTGCTTCGGAGAGAGTCCGTAGGTGCTGGCTGAGGGCTGGCGCGAGAGTACGTGTTTTTAACTTTGGTTTGCATTTAGGGAGGGTATAGAGACAAAAGAAAAATCCCGCCCGTAACGCTTATGTGTTTACGGACGGGAGGAGTGTCAGAGAGAGTCTATGTTGCCGATGGAGACCAAAGGCGGTTTGCGATATTTTATCATGAATATAAGGAGGGCTAAGAGACGTACGACCAAGTAGGAGAGCAAGGAGAGGATGGTACCACAGACCAGTGCAAATGTAAAGTTAGAATAGCTCTCATCGGCTGGTGTCAAAGGAGTGTCGTTTGTGGTAGACGTGTCGGGCTGTTTGTCTGGGCCGGCTGCTGAGTTTGTGCTGTCGCGAGAAAAGAACGGAGACCATATGCCTGATACGACATTCGCTCCCTCGACAGCGGTATCACCTATGCCTGAAATGTAGCGGCTGAAGTTTGCAGTGTAGTTGTCGGATTTAATGAGAAGAAATGAAACCCAGACTGTTAGCGCGAGTGCATTTGCCAAGTATTTTGAATAGTGTTTTCTGGCTTGTTTCCATCGGTTTTGTGGCAAGCTGCAGAGATGACGGTAGAGTGGGGTGTCGTCGTTGATTATGTAATTTGCATCATCGATTGCGCCCTGCAAGTCCTGTCCCCTGTAGCTGCGAGCTGAAAGTCTGCCGTTTTTGTTGGTTCTTATGCCTTCAGCCTCAGCGGCGCGATACGCATTGTCGCGCTGTGCGACGGCAGCGGACAAACGGTCTTTCAGCTCTATGAAGTATTGTTTTTCCGCAGATGTTAGCCAGAACCGGGATGCCTGTAAAGACCTGTATTTTTTGTTGTATGTGATAACATTGAACATGAAGTATGCAAGGAAGAAGATTGGTATTAAAAGAAATACGACTTTTACTGCAATAAAAAACAGTGTGCCTATTATTACAAATATGGTGATAGTAACGAGGCAGCCGAACAACAATACCGCATCGCGCACATCAACTTTATCGTTTTTGTTTTTAGCCATTTTGTTTGGGTGTTATCAATGTTTGTATTTGAAGTATTCGGTAAAAGATAAGCCTGTGCCGCGTAGGCCGGCAGAGATGCGCATGCCTTTACGTCCGAGTGTCATGCGCAGGCGGCGCAAGATGAATGAGAGTGAGATGCCGCTTTTGCTCAAATTAAGGTGTATCCGCCGTGAGAGCCGGATTCTTTTGAAAAACCGTATGTATACCATAGCCTTTAAGTCGTTTAGTTAATCAAAGCCCGATAGGCGGACATCACTTTTTCATATATGTCAAATTCGCTTTTGCGGGCGGATGGATGGTAAGAGTGCAAGAGGGAGAATGGTGTGCCGTCAACCAATTGTCTTTGTGGATAGCTTGCTGATAACCAATCGTATATGATATCACCGCAACAGATTATTATAGTGGGGCGTAGGATTTCTATTTCCTTACGCAGGAAGTTACCGTATAGAGCGAGATACCGCTTTAAGATGGAGTTTGATATTCTGGTTATGCCGCCTTGTTTTTTGCTTTCTACGAGTGCTAAGGGTTTTGTACAGAAGCAGTGCTTTACTTCTCCGTTGGCCTTTGCTTGTTGCAGGTCGGCGAAAGAGCATGGTCTGTCGGCGGTGGTGTTGTAAACGCCCCAAAATATATTTGCGATGTTTCTTATGAAACGGGTTGGAAGTTCGCAGATGCAGGGGTCGTTTATCAGCCAGAGGCGGACATCGTCGCACCAGTCGGATGGCTGGTCTTTAAGGATGAACATGATGCGCTTCTGGGATAAGTGCCATTCTTTTTCTACATTGATGCGGGAGTCGGGTTTTTCGAGCAATCCGTCTTCGGTAAATATAACACGGCCTCCTTCACCGATTTCTCTGCGTTCGCAATGCTTTTCGCTTTCAAGTTTCCATTCCTTGAAAAGGATGTTTAATTGCTGGTTGTAATTACACATGGACTTTAAGTTGCGCCCAGTAGTTCCGGAAGGGCATTAGGCTGTTAAGTAATAAAAAAGAGGCGTGGAACTACTGTATCCACGTCCCTGTGAACAGGCCCTGAGAAAACCCTTATAGAAAGATGTGGAAATAGTAGCCCCACGCATGCGCATGGAGAACCATTATGCCACTCTTGTCTAAGATTAAAGTTTCTCAGGCTTTGTTCACACAAGATGGAGACACAACGCTTCTTCTTAAAAAATATATTGTTGATTACGACTGGTGTCTGCAATCCAAATACAAAGGTAAAAAATATTCTTCTATTTATTGCGTGACAGGGAGAAAAGAGAGCTATTTTATATCTTTGCAAATTGAAAGCTGATGGATGTATGAAGAGTAAGAGGCATATGAGTTTTGCTCAGATATTGAGCATGAGCATGGGTTTTCTGGGGATACAGATGGGGTTCGCGCTGCAGAATGCGAACGCGAGCCGTATTTTGCAGACGTTCGGGGCGGGGGTGGACCATCTGTCGTGGTTCTGGATTGTGGCTCCGCTGACGGGGATGATTGTGCAGCCGATAGTGGGGCATTATTCGGACAGGACGTGGTGCAGGCTGGGGCGGCGGAGACCGTATTTCCTTGCGGGGGCATTGCTGACGGCTGTGGCTCTGGTGATGATGCCTAATGCGGGTGTGCCGGCGGGTGTGTGTCCGCCGGTGATTGTGGGTGCGGGTTTCCTGATGATTATGGACGCGAGCATTAATGTGACGATGGAGCCGTTCCGCGCGCTTGTGGCGGATATGCTGCCGGAGGAGCAGACGACTACGGGGTTTTCGGTGCAGACGTTCCTGATAGGGATAGGTGCTGTGGCGGGGAGCTGGCTGCCGTATGTGCTGCTTAACTGGCTGGGCGTGGGTGAGGGGACGACGGAGAGCGGTGTGCCGATGAATCTTGTGATTTCGTTTGCTGTGGGGGCGGTGGTGCTGGTGGTGACTATACTGTGGACTGTGTGTACGACGAAGGAGTATTCGCCGGAGGAGATGAGGGAGTTTGCGAGGGGGGATGCGGCGAGCGCGGCGGGGAGGTCGGGGCTGTCGGAGATTTTCCGGGATGTGGCGCATATGCCGAGGACGATGAGGCAGCTGGGGGCGGTGCAGTTTTTTTCGTGGATTGCGCTGTTCGGGATGTGGGTGTATACTACTCCGGCGGTGGCGCAGCATGTGTACGGGACGACTGACGCGCAGAGCGCAATGTATCAGGAGGCGGGGGACTGGGTTGGGATATTGTTCGGGGTGTATAATGCTGTGGCGATGGTGTTCGCGCTGGCTCTGATACCTATCGCGAGGCGTTTCGGTAGGAAGCGGACGCACGCGGCGGCTCTTGTGGTGGGGGGTGTGAGCCTGATGTCGATGATGCTGATAAGGACGCCGGGGCTGCTGGTGCTGCCTATGGTGGGTGTGGGGATTGCGTGGGCGAGCATACTGTCTATGCCGTATGCGATACTCGCGCCGTCGCTCCCGGCGGAGAAGATGGGTGTGTATATGGGGATATTCAATTTCTTTATTACGATACCGCAGATAGTGAATGCGCTGTTCAGCGGTCTGGTGCTTAAATATCTGTTCGGGTCAGAGAGTATGTGGATGCTGGTGCTGAGCGGCGCGCTGCTGATGTGCGGTGCGGTGTTTGCGCTGAGGATAAGGGAGGCTGACCGATAAATTAAGGATTAACTAACAGGTAGATTAGATATGAGAAAAGTTCTGGTATTGATTTCAGTGCTGTGCTTTTGCACAGCAGTTATGGCCAAAAAGGATTTGGTCACGAGGATAGAGCCTGCCGAGTGGTGGGCGGGGATGGCCCATGAGGAGCTGCAGGTGATGCTCTACGGTGAGGGCATAGCCGAGGCGGAGGTGGGCTTCAAGGGGGATGAGCTGCGGATTGACAGCACGGTGAGGACGGATAACCCGAACTATCTGTTCCTGTATGTGGATGTGAAGGATGCGGCGGCGGGGGAGTATACGCTCACGGTGAGGAAGGGGGGGAGGAGGCAGAATGTGGCCTACCGGCTGAGGAACCGCCGGGAGGGGAGCGCGGCACGGAGGAGCTTCGGGACGGAGGATGCGGTGTATCTCATCATGCCGGACCGCTTTGCCAACGGCAACAGGGAGAATGACGAGGTGGAGGGGTATCATGAGGGTGTGGTGCCGGGCGACCTGCGGATGAGGCAGGGGGGCGACATAGAGGGTATCATAGAGCATCTGGACTATATAGCGGGGATGGGGATGACGGCTGTGTGGACTACGCCGCTGCTGGAGGATAACGATACGTCGCTGTCGTATCACCACTATGCGTGTACGGACTATTATAAGGTTGACCCGAGGTTCGGGCGTAACGAGGATTACAGGCGGCTGTCGGACGAGTGCCACATGAGGGGGCTGAAGCTGATAATAGACATGGTGCCGAACCACTGCGGGAGCGGGCACTGGTGGCATAATGACCTGCCCGCGAGGGACTGGTATAACCGGTGGGGGGAGTTTACGCGTACTAATTACAATACTACGGTGTGGACTGACCCGCACAGGAGCGAGCGGGACATGAGGCTGCTGCGGGACGGGTGGTTTGACACGAATATGCCGGACATGAACCTGAACAATCCGCTGGTGTTCGACTATGTGCGTCAGGCGTATACCTACTGGATAGAGTATGCGAATATAGACGGGGTGCGTGTGGACACGTACCCGTATAACGACATACGGACGGCGGCGCGGCTGATGAGGGCGATAAACAGGGAGTACCCGCATTTGACGATAGTGGGCGAGTGCTGGGTGAAGACGGTGACGGAGATGGCGTATTACCAGACGGGCGCGGGGAACAGGGACGGGTTCGACTCGGGGCTGCAAAGCGTGATGGATTTCACGATGAAGGATTATTTCGACTGGGTGTTCATGGAGCCGGAGGCGTGGAATACGGGTGTGATAAGGTTCTACAACCACATGGCTCTCGATTTTGCGATACCGAACCCGGATATGGTGATGAATATGCTGGACAATCACGACATGAGCCGTTTCGCGGCGGAGGTGGGTCACGACAAGCGGCTGTACAAGATGGGGCTTGCGCTGGTGAGTACGCTGAGGGGGTATCCTCAGTTCTATTACGGGGACGAGATAATGCAGGTCAGCCCGAAGGGGGGATATGAGAACTGCCGCCACAGGATGGAGGGCGGCTGGGAGGGCGACCCGCGCTCGGTGTTCACTCGCGAGGGGCGGACGGCTGATGAGAACGAGATATACGATTATCTGTCGGCCCTGCTCAATTTCAGGAGGGAGTGTCCGGCATTCCATACGGGGAGCAAGATGAAGCAGTTTATCCCGAGGGACGGTGTGTATACGTTTTTCCGCTACCGGGATGACGCGAAGGTGATGGTGGTGACGAACAATAATGATGATGAGCGGAGAGTGGAGACCGCGCCTTTCGCGGAGATGGAGATAGAGGGACGGAGCGCGAGGTGTGTCACGTCGGGCGAGGAGTTTGTCATAGGGAAGGAGATACGAGTGCCGGGGAAGACGGTGCTGGTACTGGAGATAAGGTGAGGCTATTCGTGCTATAAGGCATCGCCGCTGAGAGGGCATTACCTTTCAGCGGCGTTTTTGTTTGGCGGTTAGCGATGTCCGCGTGTGTTCTTTTGGGGTTTGGAGCAGGAGAAGTCGAGGTATGGGGAGAGGCGGCGGATGTCGGCGGGGGAGAACTCGGGGAGGGAGAGGAGTTCGCCGATGGAGTCGATGCAGCCGCCTTTGTCCCAGCGGTATTCGTAGAGCGACTTCGCCTGATAGAATGAGATGTAGGGGTGGCGGTCGAGCCGCTCGACGCTGCTGCGGTTCACGGGTATTCTCTTTATCGAGTCGGTGCAGACGCGGAGATGGGCGGAGGCGGCACGGAGTTCCGCAGTGTCCATGCCGGAGCAGGCTTCGGCTATCTGCCGTATGTCGGCATAGCCGCCAAGCCTTTTGCGGTAGCGGAGTATCTGAGAGGCGCGGACGCTGCCTATGCGGGGGAGGCGTATGAGTTCGGCGGTGTCGGCACTGTTGAGGTCAACGGTGTAGCCTTCGGGCAGGGCGGCCTTGCGCCTGTGGCGGAGAGAGTCAGTGAGTGTAGTGTCGGCGATTGTGATATAGCTGTGCAGCGACGTGACGCGGGCGGAGTCAATGCCGTAGATGCGGAGGAGGTCGGCGGGGCGGCGGAAACGGCCTCCGGCGCGGCGGTAGCGGACGATGTTACGCGCGACAAAGGGCCTGAACCCGAGGGAGACAAGCGTGGCACTGTCGGCGGTGTTGGGGTCGAACGGGAAAGCGGCGGGAGAGCGCGGGGACTTGTCTTCGCTGCCATAGGCACTGTCGGCCGTGTGGTCTGAGGTGTAGCCGTGCGGACGGCTGATTTCCCCCGGCTCATAGGTGCGGAGGCCGCCGGAGAAGCGCGCCACATCGGCGGCAAGCAGCGAGTCGGCTATCGCCAGACTTGTGCTGTCCGTGCTGCCGTGTTCGCCGGGGCGGGGTTCGTAGAGCAGCAAGAAAGAGAGCAGGGCGACGAGGATGAGGCACAGGACGAGCGTCCCGACCCGCTGGGCAGCGGTGTACCGTGATTTCATCTCGCCGCGCATAGCCGTCTACGGGTATGATTTATTCGGTCTTCGGCCAGCTCATCTCGCCGCGCCACGGCTCTACCATCATACGGCGCACGTCGTCGGCCGAGGTGTATTTGCCGAGAAGCCACATGAGTTTCGTTGTCGCGGCCTCCATTGTCATGTCGTAACCGGAGAGTACCCCGGCTTTGAGGAGGTTGACAGAGGCTTCGTAGCGTCCCATCTCCACGCTGCCGGCGCGGCACTGGGTGACGTTGACGGTCACGATGCCACGGTCGGTGGCGTCTTTAATGATTTCATAGAACCATTTGTCGGTTGGGGCATTGCCGGAGCCGAAACTTTCAAGCACCACGGCGCGGAGGCCGGGAATGGAGTAGATGGCGCGGACGGTGTTCTCGGTTATGCCGGGGAAGAGCTTGAGCACTACCACGTTGGTGTCGAAATGGTGGGCGTAGCCGAACTTGACTTCGTCCTCGTAGTGTATGTAGTGGGGGAAGTATTTGATGTGTACGCCGGTGTGCGCCAGTTCGGGGTAGTTGAACGAGGCGAAGGCGTTGAACTCTTCGGAGTTACGTTTCGTGGTACGGTTTCCGCGCATCAGCTTGTCCTCGAAGAAGAGGCAGACCTCGGGCACTATGGCGCGTCCCTGCTCGTTTTTGGCGGCGGCAATCTCGATGGATGTGATGAGGTTCTCTTTCGCGTCGCTGCGGAGCACGCCGACAGGCAGCTGTGAGCCTGTGAATATCACGGGTTTCTGGAGGTTCTCCAGCATGAAGCTGAGGGCGGCGGCAGAGTAGGCCATGGTGTCTGTGCCGTGGAGCACTACGAAGCCGTCGAAGTCGTCGTAGTATTTGTATATTGTCTCTGCTATTTTGAGCCAGTCGGACGGGCGCACATCGCTCGAGTCGATGAGCGGGGAGAAGGATACTGAGGCGATGTTCACGTGGAGCATCTGTAGTTCGGGGATGAAGCTCAGCACTCGCTCGGTGTCGAGAGGAGCAAGCGATTTGTTCTCAGGGTTCTCCCCCATGCTTATGGTGCCGCCCGTGAAGATGAGCAGCACAGAGTTTTTCTTTTCGGTTGTCATATTTATCAGTTGTTGGATGCAGGGCGGCAGCCGCGCTGACCGTCAGCGGAGTGCAGCCCTGTTGTGTAAGGCAAAAGTAGCGAAAAATCGGATATGAGCCATGGGTGCATCCATGTTTTTGCACACCGGGAGGGCGGGGAGGTCAGCGGTCCTCGCCGTCGAATATCTGCTCTATCTCTTCCTGTACTTCGTTGAGCTGCGAACGGCAGAAGCGGACAAGCTCCATTGCCTCCTTCACTTTGGCTGTCAGGGCGGAGATTGAGAGTTCGCCCCCTTCTATCTCGGCTACGATGGCGGTCAGCCTGTCCATGGCATCGTCGTATGTCAGTTTTGTCTTTCCCATAGGTTTTATATGTGATTGTAGTTTTAGATTCTTATGTCTGGTATCTCGTCGACGGTGGAGGTCACGTTGCCGTCGAAGAAGTGGGTCATTATGGTGTCGCCTACGTTGAGCTGTGATGTGGAGGTCACTATGCGGCCGCCGCATTCGGTTAGTGTGTAGCCGCGTCGCAGGAGGTTTTCGGGGTTGAGCAGGGATGTCTTCTGGCTCAGGCTGTCGAGCGTGTCCCGTTCGCGTGCGAGGGCGCGGCGGGCGGCGGCTATGGCGGCGCGGCGGCGGGTGTCGAGCATGCCGCTGTCGGCGGAGAGGCGCGCCTGTGCTGTGTGCTTCATGCGGTTTTCCCTCTCCATGAGCGTGTAGCGCGACGAGGAGAGGCGGCCGGCCACTGCGCTGCGGAGGGTGTAGGCGAGCCTGTGCACGGCGGCTTCGGCGCGTGAGGTGCGGCGCGACGTGAGCCGCTGTATGTCGTAGGAGCAGCGGGTGAGCCATTCGCGTTCGTCGGCGAGTGCGCGCAGGGTGGAGTCCTTGATGCGGGCGGAGAGGCGGGAGAGTTCGCTGTCGGCGGCGGCCATGTGTTCGATGAGGAATGAGGCGACGGCTGTGGGGGTCTTGAGCGGGAGGGCGGCGACCATGTCGACCACGCTCTCGTCGCGCGTGTGGCCTATGCCCGTGAGGACGGGGATGGGGAACTGCGCGCAGATGCGTGCGAGGCCGAGGCTGTCGAACGCCTGTAGGTCTGCGGAGGCTCCTCCGCCGCGTATTATGACCGCGCAGTCGTAGAGCTCGGCATCGGCGGCGATGAGGGAGAGGGCTGCGGTGACGCTCTCTTCGGTCTGTTCGCCCTGCATGACGGCTGGGAAGAGGCGTGTGTAGAAGATGTATCCGCCGCTGTTGCTTTTCAGCTGGTGGATGAAGTCTTCGTAACCTGCGGCGGTCTCGCTGGATATGACGGCGATGCGGCGCATGAGGCGTGGGAGGGGCAGGGCGCGGTTCATGCCGGAGACGCCTTCGCGGCGGAGTGTCTCTATTATCTCGCGGCGGCGGAGCGCCATGTCGCCTACGGTGTATGTGGGGTCTATGCTTTCGATGAAGAGCTTGAGGCCGTAGAGTTCGTTGAATTCGACGGTGACTGTTGCCATGACTGATATGCCTGCGGCGAGGGGCATGCCTGTCTGGAGCATGAATTCGCGGGCTATCTCCGTGTAGCGGCTGCGCCAGATGACGGCGGGGAGCTTGGCGATGAAGCCGTCGCGCGAGGGGTCTTTCTCTACGAGGTCAAGGTAGCAGTGGCCGGATTTCGCGTTGAGGTTCAGCTGGCTTATCTCGGCGCAGACCACTACCGGGGAGGGGAAGGCGCGGGTGATGCCCTGCCGGACTGCGCGGGCGAGTTCGGAGAGGCTGTATGTCTTTATGCTGCTGTTGACCATGGGTGTTGTGTCTGTGCGGAGGGGTGCTGCGTGTGAGCGTTGCTCCGCAGGGCAAAAGTAGGAAAAAATATCCGTTGGGGCAACGGGGGGAGAGGGGTATTTGTGGGGAGTGGGTGCGAGGTCTGTGGGCAGGGGCAGGGTTTGGAGGGTGGTGCGGAGAGGGGAGGGGGTATGTTTAGCCGGACGGGAGGCTGTGTTAATCAGAGTTAAAAACACCTACTCTCGCCGAAGCGGCTACGGACACCCTACGGAGCCCCTCCGAAGCCCCAGCCCACTCCACAATAACTTCCCTTAACCTAATAAGCCTTGCAAATCCCAAAAATAAGCCTTATATTCGCACCCGAATAACCAACAAACCACGGCAACATGAGACTCGGACTTGTATCACTCGGCTACGTCCCCTATGTCAGGCGGCGCATGCGTTCCTCCGGGCTGCGCATCACAGTCCGGTGGGGGAAGGTGTATACTATCGATGCGGTGGAGATACGGCAGCCGGACAGTGAGGCGCAGCTGAGGATGAGGGCGTTGATGGCACGGGCGAGCGCGCTGGCGAAGAGGGAATTGGAATGTGCGGAACGTAGGTTGTACTGGGATACGCATGCGGCGGAGATGGGTTATAAGACAGGCAGGGGGGCGTGTGTGGCGTATTATATGAGGCGGCTTAGGGCTGAGGAGGCGTTGCGGGAGGATGATGTGGAGAGGATGAGGCGTGTGGCGGCGGAGCGGCGTGCAAGGCAGGAGGAGAGGAGACAGCGGGAGATGGAGGCTATGTCGGAGGGTGAGGAGTATGTTGATGATGAGGATGTTATGAGGGCGTTCAGGCCGAGGAGCAGGTGGGTGGAGGTGGTGCAGAGGAGGGCGAGGATGTATGAGGAGAGGAGAACGGCGCGTCATAATGGGCAATCTGCCGCGTTACCTTCGGGATGAGGGCGCAGTCATTTACTCCAGTAAACTCCTTTGCCCTCACCCTTGGTGCCTTGCATCTTGCCTATTCTGACGCACCTTGATGAAAGTGCAGCAAAACAGGTGTTTTTGAGAACGGGGCTATGGAGCGGGGTGTTTTGTTTTTATTATGGAAATGATGGAGGAAGGAATATGAGGAAACTGTTTGTGGAGGAGATGGGGAGGATGACGGCGGAGGAGTTCAGGGCGGCGGAGAAGATGCCGCTGGTGGTGGTGCTGGATAATGTGCGGAGCCTGTATAATGTGGGGTCGGTGTTCAGGACGGCGGACGCGTACAGGGTTGAGCGGATTGTGCTGTGCGGGATTACGGCGACGCCGCCGAATGCGGAGATTCATAAGACGGCTCTGGGGGCGGAGTTTTCGGTGGAGTGGGAGCATTGCGCGGATACGGCGGAGGCTGTGGAGATGCTGAAGGGGGAGGGGTATCATGTGTATGCCGTGGAGCAGGCTGAGGGGTCGGTGATGCTGGGGGATTTCAGGACGGAGGAGGAGGAGAGGTATGCCGTGGTGCTGGGGAATGAGGTGAAGGGGGTGAGGCAGGATGTGGTGGATGCGTGCGAGGGGTGCATCGAGCTGCCGCAGTACGGGACGAAGCATTCGCTGAATGTGAGCGTGACGGCGGGGATTGTGATGTGGGAGCTGTCGAAGGGGCTGTTGCCGCGCGGGCTGCGCTGAGGGGGAGGGCGCGGGGGCTTTTTACGATATTTTAATTAGGCGGGTTGTGTGAAAGGGGTTATTTTTGCATGGATGTGCGGGGGCGGGGGACGCGTGTCTCCACGGGGAGGGGTGTGTGTCGGTAAAAATCAAGTGTATCGGGGTATGTCGGACAATATAAGTGTTCTGGGCGCGAGGGTCCATAATCTGAAGGATGTGGATGTGACGATACCGCGCAATTCGTTGACTGTGATTACGGGTCTGAGCGGCAGCGGGAAGTCGTCGCTGGCGTTTGACACTATCTATGCCGAGGGTCAGAGGAGGTATATCGAGACTTTTTCGGCGTATGCGCGGCATTTCATGGGGAATATAGAGCGGCCGGATGTGGATGAGATTACGGGTCTTTCGCCTGTGATAGCGATAGAGCAGAAGACGACGAACAAGAATCCGCGTTCGACGGTGGGTACGGTGACGGAGATATATGATTTCCTGCGTCTGCTGTTCGCGCGGGCGGGGGATGCGTACAGTTATGTGTCGGGGAAGAGGATGGTGAAGTATTCGGATGAGCAGATAGTGTCGCTTATACTGCGGGAGTATGATACGCGGGCGTGCTATATACTCGCGCCGCTGGTGAAGAACAGGAAGGGGCATTATAAGGAGCTGTTCGAGAATGTGAGGAAGAAGGGTTATCTCAATGTGCGTGTGGACGGGGAGATGCAGGAGGTTACTTACGGGATGAAGCTGGACAGGTATAAGAACCATGACATTGAGGTGGTGGTGGACAAGCTGGTGGTGAAGCCGAGCGACGAGCAGCGGCTGCGGCGGAGTGTGGTGAAGGCGATGGAGCAGGGTGAGGGTGTGATGATGGTGATATGCAGGGACAGCAAGGAGCCGAGGTATTTTTCGCGTCACCTGATGGACCCGGATACGGGGATGTCGTACAATGAGCCTGCGCCGCATAATTTCTCGTTCAATACGCCGAAGGGTGCCTGCCCGAGGTGCAAGGGTATAGGTACGGTGGCGCAGATAGATATGGAGAAGATTATTCCCGACAGGAGTCTGTCGATAGCCGCAGGGGGCATCACTCCGCTGGGGAAGGAGAGGAGCACGATGATATTCTGGCAGATAAGCGCGATAGGGGAGAAGTACGGCTTTACGACGAAGACGCCGATATGCGACATTCCGCAGGAGGGTCTGGACGAGATAATGAACGGGAGCGACGAGGAGCTGCACATCAGGAACGGTGCGATAGGGTCGGACTCGAACTACTATACGCCGTACGAGGGTCTGCTGCACTATATAGAACTACAGCAGGAGGAGGGGCAGAGCGCGGAGCAGAAGTGGGCGGAGTCGTTTTATTCGGTCGTGGAGTGTCCGGAGTGTCACGGGTCGAGGCTGAACAGGGAGGCGATGAATTTCCGCATACTGGACAAGAACATAGCGCAGCTGTCGGACATGCAGCTGGATGAGCTGTACGCGTGGCTGGAGGGGATAGAGGAGAGGCTGGAGACGAAGCAGAGGGCGATAGCGACGGAGATACTGAAGGAGATAAGGACGCGGCTGCGCTTCCTGCTGGATGTGGGGCTGGGGTATCTGTCGCTGAGCCGTGCGAGCGGGACGCTGTCGGGGGGCGAGAGCCAGAGGATAAGGCTGGCGACGCAGATAGGGTCGCAGCTGGTGAATGTGCTGTATATACTGGACGAGCCGAGCATAGGTCTTCACCAGAGGGACAACCTGCGGCTCATCAATTCGCTGAAGAGCCTGCGGGATGTGGGTAACTCGGTGATAGTTGTGGAGCATGACGAGGATATGATGAGGGCTGCGGACTACATAGTGGACATGGGTCCGAGGGCCGGCCGGCTGGGGGGCAATGTGGTGTTCGAGGGTACTCCGGCAGAGATGCTGAAGCGGGATACGCTGACGGCCAACTACCTGAACCGGCGGCTGTCGATAGAGATACCGGAGAGGCGCAGGGAGGGCAACGGGCATCACCTCATACTGCGGGGTGCGCGGGGGAATAACCTCAAGAACGTTACTCTGGATATTCCGCTGGGGATGCTGGTCTGCATATCGGGCGTGTCGGGCAGCGGGAAGTCGTCGCTCATCAACCAGACGTTGCAGCCCATATTGAGCAGGCATTTTTACCGGAGCACGAGAGTGCCGTTGCCATACGACGGGATAGAGGGGATGGAGTACATAGACAAGGTGGTGGAGGTGAACCAGCAGCCTATAGGGCGCACGCCGAGGTCAAACCCTGTGACGTACACGGGGATATTCAACGACATAAGAAACCTGTTTGCCGAACTGCCGGAGGCCAAGACGCGGGGTTACAAGGCGGGGCGTTTCTCGTTCAACACCAAGGGCGGGCGGTGCGAGGTGTGCGGGGGTAACGGGTACAAGACCATAGAGATGAACTTCCTGCCGGACGTGTATGTGCCGTGCGAGGCGTGCGGGGGCAAGAGGTATAACCGGGAGACACTGGAGGTGAGGTTCAAGGGTAAGTCGATAGCCGACGTGCTCGACATGACCATCAACCAAGCGGTGGAGTTCTTCGAGAATATGCCGACGTTCATACACAAGCTGAAGATGTTGCAGGACGTGGGTCTCGGCTATGTCAAGCTCGGGCAGTCAAGCACGACGCTGTCTGGAGGCGAGAGCCAGAGGATAAAGATAGCGGCGGAACTGGCCAAACGGGACACTGGGAGGACGCTGTACATACTGGACGAACCGACGACGGGGCTGCATTTCGAGGATATAAAGGTGCTTCTCGGAGTGCTGCAACGGCTGATAGGGCGAGGAAATACGGTGATAGTGATAGAGCATAACCTCGATGTGCTGAAATGCGCGGACCATATCATAGACATAGGCCCGGAGGCGGGTAAGGCGGGCGGCAGCATAGTGGCCTGCGGCACTCCGGAGGAGGTGGCAAGGTGCAAGAAGAGCGCGACTGCGCCGTTCCTGAGAGAGGTGCTGGGGATGAGGTGAGGGGGATGTGTGGGGTTACGGGGTGCGCCGTCAGGTTGTTGAATGAGATAAAAAATGGCGCACGGCTCTTGCAGGGGAAATAATTTACTGTATATTTGCAAATGTTTTTCACATGTACATGGGGCGTTTGTCCTGAGTGTGCAGTGTGAGTCGGCTCCGCCCGGCATTATCTTAGAAACTGTTTAGCTTTTCCACAAATGCTGTCATTGGAGCGAGTGGAGATATGAGAGAGATGGTTTCTTATCTTAATCTATAACCTGATGAAAAACCACAGCGTCCCGTCAGACAGCCGAGAGCAAGGCCACTGGCGGGCGGGTTTCTTTATCTGCATTACTAACAGTCAGTTATGACGACCATGAAGCGACTACTCTTTATTGCCGTGGTTTCACTCTTCCCGTTATGCCACATATATGCCGTGCCCGCCAAGCGGACGGTGTTCACGACGGTTCAGCCGGACGGCAGCGAGATAATGATACAGAAGCACGGCGACGAACATTTCCATTATGTCACTACTGAGCGAGGGGATATCATAGTCAAGGACAGCACGGGGTTGTACACCTATGCCCGCGTGGAGGGTGGAGAGATATTGCCTACGGGGACGAGGGTCAGGGAGGGAGAGCCTGCCCCGTCCTGTGCCGTCGGCGCGGGGAGTGTCAACGCAGAACTGGCTTTGATGCGCAGCCGCTCCATTTCCGCCCGTGCAGGCAGGGGCGTTTCCACAAAGAGTGCGTTCGTGGAGAGAAACCCGGCGGGGAAGGGGCTTGTGCTGCTGGTGAACTTCGCCGACGTGAAGTTTGTCACGACAGATGCAAACGGGGCGTTCGGCGAGATGCTGAACAGCGAGGGGTATTCGGAGAACGGGGCTACCGGCTCGGCCGTGGACTATTTCAGAGCATCGTCGTCGGGGGAGTATAATCCGCATTTCGATGTGTTCGGCCCGTATGACCTCGACAGGGAGATGAGCTATTACGGCGGCAATGACCGCAGCGGCAACGACACCCATCCGGACCAGATGGTCGTGGACGCGCTGGCAAAGCTCATGGCGGACCAGTCGGCCGCAGTGGACATGGCCGATTATGACGCGGACAACGACGGCAAGATAGATTTCGTGTTTGTCTATTACGCGGGGCACAATGAGGCCGAGGGCGCGGGCGACGAGACTATCTGGCCTCACAGCTGGGTGGTCTATCCGTACAATGTGGAGGGCGGGGTGCAGTTCGGCGGGAAGAGGGTGGAGACGTACGCCTGCACATCGGAGCTGAAAGGCAACGGGGGGAGCAATATGTGCGGCATAGGCACATTCTGCCACGAGTTCTCCCATGTACTGGGGCTGCCAGACCTGTACACTACCAACGGGGCGACACACAAGACGCTCGACTCATGGGATGTGATGGACTACGGCCCGTATAACAACAACGGGCGCACGCCGCCGTTGTTCTCTGCCTACGAACGCTTCTTCATGGGGTGGCTCACCCCCGAAATATTGAACAGCGACGGCGACTACCGGCTCGAAGAGCTGGGGACATCGAACAGAGCGTATCTCGTGAGCTGGGACGGCACGCACAACCTTGACGGGCTGTCGCCCTATCCGGAGACGTTCTATATGCTGGAATACCGTGCGCGGGAGGGATGGGACACGTATCTGCCGGGGGCGGGCATGATGGTGACCAAGGTGAGTTTCGACGAAAGTAGATGGATAGGAAATGTGGTCAATAATGACCCGGACAATATGGGCGTGGACCTGATAGAGGCAGACGGGAGAGACTACGGGCACTCTAAGCCCGGCGACGTATTCCCCGGGAGCGCGGGGGTGAGCAGCTGCACGCTGTTCGACTCATGCCAGATGTATGACATAAAGGAGGAGGACGGGGGCGTGGCATTCGGCTTCGCGTTCGCGGGGCAAAGAGAAGATGTGTACACTGCCGCGCCGAGGCCTGAGATAGCGGGCCACAGGGTCTGTAACCTCACGGCGGGAGCGGAGCTGTCGTGCTACACAGTGGGCGGCCTCAGGGTATGGACGGCCGTGGCAGACGGTGAGGAGTATGAGTTCGACCATCCGCACGGGGTCTATTGCATAGTGGTCAGACAGGATGGCAAGAAGTTCGCGCTGAAAGGCGTTAACCTGAGATGAGGGGGGGAGGCCATTCGTGCGGCGATGGGTTGTAGGTTCATTGGAATTGCAGTAACTTTGCGCATCTAATTGTATACAGGTCAATTTCAAGTGTTGGTTATGAGAAGATTTTGTTTTGTTGCCGTTGCGGCTCTGCTGCTGACGGCTTGCGGCGACGGCCGTTCGTTGGGTTATCCGGTTGACACGGAGACCGCAGGGCTAAACTCCATGATGCAGTTGCAGGAGGGAGAGAATGTGCTGCATACGGCCGATTTCATCATGAATGTGGGCGATGTCGATTCCGTCACCACGGACTGCGGTGCGCTTACCGTGTCGCTCTCCGAGGACAAAGAGCTTATCAACGTGACCGCGCCGGCGGAGATGGATGCTATGGCCAATGTCACTATATGGGCAAAGGGCGCGCCATACGCCGTCCCCGTGAAGCGCAGCGACAAGATGGAGTATGTGTTCACCTACGACCCGCAAGGGAAGAGGCACGGGCGTGTGCAGATAGCGGGGCAGATGAACTTCTGGGTGCCATCGATGACCCCCGACCTCACTCTTGGAGAGGAGGGCAAGTACAGCGTGAGGCTCACGCTCAGCCCGGGGACGTATATGTATCAGCTTGTCATAGACGGCGTGCAGGCTGCCGACCCGACCAACCCCAACAAGGTGGACAACGGCTTCGGCCAGTATAATTCCGTGTTGACAGTCAAAGGTAATGACGACAAGTTCCCGTGCCTGAGGACAGACAGGATAGAGGGCGACAACATAGTAATCACTACCCGCAATGAGGTGGACAAGGTGTATGCCTATTGGCAGAACTACCTGCTGCCGGCGAGGTTTGTAAAGGTGACGGACAGCACAGTGACAGTCACAGTGCCGGCCGATGCGGCGCAGATGGAGCGTTCGTACATAAGGGTATGGGCCGCGAACGAGTGGGGCATCGGCAACGATGTGCTTGTGCCGCTCCAACGGGGAGGAGTGGTGACCGACGCCAAGATGACAGGGCGCAAGGACAAGCAGGGCAAAATCATATATTTCATGCTCGTGGACCGCTTCAAGAACGGTAATCCGGAGAACGACCATCCGATGAACCGTCCGGACGTGAACCCTAAGGCCGACTATCAGGGCGGAGACCTCGAAGGCATACGCCAGCAGATAGACAACGGCTATTTCAATGCCCTCGGCGTGAACACCCTCTGGGTATCGCCACTCAACCAGAACCCCTTAGAGCCATACGGGTATAATGCAGACGCAGACACAAAGTTTGCCGGCTATCACGGCTACTGGCCCATATCGTCATCGCAAGTGGATTTCCGTTTTGGAACTAACGATGAGCTGAAAGGCCTCGTGGAGGACGCGCACAGCCACGGCATCAACATACTGCTCGACTATGTGGCCAACCATGTGCATGAGGAGCATCCGCTGTACAAGGAGCATCCGGAGTATGCCACTCAGCTGCATCTGCCAGACGGCCGTCTGAACGTAGGACTGTGGGATGAGCAGAGGCTGACCACTTGGTTCGACACGTTCATGCCGTCACTCGACTACTCCAATCCCGAAGTGGTGGAGCTGATGTCCGATTCGGGGGCGTACTGGATGAAGGAGTTCGGCATAGACGGCTTCCGTCATGACGCATGCAAGCATGTGGATCTTGCCTACTGGCGTGCGCTGACGCGCAAGCTGAAGGCGATAGACCCGACGGCATCGTTCTATCAGATAGGCGAGACCTACGGCAGCCCGGAGCTTATATCGTCGTACGTGAACAGCGGGATGCTCGACGCGCAGTTTGACTTCAACCTTTACGAGGAGGCCAACTCGGCTTTCAACGGGGTGAGCGGAGGCACGCTCAGCAGGGTTATGAGCGTCATGCAGTCAAGCCTGAAAGTGTACGGCTCTCATCACCTGATGGGCAACATCTCGGGTAACCACGACAAGCCGCGCTTCATGGCACTTGCGTCGGGCGACCTTGTGCCGGGCGAGGACTCACATGCAGCGGGGTGGACGCGTGAGATAGGCATCACGGACTCTACGGCATACGACCGCCTCGCTCTCTTTCACGCGTTCAACATGACCATTCCCGGAGTGCCGGTCATTTATTATGGAGACGAGATAGGGATGACGGGGGGCAACGACCCGGACTGCCGCCGCATGATGTATTTCGAGGGGTGGAATGCCCGCGAACGTAAGCTGTTCGACCAGGTGTCTGCCCTGGCACATCTGCGCAGGGACAACATGGCTATGATGTACGGCGACTTCATTTCTATTGAGAATACGGACGAGACGTGGGTTTATGCACGCAGGTATTTCGGCTCGGAAGCAGTGGTGGTGCTGAACAACAGCGGAGAGGAGAGGACGTTTGACGTGGCACTCGACGGGCTGGATGCAGAGGGGCTTGAAGCCCTTGTGGGGGAGAACGGGTTCTCGGTGGAGGGTGGCCGCCTGAGGGTTACGCTGCCCGCGCTGAGTTATGAGGTGCTGTACAGGTGAGGGTGTGAGATAGCAGGGCGGACGGTATATTGTACAAAGAGGCGGAGCAGGGACAATCCCTGCTCCGCCTCTTTGTTTTTGCCGTGGAGGGGTGCGTGAGGATGTGGAGGGGGTGGGGAGGAGTTCCGTAGGGGCTCACTGGCCGTTCCGTCGAGAGTACGACTTTTTAACCACATTTTACGCTTTGGGGTTGGAGGCGGGAGTCGGAGGAGAAGTCGAAGAGTGGGGGCGGGCTTCGGAGGGTGTCCGTAGGGGTTGGCTGAGCGTTCCGTCGAGAGTAGGTGTTTTTAACTCTGTTTTAGATTTGGGCGGGGCAGGGGATGAGGGACTGTACGGCATGGGGAGATGTGGGGTCTGGGGTGTGTTTGGACGGGCGGGAGTGAGGAGACGGAGATGGCATGCGGTGTAACGGCCGGCCGTTTTCTCCGCTGCCGTTGCATATTTCCCATATTTACTGTAATTTTGCACTTTGCTGTGGAGTGGCCATTCATATGGCGTGTGCAGGCATCAATGTAACACTGATAATCATGCATTTTATATATAACTTAGGAATTGCGTTATACGGAGTTGCTATAGCACTCGCGTCTATGTTCAGCCATAAGGCCCGTTTGAGATATGCCGGCGGGCGGGCAGCTGTGGGCGAGATGAGGCGGAAACGCGCTCCGGGGGAACGATATATATGGTTTCACGCCGCTTCGCTCGGTGAGTTTGAGCAGGGGCGTGTCATGATGGAGAGGCTGAGGGCATCGCACCCTGAGTACAAGATAGCACTGACGTTTTTTTCGCCGTCGGGGTATGAGGTGCGCAAGGATTATGCGGGGGCGGACGTGGTGACGTATCTGCCGCTGGACAGTCCGGCGAACGCGAGGGCTTTTCTCGATGTGCTGCGGCCGGAGATGGCTGTGTTTGTCAAGTATGAGTATTGGGGCAATTTCCTTTTCACGCTGAAGGAGAGGGGGATCAGGACGTATGTGGTGTCGGCCATATTCCGTCCGGAGCAGGTGTTTTTCAGGTTTTACGGAGGCCTGTTCGTGCGGATGCTTGGGTGTTTCACGAAGATATATGTGCAGGACGAGAGGTCGCGGGGACTGCTGTCGGGCATAGGTGTGGAGAATGTCGAGGTGGTGGGCGACACGCGGTTTGACCGTGTGGCGGACATCACGCGGAGGTCGGAGGATTTGCCTGTGGCAGAGGCGTTTGCGTCGGGGGTGCGGCCTGTGGTGGTGGCGGGCAGCACGTGGCCTCAGGACGAGGAGATGCTGGCGCGGTTCGTGTCGGCTAACAAGGACCATTTGCGGATGATTATAGTGCCGCACGAGGTGTCGGCGGGGCGGATAGAGGAGCTTTGCGGACGGCTGATGTGCAGTTTTGTACTGTATACGCGCGCTACGGCGGAGGAGGCTGCGAAGGCTGACTGCCTTGTGGTGGATACGGTGGGGATACTCTCGTCGCTGTACCGCTATGGGCGCGTGGCGTATGTGGGCGGGGGGTTCGGAGCGGGGATACATAATACGCTGGAGGCCGCCGTGTGGGGGATACCCGTGGTGTGGGGGCCTAATTATCATAAGTTTAAGGAGGCAGAGGAGCTTATCGGCTGCGGGGGCGGCTGCGCTGTGGTGTCGTACCGTCAGCTGGAGGACGCACTGAACCGACTGCTGGAGGAGAAGGAGGCTGGGGAGCGTGCGGGGGAGTATGTGCGCTCAAAGACCGGCGCGACGGAGAGGATATTCGCGGAGCTGTTTTGAACGGCGGGGGGAGACAGGTACCGTCCGGCGGCGGAATGGAAGGATTAACGTTCTAAGGGACATATATTTAATTGCAACAATGAAACCATCTACACCTAAGGGGACACGGGATTTCTCTCCCGTTGAAATGGCGAGGAGGAACTATATATTCGACACGATACGCGGAGTGTTTCACCGCTACGGATTCCGTCAGATAGAGACACCGGCGATGGAGAACCTCACGACGCTGATGGGGAAGTACGGCGAGGAGGGCGACAAGCTGCTGTTCAAGATACTCAACTCGGGGGACTGGGCAGCCAAGCTGCCGGAGGAGGCGTTGCAGGAGCGTAACAGCGTGAGGCTCACCAACATGGTGAGCGAGAAGGGGCTGCGCTATGACCTGACAGTGCCGTTCGCGCGTTATGTCGTGCAGCACAGGGATGAGATAACGTTCCCTTTCAAGAGGTATCAGATACAGCCCGTGTGGAGGGCAGACCGTCCGCAGAAGGGGCGTTACAGGGAGTTTTACCAGTGTGACGCGGATGTGGTGGGGAGCGACTCTCTGCTGCTGGAGGCGGAGCTTGTGGAGATGATGGACGCGGCGTTTTCGGCGTTCGGCATCGATGTTGTCATCAAGATAAATAACCGTAAGGTGCTGGCGGGGATAGCGGAGACTGTGGGTGAGGCGGAGCGCATCACGGAGATAACTGTCGCGATAGACAAGCTGGACAAGATAGGGCTTGACGGAGTGAACCGCGAACTGACGGAGAGGGGCATAGCTGCGGAGGCGGTGGAGCGTCTGCGCCCTGTGATTATGCTCGAGGGGACGAACGAGGAGAAGATAGCCACGCTGCGCGGCCTGCTCGCGGGGAGCGAGACGGGGCTGAAGGGGCTGGAAGAGACGGAGGAGGTGCTGCGCTATGTGGCGGAGTGCGGGATGAAGAACCGCGTGGAGCTTGACCTGACGCTGGCGCGTGGGCTGAACTACTACACGGGCGCGATATTCGAGGTGAAGGCCACGGGCGTGGAGATAGGGTCGATTTCGGGCGGCGGGCGTTATGACAACCTGACGGGGGTGTTCGGGCTGCCGGGGGTGAGCGGAGTGGGCTTCTCGTTCGGGGCAGACCGCATCTATGACGTGCTGACCGCGCTCGACAAGTTCCCCACGGAGCTGTCGGCCATATCGAGGATACTGTTTACGGCATTTGACGTGCGCGGGCTCGACTTCGGCCGGGCAGCGGTGCGCACAGTGAGACGCGCGGGGATAAACGCGGAGATATATCCGGACTGCGCCAAGATGAAGAAGCAGATGGCGTATGCCAACGCGAACAATATACCGTATGTCGGCATTATCGGTGATGAGGAGCTGGCGGCGGGGAAGGTGATGCTCAAAGACATGGCCACGGGAGAGCAGAGGCTGCTCACGGTGGACGAGATAATATCATTATTGAAAGAGTGACCTCAGCGGCTGCCCCGTGCGCGGGTAGCGGTTGAGGAGAAAAGACAAGACGTTTATGCAACAATACCGTAATCTGACACAGCAGGAGCGTGCGGCACTTGAAGCGCGCTACTGCACTGCCGAAAATTGGGACAATGTCCTCGTGGCGGAGGATTTCACTACGGAGTATATGTACGACGTGAAGTTCTCGGGAGTAGTGAAAATAGGTTCGCAGCACCGCGAGTTTGACCAGCCGGGAGGGTTCAGGGTACACTCCGGGATATACTCAGCAAGGCTGTACAACTGCACAGTGGGCAACGATGTCTATATAGACCGCATACACAACTACATAGCCAACTACACGATAGGCGACAACTCGTTTATCGAGAACACCAACCTGATAGTCATAGACGGTGAGACGACATTCGGGAACGGGGTTAGCATATCGGTCATGAATGAGGGCGGGGGGCGCGAGATACCAATCTTTGACGGACTTTCCGCCCATCTTGCATATATACTTGCCCTCTACCGCCATGACCGAGAGCTGATAAGCGCGATACAGAAGATGATAGACGCGTATGTGCTGTCGCGCAAATCGGCGACAGGCATCATCGGCAACGGGGTGAAGATAATCAACTGCGGGACAATAAAGAATGTCTACATAGGGGACTGCGCCACGCTTATGGGGGTGTCGAAACTGCGCAACGGCTCGATAAACTCAAACAGCCATGCCCCCGTGCATATAGGCTCGGGGGTGAAGTGCACGGACTTCATACTCTCGTCCGGCGTGGACATAACCGACTCGACATTAGTGAGCAACTGCTTCATAGGGCAGGGCACAGTCATGGGCAAGCATTATTCGGCACTCGATTCGCTGTTCTTCTCCAACTGCCAAGGATTCCACGGCGAGGCGACGGCCATATTCGCCGGGCCATATACGGTCTCGCACCACAAGTCGAGTCTGCTTATCGCCGGCATGTTCTCGTTTCTCAATGCGGGTTCGGGCTCTAACCAGAGCAACCACATGTACAAGCTCGGGCCTATACATCAGGGTGTCGCGGAGCGCGGCTCGAAGACCACGAGTGACTCCTATCTGCTGTGGCCGGCACGCATAGGCGCATTCACTCTCGTCATGGGACGGCACACGAAGCACTCTGACACAAGCGACCTGCCGTTTTCATATCTGATAGAGAACGCGACGGAGAGCTATCTCGTGCCAGCAGTCAACCTGCGCAGCGTCGGCACTATACGCGACGCGCAGAAGTGGCCGAAGCGCGACAACCGCAAAGACCCCGTGCTTCTTGACCAGATAAATTTCAACCTCCTCAGCCCGTATACCATACAGAAGATGATGCGCGGAGTGGATGTGCTGCGCCGCCTGTCGCAGCTTGCCGGGGAGAACAATGAGGTGTACAGCTACCAGAACTGCAAGATAAGGAATTCGAGCCTGCACAAGGGTATCGACCTGTATAATATGGCAATAACCAAGTTCCTCGGCAACTCGTTGATTTCGCGCCTTAACCGCGACGAACTGCAAACTGAGGAGGACATGCACCGCATGCTTAGACCCTCCACACCGCGCGGTTCAGGTGAGTGGGTGGACCTCTCGGGACTCATAGCCCCGCAGAGCGAGGTGGACAGCCTGATAGGGGATATTAAACAGGGCACAGTATCGCTAGAGGATATACAGGAGCGGTTTGTGGAGATGCACAGGAACTACTATGAGTACGAGTGGACGTGGGCATACGACAAGCTCATGAAGATGTGGAACAAGCCTCTCGAAGAGGTGACGCGCGACGATGTGAAGCGTATGGTGTGCGACTGGAAAGATGCAGTCGTGACGCTTGACCGGATGCTGTATAATGATGCCAAGAAAGAGTTTGACCTCAACGCCAAGACAGGGTTCGGCATTGACGGCGACGAGAGTGTCAAGAGCCTTGACTTCGAGTCGGTGCGCGGGAGCTTCGACAGTAATCCGTTTGTCTGCGAGGTACTTAACCATATAGAGCGTAAGACGAAGCTCAGTGAGTCGATGATAGAACGCATAGACAACATGCGCTGATATGATGTATCTTGAACACATGTCGCTGATGAACTACCGCAACATCGCAGAGTGCGATTTGCGCTTCTCCCCTAAATTCAACTGTTTTCTGGGGGACAACGGCATGGGAAAGACCAATTTACTCGATGCGATATATTATCTGTCGTTTACCAGGAGTCACCTTAATCCTATTGACACACAGTTGATAAGGTACGGTGAGGAATTTTTCATGATACAGGCAGGATACATGCGCCGTGAGGGTAAGGAAGAGATTTTCGCATCGGTGAAGAGGCGCACTAAAAAGGTGTTCAAGCGTAACCGTGTGGCGTATGACCGCATGTCCGACCACATAGGCCTTTTGCCCGCGGTGCTGGTATCGCCTTCGGACAGTGAGCTGATAGAGGAGGGCAGCGAGGAGCGAAGACGTTTCCTCGATACGGTCATATCGCAGTATGACCGCATGTATATCAATGCCTTGGCCATGTATAACAAGGCTCTCGCGGAGCGCAATGCGCTGCTTAAACAGGAGAGCGAGCCGGATGCCTCCATGATGGATGTATATGAGGGGCAGATGGCTTATTACGGTGATTATATCTGCCGCAAGCGAGGTGAGTTTGTGGCAGGTTTCATTCCCGAGTTCCAAAGGTTTTATTCCGAAATATCAGGCGATGCGGAGAACGTGTCGCTGAACTACGTGTCGCACTGGCAGCGGGGAGACCTCGTGCAACTGCTCTCCGAATGTCGCGGGCGTGACCGCATATTGGGGTACAGCACGCGCGGGGCGCACAAGGATGACCTGGAGATGCTGCTCAACGGGTATCCTATCAAGCGGACAGGTTCGCAGGGACAATGCAAGAGCTATATCGTGGCGTTGAAGTTTGCCCAATATGTATGCCTGCGAAGGACGGCGGGGGTTGAGCCTTTGCTCTTGCTCGATGACCTGTTCGACAAGCTTGACGCTACGCGCGTGAAGCGCATAATAGGCATTGTGGCGGGTGACGAGTTCGGGCAGGTGTTCATCACAGACACCAACCGTGAGCATACCGATGCCCTGCTTGCGCAGACAGGTGCGGAGAGCAGAATATTTTTTGTGGAAAACGGGCGTATTGCCCAATAAACATATTAGTTATGAGACGATTGATTGTAGCGCTGGCGGCGGTAGTGTCTTTCTCGCTTTCTGCAGTGGCTCAGCAAAAAGAGGGAGAGGACCGCGGGTATATTGTCAAGGTGGGGCAGATGGCTCCCGATTTCATTCTGAAGACAGATGACGGGCAGACAGTACGTCTGTCGGACTTGCGCGGTAAGGTGGTCATGCTTCAGTTTACCGCAAGCTGGTGCGGCGTTTGCCGAAAGGAGATGCCCCATATTGAGAGCGAGATATGGCAGAGGTTCAAGAGTGAGAGTGACTTTGCCCTTTATGGCGTAGACAGAGAAGAGCCTATTGCCAAGGTTGAGGCTCTGCGCAAGGCCACTGGGGTCACGTATCCCATACTGATGGATACCAAAGGTAAGGCATTCCGCCTCTATGCCTATCCGGATGCCGGAATAACACGCAATGTGCTGATAGACAGGGAGGGAAAGATAGTATTCATGACACGCCTTTATAATGAGAAAGAGTTTGCCGCACTTTGCGGTGCGATAGCTGAACAAATGGGGACGAATAGATGAGTAGAATGAGAAGGACTGCGTATTTTATATCGTTGGTGGTTGTGGCGTTCGCCGTCTGCGGATGTGCTGATTACGAGATGGACAAGCATGAAGTACTGTCGGTTATAAGGTTTAGGGACAGCAGCTATGTTGACCGTGTACTTCTGCCCAAAGGGGAGGATAAAATAATGATAGACAGGTTGTGCTATACGGATGCTACTGTATATGCAGATGATGTTCTGTCGGTGGATGACCTGCGGGCGGAAGATATGTATGTGCCTTTGGAGAAAGATTACTTTCTGATTTATCCTTACGAAGTGATTGATGCGACAGACGAGATATCGGATTATGTGCTGTATGACCTAAAATGGTCTGACTTGCAGTCATTGGAGGTAGATACTGATACACTACGGATACTCGATGAAGATCCCATACTTTTCATGGAAGATGTATATCCGCTGAAAATGCACAAGACGCTTGACGATTTTGTCTCGTATCTTAATGGTTTGATTGATAATGAAGAAATGTAATTGTCTTTCAGACATACATTATGATAAGAGGCATTGCAGACAATGCGGTATAATGTGACAATATTGTTGCCAATTGATGAGAGGCGGAAGGGTTCAAGTTTCTTCGTAGTTTCTTGTTGCTTTGTCCCAATATAAATAAATCCGTATCTGTCGCGTATATATAATGACATAGTCGGGATAAAAATTCTGCAATTAACATCCTGTGTTTTGCCGGTTTCTGATATAGTTTTGCATTTCTTTGTATATTAGACATTTCCCGGAACCGGTTTTTATGTGATGTTAAATTTTTGACGAGGACTTCATATTTATTAATTTTTATCTTTGTTTAGGTATTTCACGTCTGATTCCTTCAAAAATATGGTTTATACCTATCTATTTTAAATTTACTTTCTCTTGCTTATTTTTGAGCATTCATCTCGCCGTCAGTATTTCCATCTAAATATTAGACAGTTATCTTCCTATTCGTTATATTTATCAATCGTTTTTTTTTTTTTGTAGGACGGCGTTTTCTTGCTCCATATCTTTAACGAGACTAAAAAATAAAGTGTTTTCTTTCGCGGACTCTCTGATTGCTGATAGCTATCGTTTCTCTTGATTGCCGACACTTTAGTCTTGACGTTTGATAAAGGTCAATCTCCCCAATAATTCACTGGTACAGAGTATAAGCCGGAATCCGGATATGGTTTGCAGGTGATAATAAATACTGGGTTTAATGGCTATTTTGACCAAAATACAATGTTATAATTATAATATAATCTGCATATAGACATGAAAAAGAGAGTGTTGTTTCTGTCGTTATTTATGTTCGCGCTTACTGTCGTGTCGTATTCCCAAACAGGATATTATTGTGATTTTGAGGATGCTGCCGAAAATGTCATGTGGCAACTTAATGTCGGTCCGAAAGGTGAGGCGTGCGAGAACAAGTGGTATGTGGGGTCGGCAGTCAACAATGGAGGACGGAGTTCGATGTATGTTTCTTGCGACAGTGGCAGAACGGCGGGTTATGTGATGTCGGCCACTACAGTGTCGGCGTACAGGGTGCTGACACTGCCTGCGGGGCAGTATGAACTGTCGTTTGACTGGCAGGCATTCGGGTATAACAATCAGGATGCCCTCTACTGCTGTTGGATGCCGGACAGCGTACTGTCCAATTCGCAGACAGGTAACAGCAATCTACCACTGTATGTGGAGACATATGCGTGCGAGTTCGGGGATTCGATAAAGCTATATGGAAATACATGGAATACTGTTTCGGACACGATAACGTCGGACGGGGTTACGCCATATAAGATGGTGTTTGTCTGGAATAACAAGAGTGTGGGGAGTTTTCCTCCGGGTGCGTGTGTGGACAATATCAGCGTTGTTCCGGTGGGGGAGTGCGACAAGCCTTCCGACATAGAGGTGGAGCTGGAGGAGCAGGGCGTGAGGGTGAGCTGGGACGGCAATGCTCAGGCGTATGACATACGGTGCAAATCATCGACAGACACGCGGTGGCAGGAGTTTACGGGATATACATCGAACGAGTTGTTTGTATCGGGCATCTCCGAGGGTGTTTTCGAGTTTTATATCAGGTCGGACTGCGGGATGTTCAAGAGCGTGTGGGTGTCGCATAGCCAATTTATATTTTTCCCGGGTACGCGGTGTGTTGACTATCTGGATCTTAGCAACAGGAACTGTTATTATGGAACATTCACGAATCCGATGCAGTCGAGAGGGGCAGTGGACAGAGGATATCCGTCAATCAACAGCCGCCATACGATACACTATATGAAGTCGGAGACAGATCCGCGCACGGGAGGAATGTTGCGGACGGTGCCAGAGGACGAGATAGCTTCGGTCAGGCTGGGCAATTGGGCTGTAGGAGGCGAGGCGGAGGCAGTGGAGTATGACTACCGCGTAGATACGACAGAGAATGCGGTGCTGCTGGTGAAGTATGCTGTGGTTTTGCAGAATCCCAATCACAGTATAGAACAACAGCCGCGCTTTACGCTGTCGGTGCTGAATGACGGGAAACCGCTGGATTCGCTGGGGTGTGCGGAGGCTGATTTTTCAGCGGGGTTTGTGTCCGGTAATGAGGGATGGCATGATGGTGTAGGCTCTGAGGCTCCACAATGGAAAGAGTGGACTACGGTGGGCATCAACCTGAAGGACTATCAGGATCAGGATCTGACAATACGCCTGACGACTTATGATTGTAGTCCGCTAGGTCATTACGGATATGCATATTTTGCACTCGGATGCTCGGACGGGAAGATACAGGGGCTGAGTTGCGGCGAGGACGAAAAGAACCGGTTCAAGGCTCCGGACGGGTTCAATTACAGATGGTATCTGCCGGACAATCCAGACAGTGTGATATGCGAGGATCAGATTTTCGAGACAACGCAGAGCGATACGCTGACGTATGCGTGCGATGTGATACAGCCGACGAAGGGGGGCTGCTATTATACTGTTACGGCGCGGGCCGTGCCGCGCTATCCTGTGGCCAAAGGCTGTTATACGGCGAGGGTGGAGGATTGCGAGAACATAGTGTCGTTCTCTGACAGCAGCTATGTCAGGCATGTTAATCCCTATACCGGTGCTGTGGACACTGCGGATGCCGGGTGTGACTCAATAGTGTGGCATTTTCTCGATGAGGGCATGTCGATCAAGGGTCAGGAGTTCGAGCGGATGTTCCCGCGAACGGGCGGGACATACAGGGTCATGCTATCGGCGTATCTTTCGCAGTGCCAAGAGGATACGGTGTTTGAAATAACGTTGCCCAACTTAGATTCTGACCGAGATACTGTGCATGTCATACATTGCGGCACAGATCCGTATTATTGGGATGTCACGGGTCAGTATTATTTTTCATCGGACTGTTACAGCGATACGGCCGACACAGGCAATGAGTACGGGTGTGAGGATATAAGGACACTCGACCTGCTGATGGTGCCAATAGATACTATACCGGTAGCGGATACGATATGTACTGCTGACCTGCCGTATGTGATTAACGGCGAGGAACTTTATGAAACAGGCTACTATACGTTTGTGTTGGAGAACCGTTACAAGTGCGATTCTGTTGTGACGCTTGACCTGCTTGTCAACGAGTCGCTGACATTCGAGGGTATGGGCGACGCGCTGCTGGCGGGTGCGTGCGCGGACGACGGCCAGATAGAGATACCGTATACGGTGAGCAGTGGTATGGTTACCAAGTATGATGTGACGTTTGCGGATGAGGAGGCTGACAGGCGTATGGGCGTGGACGGTGTGCAGCCCGACGGGCCGCAAGTGGTGATACCGTTAGGAGACAGTGTGCTGCCGGGCAGGTATGAGGCGGAGGTGCTGTTCTATAACGCAGAGTGCGGCGATGTGGGTTTGCCGCTGACGGTGGAGGTGTATTATCCGGACAGTGTGATAGTGCAGCGATGGAATGATGTGCTCGGAATCAGGAATGGGATGTACAACGGGGGATATGAATTTACAGCATACCAATGGTATAAGGATGGGACAGAGATAGCCGGGGAGACGAGTCCAAACCTATATGAGCCGGGCGGTCTTGACACGGCGGCGGTGTACAGCGCAATGCTGACGCGGACGGGGGACGGAGTGCAGATGATGACATGCGGTGTGCGTCCACGATATTATTCCGCGATAGAGCTTACCCCGACAGTGGTCATGGGCGGTGAGACTATCAGTGTGAAGAGCCAGTCGGCGGGTGTGATAAGGGTATGGAATATGATGGGGCAGCAAGCCGGCATCCATGATATGACGCCGGGGTATACGCAGATAGCGGCACCAGGCGCGGCGGGGACATATATCGTGGAGATAGTACTGCCTGACGGTACGCGGAAGACGGAAAAGATAGTCGTGAGGGGCGGAGTCTGAAGTAGGACAATCCGGGCAGTGTTGTGTTTATGTGGTAAAAACAGGCATCGGGACGATGGGCTGTATGTTTGTGACATTTTCGCGTGAATTTGGCAGAAAAATAACGACTTGCTTGGTTGAGGGTAGCTGAAGGGTAGCGGAGAAATAGCTGAGTGATGGTTGAAAGACTTGACTATCAGATGGATGTATGAGAACATGAGGAGTAAATGAAAGTATATGTTCTACGGCCAATGGTGATGTATATAATTGACGGTGTGCGAAGTGCCGGTTGATATAGCAGTTGATTTATGACTTGTAAATATGAATAAAATAATGTCTTGCAAGATGGAAGGAAAGAGGTTCAGTTTCAGATGTGCCGCAGTGCTGCTGATGTGCATGGCTTTTGTGTCTGCAGCGTTTGCCCAGACGCAAATAGGCATACCGTATTCTTACAGTTTTGAGGATGCGGAGACGGCAGAGAACGGGGAGTGGGTGATAGACGGTGGTGATGCGG
This sequence comes from uncultured Bacteroidales bacterium, assembly GCA_944322025.1. Lineage (GTDB taxonomy): Bacteria > Bacteroidota > Bacteroidia > Bacteroidales > Paludibacteraceae > Aphodosoma. Next base: position 13,530 of record CALUOH010000045.1, on the reverse strand, counting down.
CGGATGATGGGGACGATGTGTGGTACAGGGGGAGCGCGACGTTTTCGGACGGGCAGAAGTCGCTCTATATCTCGCATGACGGGGGAGTGAATCCGTTTTACGGGAGGGAGAAGGGTATAGTAGTGGCATACAGGAGGATGAGCATAAGGCAGGGAACGTATATACTGACGTTTGACTGGAAGAACAATGCTGCGGCGAACAGCGGGATGTATGTGTGCCTGCTGCCGGACGGTACTCCTCCGGCTTCGGTACGCGGGACGAGTATGGAGCCGCAGTGGCTGAGGATGTACCAACAGCAGGTGCGGACTTCAAACGGTACGGCAAGCTGCCTGAGAGGTGCGCGGGAGTGGGAAAACGCCACGATGCAGATGCCGATAGGTTATGACATGACGGTTTACCTTGCATTCGTGTGGAAGAATGACGGGGACTCGATATATCCGCCACTGGCGGCATGTGTGGACAATATACAGATAACATCGGCGGACTGTACGCCGCCAAGCGGACTCAGTGTGGATGCGAGGTGCGATACTGTGGATGTGAGCTGGAGCGGGACATCGGAGAAATATACGCTGGAGTACAGGCAGAACGGGACGAGCCAGTGGAGACAGATAAACAATATCTATAACTCCACGAGTTACAGGATAGAGGGTATTGAGGAGGGTATATATGATTTCAGGGTACGGGGCGTGTGTAATGATACAGTTGTGAGTGCGTGGGATACACGGACGGGTGTACTGGTGTTTTGCGCGGACAACCACTGTATAAACTATGTGGATCTGGTGAACAATCAGAATGTCACTTGCTGGGTAGGAACGGCAGGCAGGGAGGATTCGTGGTCGCGGACTTCGCCGATAGATTTCGGCCCAGATCAGATAGAGAGCCGTCATGCGGTGTGCTGGGCGAGAAACCAGTATGACCCGAGGACTAACAATGCGCTGCAGACTATTCCGGACGGGGAGTTTGCTTCGATACGGCTCGGCAATTGGGACAATGGTTCTCAGGCAGAACGCATAGATTTCGAATATCATGTGGATTCGACGGCTATGGTGCTTATCCTGAAGTATGCAATAGTCTTTGAAGACCCTCAAAATCATGACGAAAGGCAAAAGCCGTTTTTCTCTATGGCAATATTGGATGAAGACGGTCTCCCAATCGATGCTGATTGCGGCAGCGCGTCGTTCTATGCTGACGCGACGCGGGCGGAGGACGGATGGCACACGGAGTATGACATACCGGGTGCTTCTGAGCCTATCTCGTGGAAAGAGTGGACTACGATAGGGGTCAACCTTACGCCATACGCGGGGCAGGATATTGTAATAAGCCTTGAGACACAGGACTGTACGTTAGGAGCGCACTTTGGATATGCCTATTTTACACTGGGGTGTGCGTCGGGGACGATAGAGAGTGTGAGCTGCGGAGCGGAGCCGACGATGGACATAAAGGCACCGGACGGGTTTGACTATGTGTGGTTTACCACGTTCGGAGCGGACAGTGTGCCGGTGGATACACTGTACAGGGGGCAGACTTACAATGTTCCGGCATCGGACAAGACGACGTACTGGTGCCGCTGCCTGTACAAGGAGAATCCGGAGTGCTTCTTCGACCTGCACACGGTAGTATCGCCACGAGAGCCGTTCGCGCAGTTCAGCTGGGAGCTTGTACCGGAAAACTGCGAGAACAAGGTGCGGTTCGTCAACGAGAGCCATGTGGTTACGCTGGATGACGAGACGGGGCAGACGGTGCATACAGCAGAGGAGACGCAGACGGCGTATTGGGATTTCGGTACCGGGGAGGCGGAGACGATGAGCAATCCGGTTGTGACGTTCCCGAACGAGGGCGACACGATAGAGGTGACATTAGTGGCGGGGATATCAAACGGGCAGTGCGAGGACGACACAACGGTCACGGTCATAATCCCTTCGATTATAACGCCGGAGCGGACGATAGACTCGACGATATGTTATAACGACTTTGTGGTTTGGGGGGGAAAGTACATAATGTCACAGTCGGGAATGTTCGCGGATTCGTCGGTGAATGTTGCGGGCTGCGACAGCATCACGTGGCTGAACCTCACGGTGCTGCCGGAGATAGAGGAGAGGTATGACACGGCTACGATATGCTACGGGGAAGAGTATGAGTACAACGGGCGTGAGTATGACGAAAGCGGCGACTACCCGGTGTGGCTTACTACGGCTCACGGTTGCGACAGCGTGGTAAACCTGCACCTTATAGTGCGCGATGAGGTGACTTTCGATGTGGAGAAGGAGGATGTCGGCGACGAACCGAACACGGGCGAGATAAGGATAGAGGACGCTCCGGCGGGCTATACGTGGTCGGTGAACGGAGAGGAGGGCGGTGCGCTCACAGGTCTTGCGGGAGGTACGTATAAGGTTGTGGTGTACGACGCAGCGGGCTGTCCGAGCGATACGGCGGAGGTTTTCATTGATCAGGAGTGTCTTGTGGTGGAGATGGCCATGGACAGCATGGTCACGGCGTGCGCTGACGATGAGGCGATAACGATAGGGTGCGAGCTGCCGGAGGGTTACCCGTCGTATTACCGGGTGGAATATGGAGATGAGGCCAAGGCGGCAGGCTTTGAGGATATGAGGGATACGCTGGAGGTTTATGAGGTGCGCATTGTGATACCGGATTCGTGCCGTCCGGGGCGGTACGCGGCAACGGTGGTCATGGAGGACAGGCTCTGCGGAGAGCAGAATTTCCCGGTGGAGTTCGAAATACATTATGCCTCGTCGGTGGTGAGACAGAAATGGAATAATGTACTGGCGGTGACTAACGTGGGCTACAACGGAGGATATGAGTTCGCGGCATTCCAGTGGTACAGGAACGGCAGCCCGCTGACGGGCGAGGTGGGGTCGTACCTGTATCTGGGTGAGGGCGAGGCTCTTGATGTAAACGATACGTATTATGTGATGCTGACTCGGGCGGATGACGGGGTGACGCTTCCGACGTGCCCCATAACGCCGACGGTTAGGTCTGATGTGTCGGAGTACCCGATGGTGACAGTAGGTACGGCAGGGTCGCCGATGAGGATAATGAATGTGGAGGGGGAGGCCACTGTGCGCCTGTACAACGCTGCGGGGGCACTCTATTCGGCAACGGGCATAGACGAGATGAACGCGGAGGTGATGATGCCGGCAGTGCCGGGCGTGTATGTGATGACGATAGAGAGGGACGGCGCGACGGCGCACTATAAGATAGTGGTAAGATGAGAGGCGTTTGCAGCAAGAATATTTGAGATGTGCGGATGTGAGAGTGACAGGATTAACCTTAAAAATAAAAGAGTATGAAAAAAGTGTGGTTTATAGTGCTGCTGGGGGCAGTGCTGACGGCGTGCAACAGCAATGTTGATAACGATGTGTTGCGTACAAAGGGTGATGAGGCATCGGCTGAAGCTGGAGAACCTGAAAGGCCAGCGCATGGTTATTATATTGATATTGATGGAGGAAACTATATTTCAGAGGAAGATGCTACAGCTATTCTCAAAGATGTGTTTGATGCTTCACCTCTGCCGACACCCGATGTGGCAACGGCAACTGTATCGGCAGTGTACAGCGAGATGTTCATGTACGGTGCTGACATGATGCTTACAGTCATGGGGAATGAGGAGTATTTAGACACGTTTCATATAGTGCCGGAAATAGTGTATTATGTCTATAATTTCCCGGAGGGCGGATATGCGGTTATAAATGCCGATTTACGTAATCAACAAAAATTCATGTACTTCTCACGAGATGGATATTTCGATACGGAGATGTTTTGGGCGTTCAACGATTTGGCGTATGAATGTGGACCAGAAGTATTAAGCGCAAAGATTGGCAGGCTTCCAGATTTGTTCCACTATGATATATTGGAACTTCTCACTAAGTCATGGTATGACCGTTTAAGATTGGACGAGGTATTCGATATTGATAATATTACAGCTGTTAAGTTAATGGTAAAACTTACGTGTATTACAGCTTTTTCTTATTCTGAAACAGTACTCTCACATGCTTGTTCTCCATATGATGTAAGAGATACATATGATAGGGAAATATTATTTTGGCATGAAGGAGAACCGTATAATGAGTTTTGCCGTGATGAGAATGATGAAATAGTTAATGCCGGAAATATTCCAGTGATAACGGCTCTTTTGTGTGGATATACTGGCGCAGAACTTGAGTATAATGAAGAGTTGTGGTATGGAGATCTAATGGCTGGAGATGAAGAGTATACGGCGCAATTTATATCCGCAATAAGGAATGATTTATTGATGAATACAGAGATGCGCAATCAATTTGTCTACCGGTTTTTGCCGTCTTTAGGGTTCGAGCTTGCACCAATAAATAATAGGGAGGAGCTGGAAAGTGCATTTGCTAACACGGAATTGCCATTGTTATTTTATGACTATTTAGACGGTCAATATAAGATAGTTACCAACTATTCATATAAAGTATATGATAATTGTACATATACATTGACAATCACATGTATTACGACTGATGTTCTTGGAGGAGATGAAAACCCGAATTCGCGGACTCCAGACATAATACCGTTTGATAATGTACCATTGGCACATGATTTTAGTCATATGTCAGGAGAATTATATAGTTTTTCGCATGAGCGGGGAATGTATTATTAATATAATATAGTTATGAGAGATATATATATAAGTTTGTTGGGTTGTGCCATCATTTTCTGCTTTTTGTCATGCGAACCGCGTGTAATTGAGCCAAGCGATCCGTTGGAAGGTTATAAAATATTGAACTATCGAGGATTAACAGATATCGATTCATCAGGAATTGTGCAGTGGGAGTATCAGATTGTACAAGATACAATGAGGGACAGGACTGCGTTCTATAGCTGGAACTTTTATGCTGATGACGGTGAAGGGAACGAGTATCAGATAGTTATAAATGAGATTATAGTCTCAGGTAGGGAGGAGGAGCTACCGTCAGGATTTTATGACGGTGTAGGAGTCAATGACACGTCTGTCTGTCTGAGTATATTTATGGGGATGAGTAAAAAATGGGATGACGGACAGTACTGGTATTTCCCTGTGGACCAGAGGAAAGAAGGTAGTATGAGAGTCTCGGGAAAGGGGCAAAACCGCTACAGGTTTGAGTTCAGGTTTACTGAATTGCAAAGGGATAAGTATTATATACAATTCGAGGACAGTATACCATCCAAGATTTATAATGGAAGATTAGTACTTGATGGTGATTCTATTACTTATCCAGATCGTTTAAGGAGGGAATGGTAGAGGTTAGATAGTAAAAGGAAGGCATATGGAGTTGTATGATAGATATGAGCGGTATAGTTATGAAGAAAGTGTGGTTTATCTTGACGGTGCTTGCTGTTGTTATAGCCGGGTGTGAGCATCAGGGGAATAATCCGCTGGAGGAGAATCCACTGGAGGGGTATACTGTATTGCAGGCGGATGATGACAATGTGCATCTGAGGGTTTATGAGGATACTGTTAAGAGCTGGTCTCTTATTCAGTGGTCTATCGATGCAGTAGACAGTGCAGGACGTGAGTATACTGTGGACAATGACATTATGTTTTACAGTGTGGTCACGGATGTACCGTCTCATTTGGATGTGGCATACGGCAATAAAGAGGTTCTGCTTATCTATATGTATGGCCATATGGCCGGCGAAAATCCGGACTATGCCGATATCATTGCCCGCAGCGGGAGTATGAAGGTGCTGAAGCATGAGGGGGACTATTATGAGCTGGAGTATAAGTTCACGATGCAGAATAAGGTGAAATATTATCTGCTCTACAAAGGAGAGATGACGAAATATATGAAGGAAGGAGAATATTTTGAGTGAAGAAGAACCAAACATTTAAATCCAATATGTTATGAGACCAAATCAACTAATCAGACGGATGTCGGCGATGGCGGCGGCGGTGCTGCTGACGCTGACGCTCGCGGGTCAGACGAAGAAGTACGGTCTGGCACTGAGCGAGAGTTTTGAAAATGGTCTGCCAGAGACATGGACACAGGAGTTTGTCCGAGGCAACCAAGGATGGGCAGTCGAGGAGGGCGGAGAGTATCCTGACGGCGCGGCGGAAGGCGTGAAGCGAATTGCGCTGCGCAACGGAACTTCGCAGACTGTCGGTTATATCACGCGGCTGGTCACGCCGGTGATGAACCTCGACACGATTTATGAGCCGATACTGACGTTCGCATACGCGACGGATAAGTGGGCTGGTGATTTTGATACACTCAGGATATTCTACCGCACGTCGGCAGAGATGGAGTGGGTGGAGTATGTCGACCATCCGCTTGACCGCTACCGCAGCGGATGGACGCGAGACACGCTGCGGCTCAACGCACCGAACGGTACGTACCAACTGGCGTTCCAGGGAAGCGACAACATGGGGCGCGGCATAGTGCTGGACGACATACAGGTGCGCTCCACGCCGAACTGCCAGAAGCCGTCGGGCGTGGGGACTACAGCTCTGGCAAACGATTCGGCTGTGGTCTACTGGAACGCCATGTTCGACGCTGTGCAGTTCCATGTGAAGATAAGCACTACGGCACTGTCGGCAGTGGAGCTTAACACGGAGGGGGCAAAGGCCGACGTGATGGATACCATCGTGCCTGCATCGGTGCGCGAGGTGACGCTTCGCGGGCTTACGCCGGGGACGAACTATTACGCATACGTGATGTCACTGTGCAAGGATGAGCAGAGCGAGTGGAGCGACCAGTTTGTGTTCACCACCACGAACCTGATGAGCATACCGTACTACGAGGGGTTCAACCTGGACTATATTCCAGGAGTGGTCAGCAATGTGACGACTGTGAACTGGAACTTCTATACGAATACGGGCTATGGAGTGCCGTTTATTAACACTGCTACGGAGGATATTGACCTGTACAAGTTTTCGCGTGACAACACGCGCTCGCTGTTCTTTGCGGACGGAAACGGGACGGGCAGCTGTCTCGATGCCGGGGATTACGGCTATGCCGTGCTGCCCGAGCTGCGTCCGGAGTATAATATAACGGACCTGCAGATATCATTCTGGGGAGGATATGACGACTGTGCGGCACGAGGCAGGCTGATCATAGGCGTTATGGAGAACCCGGAGGATATGGCGACTTTTACGGCTGTGGATACGGTGTACGGTGAGCGTCCGTCAAAGATAGATGAGTATATTGTCCCGTTCGACAAATATACTGGTAAGGGGAGGTTTATCACCATCATGTCGAACTTCGAGGAGGACAACCACTTCATCATAGACGATGTGAGGGTGGACAGCATACCTTCATGCGCTAAAGCGCGGAATATTACATACGGTCTGCCGTCAGCGACAGAACTCAAACTGTCGTGGAGCGGTACACAGGAGGGCGAAGTGCTGATTTCGGCGACCGAGATTAAACCAGAGGAGATAACTGATGCCACGCAGGGCGCGCTGAGGCAGACAGTCTCAACTAACCCGGCTATCGTCACAGGGCTTACACCGTGGCAGACAGGCTATGTGTATGTACGCAACAAGTGCGGCGACACCTATGGCGCATGGAGCAACCCGATATTCTTCAGGATGCCGGAGAAGATAACTGCACTGCCGGACACTATGGATTTCGAAGATGAGTCTACATTGTATAATCCGAGTATTGATGACGGCGGAGGTATCAATGACCAGAATCAATTGTGCCGTGGCATACTCGATATAATAGATATAGAGGGCGGATATACAATGTATCCTATAACATACGATATCAGTTATGAATACAGGTTGAGAAGCGATTCATACCGCGCGTTTTGGTTTAATAATAGTGAAGCGGGACAGGTGATAACGGCAATATTCCCGTATATGGATATGGATTTGAAGGAGATGCGGATAGCATTCTATACCCGTTATTATGTCAATTATGAAAGCAGGGCGGGATTTGTAGTCGGAGTGATGTCAGACGCTACGGATCTCACTACGTTCGTGCCTGTGGATACCGTAGAAGGTGTAGGCCCGGTATGGGAGAAACATATCGTATCTTTTGACAAGTATGAAGGCGAGGGTCATTTCGTGGCATTTATGTCCGTCAATGACGGAGGGGTCTATTGCGATAATAGCACGTGGACTGCGTATAATGGATTGTACATAGATGACCTTGTCTTTGAGGAGATACCGGACTGCCGCGAGCCTGAAAATGTGGATGTGGAGCAGCAGGATTCAGTTGTGACACTCACGTGGGACGGCTATGGACAGAAGGAGTGGCAGGTGAGGCTGATGACGGAGAGTGTGCCGGTGGATTCGCTCTATTCGGAGACATACAAGAGCTATGCGAAGGACACTGTGGTGAAAGAGAACCCGACAGTGACACTTAGGGTTGAGCCTAACGGCGTGGACTACTGGTATTCCGTCCGTGCGGTGTGCGACGGGGCGGAAAGCGCATGGACGCATCCGCAGCAGTTCACATCGAAGTGCGTGGTTGTAAATCCGATACCGTATTATATGGACTTCGACGGCTATGAGATGGGTAGTACGGTAAACGGGTTTGCCATACCATGTTGGTATACCGAACAGCATGCTTCATACTCTGGAGGTGGAGGACAAGGGTCAACTTCATACTATCCTAATATAATAGAGAACGGCTACAAGTCAGGCAATGGACGGTTGCAACTCTACGAGAGCAGTTCCGTTGAAGCGAATTATGTCGCCCTGCCAGTTATGGAGGAAGAGGATATGTCCAAACTGACGCTCAGCATGAAAATGGAAAGCGGGTATAAAAATTCACGTCTTCTTGTGGGCTTTATGGACGATCCGTACGATCTGACGACATTCGACACCCTCACTTCCGTATATAATACCGTGACTGGCGAGGAGGAGGTGATTTACGTGAACCTTGCGGGCAAAGCGAAGTACGGCAAGCACTTGGCACTGTTCGTGGATGAGAATGCCGGCGGCACGACGAGCCAGTTCTATATAGACAGCCTTGTGGTGGACTATACGCCTAAGTGCGGCGTTGTTCAGTATCCGAAGTGCATATCGACAATGGATGAGGAGGCGGAGCTGACATGGCAGAAAGCAGGCAGCGAGATGGCATGGGATGTGGTGGTGACCGACAACAATGAGCTCACTGACGCTGTGCTGGACGAGGCGATGACCGCAAGCGTATTGCCTGAGCATGTGGTGAAGGTCAATGCCGGAGTGACGGAGAATCCGTTTATGACAACAGGTTTACTGCCCAACAGTACGTATTATTTTTATGTACGCGCAAATTGCGGCGAGGATGGTCACGGCCCGTGGAGTGTGGCATCAGGAATGTTCTCAACCGCATGTCTTGCCATACAGCCGGGCGATGCATCGCTCCAGACATTTGAAGATGCAGACCCGTTGAACTGCTGGATTGTGGGCAATACAGAGGGTACAGGCGCTCCCGTAGTGGCTAACAAGAACGGAGACAAGTATCTCAACATGTACTGTACTTCCGCAAAGAACTATTATGCCATAGCACCGTTGGTAGATATAGACCATGTCAATAAACTGGAGGTGTCGTTTACGGGCATGGTGTCAGATACATACGCGGATAAACCGTGGTCGTATTATCCGTTTATGAGAATAGGAGTGCTGACATCGCCGGATGATATGTCTACGTTTGAGGAGATAGCGGTGGTCGAGGGATATGGGGACGATCAGCCGTATACGGTCAGTCTCGATGAGTATGAGATGGACTATAATGGGAATGTAGGTAAATACATAATGTTCTACATGCCGGAGGCGGAGTCGAACAAGGCGTTCTATATAAAGGATGTACGGTTTGACCTTATCTCTGATATACCCGCGCCTGTAGACCTGAAGGCTGACAACATTACGGAAAGCACTGCCGAGATTTCATGGCGTAAGAGGGGAACACCGGTTTCTTATGAGATCAAGTGCGCACTCAGCCAGCTGACGCAGGAGGAGCTTGACGGTACAACCGCTCCCGAAGAGGCTGTTGCATTAGGCTCATACACATCGGAAGAAGAAAGTGTCACGATTGACAAGTTGCTTTACGCGCGTACATATTTCGTCTATGTGCGTTCTGTTTTCTCTGATGGGCAGAAGAGCGTATGGTCTGCGCCGGTACGTATGGAGACCGCGTGTCCGGCGGAGGGATACACTGTGCCGTATAGCGAAAGTTTCGATGTCGACTCATCGAAGTATATATATTTCAGACCGACAGGTTCAGGGACAGGATTGTCTTTAGATTGTTGGCAGATGTATTACGAAGGCGATGATGTGGACGGTGTGCCTGATTATCCGTACATATACAAGCATATATCCGGTGACTATAAGGATAATTTTGCCTTGTATGTGTATGCGAAGTCGGGACAGCAGTCGTATGCCGTGATGCCGAAATTAGCGACAGATATAAAAGACCTTACATTGTCGTTCAAGGCTATAGGCAATTCGACTAATGTGCAGCGTTCAATCATAGTCGGTGTCAGCAGTGATGTGTCGACAGTGGAAAGTACAATCAGTACGTTGACCCCGATGGATACATTCCTGCAGTCGAATGACCAGTATCTGCAATATTTTGTCTCGTTTGCAAAGTATACGGGAGCGGACGGATATATAGTATTCACGACTTCGTATGAGCAAAATCTAACATCGTCAGGCTCATCGACAACTGGAGGTTATTACCTTGATGATGTGGAGGTCTATGAGACTCCGTCGTGCCCGAGGCCGGAGTATTTCGAGATAGCGGGGTATGATGACAATTCGATAAGTCTTGAATTTACGGAGATGGGCGGCGCGACACAGTGGGAGGTGCGCTGGATCGAGGCCGGAGGCAGTCTGGATGCTGCGGCAGCGAAGGTGTATGACAGCATTACGCCGGAGATAACAGACCTGATGCCGATGACGGCATACGATGTGTATGTACGCGCCGTATGTTCGGAGGATGAGCAGAGCGAATGGAACGGCCCGCTGACATGCACGACTATGGCTCTGCCTGTCACGGAGTATCCGTACAGCATGGACTTCGAGGACGACGAGACCGACTTCAGCAACTGGGTGCTGCTGCAGGACGGCTGTACAGACAAGTGGTACAGAGGCCAGGGCTACAACTATCCGGAAGGCGAGGCGACTAAGCAGCTCTTCATTTCGTGCGACGGCGGAGCGACCGCCACATACGACAAGGAGAACAGCACGAAGTCGTACTCATGGGCATATCGCCGCCTGAGATTAGAGCCGGGTAAATATACGTTCGATTTCGACTGGGCGTGTGACGGTTATTTGAGTTCGAACTATCTGAAAGCCGGGCTGCTGCCGATAGACGCCAAGTTCGATGTGACAAGCGATGAAGTGATTCAGGGCGACGGTCTGAAAGAAAATCTCACCTACAGCAACGATGTCCCCGACTGGATTTCTCTGGAGGATACATTGAAGAGTAATGGAGATCCTGTGGGCAGACTGTATGATGCAGGAGAGAACTGGAGGCACTGCACCATGTCCGTCGTCATAACCGACGAGACTGCAGGGGATTACAACCTGATATTCTTCTGGCGCAAATCAGGTTCTACGAAGACAGCATCGTACCTTGCGACACCATCGGCAGTGGTGGACAATGTGACCGTGAAGAGAAACACGTGTCTCGCACCGATGGATATAAAGACTCCGGGGCTTAAGAATGACTCGACGGGAGTGACATGGAGCATATCCGGTGAAGAGCCGCTGTCATACGAGATATTCGTAACGGCGAACGCGGCACTGGCATCGCCGGACGATGCGCAGGAGGGCGATACGGCTTTCTTCAAGGATGGCATCACGGTAAAGTCGATAGGTGTATATCCATTGGCTTCATCCACCACGTATTATATCTTCATGCGCACGGAGTGTGAGGAAGGAAAGTACAGCGACTGGAGCGATCCTTATGTCTTTGAGACTTCATGCGATCCATACCAACTGCCGGCTACGTTCGGATTTGAGGAGGAAGAGGGTCTGCACGACGGACTGAGTTCGTCCTATAAAGTACCGGATTGCTTCATGCAATCGCCGGGTATAACATCGGGAGCGCATGCCCCGTATGCGGTCAAGAACACAAGTTCAAGAAAAGGTTCTCGTAATCCTGAGGGCGGCAGTGAATACTCTCTCTATTTCACGTATACAAAAACTAATCAGGCAAGTTGTAAAGGACGTTATATAGTCTTCCCACTTATGGATGCCGATCTTGACAGTTTGCAGATACGGTTCTGGATGAGAGCAGCTTATACAAACAGTCGAGGCATGCTTAATATCTATAATGGGTCAAATTATGACATAACCCTGACGATAGGAACTATGACAGATCCTGCCGATCCGTCGACATTCCATAAGATACAGACTGTCTCGTATCCATACGACAATACGCGGTTAAGCGGCTCCAATATACCGGAGATCGCCGATCCTACTGGCAATAAATATTGGGCTGAAATAAAAGTGCCTTTGAAAGGTGCGGTCGGACAGTATATCGCCATGAGGAATGACACTACTGATACGGAGTACAAGTATGTGTATGTGGACGATGTCACGATAGAGCCTTTCGAGGCGTGCATGAATCCGTATGATGTGCAGGTGAGCGCAATAACTACGGAGAGCGCGACCCTCTCGTTCAGCCATGTGGACGGCGAGAAGTGGGCAGTACATATCTCGACACGCACGGATATGGGTGACACGGTGCGGATAGACACTGTGACCGATGCGGAGGCGGCTCTGTTGGAGAATATGGCGGAGAACACGCAGTACAGCGTCAGGGTACGTCAGATATGTTCGGAGAGCGACTTCTCGGAGTGGTCGGATGTGGTGACATTCAACACCCCGGCGGATCTGCGCTTCTACGAGGGATTCAGTGTCCTGAGGACTTATCCGGTCAACTGGCTGACCTCGATACAGGGTGCGGAAGCCGTATTTGGAGGAGACGCATTGAAACACAGAGCGGAAGGCGGATATTGGGATTATGTTGGAGCGACCGCATACGCAACATCGCACCAGAGTATGTCGCTCAGCTCCTATGGTACTGAGAGGTCATGGCTTGTGACTCCGGCTATAGCACTGGAAGACGAGGAGAAGGTTCAGCTGACGTTCGACCTCGCTCTGACGGCAGTCGGCAGCGCGGCGTCGATACCGGAGAACTACCGTGGAGCAACGGACAAATACTTCATGGTGGCTGTATCGGCCGACGGCGGCGCGACATGGAAGCAGGAGGACATAGTGGGCCTGTGGGCCAACGAGGGATTTGCCAAGTACACGGCGGATCATGTGCTGGACGATGTGCCCGCCTCGGGCATGAAGTACAGGATAGACCTGTCTGAGTATGCGGGCAAGACCGTCAGGGTAGGATTCTATGCCGAGAGCCTCAATGACGATACGGAGTACGACATACACCTCGACAACGTGCAGGTGAACAGCTACGTGGTTGAGACCCCGACGGAGAGCGTCTGCCAGACGTGCGACTACGAGAGCGAGCTCATCACCGTGCTGAGCGAGGATCTCGAAGTGGGCGACAACGTCTACGAGATACTCGACGTGTCGGACGACGACAGCCCGGACGTGAACTGCACACT
>CALUOH010000044.1 GCA_944322025.1 uncultured Bacteroidales bacterium | reverse complement strand
GCCAGAGACTTGTTCTCACAGGCTGTGTCCATGGTCAGACAACCTATCGAATCCTTTTTCAATTGGCTGAATGAAAAAACAGAAATTCAAAGAGCGTCTAAAGTTAGAGCTGCCAAAGGATTGTTGGCGCATACCTTTGGAAAGTTGGCCATTGCTCTACTTACATTTGCCAATTTTTAATCCATTGAATCAGGAAACCAACTCCTGATTCGCATTATTATCAGATTTGAATTACTTAAAGGAAAGATATTCGTTAAATATAGACTTACAGGAGTTTTATCCAGTAATGATTTTAGAAGAAGGCAAATATCTATATAAACATAAAAATAACTGCGATACAAACGATTGAAATTTCTATCCGTACCCAAAACAATCAAGTAGTTTATCTATGAATTCGGTATGTTTTGGTTTATGGTTATGGACGATAACTATGCCGTTATGATACACATTTCACCGAAAACTTAACCGTCATACGCAGGAGAGGAGTCCCACTCACACAATGATTTTATTTCTGAGTATTTCCATAAGTATAGCGAAACTGAGCTATTTTCTGTATGGAAAAACATTGGAAATCATCTCAATATTACATTTTCAAAACTCTATTCTAACCTTTCGGAGATTACAACTAATATTATTAGGTACTGAGCATAAAACTTCGGCATAAACAAGCCATTCAACAATAGAATATACATTGTTTTATTCTTATATAAAATCAGCCATTTCATGAACATGAAATGGCTGATTTTATATATTTTATCTTTTAACTGTCTACAAATCAATATCTTACTATTAAAGTAATTTTTTTCAGAAAAAAGTCGGCCGCGAGTTTAAAAATGGGGAAAGAGTTTATAGTATTGTTCAGCCGGTCGGGGGGAGAGATTGAGGAGGAAAAGAGAATGACCGGGAGAAGAGAGCGGTTTACGAGATGAAGTAAGAGAGCTGAAAGGCGTGGAGCGGGCAGGAGAAGCAGATAAGCACTACGGTGCATCACAAACCATTCTGACAGCAGAGCCGAAACAGTTTCTTAGAAGGACTACAGATTAACAAAGGGCAAGAGATTATGCCAAATTACAATGTAAACATGATTTGATTTCATCGGTGTCTCCGGATGAGACCAAATCAGCACATACAGTCAGAAAGTATGCACATGGAGTTATCTGGAGACATCTGTATAATATCAAAATCATAATGATATGAGAATAAAGACTGTGTTCCCAGTAAAGGGGATGTCAGGTAAGGCTGATAAGGACGATGAGTTAGTTTTCTCCACACGCTACGGCACTATACATGCGTGGGAAATGAAGGTGAAGGAGCAGGAGTTTACCGATGCACAGACAGCCGTACACGAGAAGTTCAAGAGAGTGAACGCGTTGGTGATGGCTGACTTTGCCGACCCGGAGAAGAAGAAGGAGTGGGAGGAGAAGGCCCGCCAAAGCAACGGGAAATACAAGACCGCACGCGGATGCGCGTTCGCACACTATTGGGCGGCTGAGGAGGCGTAAGAATAACGGAAAGATGGGAACATGCCGGTGTACACAAGGTGTATGCCGGCATGTTTTTATGCCCGTAGCATTGCGGCAGACCCATGTACAGCCTTTTGATTGCAATATTACCGGAGGGACGTGGATGGGGAGAGGGTAAAGAGGGGCTGGCCTGAGGCTGGCTTGAAAGTACGACTTTTTAACCTTAATTTTCAGTTTGGGATATATGGAAGATAAGGAAGAGCTTCGGAGGGGATTCGGAGCTGCTTCGACGAGAGTACGTGTTTTTAACCTTAAGTAGCAGAGAAAGTTCGGGCGGGACGGGATATGAGGAGAGGAACGTGCGGAGAGGGAGGAAAAGCGGCGGAAGGGCAGAAAATAGCACAGCAGCGGGCAGAGGTACAATGAGCAGGATGGGGAAAGAGGTTATGACAAGAGCAGGGAGCGGCATAGGGAAAAATAAACCGGCTTTTGTTTGGCGGCAAGAAAAATTTTGACTATCTTTGCTTAGACGCAAGATAGGAGGCATCCCGGCATTGAGGCAAGGGCATCTGATGACGGCACAAGAAACCATTGACGTTATCTTTGAAGCGAGTTTTCACGAACGCTGTCCATTGAGAGACAGGAGATATAAAAACAATTTCTAAATTCTATTACTATGACTACATTCACGCTTCCCGACCTGCCTTACGGCAAGGAATCGCTCTCTCCGGTATTGAGCAAAGAGACGCTGGACTATCATCATGACAAGCATCACATGGCGTATGTGACGAACCTGAACAACCTCATCAAAGGGACTGAGTTTGAGAATGCCGACCTTGAAACCATCATACGCCAGGGGAAAGGCGGGCTGTTCAACAACGCCGCCCAAGTGTGGAACCACACGTTCTATTTTGAACAGTTCGGCATACAGTCGCCAGTGAGCGGCAGGCTGGCTGACGCGATAAGGGCAAAATGGGGCTCGTTTGAGGCGTTCCAGAAAGAGTTCAATGCCGCAGGGGCAGGGCTCTTCGGCTCCGGATGGGTATGGCTCTCGTGCGACAACAAGGGGGAGTTGTCGATATCGCAAGAGCCGAACGCGGGCAACCCGCTCACCCACGACCTGCATCCGCTACTGACGTTCGACGTGTGGGAGCACGCATACTATATAGACTACCGCAACGCGCGCCCCGCATATATCGAGGCGTTGTGGAAAATAGTTGACTGGAGAGTAATGGAGCGCAGGTATGAGTACCAGTCGAAGAAGTGGTAAAATAGTGTATCAGCACAAAAATATCAGCGGCCGGACATGCAGCGTGTCCGGCCGTTTCTTTTAGAAAGCGATTTGATTTTCCTCAAACAGTGTTTACGGGGTGTTTAAACATATAGAGAAAAATCGTTTCTTATTCGGGACACCACGCGCTTGCCCTTATTGGTAAAATTAAGTAACTTTGCGCCCGTAACCATTATTCCAAGAAGAGAGGTGATGAGGAAACGTTCGCGCACACGGCTGCACATATCCATACATGAGCTGTTCTACCGCACAACGCAAGGACAGCGAGAGACCATCGTACTTAGATGAAACATCTATTTTAACCAACAATACGACAATTAAAATATATACGGACTATGAATTTCGTTGAAGAACTGAGGTGGCGCGGCATGCTGCACGACATGATGCCGGGCACGGAAGAACAACTGAACAAAGAGATGACCACAGCATACATCGGCTTCGACCCGACAGCCGACTCGCTGCACATAGGGCACTTGTGCAGCGTCATGATACTGCGCCACTTTCAGCGGTGCGGGCATAAGCCTCTCGCGCTCATAGGGGGTGCGACAGGCATGATAGGCGACCCGTCGGGCAAGTCGGCAGAGCGCAATCTGCTGGATGAGGAGACGCTGCGCCACAACCAAGAGTGCATCAAGCGTCAGCTAAGCAAGTTTCTCGACTTCGGGAGCGACGCGCCCAATGCCGCCGAGATGGTGAACAACTATGACTGGATGAAGGATTTCTCGTTTCTTGACTTCGCGCGCCAAGTGGGGAAGCTCATCACGGTGAACTACATGATGGCCAAGGACTCTGTGAAGAAGAGGCTGAACGGGGAGTTTTCGGAGGGGATGTCGTTCACGGAATTTACCTACCAGCTCATACAGGGCTACGACTATGTGTACCTGAACCGCCACAAGAACTGCAAGCTGCAAATGGGCGGCTCAGACCAATGGGGGAACATCACGACCGGAACGGAGCTGATACGCCGCATGGGCGGGGGCGAGGCTTACGCGCTCACCTCGCCGCTCATCACGAAAGCGGACGGGGGGAAGTTCGGTAAGACGGAGAGCGGCAACGTGTGGCTCGACCCGCGCTACACTTCGCCCTACAAGTTCTATCAGTTCTGGCTCAATGTGAGCGATGCGGACGCGGCGCGTTACATCAAGATATTCACGGCCATCACACGCGAGGAGTGCCAGTCGCTGACGGCAGAGCATGAGGCCGCGCCTCACCTGCGGCTATTGCAGAAGCGACTGGCGAAGGATGTGACCACAATGGTGCATTCCGCCGAGGCATACGAGGCAGCCGTGAGGGCATCGGAGATACTGTTCGGCAACGCGACTGCCGACGCGCTCCGCTCAATAGACGAGGAGACGCTGCTCGCGGTCTTTGATGGAGTGCCGCAGTTTGAGATAGCACGCACAGAGATAGAAGCAGGCATACAACCGCTCACGCTCATGGCAGAGAAGTGCGCCATATTCCCGTCGAAAGGCGAGGCACGCAAGACGATACAGGCCGGCGGCGTGAGCATAAACAAGGAGAAGCTCTCCGCGCCCGATGTCACAATTAATGCCGACTACCTGCTGAACGGCAAGTATATCCTCGTGCAGAAGGGCAAGAAGAGCTATTACCTCATCAAGTGCATCTGAGAAACGGACGGAATGCAAGGCATATCGGTCTGATACATCCAAAGGATTAAAAGGGAGAACGCCCATGACGGCTGAGCTGTCATGGGCGTTTTTATTTTATCTGAGCACGGCATTATTTCCCAGCACCAGCATAGGCCTCGACAATGCGCAGGACGAGACGGTGGCGCACTATGTCGCTGCGGTCGAACTCCACGGTGGCTATGCCCTTCACGCCGTTGAGGACATGAAGCGCGTCAATCAGACCGGACTTCTGACTTATGGGCAGGTCTATCTGGGTCACATCGCCCGTCACAATCATCTTAGAGCCGAAGCCCAAGCGCGTTAGGAACATCTTTATCTGCGGCACGGTGGTGTTCTGCGCCTCGTCGAGTATCACCACGGCATCGGAGAGCGTGCGCCCGCGCATGAAGGCGAGGGGGGCTATCTGTATAGTGCCGTTGGCCATGTAGTCGGCGAGCTTTGACATGGGAATCATGTCCTGCAAGGCATCGTAAAGCGGCTGGAGATAGGGGTCAATCTTCTCTTTCATGTCGCCGGGCAGGAAACCGAGCTTCTCACCAGCCTCGACAGCCGGGCGGCTCAGGATTATCCGCCTCACCTCCTTATTTTTCAGTGCCTTGACGGCAAGGGCAATGGCCGTGTATGTCTTGCCCGAACCGGCGGGGCCGATGGCGAACATGAGGTCGTTCTCCCCGAACGCTTTCACAAGCCTGCGCTGGTTGGCCGTGCGGGCGATGATGCTCTTGCCCCCAACGCCGTGGAGTATCAGATGTTCGTTGGGCGACGGCTCAACTATCTCGTTACCCTTTATCACCTCCATGACATGCTCCTCGGTCAGCGTATTGGTCTTTACGGCATAGTCAGCGAGTTTCTCCACGACGGAAAGCAGCTGCAAAACGGGCTCTTCCGCGCCAGAGATTTTCACGGTATGCCCTCGCGCCACGATTTTCATTGAGGGGTGCAGGTCCTTGAGCAGCCTCATGTTGGAGTTGTTCACTCCATAGAAGACCACAGTGTCGAGAGAGTCAGGGAGTTCTATTATCTTTTCAAACATACGCCAGTCATGAGACTACTTTCAATCCTACTATCGAGCCAAAGAGGGTGAATATGAAAAAGAGCCTCCAGAAACTCACCGCCTCCTTAAATACGAATATACCCACCAGCACAGTGCCCAACGCACCTATTCCAGTCCAGATGGCATACGCAGTGCCGAGAGGCAAAGTCTGTACGGCCTTAGCCAACAGCCCCATGCTGAGGAGGGCAGAGATGAGGAAAGCCCCAATCCAAAGATATAGCTCCGCCCCCGCAGCATCACGGGTCTTGCCGAGGCAGAAGGTCATGCTCACCTCAAACAGACCCGCGACAAACAATACCAACCAATTCATACAGTACAGTCCAACCGTTATAAAGACATTTGCCCGCCGCATTTCAAGAGTCGCGGCATAATGAGATATTGAAAGTAAAAAAAACATAGGGAAACGCACGAACTGCATCATGCGTTTCCCTCTATTTATTGTCTGTCCATCAAGATATTACCAAGCGAACAACGGGTATTTAACCATTATCTCGTTGACCTCCTTGCGTACAGCGGCAATGACTGCCTCGTCCTCAGGAGCAGAGAGCACGCAGTCGATGAAATCGACAATCACAGGCATCATGTCCTCCTTGACACCACGGGTTGTGATGGCGGGAGTACCGAAACGCAGTCCGGAAGTCTGGAACGGCGAGCGAGTGTCAAACGGCACCATGTTCTTGTTGGTCGTGATGTCCGCAGCCACGAGAGCCTTCTCGGCCACCTTACCGGTGAGGTCGGGGAACTTGGTGCGCAGGTCGAGCAGCATGGAGTGGTTGTCCGTGCCGCCAGAGACAATCTTGTAGCCCTTGTCCATGAAAGCCTTGGCAAGGCAGGAGGCGTTGAGCTTCACCTGCTTCTGATAGTCAACATATTCGGGCTGGAGAGCCTCGCCGAATGCAACGGCCTTAGCGGCAATCACATGCTCAAGCGGGCCGCCCTGTATGCCGGGGAATACGGCAGAGTCAAGCAGCGCGGACATCATCTTTATCTCGCCCTTCGGGGTCTTCTTACCCCACGGGTTCGGGAAGTCCTCACCCATCATGATAACACCACCACGCGGGCCACGGAGAGTCTTGTGAGTGGTAGAAGTTACGATGTGGGCATATTTCACGGGGTTATTGAGAAGACCAGCAGCAATAAGTCCTGCGGGGTGAGCCATGTCAACCATGAATATCGCGCCAATCTCGTCGGCTACCTTACGGATGCGGGCATAGTCCCACTCACGGCTGTATGCGGAAGCACCGGCGATGATGAGCTTCGGATGCTCAGCACGCGCCACACGTTCAAGCTGGTCGTAGTCGACACGTCCGTCCTCCTCGCGTACATTGTACTCGAGAGCCTTATAGTTTATGCCCGACATGTTGACCGGCGAACCGTGTGAAAGGTGACCGCCGTGTGAAAGGTTGAGGCCGAGGAACTTGTCGCCTACATTGAGGCAGGCGAAGAATACGGCCATGTTAGCCTGCGCGCCTGAGTGGGGCTGAACATTAGCCCATTTCGCGCCGAATATCTGTTTCAGACGGTCAATGGCTATCTGCTCGGACTGGTCAACCACCTCACAGCCACCATAGTAACGCTTGCCTGGATAGCCCTCGGCATATTTGTTTGTCATGACTGACCCCATCGCCTGCATAACCTGCTCGCTGACGAAGTTTTCCGATGCTATCAGCTCAATGCCTTTCAGCTGACGCTGTCTCTCCTTTTCGATCAAGTCGAAAATCACATTGTCTCTTTTCATGTAATGTTCAGATAATTATTAAGGTTATTAATATTGGCTTTTTTCAGTATTGCTTTTGGCACGCGCACGGCGTTCATTTCTTCTTACGGACGCTCCAACCGAAGCGGCCTATCTCCTCGCCGAGGCGGTAATAGTGGCCGTGGTTGTATGCTATGAGCTTCGCGTCGGAGAGACGGAACTCGCCGGTCGCGGCATCGATGAACCTCTCGTCGGCCTGCACATTGACCACTTCGGCGATGAACATGTCGTGGCTACCAAGTGGTACAATCTCCTTGACGCGGCACTCTATCGAGAGGGGCGACTCAACGACGATGGGCGCGCTCACCATCTCCGCCATGCGGGGCGTGAGACCCATCTCGTGGAACTTGTTGTAGTCACGGCCGCTGCGCACGCCTACCCAGTCGGTGGCAAAGGCCATGTCCTCAGTGGTGAGGTTGATGACGAAGGCCATGTTGCGCTTCACGATGTCATACGAACGGCGTTCTTTCCTTATCGACACGTAGCACATCGCGGGGTCGGAGCATATAGTGCCAACCCATGAGGCGGTCATGACATTGTATTCCTCTTCATTCGCCCCGCATGAGACCATCACCGCCGGCAGGGGGTATATCATAGTACCCGGTCGCCAGTTCTGCTTCCTGTATTCCTCTTTTTTCATACGCTTTTTCCTAAGCAAAAGCCTGCGGGGCGGGTCAGCCGTCCATATCCGTATCGCCGTGAGAGCGCCGTCCTACGCGCCGGATGCGCCGCTGCGCTAATGCACTACAAAGGTAGGGATTTATTCTGAGAGAGCAAAGCCGCCGCACCTCTTTTTCTTCCGCCCTCCCCAATTATAAATTAAAGTTAAAAAGACGTACTCTCAAACTAGTTCCAAGCCATCCTCTCCCTATCTTCCCAACAGTTTTCACTCCCGTTCATGCCAGCCACACAAATCTACTCATACCCCCACGCAATATTTCCATTACACAATCGTTTAATTTATACAAAGGACATAACTTAAAGCTATAAATATCATGTCTACACGTAAAATCGCCATCATTACAGCAATGATGCTTCTCATCCTCGCCCGTCCATACCTGAAAGCGGAAACTCTCTACGTCACGCCTTTTGGCAGCGGTCTGCGCGACGGCTCTTCTTGGGACAATGCCGCAACCTGTATTGCCGACCTCATAAACGGTAACGATAGCACCATCACCATTATGATGCGCTCAGGCTCATACCACGCGCTCGACATAGACTTCACCTCGCTTGCGGTCAAGCGCATGACGGTCATATCAGAAAATGGATTGGCATTCTTCCCCTCTTTAAATTTCACTGACTCACGCAAGCCTGACCCGGTTGTAAGCATAGACCTTTACGGAATACACATCGACACGCTCAGCACAAACAACGTCAATACTACGCTTCATATCGACACACGCCACCGCTATATTACGCCTCTCTTCGTGACCAAACACGGCAGCGGCCAACGCGACGGCTCTTCTTGGGACAATGCGCTGCCCCACTCCGCCCTGCAACGTGAACTGGCCTCAGCCAAAGGCGACTATGCTGTCTTCTATCGCGGCAACGCCACTTATGAACAGCTTATCATACGCAACCGAAACCTCTCATCTCTCACGTTGTTTGGCAGCATAGGCGGCTCAAGCGTTTTCGTGGCTGACCTTGACCTTTTCAAAGCCAAAAACAAATGTACCTGTCGCATCTCCACACCTGACAAATGCCAAGTTCACCTCTACCGCATGGAACTTCGCGGAAATTCCGTCATAAAATCCGCTAAACATCACACCTGTGAAGAAGAGCATCGACCTTGCTTAGACCCTGTTCCTTACGCACAACACATATTCGTCTCCCCATCCGGTAGCGGCCGCCTCGACGGCTCTGACTTTGACAACGCCCTGCCTGAGGCATCGCTCGACTCCGTGCTCGCCCGTATTGAAGGAGAAGTATTCCTGTTCCTTTCGGTCGGCTCATACTCACCGCTCGACTTGTGCCTCAACCCCGGCATATCGTGTTTCCGCATTTTCGGCAACTTCGGGGGCGAAACTCTAATCCACGATAACAACAACCCCGAAGCCTCTGGCATATCAGTCGTATCTGTCCGCGACACCCAAACGCCAATCTACCTGAACAACCTGACATACACAGGGAAATACCATTACAACAACATCCGCGTCCGGCATGAAGGCATCGTCCGCCACACATCGGTCCACTGACACATCCCTTACAAAAAGCAAGCGGACACAAGCCCTCTGGCTCATGCCCGCCCGCACACATATACCTTCGCGTTCACCTCTTTCTTCCTCTCCGCCACTCCTCCTCGCCAGGACGCACGCGCCGTGAACCGCCCGCAGGGGAACTGCCATCAGAACCGCCCTGCCGCCCGCGTGAAGGAGTGCCATGCGCCGCACTGCCGAAGAGCCTCCGCTCCAAATCGTCCGCGCCCATGCGCCGCAGCGTCCGCCTTATGCCCTCACGCTCCTCGGGCTTGTACCAGAAGAAGAACTGCCGCTGCGCCAGCTTATCCTCGCGCGTACGCGCCACGGCCACAGGCTTCAGCGTGTGGGGGTCAAGCCCCGTGTGGTACATCTCCGTGGCGAGGGTCATGGGCGTAGGCGTGAAGTCCTGCACCTGTTCCAGCCGGAAGTCCAGCTCACGGGTCTCAACGGCCAGCTCCGCCATGTCACGCAGCGTGCAGCCGGGGTGGCTCGATATGAAGTACGGCACTATCTGCTGCCGCAAACCCTCACGCCCGTTGATTTCGTCGAACGTCCGCTTGAACTGGCGGAACTGCACGAAAGGCGGCTTGCGCATCACCCGCAACACCCCATCGCTCACATGCTCCGGCGCGACTTTCAGTCGCCCGCTCACGTGGTTGCGTATCAGCTCACGGGCATATTCGGTGTTCGCCCTGTCAATGCGCCCGTCGCCCGTCACGTGCTGCACCACGTCGTACCTCACGCCGCTGCCTATGAAGCTCTTTTTCACGCACGGCAATGCGTCCACCTTGCGGTAGAGTTCCAGCAGGGGGGTGTGGTCTGTGTTCATGTTGGGACACACCTTCGGGAATGCGCACGAGGGTCTCTTGCACTTCGCGCACAGCCCCTTGTCACGTCCGCCCATCATGTACATGTTGGCCGACGGCCCGCCGAGGTCACTCAGATACCCCTTGAAATCGGGGTCTTCCGCCAGCCGCCGCACCTCACGCAGCACTGACTCTTCAGACCGCGACACGATGAATTTCCCTTGGTGCATCGATATGGTGCAGAATGCACAACCGCCCCAGCATCCCCTGTGGGTGTTCACCGACCATCGTATCATGTCGAACGCTGGCAGCCGCTTGCCCTTGTATTTCGGGTGCGGCAGCCGCGTGAACGGCAGTTCGTGCACGGCGTCCAGCTCCTCAGTCGTCATCGGCTCGCACATGGGGTTCACCACCACATAACGCCCGTCCACCTCCTGCACCAGCACGCTCTGGCTCAGCTTGTTCGACTCGTCCTCTATCACCCCGAACGTCTCAGCGGCCACCCTCTTGCTCCGCGCGCACTCCTCGTGCGAACACAGCCACACAATCCCTGCACCGTCCGGCTTCTCTACCGCCATGTAAGCCACCTGCCTCACGTCGCGGCACGCCTCTATCCCCATGCCCGACTTCATCCTCCGCGCTATCTCCGCAACTGGCTTCTCGCCCATGCCGTACACCAGCAGGTCAGCCCCGGTGTCTATCAATATCGACTTGTGATATGTGTCATCCCAATAGTCATAATGAGAAAACCGCCGGAGCGACGCTTCGATTCCCCCAATCACGAGCGGCACATCGGGATAAAGCTCTTTCACTATCCGCGCATAGACCGTCGTCGCCCTGTCGGGTCTCATCCCCGCACGCCCGTCTGGTGAATAGGCATCGTCCGAGCGCAGCCGCCTGTTCGCCGTATAGTGGTTCACCATCGAGTCCATGCACCCGGCCGAAATGGCGAAAAAGAGCCTCGGCCGCCCCAGCTTCTTGAAGTCGCGCCAATCGCCGCGCCAGTCGGGTTGCGGCACTATCGCCACCCGCAGCCCCTCGGCTTCGAGCACACGCCCTATGACCGCCGCACCGAACGACGGATGGTCCACATACGCATCGCCCGAAAAAAGCACTACATCAACCTCGTCCCAACCCCTGATTTCCAACTCCTTTTTCGTGGTCGGCAACCAGTCCGTCAGCCTGTATTCCCTCATTCTGAAATATACGTTAAATTATTATGCCGCTGTCGTCCCGAGACAGCGCACAAAGTCATACCATTCACACTGCGCATTATCACCCGTGCATCCCGCAATCGCCCCGCTGACTTTCAGCGACCCTCAACCTAGGCTCAACCAAGCCTTAATGCGGAACTTTTTTACACCTACTACAATACACATATCACACACCGCACGACATCGTTCCCTCGCGGGCATCACTCTATCACCACTCGCCTCATCTCCCCGTTCGCCCCCATCATCGGGAAATAGAACAGCTCCGCCTGCACGGGGTTCTGCGTGAATGCCCCGGCGAAGCGGTTCACCACCCTCACCGTAAACTCATGCTCCCCCTTCGGCATATACTCGAAGAAGAGGCACGCCTCGTCCCTGTAATACTCCGTGTACGAACGGCTGAACCACTTGCCGTAATACCCCCTCTTCAACTCGCACCCCGCAGGTACAGGCACTCTCACCATCACATAGTCGGCATCTTTCTCCATCGTGAGCCGCACTCTGAGCTCCGTCTCCTCGCCCGCGTGCAGGGTGTCGCCACCGTTCTCCCACTCCGTCTCCACGCTCATGCCGTCATAGCTCCCAGCGGTCACATCGTTTACCCAATATCTCATGGCAGTGCCGACAAACGCCTCGCCGCCGCCCCGCTTCTCTATCGTCACCTTTGTCCCTGCCGGGAATACGGTGTCGAACGGCAGGCCCTTCACCTCATGCCTCCTGCCGTCCGCCACGACAGTACATGCCGTCTTGCCGCCGTCGGCAAACATATCCGCCATCAGCACATCAAGTATCTTTATCCCCTCGTTATAGTTACGCCAATAGCCGCCGTAACGCCTCTGGCTCAGCAGCCAACGCCTTATCGCACGGCACTTCTCCGCCGCGTCGGCCGTCGCCCGCATCCTCAGCGTCTTGTACACTGCCAGCGTCGCCTCCACATCAGACGCGACAACCACGCGCCGCGCCTCCGGCCTCATGCCTCTCAACTCATAGTGCAGTCCTCCAGTCATCGACCGCACAGCCAGCGTGTCAGCGTCTATCGCGCCGCACAGCTCTCCCATATACGCTGCCAGTTGGCAATACTTCAGCCTGCCCAGTTCGCTCAGCGAGTCGATCTCTATGCTCTGCCATACGACCCGTGCCTCCAAGGGCATCTGCATCTCCGCCATAAGCAGGGCGGCCTCCACCTTAACCTCCTCGCTCGCCGTCTCCATCGCCCCAAGGGCGTATGCCACGTACTTCTTGTCCCTAATCGCGCCTACCTCATAGCCCATGTCGTGAGCCTTCGACAGAGCGCGGTACACGGTCTCCGACACGAACCACACGCTCTCCTCCCTGCGCCCGTACCAGCTCCACAGCCCCTCCGCATTGCGGTTACGCTCCAGCCGCCCTATGATGCTGTTGATTTGCTGCCTGTTCCGCGCCCTCTCCACGGGCTTCAGCCCCTCGTCCGTCTGCATCATCAGCAGCACGGTCAGCTTCGCCGCCAACACATCGTTCGTCTCGAACCTGCACTCCAATACCCTCTCCGCGTCACGCCTCATCAGCTCCGTCACATCGCCCTCTATATGCAGTTCAAACGGCCTGCCATACTTCGCACCGTCAATCTCATAGGCCCCTTCGCTCCTCTCCATGACATGGAACTCACCGTCCGTCTTCATCATCCCTTTCGGCTGCACGCCTATGCTTCTCTTCTCCCCGTCGATATAATTGCCCGCCGCGTCGGTCACCGCATACGCCACTCTCACGCTGTCGCCCGCCGCAGCCACTGCCGCCGTGTCAAACACCGCGTTCTCCACCTCGCCCGCCGCGCTCTTCACCTCTCTCCCTTTCTCTATGAAACTGCGCACGAGCCACATGGCCGTATCCGTGTAGTTCACCGCGCCGCCCGTCACCTCCACCGTGTCGCCCTCCGTCAGGAACTGCGGCACATACAGCCTCCCCGTGACCTCCTTGCGTGCCTCCGTGCTCTTCGCGGCAAAGCCTCTCTGCCGCCCCTTCATCGCCACAAAGTACTCGTTCCACCGCGTCAGGTCGTCCGGGTATCTGACCGTCACCCTCACTTCGCCCCTCTCGTCCGTCCGCAGTGTCGGATACCAGTATGCCACATCGCAGAACGCGCTCCTTATCTCCGCCATCACCGCCTCGACATCCATGTCCGCCGTAGCGGCCTCTTCAACCGCCAATTCCGCCTCACCGCCGAAGCCTTTGTTGTTTGCATAATCCGCCGCAGGCGCAGCTGCCGGCACTCTCCCCGCCGTGCTCTTCATCATCACCGTCTCGTTCATCCGCGTTCCGTCCGCCGTCCCCGTCAGCGCGTCTATCAGTCTGTTCCGCCTGTACACCGACATCTCTACGTCATACCGCTTGGCCACCACGCTGTCCATCATCCTCGCGTACCCCCTCATCCTCGCGTTCTCATCGTACCTCATCGCGCTGTCCGTCCTGACATACGTCGCCCCTTCGCCCACGGTCACCGTGTCCTCTCTCCATCCGCCTCTCTCGGCCAACGTTATAAGCCTGTACTCGCCCCGCCTTATATTGTAGAAATTACCCCGCAGCGCACCGCTGTACGCCCTCACGCTGTCCGTCTCCGCGTCCACTAACAGATAGTTCAGCGCGCCGTCCCCTGCCCCCATACAGTGCAGCACGGCCGTCTCGCCTTTTGTATCTCCGATATATGTCGGGTAAATCTCTCTCCTCTGCGCCCTTATCCGTCTCATCATCTCCGCGTTCACCGCCTCCGCCGTCAGCACGCTGTCGCCCGTAGTCCGGCTCACGTCCGCCGTCGCCCGCCGCATATCCTTGGGCCACTGCGCCTCTTCCGTCTCCGCCATCACCGTCCCCCGCGCCGCAAAGTCAAACATATACGCATACCCCTGCCGCCCGTTGAACGGCATAGAGTCCGCGCTCAGCCCCTTGTCGTACACCACGCTCCCCTGCCGCCCGAACAGGGCCACCGTCCGCACACTCTCGCGCACCCACGATGCGTAGCTCTCTGTCTCATCGAGCCTGTACACCCCGCCGCGTGCACCTCTGATATACGTCATGCCCCCGTTGCCGTCCGTCACGTATGGCATGAGCATATACCGCGCGAAGTACCTCTGCTCCTCCTCGCCCGGCCTGATCTTCATCTCCTGCACCGCCACCTCATACGGCTCCGTCTTCTCACCCTCCGCGTTTATCGCCAGCATCAGCTTCTCCCCCTTGCTGACGGTCACATTCTTCACAGCCACCATCTTGTCTGCCGTCCTCACAGCCACTGTGTGCTTCCCCTCCTTCACGGCGAACGAATACGGCTGCCTCTCCGTAGCCCAGCCCGCCCACACTGGCTGCCAGTCTATCATCACGTATGCCGTGGGCACTATCCTCCCCTCCTTCACCACATACGGGGCTATCTGCGCGCTCCCGTCCGCCGTCGGCACACGGTGCTCCGCCACTGCCCGCTCCGGATACATGAAGCGGTAGTAGTCCAGCCCGCCAAGCGCGTATCGCGCCATCACCTCCGCGTCCACGTCCCCCGTCCGCATTGCCGACAGGCGGTAGGCATACCCGTTGAATGGCGGCTGCCACACATCGTCGCCCTCGTCCCACGCCTTGGGCATCACTCCCCTGCCCCATGCGTCGCCGAACTTCGCCGTGACCGCCATAGCCGTGATGTCAGCCCCAGCCACTGGCCGTCCGCTCACGTCTCTCACCCTGATGACCACCTCCGCGCTGTCGCCCGGCGCCACCTCGTCCGCCTTCTCCACATCCACATACAGCCTCTCCCTGTCATACCGCGCCACCGTCACGCTGTTGTACATGTTCCCGTCGCTGATATACGACACCCTCACCGTGTAATCCTCCCTCCGTCTCACCCTCTCCGTCATCGCAAACGCCGTGTCGCACCCCTCGGCCACAAGCTCTTTCCCGCAGTATATCATGTAGTTGAACGCTCCGCCGTCCTCTCCCTCTATCTTCACCTTCACCGTATCCGCCTCTATCTCCGCGCTGCACACCGCGCTCCCGTACAGGTTCGGTGTCGTCTCGCTCCTCGTCTCCCCGCACACGGCGTAAATCCTGCTATACACCTGCGGCACATGCACCTTGCCACCCGTCTTACCCTTGTATATCAGCCTCTGCGTGCCGTCCGCCGTCATGCCGTACACCTCCACGTCCCGCCTCTCGCGCTCGCCGTCCCTCATATACTCCACAGTGACATTCCCGCTCCCCGCGCTCTCTATCCTCACCTCCTCACGGCTGTGGTAATACGTGACATACACCGTCTGCTCATGGCTGTTCATCTCCGCGTCCGTAAGCACCACCCGGCACGCGTACAGCATATTTGCCGCCGGCATCTCCGCCCCCGGCAACGCTATCTCCGTCTCCCCCTCTGCCGCCAGCTCCGCCTCACGGCTGAACAGCACATCCCTCATCACCACCCTCTCCGCGAATATCTCGTCCACGCGTATCGGCTGCGCCGTAACCTTTATCGCGCCGTAGGGCAGCCGCTCCCCGTTCTCATCCACAGCACTCACCCTCAGCCGCAAATCCCGTCCACGGTACTGCACGTCGTCCGCCTCCACGGTCATCCTCACCCCCGTCAGCTTATAGTCCTTGTATCTCCACTGCGCCGCAGGGCTTCTCCGCCCCTTCCCGTCCGTCAGGAAAAGGGTGTAAGTCGCCCCCTCTCTCAGGTTCAGCGAGTCCGCCAGCACCGTCTCGCCCGTATACACCCCCTCCGTCACGGCCTCCGCCTCGCCGAGGCTCATCTCCTTGTACACACCCCCGCGCACATAGCCGCCCATGCTCACCTTCATCCTCTCCGTCACAGCGCGCCCCTTGCGGTCCACCACGTACGCCTTCCACCTCAGCCTCTCCCCCGGCTTATACTCCGGCTTGTCCGTCGTGACGAAGCTCTTCCCGTACACATCCCCCTTCTCCGCTCTCGCCTCGCCTCTCCACACTCTCCCGTAACGGTTCACCCCCACGGTAAAGTACACGTTATGCCCCTCGTACCTCACTCTCACGCACTCCGTAGCCGCCCCTTTCTCCGTCTGACGGCCCGTCCGCGCCACATACACTCCCCCCTCTCTCTCCTTCGCCCTTCTGCCTCCGGCAGTCACCTCCGCGCCCGTCACTCTCCGCCCCTCCGCGTCAGTCAGCACCAGCTCCATGCGCCCCTTCTCGCAGCCCGCGACAAACATATGCAGACCCCCGTTAGTCCTCATCTCCCCCGTCAGCGTCGACCCTTCCGTCCACACCACGAGATAATTCCCCCTCGGCAATACCTCCATCCTCCACCGCAGCCTCTCCTCGCAACCCTCGCCCGTGCGCACCGAGTCCACCGCCGCGCCCAGCACGGCCTCCCTCAGCACCTCCTTGCCCCCGTCTCTCCCCTTCGTCCGCGCATACGCCTCCGCCTGCTCGTCGTTGAGACTGTAAATCCATCTCCACTCGCTCCCCTCATTACGGAAAGCCCCTGCGGCAGCCATCACCGCCGTCGCTAACATCATTGCCGCCGTCACTATCGCCTTTCTCATAACTCCTATAATCTCTTCAAATATATATTCAGATATTACACTATTCTCTCTCCCCATGCCTCCCCTGCCGCACATACCGGCACACACCCCTCCTGCACAGCACGGGACACAGCCCACTCACCCCCACACCACGGCAGCCGCCATTTTCCGGACTGCCGCCAGCCTCCTCCTTTCCTTGTGTAAAGGTAGCAAAAACCCCACACACAGCCAAACTCCCGCCCCATATAATCTCACCCTCCTCCCGCCGCCCCCCATCCTCCACCATTCCCTCCCCACTTCCCAAATGCAAATCAAGGTTAAAAATACGTACTCTCGCCTTACATCCTCCGAACGTCCTCCCTACCCGCAGGCCACCACTACCCTCACCTCTCCCGACACCACAGTATTAATCAAGGTTAAAAAGACGTACTCTCGCCGAAGCAGCTCCGAACGTCCTCACTACCTCCACACTATCCTCTTGCGAAATATTTCAAAAAAAATCGCATCTGCTATTGCATATCTCAAAAACAATACATATATTTGCCCCGTGACAAATGAAGTACCAATCTAAGAATCTATAAAAAAGCGATGAAACACTTCTGCTCACACATATTCTTTCAAATAATCAAGGAGCGGTCAACCTCACGGCGACTCGTCCCTTTCTGCTGAGACTTTCTGTCGGGTCGCACGGAGCGCAGCGTTACAGCGCATCCCTGCCGTGAACACTAACGCCCCACGTGAGGCATAATCCACATCCCGAAAACTCTCTGTACGTTTGCTCTTGTTACCCACCCTGTTTTGGGTGCGTATCTTGTTGGCAATGTTAGTTGTCACAATCACCATTCTTTCAGTTATAAACATCTTCTCCTAAACTATGAGGAGAATACAAATGCAGATTGATTATGAAAGCCAAAATATTTACATCCGTTCTCTTTTTGTTCCTTTCTCTCGGAACAATGTTTGCACAGACCAATGACACCCTCTTCATCAAGCAGGGTTCAAGTGGAGGTGATGGCAGATCATGGGCCACTGCGTTCCCCGATTTCGCCACTGCCATTCAGAATATGCCGCAGTTCTCCAATGTCGTCATATTTGTCGGATATGGCACATATGAAGAACCAGTTGACTTAATCATGTGGCAAGACAACCTTTACAGTCTGGAGATATACGGGGGGTGCCTTGGCACTGAAACAGCTCCGGAACACCGCATGTCTAGTCCTGAATAAGCGTTACAGTTATAGGACAAAAATAAATCGTTCGTCACGTTGTTCCGTCAAGGCCGGCCTTGACGGAAGGCCCGCTCCTGTAACACCTAATCCTGAGCCGTCTCTGGAGA
>CALUOH010000043.1 GCA_944322025.1 uncultured Bacteroidales bacterium | reverse complement strand
TATTGCGCTCTTTTCTTCCCGCTTAACGGTCACATAGCCCGCTATGCTCCCGTTTGCGCGAAAAGAAAATGGCTGCAAAATAGCCTGCAAGAGATATACAATTAATTTTGAACTGCCACTTAAAAGGAAAGGCGGCATCCGGAGTGGACGCCGCCTTCGCGATGTTATGTATGAATTGTCCCGATGATGTCCAGGAGAGGGTTACTCCTGATTGAGAGTAACGCGCTTGAATGCTATCGGGGTGCAGTTGTTAGCCTTAGCGTATGCAGAGACTGACATTTTGTTGTCTTTGATGAATTCCTGCTCCATGAGCGTGGACTCCTGGAAGAATTTATTGAGACGGCCCTGCGCAATCTTGTCGAGCATGTTTTCGGGCTTGCCTTCCTGACGTGCCTTTTCACGGCCAATCTCGAGCTCTTTCTCGATGATGTCGGCCGGGACGGAGTCGCGGTTGAGGGCAACGGGGTTCATCGCGGCAGCCTGCATAGCGATGTCACGCGCGGCCTGACGCTCTACTGAGTCCTCGGCGAATGCCACGATGGTGGCGAGCTTGTTGCCGGGGTGTACGTAGTCTATGGTGTAGGCACCGTTGACGAACTCGTAGTAGCCGAGCTCCATTTTCTCGCCGGTCACGCCGGAACGCTCTGTGATGAGGTCGGCTACCGAACGTCCACCAATATGCAATGCTTTGAGGGCTTCGATGTCAGCGGGTTTTGCGTCGAGCGCGGCTTCGAGGACGTTCTTTGTGAGCGCGATGAAGTCGGCGTTCTTTGCCACGAAGTCGGTTTCGCACTTGATGGCGACGATGGCTGCGAAGCCGCCTTTTTCGCCAGCGAGTACGCAACCCTCAGATGCCTCACGGTCACTGCGTTTAGCAGCGATGGCCTGTCCGCGCTTGCGGATGAGTTCTATAGCCTTTTCCATATCGCCGTTCGCTTCGGTAAGTGCGTTTTTGCAATCCATCATACCTGCGCCGGTCATTGTGCGGAGTTTTGAGATTTCCGCCATTGTTACTGCCATAATGTCAAACTGATTTAATTGGTTATTGAATATAGTTTAGTCTAGGTCAAAGAAAAGCGTCACAAAACATACTGTCTCAGCAGGATGTCCTGTAACGCTTTGTCAATTATAAAAGCCGGCAAATGAACCGTTTATTTCTCGTCAGCGGCAGGAGCTTCGGCTGCTGTGTTTTCAGCGCGAGGGGTTCTTTTTGCGCGTGTGCGCTTTTCCCTCACTTCGGGTTTTTCAGCGGCCTCTTCGCTGTCGACTTTTTCGAGTTTGCGCTCCATAGCCCCCTCTTTGAGAGCGGCGGTCATCTCAGCCACGATGAGTTCGATGGATTTTGTCGCGTCGTCGTTGGCGGGTATGACGAAGTCTATGCCGACGGGGTTGGAGTTTGTGTCGACTATACCGAATACAGGTATTCCGAGGCGTTTTGCCTCAGCGACGGCGATGTGCTCTTTCATCACGTCAACTACGAAGAGAGCAGCCGGGAGACGGCTGAGGTCGGCGATGGAGCCGAGGTTCTTCTCGAGTTTGGCGCGCTGGCGGGATATCTGTAGTCTCTCGCGCTTTGAGAGGGCGTCGAATGTGCCGTCGGCGGTCATCTTGTCGATGGTTCCCATCTTTTTGATTGCCTTACGGATTGTGGGGAAGTTGGTGAGCATACCGCCTGCCCAACGCTCTGTGATGTAAGGCATTGCCGCGTCCTTGGCAAGCTCTGCGACTACCTGTTTCGCCTGCTTTTTGGTAGCGACGAAGAGTACGCGCTTGCCGGATTTGGCTATCTGTTTCATGGCGGCTGCGGCTTCATCTATCTTTGCCACTGTCTTGTGGAGGTCGATGATGTGGATGCCGTTGCGCTCCATGAATATGTAGGGAGCCATAGCCGGATTCCATTTGCGTTTGAGGTGTCCGAAGTGAGCACCTGCATTCAATAAGTCTTCGAATGTTACTGACATAGTTCTTTGGTTATTTTTCTTGTTTACTTTCCTTTTACTTTGCAGATGCCGCGTGGACATCTGCCGTTGTTTAAGCAATCATCAAGCAGCCACCTGCGGGCAGGTGAGTCTAAATGATTTAGATACTAAACAATTTGTGTGCGCGAAAGTCGCGGCCAACCCGTGCGCGGCGGCAAGGGGGATGAAGCCCCGGAGCGTCATGCCGCGCGGAGAAGGCGCGGACGCATTAACGTTTCGAGAACTGGAAACGCTTGCGGGCTTTCGGCTGACCGGGCTTTTTACGCTCTACGCGACGGGAGTCGCAAGTGAGGAAGCCGGCTACTTTGAGAGTGCGCTTGTCATCGGCGTTTATTTTTACGAGTGCACGCGCTATGGCGAGGCGGAGCGCCTCAGCCTGACCGTTGAACCCGCCCCCGTTGAGGTTGACTTTGATGTCGTATTTGCCTGCGACGTTGAGGAGGTTGAGCGGCTGGTTGACCACGTACTGGAGCAGTGGAGAGGGGAAGTAGTTAGCAAGCTCGCGTTTGTTTATCACGATGTTGCCATTGCCTTCCTTGACGTATATGCGCGCCACGGCCGATTTTCTTCTACCTATTGCGTTTATCACTTCCATATCCTACCTTATTTAATCTTGTTCAAATCGATGAGTTTGGGCTGCTGGGCGGCATGCGGGTGCTCAGAGCCGGCATAGATGTAAAGGTTGCGCATGAGAGCGTCGGCAAGGATGTTCTTCGGGAGCATGCCTTTCACGACTTTTCTCACGAGGCGGTCCGGGCCTTTTTTCATGAGGCGTTCGGGTGTGATGGAGCGCTGGCCGCCGGGATAGCCGGTGTAAGTGAGATAGATACGGTCAGTCCATTTTTTGCCTGTGAGCCTTACCTTGTCGGCGTTTATGATGATGACATTGTCGCCGCAGTCAACGTGGGGGGTGAAGTTAGGTTTGTATTTACCCCTCAGGAGCTTGGCAACCTTAGAGGCCATGCGGCCCAATACCATATCCGTAGCATCTACCACGACCCATTCTTTTTTTACGGTCGCCTTGTTGGCAGAGACGGTTTTGTAGCTTAATGTATCCACGATAAATTAACGTTAAAAAATGATTTGATAAACATTCTGTCAGGCAAAACGCTTGCGAGCAGGATGGGCTAATTCATCATGCAAGCAGCTAACCACCTGACTATTAACACCTATAAGGCATGGATAATATTTCGGACTGCAAAGGTACGACATTAATTTGAAACGGCAAAGGGTGCAAGGGGGTTATGAGAAGATATTTTTCTGTGGAGAGAGGAGGGAGGGGCTGAGAGTGAGGTGCGTGGGAAGGAGGGAGAGGGCGGGCTGTTGGCTCGGAGCTGGCTGGCTGCTCGCTCGAGAGTACGTGTTTTTAACCACTTTTTGCAGTTGAAGAGGGAGAGGGGATGAGGGACGGAAGATGGGGGCTTTGCTTAGGGGAAAGGAGCGCGGAGGAAGAGGGCGGGGAGGGCCCGGCAGGGGTATCGGACGGGAATGCGGAGGAGCTATGGTGGGGTTGTGGTGAGACTGAGGAGGAGTTGCGGTGGGGCTGGGGGAAGAAAGTAACACGGGTTAATTTATGCAACGGGGAAAAAGCCGTAATTTTGCAGCGTTTTCGGGAGGGGGTGATTTGGGGGATGAGGGAGAGAGGGGAGGCGGAAGAGAGGGGCGCGGCGGAAGTGCTGCATGAGAAAGGCGGAGAGGCTGCTCGGGTACAGTGAATGGGCAGAGCGGGAGAGGTGGAGAGGAGGCATAAGCATGGCTGAGTGGCGGCATAGGAGAGGCGGTGAGGGGGTGTAGATACGTTGGCGAAAAGGCAGAGGGGGGGCACTGAAATGATGGAGAGGCAGCATGGACATGGCGGAGAGGCTGTATGGGAGTGGCAGAGGGTGACGGTGAGGAGGGGCGGGAGAAATAGTGAGGCGGCGCGGGGAGTGTGGCCGGGAAGGAGAGGGTAAGGTGAGTGAATAGTGAGAGAATAGTGAGTGTATATACATTAAACCAATAGGAGGACGTGAAGTTATGGAGATGAAAGACAGTATCGATTTCGGAGGGATGAACCTCGGGCGGCTGTTCAGGAAGCTGCTGCTGCCTACGCTGGTGGGGATGGTGTTTTCGGCGATTTTCGTGATTACGGACGGGATTTTCGTGGGGCACGGGATAGGGAGCGACGCGCTGGCGGCGGTGAACATCACTGCCCCGCTGTTCCTGATAAATACGGGCGTGGCCCTGATGTTCGGGACGGGTGGCGCGGTGGTGGCGTCGATACACCTGTCGCACGGGAAGAGGAGGACTGCAAGCATCAATGTGACGCAGGCGATAGCGGGGAGCTGTGTGATACTGGCTGTGCTGTGGGGGGCGGTGATGGCGCTGCGGCGGGAGACGGTGATGTTTCTCGGCAGCTCGGAGAGGCTTATGCCGCTCGCGCTGGAGTATCTGGACTGGTTTGTGCCGTTTCTGATTTTCAGCGCGGTGCTGACGATGGGTATGTTTTTCGTGAGGGTGGACGGCGCGCCGAAGTATGCTATGGTGTGCAATATCACGGCGGCGGTCATCAACATTGTGCTGGATTATCTGTTTATCCTGGTGTTCGAGTGGGGGATGTTCGGCGCGGCGCTTGCCACGAGTATCGGCTATGTGATTGGGGCGGGGTTAATCATATATTATCTGTGCTTCAAGGGGAAGCAGATAAGGCTGACGAGGATAAAGCTGAGCCGCAACAGCATGAGGCTGACGCTGAGGAATATGAGATATATGTGCAGGATGGGGTTCTCGTCGTTTCTGAGCGAGGGTGCGATAGCTTGCATGATGTTCATAGGGAACTATGTGTTCATGGCGCACCTGGGGGAGGACGGTGTGGCGGCATACAGCATCGTGTGCTATCTGTTCCCTATCATTTTCCTCGCGTTCAACTCTGTGGGTCAGTCGGCACAGCCGATATGGAGCTTCAATTACGGGAGGGGTGACGGGGAGAGGGTGAGGGCGATGCTGCGGATGGCGATGAAGGCGGCTGTGGGGGGCGGCATTGTGATAGCTATCGGGTTGTCGGTGTGCAGGAGGGTGATAGTGGGGATGTTCCTGTCGGCGGATGAGGCGGCATACAGCTATGCGGTGGATGGGCTTCCGCTGTTCGCGTCGGGGATGATATTCTGCGCGGTGAACATAGTGCTCATCAACTATCTGCAAAGCATAGAGCGACCCGCGCCTGCCAATGCCATCACGCTGCTGAGGGGGTATGTGCTGCTGGCTCTGACGTTTATCGCTCTGCCGTCAATCATGGGGAGCGCGGCGGGGATGTGGCTGGCAGTGCCTGCGGCGGAGGTGCTGACGTGCATCGTGTCGGTGTATTTCATTGTGAGGGAGAGAAGGAGGCCATGAGGGAGGGGGATGCGGAGATGCTGGAGGTGGCGCGGCTGTCTGAGGGGAGCAGGGCGAAGCTGGAAGAGAAGATGAGCACAGTGAGGCTGAGGAGGGGCGAGACGCTGGTGAGGGAGGGAGAGACTGAGACGGGCCTCTACCTGCTGGCCGAGGGGATACTGAGGGCGTTCAAGCAAGGCGAGGAGGAGAGCACTATCTGGTTTGCCACGGAGGGGGAGGCGGTGTTCTCGTCGCAGGGGTATCTGTGCGGCAGGCCGTCGGAGTTGGGGATAGTGGCGGAGTGCGACAGCAGGCTGTACAGGACGGATAAGGAGGATGTGGAACGGCTGTCGGCGGAGGATGCGGAGATAGCGAACTTTTTCCGCCGGCACATGGAACGGCTGTATATGGGTGTGGAGGAGTGGATGATGAACATGACGGAGATAAGCGCGGAGAAGAGGTATCTCTATCTCGTCAGGAAGAAGCCGCAGCTGCTCACGACTGTGAAGCTGAAAGACATAGCGTCATATATATACCTGCGTCCGCAGTCGCTGTCGCGGATACGGGCGCGGATAGCGAAGAAGCGGCAGTGAGGGGGAACAGGCAGTGAGGAGAAGAGATGCGGCGCAGGAGACGGGTCACGCCTCTGCGCCGCGAATGTTTGCGGAGCAAGGGAGAGGAGGGAGGGGTCAGAGCTTGCGTATGAGGGTGAGTCCGTCGCGGAGGGGGAGGATGACGCGGGAGACGCGGGGGTCGGCGGCGATGCGGTCGTTGAATGCCTTGATGGCGAGAGTCTGGTGGTCGCCGGAGGGGGGATTGGGGAGAAGCACTTTGCCGTCCCAGAGGGTGTTGTCGGCGAGGATGATGCCGCCGGGGGGCAGGAGGGGCAGCACGAGGTCGAAGTAGGAGGAGTAGAGGCGTTTGTCGGCATCGATGAATACGAGGTCGAAGTGGCCGCCGAGGCGTGGTATGACATCGAGGGCATCGCCTATGTGGAGGGTGATGCGGCTGCCGTGGGGTACGGAGGCGAACTGGGCACGGATGAAGTCTTCGAGTTCGTCGTCGACTTCGATGGTGTGGAGCTCTGCGCCGTCGGTGAGGGCTTCGGCCATGGAGAGCGCGGAGTAGCCGGAGAATGTGCCTATCTCGAGGATGCGGTGGGGGCGGAGCATGGCGACGAACATACGGAGGATGCGCCCCTGAAGGTGTCCGCTCATCATGCGTGGGTTTATGACGTGGAGAGCCGTCTCGCGTGTGACGCGGCGGAGGTAGTCGGGCTCGGGGTCGGAATGGGAGGCGATGTAGTCGTCAATCAGGCGGTCGGCCTCGTCGGAGAGCTTGTGGGCTTGTTTGAGTGTCATGATGTTTATGATAGGGTTATTTATACGTCAGTATTGAGCGGCGGGAGGGGTCGAACAGGGTGCGGGCGAGGTGCATGAGGCGTTCGGGTGTGACGGCGCGGACGATGGATAGCGCCTCGTCGTCGGAGCGGAGGGGTAGCCGCTGGAGGAAGTTTTTCGCGAGGGCAAGTATGAGGTTCTCGCGGTTCTGGTTGCCTATCAGCACCTGCCCTTCAAGCTGTCGTTGCGCAACGCGTAGCCGGGATGCGGGGAGGGGCTTCTCCATGAGCCGCTCCATCTCATGCCCGCAGAGGGAGAGGGCGCGGCGAAGGTTTTTGGCATCGCAGCCGAAGTAGATGCTCCATACGCCGGTGTCGGTGTAGTTGGTCATGCTGCTCTCTATGGTGTAAGCAAGGCCGTGCCGCTCGCGGACTGCCATGTTGAGGCGGCTGGTCATGTTAGGGCCGCCGAGTATGTTGTTGAGGAGTACGAGGGGGATGCGCTCTTCGGCACCGGCGGCGCAGCAGCGTGTGCCTATCATGCAGTGTGCCTGAAAGGTGTCCTTGTCCATAGAGCGCGAGGCGGGGAGATATTCGCCTGGGGCGGGGCGGGTGAATGTGCGGCGCGTGGGTGGGACGGAGAAGTGGCGTTCGGCCATGCGGAGGAGGCGGGGGAAGGGGATGTCGCCCATGAAGAAGAGTACCATCTCGTCCGTGGTGTAGCAGCGGCGGGTGAAGGCGCGGAGCTTCTCGGGGGTGAAGGAGGCGAGGCTCTCTTCGGTGCCGAGTATGTTGCGCCCGATGGGGTCGGCGGGGAAGAGCATCTCCTCGAAGTCGTCGTATATGAGTTCGGAGGGGGAGTCGTTGTAACTGCGTATCTCGTCGAGGACTACTTCCATCTCTTTTTCCATCTCGCGAGCAGGGAATTGCGATGAGAAGAGCACGTCCGCAAGGAGTTCGAAGGCGCGTGCTGTGTGGCGCACGGGGAGCGTGGCGTAGACGAAGGTCTCCTCCTTTGTGGTGTAGGCATCGAGCTGTCCGCCGACGGACTCGAGGCGGTTGATGATGTGCCAGCTGCGGCGGCGGGCTGTGCCTTTGAAGAGCATGTGTTCGACGAAGTGGGCCATGCCCTGTTCGTCGGGCAGTTCATCGCGTGTGCCGGCGTTGACCGCCACGCCACAGTAGGCGACAGGCATCTCCTCGGGGACGTGCAGGAGGCGCAGGCCGTTGGAAAGTGTGTATGTGTTGTATTCCATAATCGTTAAAACGGAGTGCAAAGATAGCGAAAGGTGAGTGCAAAGCCAAACTTGTTTGAGGTTTGCCGAACCGAAGCCTATCTTGTGCGCGAACACAAAGATAGCGAAAGTCGTGGCTGAGACAAACGCGGCGGAGCTTTGCCGGGAGGAGGGACATCCGGTACGGAGGGAGGGGGCGGAAGCTATATG
Organism: uncultured Bacteroidales bacterium; assembly: GCA_944322025.1. Lineage (GTDB taxonomy): Bacteria > Bacteroidota > Bacteroidia > Bacteroidales > Paludibacteraceae > Aphodosoma. Next base: position 114,161 of record CALUOH010000043.1, on the reverse strand, counting down.
CGGGAGTGAGAGCTGAGGGACGGGGTGTGACTCCGGGGAAGGCGCGGGGAGAGGGTATGAAGAGGGTATGAAATTTGTGCAGAAAAAGAGGGCATACCTCAACGGCATGCCCTCTTCCACCTATAATCTAATGAAAAAACACTAATAAAACAATCTTATTTCAATATTATCTTATGGACTTCTTCTACCCCGCTTGTCTTGATTTTCAAGATGTATACACCTGCGGGGAGCGACAGTGCGCGCCCGGTCAGACCGGCGGAGGCCACTCCGTCAAGCAACCTATGTCCGCCCAAGCCGTACAGCACGTATTCTGCCTCCTCGGCCACATCGATATACAGTACTCCGCCGTCTGTCCACGCGAACGAGGACATCAGCACAACATCGTCCGTGCTAGAAGCGGTCTTGTTCAATGCAGACATCGGGATATATTTGTCAGCCGCATCGCGTGACGAGAGCTTTACATAGGCCTCGTGTACCCCTTCGTTGTCCGACTTGAACTTGACGGTGAATTCGCCGCCCTCAACAGGGACGACAGAGGTCGAGAGGGTGAAGTTGGACGGATTGCTGCCGCCGACTTTCAGGAGAATCGGCTCAACAAGGTTGTCGCCAGTCACCTTTACCGGCTCAGAGACGGTCTCCCTGCCAGGGACAGAGGTCATCACAAGCTCCGTCACCGAGGGCTTTATGACGGCCAGGTCTGTGCGCCCGAACGAGACATCGTCCACCTGATAGGTCACGCTATTGGCATCGCCGCATATACCCGTGAAGCGGAACGCCATGAAGAAAACATCGGCTATGTTCTGTCCGTCGAGGTCCATGTGTATCTCGCTCCACTCGCCGTTGAGGTCGGGCACAGAGGGCATTTCCATATCTACCTTTCCAAAATAGGAGTCCTCGCCAGGTATGGTGTCTATGTAGTATAGTTCAAGCGCACTCTGGTGCCCCTCAAACATGAAGTCGCCCATCACGCGGAAGGTGAACATCTTCGACTCGGCGTTAGCGAAATCGAGAGCGGGTGTCATGAGCCACATCTCCCACTCATCACCGCCTTCCTGCTGATACTGATATGCCGTGGCCTTGGCACAACGGTTGAGCGTGTCGCCCGTTTCGGCATCGGTCTCGGCAAATCCCCACCACGGGCGGTCGCCTTTGAGAACCACATTGCTCCAGCCGCCGACAGTCAGCGTACTGTTGTGCGCCACGCCGTCGAAGCGTTCGAGGAGGAGCTTGCGCGGGCTGCTCATGTCAAACTCGAAAGAGGTCAGATAGTCCTTCACGGTCTCGCCAGTCTTTTCGGTTGCCGTACCGGTGAGAGTGAGGACCACATCGTCGCCCTCGGGTGTAGAGAATGTCATGCGCGACTCGTATTCACCCGCCACAACGGGACGGAACGTCACACTCATATCGACTACAGTGTTCTTAACCACATAGCTGTCACTCACCACGAAGCCCTCTCCCTTAATGTGTTCCATGCGGATGCTGATGTCATCCATGCAGTTCTCACTGGTCAGCGTGAAACGGAATGTGCTGTCACTGCCCTCCTCTACCGTGAACGGAGGTATCACGGAGGGTGTCAGTGTGATGACAGGCCGTGCGGAGGCATCGAACGCGCTGCCGCTGAGCGGTATTGTCGTGTTAAGCTCCGAATGGTCGGGCGACTCGATTATCATCATGCCCTTGTGCGTACCTATCTCCGTAGGACGGTAGGCGATGTTCAGCAGCAGCTGACGCGGAGTAACGCGCACGGTATCCCAAGCGAACATGGCGCGGTCAGCACCCGTGATGTCAAAAGTCAGGCCGCGGCCGAGATTGGCGTAGACAATGTTCACCTCGGAGAACTTAGCCTCTTCGCCAATCCGGCAAGTAACGCCGGGAAGCGTGAGCGGAGTCACGGAGAGCGCAGGCTCAGAAGAGACTTTCTCGGTAAACGAGAAGTCGTCGAAAAGCACTACCGCGCCCTTAGGCATGGTGAGTATGAACTTGAATGTGGTCGCGCCCTCAGGCACAGTGGTCGTTATGGTCTTGCTCTCCCAACCGGCAGAAGTGAACCAGTCGGTCTGAAGGAGCCCGGCATCGTGGTCAAGGTCGCCGTCACGTGTGCTTGACCAGACGCATTCCAATTTGAGGTCCTTGCCCTCCACACTCGTCAGCACCTTATAGTTAATGGACATCTCGTATGTCTGTCCCGCAACGAACGGATTGGGATAGCCGCCTATCTCCTGAGAGAGCGAGTTGGTGTTCATCGGGCCGCTGGTGATTTTCAGGGCAGAGTTACCCTCAATCACATCGGCAGTCTCCTGCTCCGCGCCACCGAGAGGCAAAGTCCAATCGGCACACGATGTTCCGAAAGGAGAAGTGCTCCACTCCTCAAAACCGCCATTGAGGAAGAGGTTGTCCGACTCCTCAACCGGAGGCTCCGGGTCTTCGGTCACAGCAATGATGTCGCTCATGGCACGCGGCGCGAACATAGAGCCGTTGCCGCTTGTCGATACGGCCACGATGTCGGCCTGAGCCGGTATTGTCTGGCCGATATAATCGTGCCCGGCAAAGAGGCGCAGAGTGGCCGTCGCACCGTCCTGCCCTATGGCAGGATTCTTGCCGTACTCAAATGCGGCATTACCCTCCTGAGGCGTAATGGTCACCCCAGTCAGTTTTACCAGACGACCCTCATAGGCCGCGCCGTCTGCCTGTATGGCAGCAAGTGAGGCTTCGACGGGGACGGCCTCCACGGTTTCCTCAGTTACTGTCTTATAGTCGTACAGGTCAAAATAGTTAGAGCCAAACACAGGAGAGTATGCTCCATATATGCCGGTCAGCACATCGCCAACCTCAATGCCGTCAAAGAGCGCACCTTCCATCATGATATCGCGTAGGATGATGCCGCCTGTCCCGTCCTGGACGGTCATATACTTCGTGGAGGAGACCTCATATATCATGGTCACTACCGCCTTACCAGTGAAGACGCATATCTCACCATACTCCTCGCCCGCAGCAGGCAACGCGGTACGCATACCCGCCATGTCGGTATGCTCAGGAACGATATCGGCTGTCCACGTCACGCTGCACTCCACATCGTCCGCACCATCAGAGGTAAGCAGCAGCGTGGCAGTCTGTTCTCCTGCCGCTGCGGGTGTGAGCGTAAGCGTCACCTTACCGCCATCCTCGCTCTCCGCATCGGCCTTGGATATGGAACTGGAGGAGAGGGTCACATCGCCCTCAGTTATCGAGAGAGCTATATCACCGTTGAGGTTCGCACCTCTCACAATCAGCTCTTTAGTGTAGGCTTTCGCATTGCGCACATAGCCGAAACTGATGTTCTCCTCGGCGGGAATTATAGCCGGGCTGTCGCCCATGTCTTTCACAAACAGGTCGTTCCACTCGGTGAACACCTTGACCGCATCGACAATGCAGTCAGGCGAACTTGTGCCCTGCGTCAGGTTGATGCTCGACACAGGCGAGAGATCGGCCTTGTTGTTCGCCTCGTACTGCGCGTCTATCTTCGCCACGGGCGCAGGCTCGTCGCCCTTTACGGGGTTGACGAAGAGCGACACAACATCATTGTCCACACCCTCGACAATCTCATACTTGACGACCACGAGATATGTCTCACCGAGAGTCAGCTCATCCGAGAAGAGGGTCGCCTCCTCCTTGATTTTACTGAGGCCGAACTTGAAACCGTCACCACTCGAGAAGACCGACACCCCCCCTCCTACACCACTGGTGGTGTTATTACCAAACGACAAGAATGAGGCAATAGACCCGAACGCAGGCTTACGCGCAGCATTGACCTTCACAAGGGCAGAATAGTAAACCGTGCCACTTGTGACACCATTGAAAGCACGCAGCACATCATCACCGTTCTTCGGCATGGCTACAGAACGCCCTACGGCATCGGGCGCATAATCCGTATATGTCAGACTACCATCGATGACATTCACAGGGTTATCGCCGAAGCCACTGAACATATACCATCCGCCGTCATTAGGGGCGGGAATATCCATGCCTTTATGCAAAGGCCCTGCCTCATAGTCGAAATTCTCGTTAATCAGCACTTCCGCCGAAACGGAAAGCGAGGAGAGTCCGAACAACACCGCGAGGACAACAGCGGGTAATCTTTTCATCTTCATAAGACTATCATTTTAATTTGTTATTAACGTCACCGGCAAAGTTACGCCCCCACGGGCTTAGCATAACAGATAAAAGTACGCCTCATACATATCATTTTCACTGTAAGTACATGTCGAAAATGCAGGGGTAAATGTTAATTTTACGCCGACACGGGAAATTCGGGAGAGCGAAACTGCAAAAATTAAGGGCGGAAATAAAGAATTTATCATAAAATGAGGGCACAGAAATTGCCTCCACACAAGAATTTTATTTTGCAGAAACGGTCTTGCACACGATATTATCGCCCCATTATCTGTTCTTTTCACCCCAAAATAGGGTTGATGACATTGCCACAAGAGAAAAAACAGATATATTTGCGGGCGGGAACTAGTTCAATTAACACTTATGCCACGCTCAGCATCATACACAAGCATCGCATCGTACTACGGGGAGAAACTTCATGATGACTTCGTTCTGGTACGCACGGCGGAAAGCCTGCCGTTCAGCGGCACACCGGAGAAGTTTCCCGACTGCATAGCCGCCTTCTGCCGCAGGGGGCGCGCAAAAATCGTCATAGACGGCAGCACATTCAATCTGAAAAAGAACCAGATGTTGTTCGTGATGCCGGAAAGGATTGTTGCCAACATAAGTAAAAGCAAGGATTTCAAGGTAACATACTCATGCGTGAGCAAAGAGTTCATCGAGGACATCACATACCGTTTCCCGATAGACCTCTTTCAGTACCTCGAACATACGCCATGCTACGACCTGCCACCGGAGTTCATAGATGAAGCCGTGGGCTATTTTGAGTTCATGGACAGGAAAAAGGAGAAGAATACGCCCTATCAGAAGGATATATTCTTCCACATAGCCTACTGTTTCTGCCTTGACCTCTATGATTTCATATTCAAGGAGGAGATGAAGCTCCCACAGGGCAAGAACATAACGGAGACGCATTTCGAGAAGTTCAGGAAGAGCGTGGCCGAGACCGTCAGGGAGAACCTTCCGCTGACGCACTACGCGCAGATGCTGTCGCTCACGGAGAAACACCTCAACAAGGTGGTGCAGAAGGCGGTGGGCATGAGCGCGAAACGCTACGTCACGACCATGCGCATCAAGGAGATAAAGCACGACCTTAACACTACGGCTCTGAGCGTAAAGGAGATAGCGTCAAAGATGAACTTCTCTTCCACGGACGTTATGCTGCACATGTTCAAACGCCACACAGGCATGACCCCGTCAGAATACCGAGCAAAAAGTCAAAAAGAAAAAGAGCAGGGGCGATGAACAGCATCCGCTCCTGCTGATGTGTCCGCCCGTCCCCACAGACCGGGAGAGGCGGCAATGCCGCGTACGGCACATCACAGCCCTATCAGATGGACTGCGCTCCCCGCCAAGTCGGGCACGCAGAGCCTGCCGTCCCACACATCGGTCTCCGCAGGGCCTGACAGCGGCACTGATGTCTCTAGCCGCGTGACCTCGCCCGTCGCCACATCCATGCTGCCGACAAAGCCGTCCACCCAGTCGGTGAAATAGAGCCGTCCACCGTACATAGCCAGCCCGTCGTACTGCCCGCTGCGGGACGTTACAGGCTCAGCCACGGGGTTGGACATGTCCGCTATGCGGTAAATCACATTGGCCTCCGTGGGCGTGCCGTCAGGCGAATAGGACGCCACGTAGAGTGTCCCGTGGTCGAACAGCATGCCGTTTGCCCCGGGCACATTGGTGTAAAGCTCCATGCTGCCGGCATCAGGCCCCGCCACGGAGTCAAGCTCCACAGCATAGATATTGCCCGTGTTAGTCACAGAGACAAGCAGCATGTCGCCTACCGTGACTATATGGTTGACAAACACATTGCCCTCCGGCATGGTTATCGTCACAGGCTCCGCGCTGCGGTCGGCAAGGTTGTAAGCCACCAACTTCCGCACATCGGCCACAGTGAGCCAGCGGCCGATGACGTTCATCCCTTTGGGCGCGGAAAGCCGTCCGTCTGCCGGGATGAAGTCGTGCATCTCCTTACCGTCGTAATAAAGGATATAACCCTTACCCTCATTGTTCAGCGGATTAAGTTCCTCAGTGCCGAAATTAGCTATGAGCAGTCCGCCGTCGTAGGCCAGCACGCTCTCACAATGGCGCAGCCCGTCAGTCAAAACCGCGTCGCGGCTACAGCCAGCCGACACAAGGCACAGCAGTGCCAGTACAGATAAAACAACCGTTTTTTTCATAACAGATGATTTTAAACAACTACTTATTTCCGACTTGCAAACATACATTTTTTTTTGTTACTTTGCAAGCAGAGCCGAAAATGACATCCGGTCCGACTGAATCTATAATCATAAAAAATTTACACCCTGTGAACGTGAACGACTACTTCCAGACAAACCTTGTTATGGAGCATTTCAACATCTGCCGGAATGACATATACAAGGCATTGACCAAAGCATTGGAGTTCGGCGCAGACTATGCCGACATCTACTTCGAGCACACGACCTCAAACAGCATCAGGCTGACGGACAACAGCGTGGACAACGCGGGCTGCATGACCGAGTACGGAGCGGGGATACGCGCCATAGCGGGCGACCACACAGGCTATGCCTTCACCGAGAACATAACCCCAGAAGAGCTCACAGCCGCCGCAAAGGCCGCCGCCCACATTGCGCAGTCGGCCAGACAGTATGAACCGGTGAACCTCAACGCGCTCACCATCGAATCCAACAGATACCCCGTGCGCAAACCGTGGGACGAGATAGACATCAGCCGCAAACGCCCCTTCCTCGAAAGGCTCAACGACAAGATATTCTCACTCGACAGCCGCGTGCAGAAGGTGACTGCGTCGCACAACGACAGCACATCCATCATCCTCTTCGCCAACTCCCTCGGCGACCTGTACAGCGACTACATCCCCTCCGGCTCGCTCTCGGCCGTATGCCTCATGGAAAACAACGGTCGCCGCGAACAGGCCTCATCCTCGCGCTCTTTCCGCATGGGGGCCACTTTCCTCAACGACGCCATGATAGACGAGATGGCGCACGAAGTGGTAAACCGCACATCGATGCTCTTCAAGGCCGTGCGCCCGCGCGGGGGAATGATGCCCGTCGTCATGGGCGCGGGCGGCTCCGGCATACTCCTCCACGAGGCAATAGGCCACGCATTCGAGGCAGACTTCAACCGCAAACACACGTCCATCTTATCCGACAAGCTCGGCCGGGTGATTTGCAACAGGAAGATAAACGTCGTCGACGACGGCACCATACCCTTCAACCGCGGCTCAATCAATTTCGACGATGAAGGAGTAGCGGGACAGAAGACATACATAGTGAAGGAGGGCCGGCTCAACTCCTACCTCCACGACCGCATCTCGGCGCGCTACTACGGTGTCGCCCCGACAGGCAACGGCCGCCGCGAGTCGTTCCGCTGCCCCCCCATGCCCCGCATGAGGGCCACCTACATGGAGGCGGGCGAATACACGAAAGAGGAGATAATAGCCTCCGTGAGAAAAGGTGTCTACGTCGACGTCTTCTCCAACGGGCAGGTGCAGATAGGCGCGGGCGACTTCACATTCTTCGTCAAGTCCGGATACATGATTGAGGAGGGACGGCTCACCCGACCCATCAAGGACATAAATATCATAGGCAACGGGCCGAAAGCACTCGCCGGAATAACCATGGTAGGCAACGACCTGGAAATCGACAACGGCACATGGACATGCGGAAAGGACGGGCAAAACTGCCCCGTCACTTGCGGCATGCCGTCCGTGCTTGTCAAGCATCTTACTGTCGGCGGCAACTGACTCTCCCCACTTCTGTGAGGAAGGAGACACCGCACTCTCCACGCACACCGCCATACCTCAAAAAAAAAAAACGGGAATGCCTCTCCTCACGGACAGACATTCCCCAAAATAATACAACATTTACCCTATGTCTATAAAAACTGATTGATTTCCAATATGTTACCCAGGCAATCGCTCCGGGTCACTTATCTAATTTCTCAAGCCCCTCCACCACTGCGGCGGCCTCTTTCTCATCCAGACGTCTGAGGTCAGCCATAGGCTGAAAATCGAAAGGCACATAGCGCATCGGGCGGCACACGCAGTACTTGCGGTCCTTCGACACAAGCACATCGAGCCTCAGCCCCGTCTCTATGTCCGTAGCAATGTCAAATACGGTCTTCCAATCCCCGTTGTTGAACGCATTCAGCAGCTTGTTGTCATTCCCATTCTCGCAGAACACGCCGTAGTGCGTCACCTTGCTGCGACTCCCCTTATAGCGGTAACTCTTCTTGTTCACCAGAAGCACTATCAGCCCCGCCACTATCGTCGCGAAAGCCACGAAACACAGGAGGTTATACACCCACGAACTGCTGTCCATCGACCCGAATGCGATGGCCAGCACCGCCGCGACACCCACCGCAAGCAATGCCACTACCCATACAAAATCCGTGGGATTCTTATATTTCTCAACATCCTCTTTGAGAGTCTCAAGCAACTCATCCGATATTCCAAGTTTAGTCATAATAGTTAAATATTTGATTGTCAGATAGATTATGTCTGCTGTTTGCCTGCGGCAGCCCTGTCGCACACACCGGCGCACACGATGCCCGCACATGTCCGCGGCACATCCGCCGTGCCATGCCACGCAGACCGGAGGCACAGCCTTAAAAACTGATTGGAAACATACGTACAGGGAGACACCCCTGCCGCCGGTAAGTCCCTGCGCATACGCACAGCACGTACGCCACACTCCGCGACACGTTCCGCCACACGGAACATCACGCCGTGCCACGGCCGCTCCGCACAGCCCGCACAGGGGAGACTATTCCCCGCTAAATCAGAAGTTTACAAAGGGTATATATATAATAGGAAGTATGCCTCGAAGCGAACGAAGGCACATAATACGCCATTCCCTCGCGCAGGATAGACCTGAACATTCCGCCGACCACACTCTCCCCGCAAACCGGGGCTGCCGGCGAAAACGGGCTGCCGCCCTTAACCGTCTGCGACTGTAGGGGCTTGCACACAGGCGACTGGCTCTCCACCGCCGCGCACTGGAACGTGTCTGCCGCCTCGACAAAATAGTGGCGCACATCGCAAGCCTCCTGACCGCACGTCTCCACCGTGGCCTCAGCCCGCGGCAGACAGACAGCCGCGCACCACACCACCAGTGCGGCGAGAACCACTGAACATACCTGCGATATAATGTGCTTCACTTTCATATCATTCTCAGCCGAAAAGCGTCGGCCTGTCTTCATCCAACTGTTTCAGAAACGCCCGGACAATCGCCTCACGCATAGCACCAACAGGGCTTTTCAGCCGGTACTTCTCCGCATAGCGCAACACGAGGCGGTACTCATCCTCATTGAGAGCCACCGTCACACGGTGCGTGCGCCTCCGGCCTGCGTCTGCCCTCTCAGCTATATCACTTTTGGCGTTCCGCATAACTGGCTGCAAAGATAATCCAAATTCACATCATGACAAAATCCCCAAGCGACAAAGTGCAGGAGGGATATAGAAAAAGAGCAACAGCTACACTCAGAACTCCACGACATCGAGGGCTGACATAGCGCCGCCGTCGACAGTCAGCCGCAGCAACGTGCGCACTTTCTGCCAGCCGTAGAGGCCCGCCGCGCCGGGGTTCATGGTCATCATCCCCAGCCGATGGTCGTACATGACCCGCAGTATATGTGAATGGCCGCAGACGAAGAGGGCGGGCTTGCCGGCGGCAAGGAGCGTACGCGCAGCAGGGCTGTAATGGCCGGGATAGCCGCCGATGTGGGTCATCAGCACCGTCACGCCGTCACACTCGAAGCGCAGCGACGCGCCGAGGGCGGAGCGCAGGTCGCCGCCGTCGGCATTGCCGTAGACCGCCCGCACGGGAGCTACGGCGCAGAGGCGGTCGTAGGTGTCCAAAGTGCCTATGTCCCCCGCGTGCCATATCTCGTCAGCCCACGAGAGCCGCCGCATCAGCTTGTCGTCCGTACAGCCGTGGGTGTCGGACATTATGATTATTTTCCTCATATACAAATACAGATAAGAAAGGAGCACCGCTTCACAGCGGCACTCCCGCAACATGTAAACGAAACCTAAATCCCATAAAAAGTTATATTTCCATGCTGTCTCCTGTCACTGTCTTACTATGCCGCCGAAGAGCACCTTGATGATGTTCTGGCGGTGATCCTTGATGTATGTACCTATCGTGTGGTTGAGGTATGGGGCTTCGAGACCTTTGAGGGCGTAGAGGGTCATCATGGCCGCCCACTGGGTGTTCTGGACGGTGAATATCTTCTTCTGCGCTCCCTCGTCGTATATCTGTTTCAGCATCCTTATCTCCTTGACGTCAATGGGGCGGCGCGCCTTTTCCACCTCGTATATGTTGCGGAAGAAGTCGGCTTTCAGGGAGCCGTTGCGCTCCACGGCCTCTTTCACTGCCTCGAACCTCACGAAGATGTACTCCTCGAGCTTCCGGTCGGCGGGGAGGTCTCGCGCCATGACCACCTGGAGGCGTTCGATGAGCAGGTCGAGTTCGTTCTCAATCACGGCGAGATAGACCTCGTCCTTGTTACGGAAATAGGTATAGAGCGTCCTGCGCCCTTTGCCGGAGGCAATGGCGATGTCGTTCATAGTCACCCGGCTTTTGCCCTGCTGGGCGAAGAGCCGGCGCGCCACATCGACGATGAGCGCCCTCGTCTTTGAGACCTTTTCCTGTTTCATATCCGCATACGCATCTGGATTAGTCATGCAAATATAGTCTTTTCCGTCCATACTGCCAAACATTTTCACGGGGACAAACAGCAAGGGGGAGTGTGAGGGGAGGGGAAAAGGATGCTGGGGGCTGGGGAGGCACTCCGTAGGGGCTCCCTGAGCGTTCCGTCGAGAGTACGACTTTTTAACCCAATTTAAGACAGCGAGAAGGGGGGGGGCTAAAGGCTGACGGGAGAAGGGGGAAAGGGGCAAGAGGTATGAAAAAGCGCGGCGCGGGACGTGGGTCACGTCACTGCGCCGCGCAAGTTTCAAAACAAGGGAGGAGGGGGCTGTCTATGATTTTACGAGGTCAGTACATTCTGTCACACAATAGTAGGTAGTCCCGGCGACGGGGCTTTTCAGTTCGCTGGGCATGACGCTGCCGGAGAAGGTGACCTGCCGGCCGTCCTTGCGGAGGCTGCCGCTGACGTTCTCGATAAGGTATATGTCCACGCAGTCGATGGTGCCGGGCTGGACGTGGCGGACGCCCCACATGGTGGCTTCGTCGACGTAGAGCATAGTGCCCTGTATGCCGTCGACGGCTATGGTTTCCGCGCCGGAGAGGCATGAGCATTTTCCAGTCGCGGGAGTGCTGTCCTCGCAGCCGGAGAGTAGCATCAACGGGAGCGAGCATAGGAGAATGAGAAGTTTTTTCATATCATATCCGTGTTTAAGGTTTATAGTCTGCTGTGATGTCAGTGTGCTGCGAAGGCAGGCATTTTATGTTGTTTTTGCAATAAGGAGGGTGTTTTTATAGTTATTTAACGAGCGGGCGGGGCTGAGGGGCGGAAATGGGGGCTTGGGGCTTCGGAGGGTGTCCGTGGGGGCTTCGGAGCCGCTTCGGCGAGGGTACGTCTTTTTATCCTTGATTAACGCTGTGAGGTTGGAGCGGAACGGGGAGGGGGCAGGGTGCGTGGCGGGTGAGGATGGCTTACGGACAGGGAGGAGCTGGCTGAGAGCTGGCTCGAGAGTACGTGTTTTTAACCTCATTTAATACTCGAAAGTTAGGTGAGGCGCAGGACGAGAGGGCGAGGAGAGGCATGAAAGAAGGCGCGGGGATAGTTTGTGTAAAAATATCAAAAAACGGAGAAGAGATGCGACAGAAATATAGAAAAATGGTTACCTTTGCGGCGGTTTGGCATTTGTGTCAAACGGAATGTTCTAAACCTTAAAACCAATAAATATCTAAACACGAGAAAACTATGATTATCGGTATTCCAAAAGAGATTAAAAACAACGAGAACCGTGTCGGCGCTACACCGGGCGGCGTGAAAGAGTTCGTTAAGCGTGGACACACAGTCTATGTTCAGCACACTGCGGGCGAGGGCAGCGGCTTCAGCGATGAAGAGTATATCGCGGCAGGGGCGCAGATACTCCCGACGATAGAAGAGGTGTATGCTGCGGCAGACATGATATACAAGGTGAAGGAGCCCATCGCTCCCGAATACAGCCTCATCAAGGAGAACCAGCTCATATTCGCATATTTCCACTTCGCATCGGAGGAGGAGCTGACGCACGCGATGATGAAGCGCAAGGCAGTATGCCTCGCATTCGAGACTGTGGTGAAAGACAGGCAGTTGCCGCTGCTTCAGCCAATGTCAGAGGTGGCAGGCCGCATGGCAGCACAGGAGGGTGCGCGCTTCCTCGAGCGTCCGCAGGGCGGCAAGGGCATACTGATGGGCGGCGTGCCGGGCGTCAAGCCGGCAAAGGTGCTTGTCCTCGGCGGCGGTATCGTAGGATACAACGCAGCCCTCATAGCAGCAGGCATGGGTGCTGACGTGACAATCACCGACATCTCGCTGCCGCGTCTGCGTCAGCTCGAATATATGCTGCCGAAGAACGTAAAGACGCTGTATTCGTCAGTGCACAACATAGAGCAGGAGCTGCCTAACGTTGACCTCGTTATCGGCGCAGTGCTCATACCGGGCGCGAAGACTCCGCACCTCGTGTCGAGGGATATGCTCAAGCTCATGAAACCGGGGACAGTGATGGTGGACGTGGCTATCGACCAGGGCGGATGCTTCGAGACATCGAGACCTACTACACACTCAGACCCGACGTTCGTGGTGGACGGCGTGCTGCACTACTGTGTGGCCAACATCCCGGGCGCAGTGCCCTACACATCGACACTAGCTTTGGCGAACGCTACCCTGCCCTACGCGCTGCGTCTTGCAGACATGGGCTGGAAGGCAGCATGCCAGGCAGATGCAGGTCTGGCCGAGGGTCTTAACATGATTAACGGTGAAATCACATTCAAGGCCGTAGCTGAGGCGTTCAACCTGCCTTACACTCCGGTTGAGAAGTTCCTGAAATAATAGAGGTACAGACATATTAAAGCGGGCGGCTGTCTTCCATTGTGGAGGCGGCCGCTTTTTGCGTTACGCATTTTTAAGAGGAGGATGGGTGAACGGGAGAGTAAAAATTAGTACCTTTGTACATAACAGTTCAAGAGATGAGACGGAGCGGAGAGCAAAGAGGGAAATTACATGTGACTTATTATACAAATTATAAACCAACATACTATGAGCGAAAGAGTTAAATGTCTTATAATCGGTTCGGGGCCTGCGGGCTATACGGCGGCGATATATGCAGGCCGCGCAAACCTCAGTCCCGTGCTTTATGAGGGGATGCTGTCCGGCGGCCAGCTGACCACAACGACTGAGATAGAGAATTTCCCAGGCTACCCGGAGGGCGTGGACGGCAACCAGATGATGATGGACCTGCGCGCTCAGGCAGAACGTTTCGGCGCGGATATCAGGTTCGGGATAGTCACAGCGGTGGACTTTTCGGGAAAGCCGCATAAGTTGACCATAGACGGGGAAAAGGAGATAGAGGCAGACACTGTGATTATTGCCACGGGCGCATCGGCGAAGTATCTCGGACTGCCGGACGAACATAAATATCAGGGGCGCGGAGTATCGGCCTGCGCTACATGCGACGGGTTCTTCTACCGCAAGAAGACTGTGGCAGTCGTGGGAGGCGGAGACACTGCCTGCGAAGAGGCATGTTATCTTGCATCGCTCTGCACGAAAGTGTATCTCATAGTCCGCAAGCCGTTCCTGCGCGCATCGAAGGTGATGCAGGAGCGCGTGATGAAGACGCCGAATATCGAAGTGCTGTTCGAGCACAACACTCTCGGGCTGTTCGGTGAAGATGCCGTGGAGGGTGCTCACGTGGTGAGACGTTTGGGCGAAGCGGACGAGGAGCGTTACGACATCAAGATTGACGGCTTCTTCCTTGCCATTGGCCACCATCCTAATTCCGAAGTCTTTAAGCCGTATGTCGAGACAGACGAGGCAGGTTACATCAAAACCCAGCCGTACCGCCCGTTGACGAATGTGCCGGGAGTGTTCGCCGCAGGCGATGTGGCCGACCCGATATACCGTCAGGCCATCTGCGCAGCGGCAAGCGGATGCAAGGCCGCTATGGAAGCGGAGAAATATATTGCCGCAATGGAGTAACACACAATAAAGCAATCGGGCGCATATACACTAATGTATATACGCCCGATTTGTCTTTTGTAGGCGGGACTAACTTTCAGTCTGCGTCCGGACGCTCCGATTCATCCTGTTCTCCATAAGTACAACAACAGTCACGGCACACGTCACAAGCAGTATGCCTATCGCACTCGAGACTGTGAACTGTTCCCCAAGAAACGACACGCCGATGACCACAGCAGTAAGCGGTTCAAGCGCACCGAGAATAGATGTCAGAGTTGGCCCGACATATTTTACCGCCTTCACTAAGGTGATGTTTGATATGGCAGTAGCCGGAAGTGCAAGCCCCAATATGTAAAGCCACATAGTTCCGTCAGTCTCAACCCTTATTCCCGATGTGAAACAACCGGCCACGAAGAACAGCACGGCACCGATACCCATCACATAACTTGTCAGCACCGTCGAGTTTATATTTACAGCACGAGTCTTGCGTACTCCGATGATATACCCTCCATACGAAAATACGGATACGCACGCGGCCACTATTCCAACAGCTGTCCGTCCGCCCGTGTGATGAATGTCTCCCGAGGTCAGGAAGAGCGCACCCACCAGCGACATCACGACCGCCAGCAACACGACCACCGATTTCCGCTCCTTGAATATAAACATCATGGCCAGGGTCACGGCCAGAGGATACATGAAATGTATTGTGGACGCTACTCCACTCGCGATGTTCTGATATGCTATAATGAGGCTGAAAGATGTGGCAGCTCGGAAAAGACACAACAGCAATACCACTTTCAAATCACTCCACGACAGACGGAAATTGCATCCAGTGCAGAGACCGAATAGGATAAGGGACAATGATGCCACTCCCCAACGATAGAAAAGAACCTCAAAGGATGAATAGCCGGCATCGAGCAGTGAAATCGAGAAAAACGGAGCCAAGCCAAATGTGGCAGACGACAGTGCGGCAAAGAGTATTCCTTTTATGAAGTCCATATCGACAACTATCCCAACAGTTCCAGCATACGCCTAATCCTATGGTCAAACGTATGCTCCCGTTTCACAATCTCATATCCTGCACGCGCCTCCGCACTCATATCGTGCGTCAAAGCGTATTCTATCAATCGAACAAGTTCCTCATCGCTCTTATAAAGCCCCACCTCTCCGTTACGGAACACATCACTTATATAAGGGTTATAATCGCACACCTGATAAGCCCCTGCCCCGCAAGCCTCGAAAAGACGCGGATTTGCACCGTTAAACGTCTGTTGATTATGTATATTCAATGCCACACGTGTCCGCGAAAACAGTCTGTTTACATCATCTGGCGCAATATTACGGTTCAAGAATACATCCCTATGCCCACGGCACATCCAACCTATCGGGTCTTTGAAGTAAGGTTTATACAGCCCGTAAAACAACAGCCTACGGCCTTTGAACCGCTCAGCCAGCATCTCTAACAGCCGCACTCTGCGTTCACTAATGTATATCGTTCCCACAAACAAGATATCCATATCTTTCTTGCTGCCTTCTATGGGATAATAGACCTCCGTATCACACGCCATCGGCATAAAATAAGCCGTCTTCCCCTGCTCCGCATAATAATTGACATCGCTCTCCTCAAAACAACAGAACAAATCAGCATGGTCTATATGCGTCACACACATAGTGCGGTCAGCCCGCCTCACGCTGTCATACATCCATATTATCACCTTTGCCCCATACTGGCGAAAATAGTCCAATGTCTCATCCTGTACCATCGTGCCATTATAAATAAACACAATGTCAGGCTTATATTCATCAAATACCTGTTCAAGATACGCACTGTACCTTCTACGGCTTTCAGCTCTAAGACTTTTCTTACCTTTATCGTTTGCAAATTTATGACGCCATTTCAATAAACCAACGAACGGATGTACTGGCTCGTCATAAGTCACCACTTTTGTATCATACCCCAATCGCTCGAAAGCAAACGCCACACTCCTATGATAACCAAAAAACTCCGCAGATACTATTAGTACTCTATTTTTATCAGACCTCATTTTGTATACTCTTTGCCGAATTGACTATATACAAACCAACTTTATACCACTCGTGTTTCCGTTAGATATCTATCAGCATCAAATCTCGTAAAAAAAGAATATGTCGTCTTACTTATATTATTTTTACTATATTCATACGCTTCACTCAAATCCTTTATATCATCAACACCATAAACCATATCCTCACCCAAATATTCAACGTATGAATCATAATTCATTCTCAAATACACAGCAACATTTACTCCATAAGTCAATGCTTCATAAAATATGGTGGAATTAATAAGGAATACAAGCCGTGTAGAAATCAACAAATCTTTTACCTGATACTCTCCCGCCACAACTTCAATATTATGGCACATATTAAAAGCTGTTTTATAAGCATTGACATCAGAATACTCATTGGGATGTAATTTATAAATCACATTGATATTTGGATGCAATCTCGCAAACTCCAATGCAATTGGCATTATCAGTTTAGCATGTACCTTTGACGAGATAACTAACAATGAGCTTCTATCTTTATTTGCCTCTATCTTATTTTTCACCTCATCATCACATGCAAAATAATTATTTCCTATCGGAATCATCACAAATGGTACATTTATACCTCTTCCCCAACTTTCATCAAAAGTGAAAAACTTTTTGGGAACAATTATATCGTCTCTCCAAACATTTACAGCAGGGGGATAAGAGTATGCCAAATGATTCTTTGAAAACATACCATGCTGAATTTCGTATATAGGTATTCCCAAGTCATTTACAGCACAAATCAAACCTTTTTTTATCTCATCCCGATTAAATACCACTAACTGTGGGTTCTTAGTCTTTACATACCAAGTGTAATAATGATACTCGAAATCAAACCTATTATATACAGCGTCTATAAATTTACGAGGTAGAGGAGCTAGCCCCAAAGAACCTAATGCCTCTTCTATTTTTACTTTTACGGCATCATCAACACTCGCCTTTTTATGAATATATTTGCCATATACCTCACATAAATCATATTCAATGTAATGTGAATGTCTATGTAAAGCTTTATATTTCGCCACACAAACTTTTCTCTTCGTTTCAGTTCTATATATATCCTCTATTGCCAGATCGATTACATGTCCATGCCCATCATTATATCTTGGATGTTCAAAAATCAACACTCCCGCTTTTACGAACACTAAATGAAAAAATGACAACAATACCCTTAATCCACCATATATGCCTATTAACAGCTTTTCTATCAACGAGCGTTTATATTGACTTTCCGTAACACCAAATGTATAATATATATATATATCAAATCTTAATATATCCCATATCGGCCTACCTTTAGTGTCTCTGAGAGCAAACAGATTATATTTACTCTCCATTTCAAAAAAACGATCTACGAAAAACTTATCTCTGAACATTATTTATCACATTCTCTATTCCACATACCTCCAACAGCATATCTTCAACAAACTCCCTAAACACTCCTTCGCCACCGCGCTTAGTTAAAACTTTATTCGCATAATTCCTGATATAGCTTGGAGCAGATAGAGGAACGGCTGAATATCCTACGGCTTTTAATAGCACTACATCATTTATATCATCTCCAATATATGCCACTTCTGATAACATTATACCTAATTCATTGCATAATTTCTCAGCCACAGACAACTTATCCTTAACTCCTTGAAACAAATAATCGACAGACAATTTATTTGCCCGTCTACTTACAATTTCAGTTTCCTCTCCTGTTATTATTCCCACAGGAATATTCAGTTTATGAGCCAATAACACTCCAGCAGAATCATATGTATTAAATCGTTTTAATTCATTACCAAACTGATCATAATACATTCCTCCATCAGTCCACACACCATCAATATCGGTAAGAATCAACTTTGGAATAAACTTATTCATACCACCATGTCTGGATAAATAATTTCATTTGCCGGGATATCTCTCTGCGCAGCTTTACCTACGATCAGATTTCTATCGCTCCAATGGAGCCCATCTCCGGGACTTAACAGATGTATCATATTTTCAGAGATAATTTCACCAGAACGAATTTCACATTTTGATGCAATAGAACGCTCTAATTTTTTTCGCGCAGACTCAACATCAGGCTCAATAAATAACTCATTCTTTCCCATCCAACGTTCACAAATACGTATGTCACGAATCATCCTATTCACACCATCAGGGCCAAGTGAACATGCCTGATCTGTCCCCTTCATCTTCCTATCAATCGTAACGTGTTTCTCTATAATTTCAGCCCCCAAACCAACTGCAACTACTGGTGCCGTTATCCCTATCGTATGGTCTGAAAAACCGATTGTGTATTGTCCGTAATGTTCTTTCAAAAACAAAATTGTATTCAAGTTTAAATTATCCGGGTGCGTCGGGTACTGAGAAACACAATGTAGAATTGAAATATTATCATGGTATTTAGTGATGATTTCCAAAGCCTGATCAAGTTCTTTTTTCCCAGACATTCCTGTCGAAAGGATTATTGGAATTTTTGTTTCCGCCAGAGCCTCCAACAATGGTAGATTCGTAAGATCCCTACTAGCAACCTTCAATTTATCTGGTCGAAACAGTTTTAAAATATTTAAGCATCCTACCGAACATAACGTTTCTATAAAATCAAGACCTAATTGTTTTGCATGTTTATAAACTTCGTAATGCTGTTCATCACTCAATTCTAAAAACGCACGATGTTCACCATATGTCCTACCAAATGAATTTGGATTATCATATATTTTATTCATTTGAGAAACAGCCAATTCCTCATTTAAATCACGTTTCGTCATCTTCACAGCATCCATAGGTTTCAAGTCCAAATTAAACAACTCTTCATGCACAGGACGCGCTACCAATTCGACAATAAGTTTAGCTATATCTACTGACCCATTATGATTTTGGCCTATTTCACCAATGATATATGTACCGTCCATTATTTTGTATTTTTATCAATTTGTTTTTTCATACTATCTAAATAATCTGTATTATTATCCAAATAGTTTACTATTTCGCTTATTTCGACATCTCCCCTTTCTTCAACTAAATTAGTATATATATTGCTCATGATTTTAAAATCTTCCAACGTATCTATTGTCATACGGATATCATTTCTACCATATAGACAGTTCGGAACTTCTAACCATTTTATCTTGAAATCATTAGGATGCCCATAAATATAATTAGTCACATGCTCATGGTATATATCATCGTTCGTACTATGCGCTACCTTTTCCAATGCATTAAGTTTAACATATTCAGTCCAAAAACCAAAATGGGTTTTTATAGATGGCATCCCATTCACCGAATAACTAATATAATCATAATTAGCACTATCTATATCAACCAACTTTTGAATCGAATGCATATCTAACATTGGATTATCCGAACACACCCGTATAATTTCATCAATATCATAATATTTAGCCGCACTTATAAATCTATTTAGAACATCGGTCTCACATCCTCTAAAACATTTAATATGCTTGTCCAAAGCTATACTTTCCAATAAATCATTCTCTTTATTACTCGACGTAGCTAATATAATATCATATTGATGGAAAGCTTTCAGTTTATCTATTAGGATATCTAATATAGTCGCATTATTATAAAAGGGCAAGACAATCTTATTAGGTAAACGCGACGACCCTAATCGTGCTTGAATTATAAATGACTTCATACCGCTAGTTAATTAAACAAATCCTATAAATTAGAACGGATCTCTGTCATATATTAGTCTTAATATCCACGACATTACTTTCGGCGAAATTGTGAATGCATTCAACAGAACAACAGATTGTATATCCCGCCGATAATATTTGTTGCTCTTTATTTGAGGTATATCGGCATACAAACTATTAATTATTGTATTGATTGCCTTCTCACATTCCTTATGATTGTTTATCGCCTCTATAACCATAGGAATGATATATCCTTTTTTCAGACATAAATAATCTATCTCCGCAGCATACTCCCTATACAATCCCTCTTCCGACAATCTATCTTTTAATTGTTTGAATATCTTCACTTTTTGAAATGCCTTGGTCTTATCCGGCAATGCCGATACCGAAGAGGCGTGCTCCATATAATGATATGAATATATATCCACGGATGAGGCATGAACAGCGTATATCGCTACCAGCCAAAAGAAATAGCTGTCTTCCGAAAATTTACTTTTGGGAAACAAAATTTGGTTCTTGCGTAGAAATTCAGCCTTATAGATGCCACACCAAAACATCGCCCTGTCTCCAACCAAAACATCTTTCTTGGCATTGATGTCAAACAGACCGCTTTTAATTTGCAGTTGTCTTAATCTTATTGTTCTTCCATTGATGCAATGTTTCAATGCATTGGCACGAGACCAATCAGCCTGAACCGCGACAGCTGAACGGTACAGAACCTCAAACATATCCTCATCGCACCAGTCATCGGCATCAACAAAGCCGATATATACCCCTGTTGCTGCCTTCATTCCAGCGTTCCTTGCAGCCCAAGCACCGCTATTCTCAGGCATTTCTATGATGCGAATGAGTTTATCCGTTCTATTGTTCCGCTCAATGTTCCTCACCAAATCCATACTATCATCCGTTCCTCTATCGTCAACCACTATTATCTCCATATCAGACAGTGTCTGCCTTAATAAGGACTCCAGACATTTCGTAATATAATGTCCAGCATTATACACGGGAACTATGACAGATACTTTTATCATTATGGCAAACACTCAACTGCATTGTCTTTCTTTACATTACGATATACAATCAGGCCTATGACAGACAAAGCCGCAATGACAACCACAATTGAAAAGACCATAGACCACACGTGTGTCTTCTCATACAATTCGTCTATACACTTAAACTCTATCTCGTGGTTGCCAGCTGGCACTTCTACCGCCCTCAAAATGTAATTCGCCCTTAACAACGGTACTTCGTTGCCGTCTATAAACACTTTCCATGTTTTATAGAATACCTCTGAAAATACCGCTAACTGCGATGTTGGAGAGTTACTTTCATATATAAGATTTCCCGGATTTACATAATCTTTTAATCTTATATATGCAGATGAATCTACCTTATTGCTGATTTTCGTCTCATCTTTAATTTTAGACTTCCACTCCTTATCCAACAATGCTACCGAACGAAGATTCTCACTCTTCAATGCCAATATTTCATCATCCGGACTTTCCATCCATTTTATTTTCTCTACGAACCATGAATTGCCCATTGCGCCGGGATTTTTCTGCACTTGCGGACGACCGTTGGCATTATATATTATATAGCGTGTATTCAACATGTCGAGTACACTAGGAGTAATATTTCCACTGATATGATAATCTATGATATCCTGATATCTGCGCAACTTGGCCGGACTGTAACCACCAATTGACTTATGGAAATATGATGTCCGCGACTCATTGAATGTATTGGTTGTCAAATTAAGCACTCTGTAATCCGGATCTTTATCCTGTAAGATAATATTGTCTATCGCCGTCGGCTCTATCGTCTTGGCTTGCCGTTTAGGAATAAAACTGTCATTATTCAAAAAACGTTTGTCAACTCCCCACAAATCGACCAATATCAACAGTCCTGTTATGCAAAGCATGTATAGCGGCTTTATTTTCCTTGACATAAAAAGGAAAAGCGCGATGCAACCCAACAAGACGAACCAGAGCGAACGCCATGCATCTGATTTCATCATGGACTTCCGGTCTTCTTCCAATGCGACTCGCAACCAGTCCGGATAGTTTGCATCTGAAGCCGCAGAAAAATTAAACATCAAACCACCGAAAAGAGCGAACAACAGAGACAATCCACCAACGATGCCAAACGAAATATACAAAGGCCTGATATATTTTCGCTTATCATCGTCCTCAAATATCTGTTTTATAGCCAGCATGGATAATGTCACCATTGAAACCTCGGCTATAACCAATGCCATAGATGGTGTCCGGAATTTATTGTACATCGGTAAATAGTGGAACAAGAAATCGTTTACAGCTGCAAAATTACGTCCCCATGACAGGACGATAGAAATAACCGTTACCGCCAACAACCACCATTTCTCCTTCCCTCTTACTACAAACAATCCAAACACAAACAGGAAACATACGATTGCCCCCACATAAACTGGCCCAGACGTAAACGGCTGATCTCCCCAATACATCGGAGCATAGCGGCAAAACTGTTCACCCTGCCCAGTTTGTCTCATGACATCGAACAAGCGTGAATCCTGCCCTATGTTATAATGCGAACTCGCTCCGTAAAAATTTGGTATCAACAGTGTCATAGTCTCCATCTTCCCATAACTCCATTGATAAGCATAGTCTATATCCAAACCTGTCGACTCTTTTTCACCATCCGCATTTGATTTAAGTACCGCCCCTCCTCGCATTGACTCTTTCGAATAGTCCATTGTAGGCAACAATTTATCAACAGCCGGTGCTGCAGCAAGGAATGCAACGACTATCAATATCGCTGAACTCTTGAAATATGAAGGCAACATATGTTCTTTGACAGCGTAAATCAGATACACTACAGCCAAGACAAAGAGCATGAGTATAAGGTAATAACTTATCTGCTGATGATTCCAGAATACATTCAATCCCGTAAAAATCAACGTCAATAATACTCCCTGCAAATATTTACCCCTGTAACAGAGAATAACCCCGCCTATAACCGGAGCCATCGTAGCCATGACATACGCCTTACTCACATGCCCCGCATCTATTATTATCAGATTGTACGAAGCGAACGAATATGCGACCGCCCCTATAACACTCAATAGGGGCGAACATCCGATTGCCAGCATAAAGCAATAAAAACCAATCAGATAAACAAAGAAAGCCCCAGCAGTATTCGGTGCTAAGAAACCCTTGAATACGCTATCTATCACGTCAAAGACATTGTTTGTCTTCGCAGGGAAGGCATAATTAGACGGCATGCCCCCAAACATGGCATTAGACCAATAACAATACTCTCCTGTAGCATTATAATGTTCTCTGACATCATTGCCCCATCCTATATAGCTCGTCACATCACCCTGCACCAAATCCTTATTCTCCAAGAATATAGGCGAAAAATAGACTATAGTCAATAAATAGAACGTGATTATCGCTGCCAAATGTGGCAATACATTCTTCTTAATCCACCGGATATTCATAAACTATTCTTTCTAAACTCTTTAATTGTCCACTTATTACGGTCTCATTACATCTGATTGTCCCTTCATCATAGCTATGCCTTCCTTCAGCGACACCCTAGCGCTCCACCCAGTCATCTGCCTTGTCGCCTCAGCCGGCGCCACGGCATACATCACATCCAACGGACGGTACGGCAGTCCGCCCCAATCTATGTTGCACTGTCCGCCATACACGTCCTCCACCATCTTAGCCACATCTCTTACACGTGTACCCATGCCCGTACCGAGATGAAGCTCGGCACCCTGCGGCAGACCCATAACCATATCTTTCCTCACTGCCAGCAACGCAAAAAACTCCGCCACATCCTGCACATGAACAAAATCAAGCACTTGCTCCCCTTTCGTCATCTTCACAGGGACAACCGCCCCAACCGACTCAATGATGTAGTCCAGCAGCTTCTTAGCGGTATCCGTCCCGCCATACACCGTATACGGCACTACCGTCAAATATTTGAAACCGCATAAATCTGCATAATAATCCACAAAATGCCTGAACGCCGACTTCGTGGCAGTATACAGATAGGCATCTTTCTGCCTCTCCAAGCCCAATCTGTACTCCGCAAACGAACCGACATTCACAAAGAGCCTGACAGAACCGACATGCGACAAAACATCCAGCAGCCTGACCCCATAAACGATATTCGCATCAATCATCGGGCCTATAATCCCGCTGTCGTTACGGCTTGTAGAAAGAGTGGCCAAATGTATTACCATCTCCGGTCTGAACGACTCAATGGCCTCCACATCAAGTGAACCTACATGGCTACAGGCAGCATACGGCATGAGTGCACGTGCCTTATCTACATCGCGATTCAATGTCATTACCTCGCAACTGCCGGCGCTGCACAGCTCCTTAACCACACGGCGACCTATATACCCCGTTGCGCCTGTCACCAATATTTTCATAGCCTATATTCTATCTCGTCAACATCTTTTCTGTCAGCCTCATTCGGATCGTGCGGCTCAGGTATTATGTCCATCAGCAAAGAGCGTCCTTCCCCCACACCCTCAAATGCCATCCATAGACCGGGAGACAATGTAAGCCTCGCATACCGTCCTTCGGGCGACAACGTTACCTCCTCAAACATCCCGCACGTCATACTGTCCTCCCTGTCGTCATATATTATGAACCGTATCGCCCCACTCACCACAACAAGATTAAGCGTCATCCTGTTATGACGCTTCCATCCCTTTCTCTCTCCGTGAGCTATCTCAGAAAAATATACCTCTCCGAAGCCGCAATACCCCACGTCAGTACACTTCATCGCATGAAGCACATCTCCTTTCGGTGTGCTTATACGCTTCAAATCCGTAATGACAACTCCCTCCATATCACTATTCCCTACATGTTCACTCCGCCCACGCGAGCCCCTCTCCTTTGGCCGTTTCCACAAACCGCTGTATCTGCCTCTCGGTCAGTCCGAACATATCTTCATATCCATCATAATATGCCTTATACCACTCCGTAATGAAATCCACAGTCTGCTCATACCGCAAAGCGGAGTGCCAACCGAGATATGCCAACGCCTTATCACAGTTAAGTTTCAAAAGTCTGGCCTCTTCAAACGGCACATGTCCCGTTATCCTCACCGCTTCTTTTTCTTCCATGCCCCAATTTCGCGCTATATCACACACCAGCTGCATCACAGTCTTTGTCTGCTCCGCCCTTGGTCCGAAATTAAACGCCTCACCATTTGTCACCATGCCATCATGCAGCGATTGCGCGAGACGCATATATCCGCTCAACGGTTCAAGCACATGCTGCCACGGTCGTGTAGCCTGCGGACTCCTTATCTCTACAGCCACGCCCGCCGCGAACGCTTTCACCGTATCCACCACTATCCTGTCTGCGCTCCAATCACCGCCGCCTATCACATTACCGGCGCGTGCTACTCCCAACTTTATATTGTCCATCTTCTTGACAAACGAATGCCAATATGACTTTATTACAAGCTCGGCTGCCCCCTTTGAGCCAGAATATACGTCCTTACCACCGAGGACATCGTTCTCCCTGTACCCCCATATCCACTCCACATTGTCGTATGCCTTGTCGCTTGTTATCATCACCACAGTCATATCCCAGTCCACACTCTTCACAGCATCAAGAACAGATGCTGTACCGACTACATTAGCAGTGACCGTATCAAACGGTTCTGTATATGACTTCGAGACAATGGCCTGCGCTGCAAGATGGAATACAAAATCAGGCTTCACCTCATGCAGATAATCATGAAATGAAGCCTTATTCCTTATATCGGCAAACACATGGTGTACCTTCTCTCTCAGACCAGCCACCTCAAACATTGCAGGTTCAGTCGGAACATCCTTTGAATACCCATAGACATCAGCCCCACATTTCAGAAGCCATACGGTAAGCCACGACCCTTTGAAACCAGTATTCCCCGTAACGAGTACCCTTTTCCCTTGAAACACATTTCCAAACATAACCCTTTTGCTTTCCATTCATCTACCACACTTTCCACGGGGCGTTGCCACTGCTCCACATCTCATTCAGCTCAGTATTGTCCCTCAGCGTGTCCATCGGTTTCCAGAAACCCGTATGCTTATATGCATTCATCTGACCCTGAGACAGCAACCTCTGCATCGGTTCTCTCTCAAACATCTCACTGTCTCCGCCGAGTACCCCAAACACCTCCGGCTCGCACACAAAAAAACCCGCGTTAATCCAAGAGCCTCCGGCTTTCGGTTTTTCGAGGAAATTCCTTATACTCCCGTCATCCGCTATATCGACCACCCCCAGTTTTCCGCTTGGCTGGTATGTTGTCATGGTCAGATATTTACCCGCCTTTCTGTGTGCTTCGATAGTAGCAGGGATATCAACATCGCCCACACCATCACCGTATGTCAGCAAAAACGGTGCGTTTCCCACATATTTCTGTATCCTCTTTATCCTGCCACCTGTCAATGTGTCAATGCCAGTGTCAACCATAGTGACTCTCCAATTCTCAGAATGGTTGTCCAATACCTTGACACTGTTGTCTGACAAGTCCACCGTCATATCGCAGTTGTGTCTGAAATAGTTGGCGAAATACTCCTTGATGACATACTGCTTGTACCCGCAACAGATTATGAAGTCATTAAATCCATAATGACTGTATATCTTCATGATATGCCACAATATCGGTTTTCCGCCCACCTCGACCATCGGTTTCGGCACTACTGCCGTAGCCTCACTGAGGCGTGTACCGAAACCTCCCGCCAGAATAACAACTTTCATAATATATCGTTTTCTCCTGATTAAACCATGCACTACCTGTCTATCGGCGCAAATGTCACTGCCTGTACAGTCTCTCTGCCGCCATGTCCGTGGCCCTGTGTGTTATCATCTCATCCATGAACCCTATGCCGTAGCCGAACATCTGTATATAGCTTGTTGCCACAGACAGGAATGCCACCCTCCACCGACGGTTACGCACATACGACTCTACAAAAATAGCCGCCACATACAGCACTATCGGCAATAGCCACAGCCACTGACACATGATGATAGACATCAGTACAAGCAGCACATTGCCTATGGCAAAACAGGCCGGAAAAAGATGTGTCAGTTTAAGCGATCCCGGATGCAGCTTCGTCAATAGCACCCGCGCCTTGCCGAACGTATTGACCTGACGGTAGAACTTCCTCAATGTCAGACGCCTTTTGTGGTACACATACGCCTCCTTAATCAGGCGTACCGAAAAGCCCGCCTCTTTTATTCGCAGGCTCAAGTCTGTATCCTCACCTATCATGTCCCGGTATCCCCCAATACGGTCAAACACCTCACGGGAGAAACCCATATTGAAAGACCTCGGCAGAAACTTGTCCACCCTCTTCATTCCACCCCTTATTCCGCCCGTCGTCATCATGGAAGTCATTGAATAATTGACTGCCAATTGGACATCAGAAAAAGAACTGTCAGCACTGTCCGGACCTCCGAAACAGTCCACATAACTATCAGTCAGTGCGTTTCTCACTGTCTCCATGTACTGCGGCGGGATGATACAGTCCGAATCGAACAGCAGTAAATAGTCACCCCCTGCCTTTCTGATGCCCTCGTTCCGTCTTTCGCTCCGGCCGGCATGCACCGCATAATGCTTCACATCCAGACCCGCCATTCTGTATCTGTCGCAGACCCCGTCGCATTGATTGTGCGAGGGTTCTTCCATGACGATGACCTCAAAATCCTTGTCAGTCTGCTTGGCAAGACTTGCAAGAAACTCCTCCATCTCCTGCGGACGGCTATACACCGGCACTATAACGGAAAACTTCATAACGACAAAACTCTCTTATACCGCTGGCCAAAGACAAATCACAGCGTACACTGCGGCAAACACCGTCCTCACAACCTCTTCTTTATCTCCTCGGTCTCTTTTTCATAACCGGGCTTGCCGAGCAGGGCGAACATGTTCTTCTTGTACGCCTCCACACCGGGCTGGTCAAACGGATTGATGCCGAGCAGATAGCCGCTTATGCCGCACGCCTTTTCAAAGAAATATATCAGTTCGCCGAGGCAATACTCGTCCAGTTCAGGCATCGTTATCTTGATATTGGGCACTCCGCCGTCCACATGCGCCAGCATCGTGCCGAGCTCCGCCATCTTGTTCACCTCGTCCACACGCCTGCCCGACAGGAAGTTAAGCCCGTCCAGATTGGCCTCGTTAGCGGGGATGCGCACTTCGTGCCTCATCTTCTCCACGCTGATAACGGTCTCGAAGATGGTGCGTTCCCCCTCCTGAATCCACTGCCCCATCGAGTGGAGGTCTGTCGTGAAATCCACCGATGCGGGGAATATGCCTTTGTGCTCCTTGCCTTCGCTCTCGCCGTAAAGCTGCTTCCACCACTCCGACACGTAGTGCAGCTTAGGATGGAAATTGACGAGTATCTCGGTCTTCTTTCCGCTGGCATATAGCGCATTGCGCACTGCGGCATACTGCGCCGCCATGTTATCCTCATACGTCACACCGTCAGCGCAACGCTCCTGCATACGCGCCGCGCCCTCCACGAGCGCACGGATGTCGAACCCTGCCACGGCAATGGGCAGCAGTCCCACCGGTGTCAGCACGGAATAGCGTCCGCCCACATTGTCCTCTATGACGAATGTCTTGTACCCCTCTTGCGTTGCGAGAGTCCTGAGCGCGCCGCGCCTTTTGTCCGTGACACATACTATGAGCCGCCGCGCCTCCTCCACGCCCTGCTGCTCTTCGAGCTGTGTTTTCAGCAACCTGAACGCCAATGCCGGCTCAGTGGTCGTACCCGATTTCGATATGGAAATGATACCGAACTTACGCCCTTTCAGAAGCTCCTGGAGCTCATATATATAATCCTCGCCTATATTCTGCCCCGCATACAGCACCACAGGACTCTTCCTCTCCCTCACAAGCCAGTCGAACGAACTGGACAATGCCTCTATCACAGCCTTTGCGCCGAGATAGCTGCCCCCTATACCTATGACCACTACGGCCTCGCAGCTCTCGCGCAGCACACTCGCGCTCTCCTCTATCTCTGACAGCTGCCCCTCCGTAATCTCTTTCGGCAGGTTGAGCCATCCGAGAAAATCGCTCCCCTTGCCGCTGCCGTTGTGCAGCGCGGCGTTACACTCTGCCGTCTTGTCAGCATACCTCTTTATCGCCTCATCGCCGACAAATCCTGCCGCCTTGCTTAAATCCAAACTGATGTCCTTTCTCATATCCTTGCCTTGTTAGTCTCCTTGCCTTACCTTCTTAGTCTCCTTCATCCGTAAATCCGCGCACGCGCCCCTCACATAAGCTGCTCCGTCAGCGCACGCATCACTATCATCGGCGACTGCTTCTCGTACAGTATGGCGTACACCGCATCCAGTATAGGCATCTTCACCTGATAGTTCCCGTTTATCTCGTGTATGCACTTAGTGCCGTAATAGCCCTCCGCTATCATCTCCATCTCCACCTGCGCCGTCTTCACCGAATACCCCTTCCCTATCATCGTGCCGAACGTCCTGTTGCGCGAAAACTTGGAATACGCCGTCACAAGCAAATCCCCCAGATAGACAGAGTCCTGCAAATTCCTGTGGAACGGGTAGACAGCGTTGCAGAAACGGTTCATCTCCTGAATGGCGTTGCTTATAAGCACAGCCTGAAAGTTGTCCCCGTACTTCAGCCCGTGGCAGATGCCCGCCGCAATGGCGTAGATGTTCTTCATCACCGACGAATACTCCACCCCCCGCACATCGTCCGAAGTGCACGTCCTTATGAAGTCATTCTGGAAAAATGATGCCACAATACGCGCCAACTCCCTGTCGAGGCTCGCCACAGTCAGATACGACGTCCGCTCCAGAGCCACCTCCTCCGCATGGCACGGCCCGCTCAGCACCGCTATGCGCTCCATCGGCACCCCGTACACCTTATTAAAATACTCCGACAGCACGAGGTTCTCGTCCGGCACTATACCCTTGATTGCCGACACTATTATCTTGCCGTCTATCCTCCTGCGCAGCTTCTTCATGTGCGACTTGAAAAACGGCGACGGCGTGGCGAACACCAGCACATCCGCGCTGTCCACCGCCACATTTATCTTGCTCGTAAACTTTATTCGTTCCGTATCAAATATCACCGACGACAGGTACGAAGGGTTATGCCCCACGCGCATAAACTCGTCTATCTGGTCCTGACGGCGCATGTACCACACAATCTCCTCCTGCCTCTTCATCACAATCTTGGCAATGGCAGTAGCCCAGCTGCCCCCGCCCATGATAGCTATCCTCGGTCTGTCCGTATCTTCCATCATACTCTATCAAACTCTTTATCATCTCCCGGCCACGCAAGCACCCTCGGCACGCGTCCACCGGTTACCACTCACAAAATTAATCAAAAATCCATATCCGGCAAACATTTATCCGAAACAAATATTTTTCCGCTCCTCGCCCCGCCTCCTGCCCACACATTCTCCACACACTTCAAATTCACAAAACGCACAGCCCCCTTTCAACCACCACTCTCACTACGCATCATTCACTCCACATAACACACTGACAAACAGATACATCAGCAACATCCAGCTACTTTCCCGCTACCCTCAACCAAGCAAGTCGACATTCTTCGGCATTTTTGCGTCAAATCGTTGCAAAGATTACACCCCATCGCCGCGCTGCCTCTTTTGCCCACCCCTTCACAGCTCCTTTAGAAAAAAAGCTGTGACAACCGCGAAATCCGCACGACTTTAACTAAAATTATCGCCATCTGCCATTCCAATCTACGGATAAAGTCCTAACTTTACGGCGCGATTGGCAGACCGCCGCCGTCAAAAAAACATGACAAATCTGCCGCCCGCAGACATGACACACGGCAGCGTGGCACAATTTTTGAACGTAAATATCATGAGGGCAGCCCTCCTCTGACACATGGCTTGCCTGCCCCGAAGACAATAGAGATAACATAAAAAATACATGTATATGGATGTCAAACTTCAGGAACTGACCGACAAAATCTACACCGAAGGCGTAGAAAAAGGCAAAAAGGAAGCCGCCGCTATCATAGCTAAGGCAGAAAATGACGGAGAAAAAATAGTGGCCAACGCAAAAATGGCAGCCGACTCACTGATGGATGCTGCTGAAAGAAGAGCCGCCAAAATAGAGGAAAACACCCAAGCTGAACTCACACTCTTCGCTAAACAGGCTGTAAACGCCCTTAAAACAGAAGTGACAGACCTTATATGTGACAGGCTCGTGCGTGACTCCGTCAAGGCTGCCACCGCCGACAAGGCTTTCATGCAGAAAATCATAGCGGACTTCACTGCCGAATGGGCTAAAACCGGCAATGTGGAAATCAACGCCAAAAACGCCAAAGAGCTTGAAGACTACTTCGCGGCAAACGCCAAAGGCCTCCTCGACAAGGGAGTGAAGATAAATGAGGTGAAAGGCATAAAGAGCGACTTTGAGATTATCCCTGCCGACGGCGGATACAAAGTAAGGTTCGGCGAAGAGGAGTTTGTCGAATATTTCAAGCAGTTCCTCCGCCCGAAACTGATAGAGATGCTGTTCAAGTAATACATACTGGACGGAAACCTTGGCCGGTTCACGCCATACACATATAAAGGGGCGCCCCTCTCTCCCTGTTGGGACATCCACAACCGGAAGACGCGGGCGACGCAGGCAACAAACATAACTGATTTATGAACTATTATAGCTTTATAGCGGGACTGCCGGACATCACGCCGGACAATGCCAAAGACGCGCCACAGATGGACGCGCTCCTTGAAGAGCTGGACGCGCTGCTGTCCGACAGGGACAAACGCCTTCTGAAACTCCTCAGGATGCGCTATGACAATGAGAACCTCACTGCATACCTCGCAGACAAAAATGCCGTGCTTAACAGCCTCGGCAACCTCACTGCGGACGACTGGGAGGACATCATCGGCATACTTGAAAACGGCACGGAGTTCATGGAAAAGCACGAACCGAGGCTCATACCCTATATGGCGGAATACTACCACAGCACCCATGACACCGCGCAGGATAGCGGCGAGGACAGACACGACGAAGAGCTGCTCTCCACGCTCTACTACGACTACGGCATGCGGTGCAGCAACAAGTTCATAGCGCAGTGGTTCGAATTCTGCCTCGACCTGAACAATATACTGACGGCATTCACCTGCCGCAAGCACGGCTGGGACATCAAGGGAGCAATTGTAGGTCACAACGAAGTGGCGGAGACCATACGCAAGAATCCCAACGCACGCGACTTCGGTCTGAAAGGCATCTGCGACGACTTCGACACCATAGTCTCCGTGGCTGAAACGGCCGACCTCATGGAGCGCGAGAAACGTATAGACGCACTCAAATGGCAGTGGCTCGAAGAGCAGACATTCTTCGAATATTTCTCAATAGAGAAAGTGCTGAGCTTCTGGCTGAAATGCGAGATACTTCACCGCTGGGACGGGCTTGACACTGAGAGAGGCAAGAGCGTCTTCAAAGGATTGCTGGCCGAGATGAAGAAAGGCCTCACTTTCGACGACAGCCACACTACACCAAACAGAAAACAAACAGAAAACTGATATATTATGCCAACAAAAGGAAAGGTAAAAGGTATAATTTCCAACCTCGTGACCGTGGAGGTTGACGGGCCTGTGGCACAGAACGAGATATGCTACATCTCGATAAGCGACACACGGCTGATGGCCGAGGTACTGAAAGTGAACAGGGGAAACGTGTTCGTTCAGGTCTTCGAGAGCACACGCGGTCTTAAAGTGGGCAACGATGTTGAGTTCACGGGTTACATGCTTGAAGTGACGCTCGGCCCGGGTCTCCTCTCCCGAAACTATGACGGTTTGCAGAACGACCTCGACAAACTGACTGGCGTATTCCTTAAACGCGGAGAATACAACTCCCCTCTCGACACGGAAAAACTGTGGGACTTCAAACCGCTGGCAAAAGCGGGCGACAAGGTTGAGGCGGCATCTTGGCTTGGTGAGGTAGACGAGAATCACCAGCCACACAAAATCATGGTGCCGTTCGTCATGGAGGGCGAATACACTGTTAAATCAATTGTCGCGGCAGGACAATACAAGATAAACGACACGATTGCCGTCATCACTGACACCGATGGCAACGACCACAATATCACTATGGTACAGAAATGGCCTGTAAAAAAAGCCATCAATGTACACAGAGAGAAACCGCGTCCGTTCAAACTGCTGGAGACAGGCGTACGGACAATAGACACGGCAAACCCGATAGTCGAGGGCGGAACAGGGTTCATCCCCGGCCCGTTCGGCACAGGAAAGACAGTGTTACAGCACGCCATATCGAAACAGGCAGAGGCTGACATCGTAATTATGGCGGCATGTGGCGAGCGTGCCAACGAGGTTGTGGAGATATTCGTGGAGTTTCCCGAACTGGAAGACCCACACACTGGGCGTAAGCTGATGGAGCGCACCATAATAGTGGCCAATACCTCTAACATGCCGGTCGCGTCGCGCGAGGCATCTGTCTACACGGCCATGACCATTGCGGAGTACTACCGCGCTATGGGACTGAAAGTACTGCTCATGGCCGACTCGACATCGCGCTGGGCACAGGCACTTAGGGAGATGAGTAACCGTATGGAGGAGTTGCCGGGACAGGACGCATTCCCGATGGATCTCTCGGCAATCATCGGTGCATTCTACAGCCGTGCCGGATTTGTTTATCTGAAAAACGGGGCGACTGGCTCCATTACATTCATAGGTACAGTATCACCTGCCGGAGGTAACTTGAAAGAGCCGGTCACCGAGGGTACAAAGAAAGCGGCACGCTGTTTCTATGCCCTCGAGCAAAGCCGTGCGGACAGAAAACGCTACCCAGCGGTCAACCCGATAGAAAGCTACTCTAAATATATAGAATACCCTGAGTTCGGGGAGTATATCAAGACCCGCATCAATGGCGACTGGATAGGCAAGGTGAACCGCATGAAGACCATCCTCCAGCGCGGCAAGGAGGTACAGGAGCAAATTAATATCCTTGGTGATGACGGCGTACCGGTAGACTACCACGTTACATTCTGGAAATCAGAGGTGATAGACTTCGTGATACTCCAGCAGGACGCATTCGACAAAGTGGATGCCATGTGTCCGCTCAACCGTCAGGAATTCATGCTCGACCTTGTGATG
This sequence comes from uncultured Bacteroidales bacterium, assembly GCA_944322025.1. Classification (GTDB taxonomy): domain Bacteria; phylum Bacteroidota; class Bacteroidia; order Bacteroidales; family Paludibacteraceae; genus Aphodosoma. The sequence goes on along the minus strand of CALUOH010000043.1, from coordinate 80,013 downwards.
GGCATCTGTGACACAGACTATAAGTTCGACACATTCTTGGAAGTGATGGAGTACTTCAAACGCATCATCAATGTCTGCAAGCAGATGAACTACGCGGAATACAAGAGTGCCGATTTCGACAAATACCTTGCCGAACTGAACACAATATTAGACGAACGCAAAAAATAAAATGAGCCATGGCAACTAAAGCATTTCAGAAGATATACACCAAGATAACCCAAATCACCAAGGCGACCTGTTCTCTGAAAGCCACAGGAGTAGGCAATGACGAGCTTGCCACCGTGGACGGGAAACTCGCGCAGGTAGTGAAAATCATGGACGATGATGTAACATTGCAGGTGTTCGAAGGAACAGAGGGCATCCCGACTAACGCAGAAGTGATATTCCTCGGCAAAGCCCCAAGCCTGAAAGTGAGCGACCAGCTTGCGGGGCGTTTCTTCAACGCATTCGGAGACCCGATAGACGGAGGTCCTGAGGTAGAGGGCGTTGAGGTGGAGATAGGCGGCCCGTCGGTCAATCCCGTACGCCGTAAACAGCCGTCTGAGCTCATTGCCACAGGCATAGCAGGCATAGATTTGAACAACACCCTCGTATCCGGCCAGAAGATACCGTTCTTCGCTGACCCGGATCAGCCATATAATCAGGTTATGGCCAATGTCGCGCTCCGCGCCAAGGCTGACAAGATAATACTCGGCGGCATGGGGCTGACGAACGACGACTACCTATATTTCAAAAACGTGTTCAACGATGCTGGGGTACTCGACCGCATAGTCAGTTTCGTGAATACGACAGAAAACCCGCCTGTCGAGCGTCTGCTTATACCTGACATGGCTTTGACTGCCGCAGAATACTTCGCAGTGGAGAAGAACCAAAAAGTGCTGGTACTGCTGACGGACATGACCTCATACGCCGATGCGCTTGCTATAGTATCAAACCGTATGGATCAGATACCGTCGAAAGACTCCATGCCCGGCTCACTCTATTCCGACCTTGCAAAGATATACGAGAAGGCCGTGCAATTCCCAGACGGAGGGTCCATTACCATCATTGCAGTCACTACCTTATCGGGCGGCGACATCACGCACGCCATACCGGACAACACCGGTTATATCACAGAGGGTCAGCTCTTCCTGCGCAGGGACTCTGATATAGGCAAGGTTATTGTCGACCCGTTCCGCTCGCTGTCACGACTGAAACAACTCGTGGCCGGAAAAAAGACACGCGAAGACCACCCGCAGGTAATGAACGCCGCTGTACGCCTTTACGCCGATGCCGCAAACGCGAAGACAAAACTCGAAAACGGCTTCGACCTGACAGACTACGATGAGCGCACACTTGCATTCGCGAAGGACTATTCGGACAAGCTGCTTGCCATAGATGTGAACATTGACACCACAGAGATGCTTGATGTGGCATGGTCACTGTTCCGCAAGCACTTCAAGCCCGAAGAGGTGAACATCAAACAAGAATTCGTAGAGAAATACTGGAGCAAGTGATTAAAGTAAAAAAATCATTTGTATATCAGAGAATTAAAGTATTGACAATGACATGCTTTTTAATGGCAGTTCTTACTTGCGGATGTAAAGATAAAAACCTATTTTCTCTGAGATAAACAGACTGCATGACAGTTGTCTGGGAGTTAGCATATTACGATTAGTACAATTACAAACAGATGGCAATAACATTTCAATATAACAAGACATCGCTCCAAGGACTTGAGAAGAATCTCAAGATGCGTGTGCGTGCATTGCCAACTATAAAAAACAAGGAAAGTGCGCTGCGGCTTGAAGTGAAAAAGGCCAAGAAGGAGATAGAGCAGATAGACGAAAACCTTGAAGCCCGCATTGACGCATACGACAAGACACTTGCACTGTGGGGTGAGTTCGACACATCATTACTGAAAGTCGATGATATAAAGATGAGTGTCAAAAAAGTGGCTGGTGTGAGAATACCGGTACTTGACGAGGTAATATATTCTACGAAACCATTCAGTATATTCAATTCACCGAAGTGGTATGCAGACGGGCTATCGCAACTGAAAGAGTTGGCCCAGATAGGCATCGAACAGGAATTTTGTATACAGAAATTAAATCTGTTAGAATACGCGCGTAAGAAAACCACACAAAAAGTCAACCTTTTTGAGAAAGTGCAAATTCCAGGGTATGAGGATGCCATACGAAAGATAAAACGCTTCATGGAAGATGAGGAAAATCTCTCCAAGTCATCACAGAAGATTGTCAAGGCGAAAAAAGAAAGAGAAGCTGAATTGGAAAACGCATAAAAGAGTATCGTCATGATAGTAAAGATGAAGAAATACCTCTTTCTGATATACCATGAGCAGTATGCAGAATTTCTCGACTTTCTGAAACAGGCGGGAGTGGTACATATTGCCCAGAGAGAAGAGGGTGTAAAGGATAACGACCAGCTGCGCAACAAGATGCAAATTTCGGCAAATGTCAAGAAGGCGATTGAGAAAGCTGAGAGCATTCTTGGAAAAGGCGAACATGAATTGATGCCAGCTCATAATACCAGTATAGAGGAGGGTCTTGAAGTCACAACGGAATTCGACGAAAAACAGAAAGCTATAGAAGCCTTGCGTACTAAGGTGGCAAACCTGACGCGCGAAATGACACAAATGGAAGTATGGGGCGAGTTTTCATTCGAACGCTTGAAACAGATGCGCGATGCCGGGCTATATGTCAACTTCTTCAGTTGCAGTGAACGTAAATACCAGCCAGAATGGGAAGAGTCGTTTAACGCGTTCAGGATAGCAGAAACTGCTTCGACTGTCTATTTCGTAACCGTCACAAGAGAAGAGAACATAGACATAGATGCCGACCCGTTCAAAACGACGGGCAAGACGAGTTCTGGACTGCAGTTGGAAATAGACTCTGTAAACAAGGAGATTACGGAACAAGAAAACAGTCTTAGAGCATGGACAGCTGAGAACTTATTGACGTTAAAGAGATTGGCTCTCCAAATAGAAGAAGCCATCGACCTGAGCAATGTGAAGCTAAATACAGAGGACGCGGCAGAAGGCACAGTCATGATACTCGAAGGATATTGTCCTGCCGATTCGGAAAAAGAACTGGACATGGCACTAGACAATAAAGGTGTATATTATGAAGTGTCCGACCCGAAATTCGGAGAAAACATACCTGTCAAACTAAAAAATAACAGATATACAAAACTGTTTGAGCCAATCACAAAACTATATTCGCTGCCAAATTACAGCGAACTTGATCTGACACCGTTCCTAGCACCGTTTTTCATGCTATTTTTCGGACTTTGCCTCGGAGACGGAGGCTACGGACTGCTTATCCTCATTGCGGCCTCAGTGCTGAAAGGGAAGCTGAGAAAGCCAATGCGCCCATACGCATCGCTGTTCCAATGGCTCGGAGCAATGACATTGGTTGCGGGATTGCTGACAGGTTCATTCTTCGGCATAGCACTTGACTCTGTAACATGGCCGTGGCTAGCCAATGTGAAACAATTGTTCTTCACAAGCAAGAACTATAAGGAAGTGTTCGGCGGATTCGAACCAATGATGGTCGTATCACTGGCAATAGGTTTGATACAGATATTCTTAGGAATGAGCCTCAATGTAGCCAAAACCATCAAACAGCATGGTTTAAAATATGCTCTTGCTCCTACGGCCTGGATTGTCGGACTGATAGGATCTGCAGTGACGTTCATTCTGCCAATAGCCGGAATAAAGCTACCGGTCGCACTGACCTATATATTTATAGGTCTGATAGCCGCAAGCGTCGTACTGATCGTTTTCTATAATTCGCCTGACAGCTACAAATCCCCAATAAAAGGCTTCTTCGTCAATGTAGGCTCATCCCTATGGGCAGCATACAACACAGCGACAGGTCTGCTGGGCGACACATTATCCTACGTACGCCTATTTGCACTTGGCCTAACAGGCAGTATATTAGGCAGCGTGTTCAATCAATTAGCATTCACATTCGGTGGGGCATTGCCGTCAGTGCTCGGATGGATAGTCACTCTATTCATACTGCTGTTCGGCCATGCGCTTAACTTTGCATTGAATATGATCGGCGCGTTTGTCCATCCTCTGCGATTAACATTCGTCGAGTTCTACAAAAACTCCGGATTCGAGGGCGGCGGCAATGCATATGAACCATTCAGACAGAAAATACAACAAACAAATTAATAACAACTTAAAAACCAAATCATCTATTATGACACCAATTGTTTTAGCTTATGTAGGAGTAGCCTTAATGGTAGGGCTGTCTGGAGTCGGAAGTGCTATAGGAGTTACCATCTGTGGCAGCGCAGCCATCGGAGCACTTAAAAAGACACCGGGTAACCTTGGTTCATTCATAGCACTTTCTGCACTGCCTGCTACTCAGGGTCTCTACGGATTTGTAGGATACTTTCTTGTGAGCGGCTTTCTCGTTCCGGAACTGACCGGTTTTCAGGCAGCAGCTATTTTCGGCGCTGGTCTCGCACTCGGTCTTGTCGGCCTAATCTCGGCAATCAGGCAGGCTATGGTATGCGCAAACGGTATCGCAGCCATAGGCTCAGGCAATAATGTATTCGGAGGAACGATGGTGCTCGCCGTATTCCCGGAACTTTATGCGATACTTTCATTGCTAGTGCTTATACTTGTGACAGGAACTATCTAAAAAAGTTACAGACCAAAAAGGGAAACTATTGTTTTCCTGAAAAATGAAACATTTAGTGACCGCTGAAAATTAAGCGCGACAACACATTGAAATACGGATAATTAATCGTATATTTGCAAAGTGAATAACTACTTGTTTCCATGCATTCCCTCCGATGATAAGGCACTACATCCACCTTGTCAGAGTGAGGGCTTTGCGTGAGTATAAAATTTATTTTTAAACACATTGGGCTAATACCCTAAAAAACAACACAACTATGGAATTACCATTTGCAGAATCTTGGAAGATTAAGATGGTCGAGCCAATCCGCAAAAGTACGCGCGCAGAGCGTGAACAGTGGATCAAAGAGGCTCATTACAACGTATTTCAACTGAAAGCCGAACAGGTTTACATTGACTGCATCACAGACTCAGGCACAGGAGCTATGAGCGACCGTCAGTGGGCGGCAATGATGATGGGAGACGAAAGCTACGCCGGAGCAAGGTCTTTCTTCAGGCTGAAAGACACTATCACCCGCATAACTGGATTCGACTATGTGATACCAACCCATCAGGGTCGCGCAGCGGAAAATGTGCTGTTCAGCCACCTCGTAAAGGCAGGTGATGTAGTACCGGGCAACTCTCACTTCGACACCACAAAAGGTCATATTGAAAGCCGTAAGGCAACAGCTCTCGACTGCACGATAGACGAGGCCAAAAACACACAGCTCGAAATACCTTTCAAAGGCAACGTAGACCCCAAGAAACTCGAGAAAGCTCTTGCCGAGTATGCGGACAAAGTACCGTTCATAATTGTAACCATCACGAACAACACGGCCGGAGGCCAGCCTGTATCGATGCAGAACCTTCGCGAGGTGCGCGCCATCGCTGACAAATATAACAAGCGCGTAATTCTCGACTCTGCCCGCTTCGCTGAAAATGCCTACTTCATCAAGACACGTGAGAAAGGATACGAAAACAAGACTATCAAGGAAATCTCCCGTGAGATGTTTGACCTTGCCGATGGCATGACCATGTCTGCAAAGAAAGACGGTATAGTCAATATGGGAGGTTTCATCGCTACGCGTCATGAGGACTGGTATGAAGGAGCAAAACGTTTCTGCATCCCGTTCGAGGGTTACCTGACTTACGGTGGCATGAACGGCCGTGACATGGAGGCTCTTGCAGTAGGACTTGATGAGAACACCGAATTCGACAACCTTGAGACCCGCATCAAACAGGTTGAATATCTGGCAAAACGCCTTGATGAATTTGGAATACCCTACCAGCGTCCGGTTGGCGGTCATGCCATATTCGTTGATGCAGACAAAATCCTGACGGAAATACCGAAAGAGGAGTTCCCCGCACAGACACTGACCATCGAGCTTTACCTCGAAGCCGGCATACGCGGATGTGAGATAGGTTATATCCTTGCTGACCGCGACCCTGTTACACGCGAAAATCGTTTCGGAGGTCTCGACCTGCTGCGTCTATGCGTTCCGCGCCGTGTCTACACTAACAACCACATGGATGTAATAGCGGTAGCTTTGAAAAACGTATATGATCGCCGTCACGAAATCAAGCGCGGTGTCAAAATCGTTTGGGAGTCAGAACTGATGCGTCACTTCACAGTTCAGCTCGAACGTCTCGGATAATTTATCTGGGATAACAACAATAAAGGCGGAGCCAAAAGTTTTGGCTCCGCCTTTATTTTGATTGCAGTCTCGCACTTGCAATCAGTTAATCAGTTATGCACTAATGTACCTATCTTCTCTCCATCAAGCACCTTTTTGAGATTCCCGGCCGTATCCATATCAAAAACTATTATAGGCATACTATTCTCCTTACACATAGTTGTAGCCGTCAAGTCCATCACTTTCAAGCCTTTCGCATATATCTCATCATATGTGATTTCATCATACTTCACAGCCGACAAGTCTTTCTCAGGATCTGCCGTATATATGCCATCCACACGCGTACCCTTCAGCATGGCATCTGCCTTAATTTCCACAGCACGTAGGGAAGAGCCCGTATCAGTGGTAAAATAGGGATTTCCTGTACCGGCAGAGAAAATGGCAATCTCCCCGTGTTCGAGCACTTCGATAGCCTTGTCTCTGTTGTAAAACTCCCCTATCGGCTCCATACGTACAGCAGTAAATACTTTAACCTTAACATTATGTTTTTCTATAGCAGATGCTAAAGCAAGACTATTAATGACGGTTGCAAGCATACCCATTTGATCTCCTTTAACACGATCAAATCCACGTCCCGCACCACTCAGACCACGAAAAATATTACCGCCTCCTATTACAATGCCTATCTGTACCCCATTAGCAACAGCCTCAGCAATCTGTTCTGCATATTCTGCAAGACGCTTGTCATCAATACCATATTGTTTCTCCCCCATGAGCGACTCACCGCTCAGTTTCAAAAGAACACGTTTAAATTTCATAGATTTATATTACTTCGTTCTATTTTTTCTCTCTCCATATACGGCGTGCCTTTTCCAAATCTACCTCCGTATCAATGCCGCAAGTCTCTATATCCGTTTCTGCAGTCTGTATACATAGCCCATTTTCAATCCACCTAAGTTGTTCAAGCGACTCCGCCATTTCCAATGGAGTCTGCACCATTCGTGTAATACGAGCTAATACTTCAGAACGGTAAGCATAAATACCTATATGTTTGTAAAAAACATGGTATTTGGACCATTCACATCTATCCACAGAACGTATATACGGTATTACGGAACGCGAAAAAAATATAGCTTGTCTTTTCTGATTAATAACTACTTTAGGTGAATTAGGATTCTCTATTTCACTTATGTCTGTATCGGCCGGGAATGGTTTCACAAGTGTAGCTATATCAGTTTCTTCATTGTCAAAACACCCCATTAGCTTCATTATCTGAAGAGGATCAATGAAAGGCTCATCTCCCTGTATATTTATAACCACATCATAATCACCTCCGAGTTTCTGTAATGCATCAAAACAACGGTCTGTACCTGTACGGTGCGATTTTGAAGTCATCACAGCTCTACCGCCAAAATCCCTCACAGCATCAAATATACGTATATCATCTGTGGCTACATACACATCGGCTATAACCTTTTTTGCCTGTTCATAAACATGTTGTATTACCGGTTTTCCTCCTATCGTAGCCAACGGTTTACCAGGAAAACGTGTCGATGCATAACGCGCAGGTATTATCACCACAAATCTCATATATGTCTATTACATTATTTGTTTGGAAATGAATAATCTACAGAACTTATCCCCTCACTCTCAATATTGTAACGATTAACTGATGTGACCACAAAAGTATAGTCTCGCCATTTATCTAACCCTATTGACGACAAGTCAATACTGCTCTCTATTGTCTTACATAAAATATTTTCTGGCAATGACAAATCTATAATCTGATCTCTATCAAATACATATACCACATAGTATGCCACTGACTCGCCTCCAACACCGTCCACCTCATTCCACATCAGATAGTCTCGCGCTCCGAACCGTTCTATACGCAGACTGTCTGGCTGAGGTGAAGATTTTCCTCCAAGCGAAGGATTTGACGGTACTAGTGCTTGATATTTGAAAAAAGTAGATATTAAACTGTCACATATCCCTTGCGGGTTGCGAAGAAATGGACGACAAGAATAGAACACTATACCACCTATGCGCTTTATCGTATCATTAAGTCTCATCTGTCGACAAAGCTCATTTGGCCTATGCCATGCCCCTCCCCTTATCATTCCAAGGTTCGAAGCACTTACGCCGATATAAAGATTGCAATTATATGCATTTTCAGCCCACCAATTTGCCAATATTCTATAATCAGCCACAGGCTTGCCAATTTCCCAATAAAGCTGAGGTACAACGTAATCAATATACCCCTCACGCATCCATTTGAGTACATCGGCATATAAATCATCATAATTTGTCTGTCCGGCACGGGTATCAGACCCTTTCGGATCATCAACCTTGTTGCGCCACACTCCAAAAGGGCTTATACCAAATTCCACCCATGGTTTTCGACTCTTAATTGTACGCTGTAACTCTCTGATTACCATATCCACATTATTACGTCTCCATGCATCCTTATCAGTAAATCCACGCGGATATCGGCGAAATGTTTCACTATCTGGAAACTCCTTACCCGCTATCCGATATGGATAAAAATAATCATCAAAGTGTACAGCATCAATATCATAACGCGTCACTATATCTGCCACTACATCATTTAAATATTCTCGCGTCTCATCAAGTCCTGGATTAAAATAATATTTTCCTCCATATTTGACAAACATATCTGGACGGCGATAATACAAATGATTCTTAGTGAGGATTGATAAATCATCTTCGTTTAACGTACGATATGGATTAAGCCAAACATGCACCTGCATACAGCGCTTGTGCGCTTCATGCACAACGAAAGCTAATGGGTCATAATAAGGCTCTGGCTCTTCACCCTGACAACCTGTAAGATAATGAGACCAAGGTTCAAAATCAGAATAGTAGAAAGCATCGGCAGTAGGACGTATCTGGAATATGACTGCATTCATATTCAACGCCTGCAAACTGTCAAGAATATCGACCATCTCTTTTTTCTGTGCATCAGCATCGATATCTGGACTTGACGGCCAATCTATATTGGCAACGGTAGCTATCCATGCTGCACGCATCTGTATTTTCTCGTTCATCGCATTGAGTATCACGCATGAAACAATGACAATAAACAATAGCAGTCCTCTATGTATCATTTGGCCTTATCTATATTCATTAACCGTTTTGTCTCCGGTGTACGAAATGTATATCCTATAGTGTAATTAAATGAAAAGGATGTTGTGCCATTCTTACCAAACCCTGGCACATACCAAAACAAATCTTTCGATGTAGCCGATGTGTGCATCAACGTTTTAATTCGCACCGACCAACCCATGGTAAATCCCGCGATAAAATCGATTCTAACTCCACCAACAATTTCAGTCCATCCCGCATAAACCAACTCTGCTGGATAATCTATTACAGTTTCCCCACCCCAATAATCGTCCTTCACCACCACATTACCAATGGAATATGTCATTGGCGCAAAAGCATAACGCACTCCAATATATGCATAGTTACGTATATTCTGCGCTTTTCCGTCCTTCACAGTCTTCAACAGATTAAGGTTCATACCCAAACGGAAAAATGGAGATTGTGCCTTATAGGATTTCTCGTCTATTGTGTGCGACACATTAGCATATCCGACCTCAACACATGGGAAAAAACGGTCATAAAGACTAACTTCGACCATAGCCTCATAATTATACACATTTTTCCCTGCCGTCAATCCCATAATAGGTGAAGCCAAATCAAAATGCACCGACACACCCCTGAACAGCGGAGAAAGAAAGGGAGTCTTCTCCCGCTCCTTTGCAAATACAGGCATAACCACAGTCAAAGCAAGCACAATAAGTACCACATATATCCTCGGAGGTTCAGTCATCTGAATGGAAATATATTCTAATATTAGTACCTGTTGACTCTATCGAGGTCCTTACATCCTCATTGAGGATAATAATAGAATCTATAATATTGGTTGTTGTCTCAACGCGACGCAATGTATGGTATGTAATGCAGCCACATTCAAGAGACAGGAACTCCATGTTGTTGTCATGGTATACCGATAAAGTGTCTGACAATAGCGTAGTGTCTGTACGCATTATCCTGAACTGCGAAACGGTGTCGAATACTTTAAGAGGAACATTAAATTCCGCCAATGAAATACTGTCATATATTATCGAATCCACCCCCACTCCTCCAACGGAAAGCGGAAGCGTACGCTGACGCAATGTTGCATTATCTCCCACACTATCAAAAATCACCTCATAATTTTCTACCGCCATCGATACATACATATCTTGACGACATCCATCTCCATTACTGCATGAAAAGAATAACAGCACAAACAATAATATAGATATGATACTTTTCACTCTTCACTCTATAAATATCGTACGATCTCATCCATGCTTTTTCTCTTTTTCACAGTCTGACATGGTACAGTCGGATAACCCATAGGTATAAGAACAACAGGTTCTACGCATTCAGATAAACCAAGTATATATGAACATCTCTCAGCATCGAAATTACAAACCCAACATGTACCTATTCCCATTTCAGTGGCTGCCAACGTCAGATGGTCAACCGCGATTGCCACGTCAATATCTGTATGATCCTTACCATCAGCCCTGTGCCATCCGGCTCTGTGATCTCCACATGCCACTATCACAACTGGCGCATTGTGTATCCATTCGCGACCATAACAAGACTTTATCTCACTTAGCAACGGTTCACTTTGTATCACGTATAGACTAATAGGCTGAATGTTAACCGCCGAAGGTGCCATACGCGCAGCTTCAAGTATATATTCCAACGTCCCTTTCTCCACAGGTTTGGAGGAAAAATCTCTCACAGAACAACGTCTCTTTACTATATCCAATAAACTACCCATAGTCATAACATTTTGAATTCCTGATGCAGACAATCAAGTGCAAGCTGGATAGGTGCGTTCTCCATAGATGCATAACTTTCAAGCAGCATCTTGGCAAGCTGCATAGCATCGCTGTCTGGCTCACACCGGACTGCACATGAGTTAACAAGTTGTACCATAAACTCCCGCGCACTTCTAACAAACACCCATGCCTCCTGACTCACATATATCTGCTGAGACACATTATGTTCAAACTCATCGCGTACAGCACGTATAAGCATCTGCTGTAACTGGATGTTAGTCAATCCGCTTATTTCAAACCTCCCGAACATGGACTCTGGAGTGATACGTTCAAGGAACAAAGTCAAACGCTCGTACGCTCTCATCTTAGCAGGAACTACTACATTCACGTTCAGACGCTTCATCTCGAACATTCTTCGTTCTCCTTCCTGACGGAACAAACGGTTCATCATAACCACAACTCCAACCATCATAACAATGGACGGCACCGTGTATTTCAATATCTCCAGAAATATCTCCATCGGTCAAATCTCCTCAGCTATATGATAATTGTTACGTTCGGCATCCGACCGCGATACCAGTTCTCCGACAAAACCAGAGAGAAACATCTGTGTACCAAGAATCATCATTGTCAGCGCGATATAAAAATACGGAGTGTCGGTCACAAGCGGAGCTTTAACCCCGTTCGACAACGCCACAATTTTTGTGACCCCTACTGCTATAACAGCAATCAGTCCGACGAGAAACATCACCGATCCCCAGAACCCGAAGAAATGCATTGGCTGCTTGCCGAACTTGTTCAAAAAATATAACGAAAACAAATCAAGGTAACCATTGACGAAACGCTCCAGTCCGAACTTCGACACACCATATAGCCGCTTACGATGTACCACAACCTTCTCTCCTATCTTCGAAAAGCCCGCATTCTTGGCAAGATACGGGATATAGCGGTGCATCTCCCCATAAACCTCTATGCTTTTGACAACATCTTTGCGGTATGCTTTCAGTCCACAGTTCATATCGTGCAGCTTCAGACCCGTCACCCTGCGAGCCGTGGCGTTGTATATCTTCGATGGCAGATTCTTAGTCAGGGCGTTGTCATACCTCTTCTTTTTCCAACCAGACACAAGGTCATACCCATCTTCTTTCACCATACGGTACAGTTCCGGTATCTCATCCGGAGAATCCTGCAAATCCGCATCCATTGTGACAACTACATCGCCTTGCGCTTTTGCAAATCCGCAATACAAGGCAGGAGACTTACCATAATTACGTCTGAAACGTATGGCATGGATCTCCTTATGTTCTTTCGCCAGACGGCTTATCACGCTCCACGAACCGTCCGTACTGCCGTCATTTACAAAAATGACCTCATATGTGAACCCGTTGGCAGCCATCACCCGCGCTATCCACTCATAGAGCTCTCCGAGTGACTCCTCCTCATTATACAATGGAACTACAACTGATATATCCATAAATTACTGTGTTTCCCGGTTTAATCATTCGTCACCAAACAGCCCCTTCTCCCGCTTCACAATTGAAGAAACGATAAGCGCGACAACAAACCCCACAATTATATTCACCCAAATAGACTGTATGGACATCGTGAGGGCATTCGTCGCCTGTTCCTGCACGACATACATCGATTCCTCCTCCATACCCGATGTAAGGCCAAGCTTTTCAAGCGTATCCATCGACAATTGGAACTGTCTGCTCAAGTAATCCGGCTTGATAAACTTGAAAAACAGAAACTTAATCGTCGCCGAAATCATAGACGCGTACATAAACAACTGCACGACATACCACACTGATACCCAATAAGACATATATCCCCCGCAAACCTTGTCGCGGCAATGCTTCGCCATACGGTACGCCACATACGGTATGGCACATATCACAACAAACTGCACCACCGCAAAAACCGTAGACGGTATTGTGGACAACATGAAGTTAAGTCCAAAAATGCACCCGAGCACCAGCCCATAGTACATGGCATGCTTGTTTATATCTACCCTCATAAAATCAACGTCATTCCGTTTACAGTCTGACACCATATAAGTCAAGCACTTAACACTACTCTCCCATCGTGGTGCCGCACACATCCCCATGTAACCCACAAAGATACTATTTTTTCTCGTACACTCCGAAATCCTATGACAATAAAATGCTCCACACACATCATTTTCCAATCCTAGCGCGAACGGGTATCCCATCCATCCGCACAAACCGCTCAGACACCACATCTCAACAACAAACAACAAAAAAGCGGGCGGCATATCGTCTGATACACCGCCCGCCTGTTTCGAGCCTCTTGTCGGATTCGAACCAACGACCCCGAGATTACAAATCACGTGCTCTGGCCAACTGAGCTAAAGAGGCGAAGAAGGGTAAGCTATCTACATCGCACCGCTACAACCTCCTACCCTTGCTGCGGTCAGGCCCTGGGGGGATTCAAAGGGAGCTGGTCGTATAGGACTTACCCGACTGCAAAGGTACAACTTTTATCCTGACCGCAAAGCATCACGCACACTTTTTTGCTGCCGCACACCCCCATAGCCGAATAGCCTAATGTTCAGTCCTTTAAAGTCTGACAACAGTATCCTGTCAAAAGACCGGCTCCTCAACCGCCCCTCCATTAATATATATTAGCACTTAATCTGCCGCTGACACCCGGGGGAAACATCGCAAACCATCACTTTACGCCTTGTCTGTCGCTCGCCGTCTGCCCTTTTTCAGCAATGCTTTAAGCCGCGCTATCTCCTCCTCCTGATTATGTATAGTCTTGAGCAGCGCATTAAGCTCCTCGTCCCCTATCGATGACGGATATTGTGCCTTTACCCTCTCTATAAAATCCGAAAGTACATTCATATAATTCATAAATGCATCGTAGGGAGACTCATACGGCATAGGAAACACCGTCACCGAATTCACATAACGGCGCATGGACATAAACAGGAAATGAACCGAATCTTGCAGCCGCAGCCAGTCCAGCTTCAACATAAGGTCCGAACACAGGTTGACCCTCTCCGCCAGATTATACAGCTTCCGCAAAGCCTCCTGCTGAAGCTCATTCCCAGTCCAGACAGACAAATCCTTCTCCTCCTCGGACCACGTCATCGGATACAACACCGACAAAGCCCCCACCGGCTTCCTATTGACATACACCTCCGACGGCAACGAAAACCCCATCCCCTTCTCAAAAGCGAACGCAGGCAATGCCTTGAAAAACTCAAAGATACCCGACTCGCTGCGGTTGAGCAGACCCAACGCTTCATAACCCATTGATATATTGAACACCTCCTCCTCGGCAGGGGATCTGTCTATCCACCCTATGAACTTATCCGCAGTAAGAGGATATTCATTCCAGTCCCATTTGGAAAACCTGTAACATATGTCATCACTCAGTTTATTGTCGCGCACCATGAGCCGCAGCTTCGGGTTGCCCGCATGACTGTAAATATAATGCGGGCTCTTCCACCCCATCACATGCTTTGCCTCCTCCACTACAGCCGCCTCATACCCCATTTTAGATATACGTTCGCCAATATCGTCCGAATACGTCAGCTCCGTATTGGCAAACACCACAGGACGCTTGCCGAAAAGCTCATATATCTTGTCCGACTGAAACTTCACCTGCCTCTCGAACTCATCCTCATCATAGACCGACGCAAGTGAATTGGCATACGGAGTAGCGAGAAACTCCACACACCCCGTGGCAGCCAGCTGACGGAAACTCTCCAGCACCTCAGGCGCATACTGCTCGAACAACTCGAGAGCCAGACCCGTTATCACAAACGAAACCTTAAACCGGCCGTTCGAACTCTTTATCATGTCGAGGAACAGCCTGTTCCCCGCGAGATAACAATTATCCGCCGCACGGCGCACACTCGTCTCATTCTGATAATCGTCATAGTAATAATGGTCTGTACCGATTTGGAAAAAACGGTATCTCCGCAGATTAACCCACTGATGTACACGGAAACACAGATTTATAGTCCTCATGATATAATCTTTTGATACTCTACCTCAACAAAATACACCTCCCATTCGCCCACGCATATCTGGACACACATCACACACACCCCTGCCATGCAAAACGCACACACCCCTCGTCAACACCCACTTGCACAGCCTGCCAACCCACCCCTTTAACCTATTGTATTCCAAAGCATTCACCCAACATCCAGCAAGCATTCAGCTACCCCTCAGCTACCCTCAAGCAAGCATGCTTTCACAAAACGTCCTGTTTATGACAAAAAGTAAAATATTCCACACCTCATCTCTTCACGGTGTAAAACCGACATCACACCATCCTCGGCAACAGCCCTCCCGTTCCGCAATGCAGGGTACACCCGCCTCAGCGCAACAGCTCCTCATATATCTCCCTCACCTTACGTCCGGCAATGTCCCACCGTATGCCTGCTATCTCCTTCTGCCCGTTCTCCCTCAGGGTCTTGTACATGGCCGGATACTTCACTATTGCATGTATGTAGTCCGCCATCGCGTCTATATCCCAATAGTCCGTCTTGATGGCATGCTCCAGTATCTCCGCGCAGCCGGACTGCTTGGAGATGACGCTCGGAGTGCCGCACTGCATGGCCTCCAACGGCGATATGCCGAACGGCTCCGACACCGACGGCATCATATACACATCGCTCCCCGCCAGCATCTCATACACCTCCTTGCCTTTCAGAAAGCCTGTAAAATGGAAACGGTCGGCTATACCCTTCTGTGCCACGAGAGTGACCATCTGGTTCATCATGTCGCCACTGCCCGCCATCACAAAGCGCACCTTCTTCGTCCTTTGCAGCACCTTGACGGCCACCTCCACAAAATACTCCGGCCCCTTCTGCATGGTTATGCGGCCGAGAAACGTCACCACTTTATCCTCATGGGGCTTCACCTCTATCTCTTTCAGACAGTCGAGTGGCTCCACTGCATTATGCACAGTGACCACCTTATCCGGATTTTGGTGATAACGCTCTATCACAGTCGCCCGCGTAAGGTTCGAGACTGTGATTATCCTGTCCGCCACATCCATGCCCTCTTTCTCTATACGGTACACATCCGGGTTAACGTTACCCCTGCTGCGGTCATAGTCAGTGGCATGCACATGTATGACCAGCGGCCTGCCCGATATCCGTTTCGCGAATATGCCGGCCGGATATGTGAGCCAGTCGTGCGAATGTATGATGTCATATTGCAGCGAATGAGCCAGCACGCTCGCCACAGCCTCGTAATTCGAAATCTCCTCCATCAGATTATCCGGATAACGGCCGGAAAAATTGATGCACCCCAGTTCATCCGTGCCTATGCGCCGGAAATCATAGCGTATCCCGTCCCGCAGGCGATAATACTCGTCTGGCGTCATATATCCGGAGACACGCTCATTGACAAATCCCCAGTCCACATCGCGCCACACCACAGGCACACGGTTCGCCCCTATGATTTTTAAGAAGCTCTGGTCCTCGTCGCCCCACGGCTTCGGGATGACAAACGTTATCTCCACATCGCCCTGTGCGGCCAGCCCCTTGGTTAGCCCGTAACTCGCCGTGCCTAAACCTCCTAATATATGTGGGGGAAACTCCCACCCGAACATCAGTACTTTCATCTCCAGCCCCCCTCCACTCATATGTTTCCATTAGACCTCTCCATTGCAGAAGTCATACTCTCCACCGTCCCGCGTATCACGTCGTACGCACGCAACACACCTGCCACCGACATGGCGAAACTCATCGCCCCGTGCCCCCTGAACGGAGGGTTACCGTCATACAGTTCGGACAGTGTTCCGACCGTAAGCTGTGTCATCTCCGACTCGAAACCAGCCATCACTCCTACAAGGAACGACATTCCCCCGGCCTTGTACACCCTGTGGTATGCCTCGACATATGCCGCTATTGTCCACGGCCATACAGGGCCGTTGTGGTAATTACGGTCTCGCTCCCTCTGTACTCCAGCATACAGCGGACGGTACATCCCGCTCTTGGGGCTAAGGCTGCGCAGCCCCTTGACAGTCAACAGTTCCCTTGTGACTATATCCACCACAGCACGCTGCTGCTCGCGTTCCAATGGAGAATGAGGCAGTGCCACCGCGAATATCATGTTCGGACGCACCTCCTTGTCTTTATTGTCACCGTCCACATAGTCGTAAAGGTAATACCCGTTCCAGAATGTCTCTGTAAACGACCGCCTCAGCAGTTCCGACTCGTAATTAAGCAAGTCCGATATATTGTCCATCCCTTTGGCTGCGGCCACTTCCGATGCGAACTTCAATCCGTTAAACCACAGGGCGTTTATCTCCACCACATATCCGCTGCGCGGATTGACTGGCACTCCGTTCTCCATAGCATTCATCCATGTGACAGGCACTCTCTTACCGTCCGTATACAGCAGTCCGTTGTCATGTACGAACAGGTTCGGGTGACGCTGCCTCCTGATAAAGTCCACCACGTCGAGTACTGTATCCCCATACAAATCAGACGCACGTTCCGGAGACACCTTGACGGCATACTGCTGCACTGCCCAAATGTACCATAACAGCACATCCGGCACATCCATCTCATACAGTCTCGTCGTGTTCCCGATTCCGGATATGAACTCCCTCACGGCCTTTGTTCCGTTAACCATGACCTTCTCGAACATCTCCACATTATCTGTCGACAGCGTGAGTCCCGGCAGTGATACGAACTCGTCGCGCGCCCGGTACTTGAACCACGGATAGCCTGCTATGACATAATACCCGTCCTCCTTCCTGTTGCAGAACTGCATGGCCGCACTCTTCAGACAACTGTAAAAGTCCGAGCGTACAATGCGTTTCGCCGCCTCCCTCTCATACAGTCTTTTAAGCCCGCGCACATTAACTGGCCCTGTCCCGGCGGCGAATACCACCGGCTCACCTTTCTTGATTGGCAATTCAAAATAGCCCGGCACGAACAGGTCTTCCTCATAATCATATCCACGCTCCTGTTCCTTAGGGTATTTCAGACCTCTGTACCAGTCGGGGACATAGAAGAACTCCGCCTTCTTGTTTATCTGCATCACAAGCTCCGGATAGCCGGGATACATGCGGCACGCAATCCCGTTTTCTACGGGTCTGTACGAAGTGTCTGCCGCTCCGTTCTCGTGCGTCAGCTCATTGACATTACGGAATGCGAGAAACGGCCGCAGTCGCAACACAGTAGGCGAATGCGCTTCAAGCAACGTATACCTTATGAGCATCCTGTTTGAATCACTCTCCAGCACCATGTCCTTCTGCAATATGACCCCACCTATGCGGTAAATCGTTGACGTGACTGCATCTATATGCAACTCCCGGATATACTTATGCCCGTTGGGCGAAAAGCAGTTGTCCCCGTACTTGTGTACGCCGAGATTAAACTCCGCCCCGTGCTGCACCACAGTCTCGTCACATGACGACAGCAGCACATGATTGTCATCGTCCAGTTCCGGTATCGGTACTGTCAGCAGACCGTGGTACTTCCGTGTATTGCAGTCCACGATTGTCGTACTGGCATAAGCCCCAGTCTCGTTAGTCCTCAGCATCTCAATGGCCAATGACTTCTCAAGGTTGGCCACCAATGTCCTGTCAAACTTCAAGTAACTCATATCCTATATGATATATCTTGTCAGACGCGCGTCGCGTCCTCTCCTTGTTTTTCCTTGTCAAACGTCGGCTCTCCTCTAAGGGTAGGCAGACTTATATGATACTTTGCCGCCACCACCCGCAACGCTATGACCGACAATGCCGCCACTATTTGAATAAGCGTACCCGGCATACCGGCCTTCATACAGATGAAGTATACCACCCCGCCGAAAATACATGCTATGGCGTATATGTCACTGCGGAAAATCAGCGGCACTTCGTTTATGAGCGTATCCCGCAGCACTCCTCCCGCCGCTCCGGTCAACGCCCCCATGATTATTGCCACCCACATGGGGAAACCAGCGTCGAGACTCTTCTCTATGCCCACCACGGTAAACAGACCTAAGCCGATAGCGTCGAAAATAAATATGGTATTGTTCATGTGCACCACATAGCGGCTGAACATTATCACAAACAGCAGCGCGAAAGCCGTGACTATCAGATACGAACTCTGCATCATCCAGAACGGCGTGACATCCAGGAGCAAATCGCGCAGCGTACCGCCCCCCACAGCCGTAACCATACCCACTACATACGCCCCGAACCAGTCGAACTTCTTGGCCGAAGCCAGCCTTATGCCTGATATGGCAAAGGCAAACGTACCAATGTAATCTATAATTGTAGTAAAACTTATCTCCACAACAAAGACCTATACTAGAAAACTACTCTATTTCGCATAAATCACTCCGTACGATATAAGCCTGTCATACCGCTCTCCGAACGGACGGTAATACACGCACACCTCATAACGGTTTTCCGTCTGCCAGTGGCTACCCTCGAATGGCACTAACGTCATCTCCTCACTCCCCTTCTGCACATAGCCGTACATATAGTTGTAACCGCCCTGTTTCAGATAGAGGTCTATATAGTACCCCTTATTCTCGAAATCATAATTCATGCGGCTCGTGCCGTCCAGCCGGTTCTCCACCAGACTGCCCGTCAGATAGACACTGCCCTGCAACATAGGCTCGTCCGTAGGAAGCCAGAAGTGAACCCACATATAATCAGCCTCATAGTCCGGCGAATACCCGTCCTGTACATTGACCACATACTCCCCGTTGACATCCTGCCCCATCTCCACACCCTTACTCGCCCTCGACACGTCCGGTGTCATGATCACATGATACACATTATCCTCTGCAAAAATACGCTCTATCCCCGCCCCGTATGTATAGCGGGAAGAGAAGTCCACGCTCCTGTACTGATTGCCTCCCTCGAATATAAGGTTCTCCGTATTCTGATATACAAACCTGTTCACCCGTGTGAACGTCGGACGGGCCAGCACCCTCATATTGTCGCGCCGCCCGTTCTGCATCACGGTGACATACAGCTCGTTCATCGGGTTCTTTATCTGCATGCCCGAATAGTCCACCTCTATCTCCAGCTGCTGATACTTGCCGTTAAGCTCCCGCAGCGTATTCCCCGTCACATCGCCCTCAACCGACGCAAGAGGCTCATACACACTGAAGCACGCCACCGCCACAGGATTGTCGAAATCATTGTCCTGCGCTATCTCCACAGCATAGTTCCCCGACAGCATGATGCGCAAATCCTCATTCGGCACACTGAACGAATAGTGTATATAGTTGGCCGTAGTATTCTGGGAATACTCATAGTCTGTTATCATCCCGTTGTCAAACCCCTCCACATACTCCATACTCGACAGCGAAGACGGTGTCCAGTCCGCGTTGCAGTGCACTATCCTGAAATAGAAACTCTTCGCGTCATACGAAATGTCGTCGAAACTTATCTGCACACTCTGTTCGCTGCCCAGCTCTATATACGGCAACGACAGCGGCTGACCGTCGACAAGCACTTGCAGCGAACGCATGCCGCTGTCGTACATCATCGTCCTGTACGCCTCCCCCCGCACTGCCGCGCACAGCGCGAAAGACAACAGAACCAACACAAGTCTATTCATCATCTCTACATTAATGACCATGGACACGCCCCGTCGCAATCACACCTCCCATATTCCTTACTTTCCAAACTGTAAAACCGGATAGTGCACTCTGTCCTGCGTCTCCAGACGCAAATATATTACAAATCTCAGACACAGCCAAAGGCATGCAAATTACATTTCTGTAAAATTTTATCCCCCGCACAAACGCCGCACCCGTCATTCCAGCCACGTCTGATATCTCCTCCGTTCAATGACAATCATGCAGAACAGCTTCTCCGTCGCCGTGTCATAGGAAAAGCGGTCGAGGTACATCCTGTATCCGCCATAAACCGCCACATCATAAGGGTAAAGCACCACCGTCGTCACATCCTCCTCCCCATACCCTTTCAGATAAAGCTCCGCCACATAATAGCCGTCCTCCCCTTGGCGCGTGGTGTCGGCGGCAAACTTGCCGAGCATAACCTCAAACGGCAGCCGCACCTCACGCCCCTCCTCATCAAACCCCGTATCCATAAATATATTGCGGAACACCTGAACCTCCGTCCTGCTCTCCACCTGAACAGCATACACATACACCCCCGCCATCGCGCAGGCCACGGCCAGCATCACAATCCAAAGAACCTTCTTTCCCATACCTTTGTATATATAAAATCTCGAATCTTCTTCACTCGCCGGAAACCATATCGCCATCTGACATGCGAAGATAATAAAAAATATAATAACATAATCCATCCATGCCGTACAAATAAACTCCCGCCATCCATACTCTCACAAATCATCTCCCGCTTGGACATGCCCGCCACACCGGCACTTCACACACCACTGCTCCCGTCACAAACATGCCTGTCACTCCTCCATAGCACAGAACTGCCACAGCCACAGGCATATCATACGCCGCCACCTTTTTTAACTTTATTTTTTTGCCCCCTGATGATACAACGTAACGAAAAACTACGTACCTTTGCACCGTCTTTCCGAGAAAGACACCGCAACTGCAAAGATTGCCTCATGGTGTAATGGTAGCACTACAGATTCTGGTTCTGCCTGTCTGGGTTCGAGTCCTAGTGAGGCAACACAAGGAAAGGAGTTTGACCGATGGTTAGACTCCTTTCTTTTTGCATATCCGCTCCGCCCCCTCTCCTCACCCATCACCATCACCCGAAACACACACGCCAATTCCATTACCCATTCTCAATCACTACGTCTCTACGCTCTCAACTCTCTGATTAACAAGCTGCTCAGTAACCTACACCAACCTTCCCGTTACCCTCCCGCTACCCTCAACCAAGCAAGTCCTCACTCTTTCCTCTTTTTCGTTCAAATCGTTTCAAATCCTGCACCTCATCGTCCCGATGCCTCTTTCGCACATCCACTTACCTCTGCGCGCCGCGTCTGCGCACTCCCTCCGCACAGCCCCTCCCCTCCCGCACATCTGTCCCAAACATTCCGTTCTCCCCTCTCTCCACTCCGCCATAAAGCCTCCGCAGCCACAGGCGTCCACCGCCCCGCGCTCTCCTCCCGTACTACCGGAAACAAAAAGTGTGCGCGGAGCAACAGCCGTTACCCCGCGCACATATTATTACATGAAACGCCCGCACGCCCTTTCAGAACAGAGGCGACGGATACACACCATCCTCCACGAGCCGCGCCAGCCTCTTCACCACGCCCGCACGGTCATCCGGATACGTCACCCCGAACCACGCCGCTGTCGTGTCGAGCACCTTCACCTTGGCCCTGCCCGTCTCTATAAGGTGATTCACCATCGACGGTATGTAGTACTCCGCTTTCAGGTTGTCAGCGTTCTTTCTCAGAAAATCCACGAAATACTCCTCCGACCAGTCGAAATACTCCGGCGTAAAGCCCCACATATTCATCGACACAGGCGTATTCTCCCCTATCTCCACTCTGCGCCCCTCCTCGTCCGCATACACCACTCTGCCGTCCACGCGCTCTATCGCCGTCCTCTCCACCACCGAGGTCAGATACCCCTCCGCATCCGTAGTGCACACCCCCCGGCTCACTGTTCCGCTCTCGCTCAGCGTATTGCCCACACGGTAACCCACCATGCAATACTCCCCGCTCTTCCCATCCATGGCCGACAGCGCAGCCCCGAGCACGGCAAAGCTGTCACGCCCGTAGAAGTCATCCGCGTTTATCACTGCGAACGGCTCATGTATGACATCCTTGCCCATCAGCACCGCGTGGTTCGTCCCCCACGGCTTCGTGCGCCCCTCCGGCGGGCGGAAACCCTCCGGCAGCGCATCGAGCGACTGGAAACACAGACCCACATCCACATGGTTCTCATACTTCCTCAATATCTTCTCGCGGAAATCCGCCTCGAAATCCCGCCTTATCACGAAAACTATCCTCCCGAACCCTCCGCGTATGGCGTCATACACAGAATAATCCATGATAGTCTCCCCGTGAGGCCCCACGCCGTCCAGCTGTTTAAGACCCCCATAGCGGCTGCCCATACCCGCCGCCAGCACAAAAAGAGTAGGTTTCATATCTCCCGTATCTATATCGTATTCATATTTATATCGCTCAGCAACACCACAACGTGCTCCCCTCAGAACAGCACCTGTATCCCCGCCGCGAAGCCGAAAAAGAGCGACTCGCGCGTCCGCCCGAACACACCGTCCTGCCTCTCCCTCTGCCACACGGTTCCGCCGTCCACAAGCCCCGGCAGCTCAAGCCTGCTGTCCGACAGCATATAGTTCAGCGTCATGCCCGCATAAACCCCGAAATGCTCGCACACCCGGAAAAACGGCAGCAGCGAATAGCTCACATTCATATATCTCGATGCCTGCACCTCGCCCATATTCGGCCCTGCCACCAGCAGCGGCGCGCTATAGCGGAACTCATTGTCCACCCTGAACCACTTGCACACAGGGGCATGCACACCCAGGCCCGCCTCCAAAGCCACCGGTGCGTACCGGAAATAATGGTTATACCCCGCGCCCACTATACCGTATGTATACTTGCCGCCCGAGCGGAACATCAGCATCACATTCCCCATCATGTCATACCCCGCGCCTATGCTCATCTCACCCTCTTCTATCACATTTATCAGTCCGATAGGCACATCACTCTCCTCCGCCACATTCACAAGGCCTATCTGCACCCCCCTCACCTTCTCAGCCACATTCACGACAGCCGAAACCTGCGCGCCGTCCACATCCCCCTTCGCCACATTCGTAAAGCCCGCCAGCTGCATTCCGTCCACATCCACGGCAAAGTTCACCGCTCCAGACAGCTGTGCGCCCGCCACTCTGCCCACCGACATACTCGTAAGCCCCGCCACCTGCGCGCCCCACACACTGCCGCTTGCATAATCCACTGCCGCCGACAGCTGCATGCCCTTCACTCCCCTTCTCGCCACATTGGCTATTCCGCCCAACTGCAACCCCATCAAATCCTTCGAGAAATTCATCCCCGCCGTCACTTGGCCTCCGCGCACGTCTCCCGCCACGTTGGCCAAGCCTCCTATCGCCAGACCGTCATACCCTCCATTCACCACATTGGTCAAACCGCTGACCATCAAACCGTCATACCCTCCATTCTCCACATTGGCCAATCCGCTGACCATCAGGCCGTCATACCCCCCTTTCACCACATTAGTCACACCCGAAACCATCATGCCTCGTCCGCTACCCGCATAATTCACCATGCCGGCCACCTGCAAACCCTGCGCGTCACCCCTCACCGCGCTCCATATACCCGAAAGTGTAAACGCCCTCTCATTCTTCGACACATCGCCCAGCAGATTGATTGACGCATAATTCGTATACTGCCACGTCCTCCACCCGTTCACCCCCAGACCGGGGAACAGGCTGAACTGGAAATAAGTCACCTTCTCCCCCTCCGTCCTCTTCTCCTCCGCCTCCTCACCCGCGAAAGCAGCCACACACACGGCGGCGCACAACGTCATCGCCGCCCACCTCTTAAACCAATACCTTTTCATAATACCTCCGATTAAAATATACAATGCCTCCGATTAAACAACTCTTAAACGGCCTCCTACCGTCATATAAAAAACGGGCAACGGCACAAAATATTGCGGTTTCCCTCACCCGCTCACTCCGTCATGACAGCGGCGGACAGACACCGGAGCGGCTCACCTCCCTGCACGTTCCCTCTGGAAGCTCACCCCCATTCACGGCGGCAAAATTACGCAAAATCCTCCTCACGGCAAAATCACATCCCCGCCACAATCCCCCCTCCGTCCTGAATCTAAATCAAGGTTAAAACACGTACTCTCAAGCCAACAGCAGGCCAGCCTCAAGCCAGCCCCTCCATAACCACAGGCCACCCTTCCCATCTCCCCCATGCACCCCAACCGTAAAAGAGAGTTAAAAAGACGTACTCTCGACGGAACGGCCACGGACACCCTCCGAAGCCCCACCGGAGCCTCACCCCTAACCATTCCCTGCCTCCCGTCCCTCTCCGCCGCACGCCACACACAAACAGCAGCCACACCCCCAAATTTTGGCCCGCGCCCTCTTCCACAAACAAATAAAAATCACTACCTTTGCACAAGAATGGGTAACCATCGGCTGTACAGTTCCGGTTTGTCCCAATACGTCGCCGCAATGCCGTACACTGACATCTATCGTGCTGACAGTGACGGCCGTACAGTCACTCACATAAACACACAGACCAAACACAGCGAAAACAGAGAACCTTATGTCAAACAGAAACTACAGACTGGCCATGCTCATCTCAGTCGCCATGACCGCGCTCCTCGCCTCTTGTGGCAAATCCGATGTGGAACTCGCAGCCGAATACTACCAAAAGGCCCGTAAATGTTACGACGAAGGACACGAAAACGCAGCACTGCTATACATCGACACCATCCACAGCTCATTCCCAAAAGCCGTATCCGTCAGACGCATGGCCGACACCCTCACTTGGATTATAGAGCTGGAACAAATGGCCCGCTCACTCCCCTACCTCGACAGCGTAATGTCTGTCAGACAGACACTTGTCCCCGAATCAACTAAAAATTTTATCTTCGTAAAGGACGAACGCTATCAGGACATCGGCGAATTCGAGCACCGTGCCCTCCGCACCGAAAACAACACCCAACGCTGCTACCTCAAACCATACACCAACGAGCACGGCGACCTCCTCCTCGCGTCATACTACGTCGGCCCGAAAGTCTCGCACAACGTCGTAAAAGTCTCCATCGGCGACACATACATGGAGACCTTCCCCGCCGACCCCTCCGACCGAAACGGATACATGGACTTGGACACATACCACGAGACCATCATATTCCCGGTGGAAAAAGTCAACGGCATCACCAAGTTCATAGCCGACAACATCGAGGAGAAAATCAAAATCACACTCGAGAGCGAAAGCGGATCTTCCTACTCATACTACCTCAACAAAACGGAAAAAAACATCTTCGTCGACACATACAGGCTCTCGGTACTCCTATCCGACATCCACACCATCAACCGCCAGTACAACATGGCCTCCGAAAAAGCCTCATATCTGAAAACAAAACTGGGATATCAATGATAAAGGACTCATTGGCGAACATGCACCTCTACGACTCACTCCACAAAAATTTCAGGAGCGTATTCAACATAATAGAGGTTCTGAACCTCGATGCCCTCGAACCCGGCCGCATCGAACTCGACGGCAATTACGTCTACATAAACATAGAGAACATCAGCGGCCGCAGCAAGGAGAGCGCACCGCTCGAAGCCCACAGGAAATACATCGACATACAGGTACCGCTGCGGCGTAAGGAGACCTTCGGCCTCAGGCCCGCAGCCTCATGCGCACATACGCTTCACGGATACGACGAAGAAAAGGACATAACGCTCTACAATGACATGCCCGACAGCTATGTCGATGTCGACAGGGGAGAATTCATCATCCTCTTCCCCGACGACGCCCACGCCCCCGCCATAGCGGACGGCGACCTGTTCAAAATGATAGTAAAGGTATCGGTGACCCCCAACATGGAAAAGCCGACATTATAATACACTGCACCAGAGCCGGACTTGCTCGTGCTATTCCGAGGCACTGCCTCTATTGTAAACAATAGTAAAAACGATTATTGGATTATGAGCAGATTGAAGATTGTTCAGACTGACCCTTATCTAATACCTTACGAATCAGCTCTTCAAGGCAGACACGACTATGCCGTAACCCGGGAAAAGGAACTCCTCGGCAATGACAACGCCTCGTTGTCCGACTTTGCCTCCGGATACCTCTACTTCGGACTCCACAAAATCAAACGCACATGGGTATTCCGCGAATGGGCCCCTAACGCCACTGCCATTTACATCATAGGCGACTTCAACGGATGGCGCAAGGACGAGAAATACCGCCTCAACAACATAGGCAACGGCATCTGGGAAAAGAAGCTCGGTGAAAAGATGATGAGGCACGGGCATCTCTACAAGCTCCTCATCGAGTGGAACGGCGGCTACGGCGAACGCATTCCCGCATGGGCGCGCCGCGTCGTCCAGGACCACGACACCAAGATATTCTCCGCTCAGGTATGGAATCCCGAAACTCCCTATAAATTCCGCATACGGAAGTTCCGCCCCGTCACATCCCCGCTCCTCATATACGAATGCCACATCGGCATGGCAACCGAAAAAGAGGAAGTTGGCACATACGAGAACTTCCGCCTAAACGTCCTCCCGCGCATAAAGGCCGCCGGATATAACTGTATACAAATCATGGCCATACAGGAACATCCCTACTACGGCTCTTTCGGATACCACGTATCCAGCTTCTTCGCCGCATCATCGCGCTTCGGCACTCCCGAGGAACTCAAAAGACTCATCGACGAGGCGCACCGCAATGGCATCGCCGTGATAATGGACTTGGTTCATTCCCACGCCGTGAAAAACGAAGTCGAGGGCCTCGCCCGTTTCGACGGCACTCCCTACCAGTACTTCCATGGCGGCGACCGCCGCGAACACCCCGCGTGGGACTCCCTCTGCTTCAACTACAACAAAAACGAAGTGCTCCACTTCCTCCTCTCCAACTGCAAGTTCTGGATGGAGGAATACCGCTTCGACGGCTTCCGCTTTGACGGCGTGACCTCCATGATATACCGCAACCACGGGCTCGGGCAGGACTTCACCTCCTACGCCGACTACTACAACATGAATCAGGACGGCGACGCTATATGCTACCTCACTCTAGCCAACAAACTAATCCACGAGGTGAACCCAAACGCCATAACCATCGCCGAAGAAATGTCCGGACTGCCCGAGATTGCCGCCCCATACGAGGACGGCGGCATAGGATTCGACTACCGAATGGCCATGGGCATACCCGACTTCTGGATAAAATACATCAAGGAAGTGAAAGACGAGGACTGGAAAGCCGGACACATCCTGTGGGAGATGACCAACCGCCGCTCCGGTGAAAAAACCATATCCTACGCCGAATCACACGACCAGGCGCTCGTAGGCGACAAGACCCTGATATTCCGGCTCATCGACTCCGACATGTATTGGCACATGCGCAAGGGCGACGAGACCTTGGCCGTCAACCGCGGCATTGCCCTCCACAAGATGATAAGGCTCATCACCGCCTCTACCATCAACGGCGGATACCTCAACTTCATGGGCAACGAGTTCGGCCACCCCGAATGGATAGACTTCCCGCGCGAAGGCAACGGTTGGTCTTACAAATATGCGCGCCGCCAGTGGAGCCTTGTGGATAACCACGACCTACTCTATTACAATCTCGCCGAATTCGACCGCGCAATGCTCGACCTCATAAAAAGCGACAAACGCTTCACGGAATCCCCCATCGAGAAAGTATGGGACAACGAAGGCGACCAGCTCGTGGCATACAAACGGAAGAACCTCATATTCGTCTTCAACTTCAACCATGAAAAATCCTTCACCGACTACGGAATACTGGTACGCAAAGGCACATATCATGTTGTATTGAACACTGACGACCGCCGCTTCGGCGGATTCGGCTTCGCGGACGACACAGTGCCCCACATCACAGTGCCGTCACACCTGAAAAACAAGGAATGGCTCCGGCTCTACATCCCCGCCCGCAGTGCCATAGTACTTAAAAAGGAATAACACACGCACCTCGTGACATATCGTCATACACCACCATGACAATACGTCACGGCAATCGCAGTGGCAGACTATTTGCACCTTACAACGTAAACAAACAGACTAAAAACGCATACAATCATGAGCATCTATTGGATCATCTTTATCGGCACAGCCCTCTTAAGCTGGCTCGTACAAAACTCATTGCAGAGAAAATTCAAGCGTTTCTCGCAGGAACCGCTCAGCCTGAGTGGAGCGGAAGTAGCACGCAAAATGCTTAACGACAACGGCATATATGATGTCGAGGTCACCTGCACCCCCGGTCATCTCACTGACCACTACAACCCGCAGAACAAGACCGTCAACCTCAGCGAAAGCGTCTACAACAGCCGCTCCGTAGCCGCCGCCGCCGTAGCCGCCCACGAATGCGGCCACGCGCTCCAGCACGCAGCCGCATACGCGCCCCTCAAAATGCGCTCGGCACTCGTCCCCATAGTCAGCTTCTCCTCCCGTTGGGTCATGTGGATACTCCTCGCTGGCATGTTGCTTCTCAAGACATTCCCACAGCTCATGCTCGCCGGAATAATCCTCTTCGCCATGACCACGCTCTTCAGCCTCATAACGCTCCCCGTTGAAATCAACGCGAGTGTCCGTGCAGTCCGCTGGCTCGACAATGCCGGCATA
This sequence comes from uncultured Bacteroidales bacterium, assembly GCA_944322025.1. GTDB lineage: Bacteria > Bacteroidota > Bacteroidia > Bacteroidales > Paludibacteraceae > Aphodosoma. Next base: position 50,599 of record CALUOH010000043.1, on the reverse strand, counting down.
ACCGACCGCCAGACAACCCCCATGGCAGAAAGCGCACTCCGCTCCGCAGCATACACATACGTCGTCGCCGCGCTCAGCTCTCTCGCCACGCTCCTCTACTACATCGCAATATTCCTCGGAGGCCGCAGAGACTGAATCTTAGTGTAAAGTCATGATTTCCATCATAGTAGCGATCGACGAGAACAACGGCATAGGCCGCGCCAACAGCCTCCTATGGCATCTCTCCGATGACCTAAAAAGGTTCAAGGCGATAACCACAGGCCACACCGTCATAATGGGGCGCAACACATGGCTCTCGCTCCCCTTCCGCCCGCTGAAAAACAGGCGTAACATCGTCATATCCACCTCAATGCCCGATTCCGGCGAATGCACCGTTGTCCGCTCCGTACCCGAAGCCCTCGCTCTCTGTTCCCCGCAGGACACAGCCTACATCATAGGCGGCGGGGAGGTATACCGCGAGATGACGCCCTTCGCCGACGAGCTCATTGTCACCCACGTCATGAGAGCCTTTCCCGCCGACACATTCTTCCCCCCCATCTCCCCCGATGAATGGGAAAAGCACGACGAGAGCGGCATCCTGCATGACGAAAAGTCGGGACTTGACTACCGCTACGTCACCTACCGCCGCAAAGCCCCCTCCACCCCTCTCCCCTGAACATCGGGATACAGAAATAGGCATACGCCACAGCAGAACGGAATTTGTTCCGGTTCTGCTGTGGCGTACTTTATAACATATCATGCGAAAGCGGTACAGGAAACTCCTCCCATCACAGACTCATTCCCGCACTTCGTCAAAATCGTCCGAAGAACAGCACTTGACCTCCCTGCAACACCACTTCGCTACACCCTGACACCCTCGCAGACCGCAAATATAGCCCGCCAGCCCCTTCACCGCCTCAACCATAGCCGCCGCCCGCTTCCGGCATCTCCTCCAACCTCCAGCTATATACAAAAAAACTGGCTGCACACGCCCCGACGCGCATGCAGCCAGCAAACACCTTTATCCTGACGGTAGTCGGCCAAACGCCCCGCCGTCCGTCTCGCATCATATCTTCTTCCCGTGCTCCAGCAGCAACGTGCACGAAGGACGGTCGCATATCTCCGCCGGGCCGAAATACTGTATAGGTCCGGAATAGATATAGCTTGAACATGCGTCCGCCCACTCCGCCCGGTGCGCGGCAAAGTACTTGAACGGCTCACCCTCCAGCCTCACCAGAGCCTTCTGTATCACGGGCTTCATCTCGCCGTTCCGCCGCTCCATATTCATCATCATCGTGATAGGCACACCGCCCGCACTCCACTCCTCAGCCGGAGCGGTCAGATTTCTCACATTCGCCATATACCCCGTCTTGCCCTCATATATGAGCATCGCCGCAGTCATCCCCAGCGAATAACAATAGTCCGCGTCAAAATTCGACGGCATCGCGCACCGCCCCTCATACCCGAAGAAATGGTTGATAGTCGCGAACTTGCCCTTATACTTCCCCTCGCCCTTCAATGCCGCAAGCCTCTTAGCGCACATCTCTATCAGCATCTTCTCCGTCTCTATCAGCGACACCTGCACATTCCCGTGCGGGTCACGGTCGAGGGTCAGCTGCCGCGCGATGCTCCGCGGAAGGTCCGAGAACACCTGCGCACTCTCCGCCGTCAGCCTCGACTTCACATAGTGCCTACGCTCCTCGTCCGTAGGCAGCTCGTTGAACTCGTCATTATTGGCCAATAAGTCATTAAGCTCCGCGATAAGCCGCTTCACCGCAGGGATAAACTCGATTAGCCCCTCCGGTATCAGCACACTGCCGTAGTTCAGCCCATGGTTAGCCCTGTCCACCACCACGTCCACTATATGGTTAACTATATCGTTCAGCGTCATCCTCTTGGCCTCCACCTCCTCGGAGATAATGCAGATATTCGGGCGCGACATAAGCGCACACTCCAAAGTGATATGCGATGCCGAACGCCCCATCAGCCTTATGAAATGCCAATACTTCTTCGCCGAACTCGCGTCCCTCTGTATGTTGCCTATCAGCTCCGAATACACCTTGCATGCCGTATCAAACCCGAACGAAGTCTCTATCATGCTGTTCTTCAAGTCCCCGTCAATCGTCTTCGGGCACCCTATCACCTGTATCCCGCAACGCTTCTGCGCATAATACTCGGCCAGCACACAGGCATTCGTATTCGAGTCGTCTCCGCCTATTATCACTATCGCCTTTATCCCCAGGGCCTGGCATATCTCGATGCCCCGGTCAAACTGCGCCGTCTCCTCCAGCTTCGTGCGCCCCGACCCTATAATGTCAAAGCCGCCCGTATTCCTGTACTCGTCTACTATCCTGTCCGTCAGTTCAATATACCTGTGGTCGACAAGACCGCTCGGCCCGTCCAGAAACCCATACAGACGGCTCTCCTTGTTAAATCTCTTCAGTCCGTCATACAGACCCGAAATGACATTATGCCCACCCGGAGCCTGTCCCCCGGACAATATCACACCCACGCTCGTAGCCGGAAAACTTCTCTCCTCGCCTCCCTCCACAAGCCGCACCACCGGCAGACCGTATGTATTTGGAAACATTGACTTGATTTCAGTCTGGTTCGCGACAGACTCTGTGGCCTCGCCCGTCTCCATCCTCACATTGCCCCTCAATGATTTAGGCAACTTGGGCTGGTACGATGCCCGCGCCACTTGAAGTGGACTCTTTCTCATAACTCTTAAACTCCTTATCCTTAATTTACCTTATTACCATTCACCGCAGGCCGTCGCCTGCGCTGTATCCTCTCTTCTATCTTTTGGCACAAAGTTACCCAAAATCCCATTACCCTGCAACACTTCCCGTATAAAAAAACATCACACCCTCCCCTCAAACGCTCATAATTATCAGCCACTTAGCCCACCCGACACACTCCTCTTATTGTAACTATAACATTATCAACGACAAACCCCTTTCCTTCACCCCCTCCAAAATACAATAACACCCTCCCGTCCCTGCATAACAAAAAAAGGGCGTAAAGCGCCGTCGCGCCTTACGCCCCCTTTATAAAATATCGCACTGCCATTTATTGAGAAAAATTCCTATGAACCACAGGATTTGGAGTTGCCCTACATCTTTGTAATCTGCCGACCGTATAAAACGGCTACCCTAAGGCGCAGCCCGCCATTGAAAAAGGACTTGACTCCGGAAGATAAAATAAATTTGAAGAATTTTCCAATCTCATGTATCAGTGCGATATATACAATCTTAAAAGAACTCATTCTCAAAGAAGCGCGGGAAACATCCCCTCTCACCTGTCCGCCCCTTTCTGTCCTGTTCCTTTGTGTAACAAAATTAGAAAGAACATTTCATATCACCAAACTTTTCGGGCAAAAAAGTCACAATTTAACATTTCATCAGATTAACTGCCACATATCCAAGGCCATACGCTCCAACATTATTTGACTTGGAACAGCCATCCGAGGCTCACTATTATGTTTTGGTTGCTTGATGTGCGGAAAATATCTGTTGCATTGCTGGGAAATATATCTCCGAGACCGAAACTATACCTCGCGTCTATCTGATACACCCCCGCCACAGTATGCACCTCAAAGCCCACGCCACCCACTATACCGTAATCAATCACATTGGAAGTCTTCATTCTCCTTTGCGCATAGGCCGACTCGCTCAGCACGTTGTTCTCGTGCAGCAGTATGCTGATGCTTGGCCCAAGATTGACAAATCCCTTGTAAGTTTTCGAGCCGAACGTTATATGTGTCATGAACGGTATCTCCAGATACCCCGTCAGCCGTTCGTACGGGTCACCATCGACCGACTCTTTCCATCCGCGCTGCACATAGTTGGCTTCAAGCTGGAAACCGAAAAACTTCTCGCTGACCATGCGATAGACGGCTCCCGCCATGAACGAATAGCGCAACGTATGCTCGACTGCCGGAGAAAAATTGACCCACGAAGCCATAGCCCCGCCCCGCACGCCGACATAATGCTCCGGTATGAACGGCAGTTTGGACTGAGCCACCACAGACAATGACGCGGTCAGGACAAGACAGGACAATATGAATATCTTCAACCTCATGCCCCTATTTCAACACCTTCACCTGCTCTCCATCGTAAAAGAAAGTGTGATAATTCATATTAACATACCCGCCTTGCGGATGTTTTTCGAAATGCATTGTGCTTTGCAGGTATAAATCGGCCGGGGCATATTCCATGGCCATAGACAGCTTACCGTCCTCACCCTTCTCTATACTGTTGACTATAAAAGTCATTATATCATAGCCTATCAGGTCATACTGCCATTCGTCCGTCTCCTTTCTCGTACCGAACCAGTTTGTGTACATCGCCAAATAGTCGGAGTCATCCGTTGGCTTGAACAGTGAATAGTAATACGTATTTGGGTATTCCCTCAAAAATGCCTTCCACTCCTCGAAACCCCAAATCGATAACTTGGGCAGGCCTATTGACTTCAACGTGTCAAGTACAGCCGAGACATCCTCTATATAAGAGCTTGCCGGCAGCAACATTACACTGTCTCGCGATGCCATAGCCACTATCGTATCCACATTGTCCGGAGTGATATACAGCTCCACATAGTCTTTCTTCACCTCGCGCAACTTGCTTTCCAGAGCATCGGCAAACACATCTCCCTTATTCTTGCACCCTTTTATTCTCCCTATGACATAATGCCTATTAGCGTTTTGGAACGTCTCCACTATTATGCGCTCGAACAGTTCGTCCTGCGACGGGTTGAATTGCAGCAGCTTGTCATAGCGCAATCCGGTTGGCACATTCGAAGAGAACGGCACCATACACACTATATCCCTCATCTTGGCGAAGCGCACCACAGGAGCCACCTGACTGGAATATGCAGGCCCCACTATCACATCAGCAGCGTAAAGCTCCGGCAACCTCAATATTGAGTCCAACTTACGAGTACCCTTGCCTATGTCGTAAGTATATACCTCCGCGCTTATACCCCGGCGTTTTGCGTGCTCAAGCGCCAGCAAAGCCCCTTTGTAAAACTCGATAAACCGCTCTGCCGACTCATCCACTACTGGCGCATTCTCCATAAATGGTAACAATATGGCAATACTAAGCGTGTCCGCCCTGTTCACCATAGCTGTCGAGGCATTATACGGTGATTTCCACCCCATGAGTTTCTTGTCTTGCTCCGCGCTGTCCTGTGCGATGTCAGTATTGTCCGGTATGCTTTCCACCTTAGGCTCTTCCGCATCAACAGGTGTATTGGCTGCATTATTATTGACAAGTGCCGACTTGACCAACACATCTGCCTTGCTCGATTTGTCCACAGGAATAGTGATGACCGTACCGGCTTTAAGACCGTTCTCTATCTCCGGATTAGCGGATATTAGGTCATGTATAGGCACACCGTACTTTCTGCTTATGCTGTACAGGGTCTCCTTCCTCTTCACCTGATGGCTGATACCCTCCTTTGGCAATTCGACAGAAGGCTTGTTGCTACTGGTTTCAATCTCATGCTCACACTCTTTTATCAGCAGCACGTCCCCCACCTTGATACCGTCCTTAGCAGAAGGATTTTTCTCAATCAGAACCTTCACCGGCACATCATACATCTTTGATATTCCGTACAGTGTCTGTTTTGCCGTAACCACATGGGTTATATTGTGGCTCTGAGCGAGCGAGTCGCGTTCCGCCTCGGCATCCACGACAGGTATCAGTATAGTCTGTCCAATCTTGAGCCCTGCCTCAAGTGACGGGTTTATTGTATAGAGGTCCGTCTGGCTGACAGAAAACCTGCGACTCAGCCCCCACAGGCCGTCCCCTTTTTTGACTGTATATTCATAATACGGCCTGCCGTTTACCTCCTTAATCGGCATCTTCTCCTCTTCCGCCGCAAATGCGGATACGGACAGCAGGCAAAGCACCACAAATGTCAATATTCTACCTTTCATATCTATATTTTTGATATTACTGATTAATCACACAATGTATACAAATCTCCTCTCGGATTTATGAGCATGACCGGTATGCTGGACTGCCGGATGATTTTCCGCTCTTTCGGGCCGAATATTATATCATCAAGACCATATTCGCGCGAAGCTGAGACTATTGCCATACCCATACCGTTCTCGCCGGCATCAATGACAGCCTCGCGCTCTATTCCCGTGCTGTCCTTCCGGCCCTCCTTAATGTCATATTGCAGATGAAACGTGTCGAAGAGCCCGCAGATTGCATCTATATTCCGCTCTGCTTTCGTCCCATAGTCCTTTGGCTTATACACATGCAGCCTTGACCCGAAAAAACGCCCGAAGGCACTAGCGAAAGGCCCTTTCTCCTTCTCTTCTTCAAGAAATGTGACAGGTACTGCCACATCCGCGAAATCCGCCTTCTGCCCCTCTTTGATAAAGAGATACGGCACGCGCAAATCCCTGAACTTGTTAAGGTACGCCTGTATGTTCTTATCCGAAGACAGGCATACGGCCACTATGGCTGCATCCTCTTCCTCAACTGCGGCGGTTATATCTTCCATGCGCTCATCACCCGCTTCGAGCCGCACCACAGTATAGTTCAACCCCTGTGACAATGCAAAGGCAAACTCTTCAGGAGTGCCTGAAAAACTGCCGGACTCTGACAAAACATATATAGGCCGTCTCTTCTCCATCTGTTACTCCTCCTCTTCAGCATTGTATGAGGCATTTTTCAGCATCTCTTCCTTGCGTCTCTGCCTCTCTTCCTCCCGCTTTATCTTCTCCTGTTCCAATATCGCCTTTCTCTGCAACTCCGGGTCTTCGGTAGCCTTTATCTCCGGACGGTTGAACACATCGAGGGCATCTTTCGGGCGCAGGGACTCCATCCATGAAAAATTGAGCAGGAACATATTATCCTTACTTATCATGCTGACGGGATACATCTTTCCCGTAGGCTGAGGATAGACTACTATGCGCTCTATCTTCCCGCTGTCCAGATAGATGTTCATGTAACTGCCCTGAATATAGTTCATGCCTATCATTTCGCCCTCATCACGCGGGAAGTATAGTGATTCCGCATTGCCTATGACATCCACCTGTCTGAGTGCCGAGTCGCCCATATAGCACATTATCTCCTTCCCTGACATCTGGTTATAATGCTCTCCGTCGTCATCCTGAGAAACGAAAGCGTTCTCAATCACGTGCATCCTGTCCATATTCTCCCCATCGAAGAATATGCGTATCGTGTCACCGTTAATCTGCTGGTTGTCAGACCACAGCACCGGGCGGCGCATCATTGTCAATGTCGAATCTTTCGACTGGTAAACCATAGTGTCGCACACACCCTGCAAATCATCACGATATATCCTCACATTATAATACGCAATGACTATCTTGTCAGAATCGACAGCAAATGAATAGAGCGTATCGGCATTTAGATAAAGGGTATCCTCTGACGAATATTCCACCATAAGTGCCGAGTCGGTGACAAGGCCTATATCGTCAAGTTCCTGATAATATCCGTATTGGCCATAAAGCGATATGCTGTGCGCCGTGTCGTTAAGCTCCACATTGGAGAATGCGCGGCCTACTCCCGACAGCTTGTCATAATATATGGTGTCGCCTTTCAGCTGCTTGCCGTCATCCTGAGTAACAGTCGAGTTTTTCAGCAATTGCGACTTCTGTGTATCCGTATTGTACCACCCGAGTTCAGAATATATATTGGTCTCTTCCTTGTACAATATGTTTGTCGGCCCGACTATATCGGCCACTTTTGACTCCGTGTTGTAATGCAGCGTGTCCGAATACATCACGAAATCCTTGTTCGTACCCACAACCTGATGCCTGAAATCGGCCAGTTTAGTATCAGCGTAGTAGTAACCCTTTTCCGACACGAGCGTATTCAGGCTGTCAACTATCTGCCCCCAGCCGAAATAATACCCTATATTGGCACCACGGTCGTAGTTGAGGCTGTCCGTGGTCAATGTGACCTCACCATTTATCATCCTGACATTCCGTCTCATGCGTGCCAATTTCGTATCACCATTGTAATAGAGGACATCACCATAGACGAATATAGAGTCTCCCTGCTCTATCCGGACATTGCCGTAGGCATTGAACATATTGGATTTCCGGAAAAAATGTGCGCTGTCACAATAGAGATAAGCGTCATCGTGCCTCATCACCACATCGCCCCTGAGCAACTGCACATCAGGCATCACCTCCTCATCGAACGTTATCACATCAGCCCGTTCGAGATATACCAAGGTCCTTTTACCTCCACCTTGCAGTGTATCGACCTGCTTGGGCTGCAATGGCTTTATCTCCTCCGGACGCGGTCTCCTTGTATCGCGTGCAGAAGCGTCCTTAAACTCCGGCACATCGTCACGTTCTATCATCGTGGTAGAGTCCATCACCTTCAACTCTGTTACCGTCTGAGAAAACGTCATCAACGGAAATGCCGACAGAAGCGCAGAAACTAACAGCACCCTTCCCCAGCGACGTACAGCACCCACATCCGACGACTGCAACACTATATCAGGCAATATCATTCTCCTCACGCCCATCGGCCAACAAGACTCATTCTTTTATCCAAAAGTCATATTTGAAGTCGCAGTTACGCCACTCAGGTACAATCATGATATACGTATCTTTTATCTTGTCTTTTATCCAGTTCTCTATGATGGCCTCTTTCCGTGCGTTCTCGCACATGGTTTTCACAAGCTGATAGTCATCCACGAGATTAGCCTTGTGATTAGGCAGCTTGTTCTTAACCTTAACTATGCAATAGACCTCACGGCCAAGCTCCTGACTGAACATGGCAAACGGCTCTGAAATCTCCCCTGTCTTCATGTCGTAGACCACTTTCGATATCTCAGGAGGCAAATCCTGATATTCGAAATGGGAAGAGCCGGTATTCTGGTTAGCCATCACACCGCCATTCATACGGGTATTCTTGTCTGAGGAATAGATGGAAGCAGCTTCCTCAAAACTTATCTTCTGGGCGCGTATCAGTTCCGCGATACTGTCAAGCTGAGCGAGTGCCTGTGACTTTACCTCGTCCGACACATGCGGGCGCAGCAGTATGTGCCGGCAACGCACGCGGTCGTCCCTGCGCTCTACAAGCTGTATGATATGGTATCCGAACTCCGTCTCCACGACACGCGACACCTTGCCCGGCTCAGTCAGAGCGAAAGCCGCAGCCGAAAACTCGGGGACAAACGCGGCACGCCCCTGAAAGCCGAGGTCGCCGCCCAACTTCGCGCTCTCAACGTCCTCGGAATAGAGACGCGCAAGCATGGAAAAATCGGCCTCTCCGCTATTTACCCTTTCAGCAAAGTCGCGCAGGCGCTGCTTGGTAGCCTCCACCATCTCTGCCGGGATGGGAGGCTCTATGGTTATCATCTGAACCTCTACCTGAGCCGGGACAGTGGGTACACTGTCCTCATTCACACTGTTATAATATTTCCTGACCTCGGACGGAGTGACCTTCACGTCGTCCACGAGCGAGGAGCGTACCTGCGACACTATCATCTGCTCCTCTACCCTCTGCCTCAACTTATCCTTTATCTCAGGCAGTGTCATCTTGAAATACTCTTCGAGTTTCTCCCTCGAGCCGATATCATTGATGAACGCGTTTATCTGCATGTTTACCTGCGCCTCCACCTGACCGGCATTAGCCGTAATACTGTCTATCTTAGCCTGATGCAGGAAGAGCTTGTTGATGGCTATCATCTCCGGTATCACGCAATAGGGGTCGCCGTCTATACGCGCCCCCTGATACTGGGCATCTATCCGTTCCTGCTCCACCTCGGAGCGCAGTATGGCCTCATCGCCTACTACCCACACAACGCCGTCTATCACGTTTGACTCCTGCGCAGTCACAGCCGTGGCGCACAACGCCGCACACACGGCTGCGACAAGCCTGATTCTCAAGCAACCTTTCATCTCTATCATCGAATATTTAACCGTAAGCGCACACCAGCACCGGGAATAATAACGGGCACGAGGACAAGAGGCCTAATTACCGGACTTCTGCCCGAAAGTCACCTTGCCTGACTCCACCGCATTGTTGTAAAGAGTACGCTCAAACTCTATTATAAAATCCTTTTTCCTTTTGTTGTACAACACCTCACGCACCTTGGAAGAGATATACTCAAACGGGGCGGGCGAGCCGCTCATCCTGTAACCGGAGACATGTATCAGATAGACGGACGAGGAGTCGCGCACCTCATACATCGCCCCATGCGCCACTATGTCCGACAGTTTCTCCGGGAGCGGCATCTTACGGCGCAAAGTCCGATAGGCCACCCACGTGTCGGCGAAATAGTCATAAGACACGGCGTTCTTATAGCTGAATTTCTCTATAAACTCCAAATCGTCACCGTCAAGCCTCCTCATACGGCGTGCCAACTCATCCAGCCCCGACACGCCGAGAGGGACGGCAATCATCACCCCCCGCACAATGTCCTCTTTCAGGACAAACCGCGATGTGTCCGCACGATAAAACTCCAACACCTCATCATCAGTAATGTCCGGCATACGCTCCGCCACATAGTCCTGCTGGTAGCGGTATATGGTCAGCGACCTGCGATAGCGCTCAACCATATCGTCAATCTCATCGGAGTTTTTGACATTGCGCCTCGCCTTATCATACATTATGGCATCTGTCGCCCAACGGCGCACATAGTCCTGTACCATCCGTGCGCTGTCCTCAGCCGCCGTACCTGCGGGCACGGCAGCGGAAACCTCATCCATGTACAGAACGTCGTTGCCCACAGAGGCCGCGACGGCACGCCCGTTGTCCGGGACTAACTTGGAACACCCGGAAAACAGGAGCATCGCCAAAGCAAAGGAGGACGATATGACTACTTCAATAAACCTCATAGGGTTTGGCTATTACAGTTCCTTTACAGTGGAGAGCACCTCACGGTTCACCTTGACAGGGTATTTTTCCATGAGCGATTTGACCCACTCCTGCTCGACATACTGCTGATAGTCCGTAGTCACTGCCCCGCGCACATCACGGTACTCCTCGGGGTATTTCCTGAGCATCTTACCCTCTACCGCAGGATAAGGGAAACGCTCATTGGCGGATATTTCCCTTTTCTTGTCCTTGAAAGCAAGCCTGTCCACTATCTCATTCTGCCCCTTAGTCCACAGGCCGCGCTCGATAAGCACACGCTGCACACTGTCGTTGTTCAACGTGGTGCGGACATGCGCCAGCAGCGAATCGGCGGGCAGCTCGCTGTACATGCGCTTCACCTCACCGGCCGTCCCGGCATCGGCACACCTCATGGCAAAGCCCTTGAAGTGCTTCTCCTTCCACGCATAGTCCTTACGGTGCTCCCGGAAGTAGGCTTCAAGGCCCTCTTCGTCCTTGGCGGCCTTCTCCCATACCATCCTGTTGCTTATCTCGAACAGCAGCATCCCGTCGTGGTACTCATTCATGAGATGACCGAACTCCGGGTATTTCTCTTCAAGCATACTGTCCTCATAACGCAGCAGTTCGAGGTCGGCAAGCAGCTCCGCCGCCTGCCGCGCGCTCATGTTCTTGCCGTTAAGGGCATAGAAAGCCAGCAGCTTGTCAGCCGTTATCCTGTTGTCCCTGAACTCTATGACCACATCGTCAGAGAGCTCAGGCACGTGAGCCATGAGGATGGAGTCGTTGCCCTTGGCGGCAGATATTACGCTGTCGACAACAGCCAGCACACCGGACGACACCGTCAGCCCGTACTCAACTTTCTTCTTGTCGATGAAAGAGTTCTGTACCATATCATTACGGCCGTCGTGGAGCATACGCTGCTGTATGGCGGCGCGCTTTATGGAGAAAGGCTCAACGCCCTTGCGGCCAGTCACCTTTATAATATGCCATCCGAAACCGGTGAGGACGGGGTCGCTCACCTCGCCGGAATCGAGCCGGAAGGCGGCATCCTCAAAGGGTTTCACCATACGGCCGACGCCGAACCACGAAAGGTCGCCGCCCTTAGATGCTGACGCGCGGTCGGCCGATGAAGACTTGGCAACAGCGGCAAAATCCTCGCCCGCATCAATGCGGTTCTTTAACGCGACAGCCTTATGGTAGGCCGCGCTGCGCTGTTCTTCGGTCATGTCCTCACGCACCGGGATGAGTATGTGGGACGCCCTCACTGTGCCGACAGCAGGACGGCGGCTGAGCACCTTTGATATGTTGTAGCCGTAGGAGACCCTCACCGGCTTTGTCACAGAGCCTACGGGCGTGCTGTATATGGCGTTTTCCCACGGCCACTCTACCATCATTCCAGTCAGAAAGCCTATATAGCCGCCGTTGCGTGCCACGACGCTGCTGTCGTTGCCCACGCTGTCAGCAACCGAGGCGAAGTCCTCATTCTGAAGACGGCCGTAGACGGCCATAGCCTCATTGTAGACCCTCAGGGTGTCTTCGGGCGCGGCGTTCTGGGGGAGCAGAAAGAGGATGTTACGTATCTCCACGTCCTCTTTCAGGTGGTCATAGGCCTCCTTGTAGAGTCTGTCCTCCAACTCCTTGTCTATCAGATAGGGGCGGATGAGCTGGCTGCGGTAGCCGTAGAACTCGGAGCGGAACGACTGTGTGGTGTCAAGGCCCATTGCTTCGGCCTCGATGACCTTCATCTTGAACTTGGTGAAGAGGTCAAGATACTCTTCGAGGCTTTTTTTGTCAATCGCATCTCCGGAGTTGTTCTTTCCATATAGGTATTCAAACTCGCTTCTGTAAATCTCCCTGTCACCTATCGTCATAAGTACAGGGTCGTCCTGTGCAGAGGCGCAGACCGCGCACGAGAGTGCGAAGGCCAAAAGCATTTTTCTCATAACAATATTCTCTCTTTTTTATATGTACGTTATACAAAACAGACCTTTATCACGCAGACCGGCACACGCTAACCGCACGCCGCATGCGCACGGGAGATCCAAAAACGACAACGGGACACCGGACGGAGGTCCGCTATCCCCATTGTGCAGGACCGTCATGCGCGGCACGCAAGTCCGCATGCGGCAGCCCCAGTCACACCCCTGTCAATCAGCACAGCCACAGGCAGGCAACTCTCAGAGGGTTATAAGGTTATGGCCGGTCATCTCCTCTGGCTGCCTTATGTTCAATATGGACAGTACGGAGGGTGCGACATCGGCCAGTATGCCGTCAGCGACTTTCGCGTCCTTGTTCTCGGAGACATAGACAAAGGGCACGGGGTTCAGCGAGTGCGCCGTATTGGCGGAGCCGTCATCGTTAAGCGCGTGGTCAGCGTTGCCGTGGTCGGCAATGATGATGACTTCGTAGCCATTACGCTTGGCGGCCTCGACTACCTGCTCCACACATTTGTCAATCGTCTCTACCGCTTTTTCAATGGCTGCATAGACACCCGTGTGCCCCACCATGTCACCGTTAGCGAAATTGACCACTGCGAAATCGTATTTCTTTGTGTCGAGGGCATCGGTCAACGCGTCGGCTACCTCATAGGCACTCATCTCGGGCTGGAGGTCGTAGGTGGCAACTTTCGGCGAGTTTATCAGTATGCGCTGTTCGCCGGCGTAGGGCTGCTCGCGGCCGCCGTTGAAGAAGAATGTCACGTGGGCATACTTCTCGGTCTCGGCGATGTGGAGCTGCGTCTTGTGCGCCTTGGATATGACTTCGCCGAGGGTGTTGGTCAGGTTCTCCTTGTCGAACAGTATGTGCAGCCCCTTGAACGATGCGTCGTAGGGGGTCATGCAGAAGTACTGCAAGGGTATGGTGTGCATGCCGTATTCGGGCATGTCCTTCTGTGTGAGTGCGATGGTCATTTCCTTCGCGCGGTCGTTGCGGTAGTTGAAGAATATGACCACGTCGTCTTTCATGATGGTCGCGACTGGGCGGTCGTATTCGTCGACATGGACTATTGGCTTGACGAACTCGTCGGTCACGCCCTCGTCATAGGACTTCTGCATGGCTGCCACGAGGTCTGTGGCGTGCTCGCCGACGCCGTTGACCATGAGGTCGTAGCCTACGTGTATGCGCTCCCAGCGTTTGTCGCGGTCCATCGAGTAGTAGCGCCCGATGATGGAGGCTATCTGTCCGCCGCTCTGACGCATGTGCTCCTGAAGCCGGGCGATGAAGCCTTTGCCGCTGCGGGGGTCGGTGTCGCGGCCGTCCATGAAGCAGTGGACGTATGCGCTGCTGCCGATGCCGTAGTGGGCGGCTATGTCGAGGAGCTTGAAGAGGTGGTCGATGGAGCTGTGGACTCCGCCGTCGCTCACAAGGCCCATGAAGTGTATGTTACGCTTGTTTTTCCTGGCGTATTCGTATGCGCGGACGATTTCGGGGTTCTGGAGTATCGAGCCGTCGGCGCATGCGCGGTTTATTTTCACAAGGTCCTGATAGACAATGCGTCCGCCGCCTATGTTGAGGTGGCCGACTTCGGAGTTGCCCATCTGCCCGTCGGGGAGTCCGACGTTTTCGCCGGATGCCTGTAGCTGTGAGTGGGGGTATTCGGCAAGCAGCCTGTCCCAATAGGGAGTCGGTGTCTGGTATATTACGTCGCCTTTGCCGTGGTTGCCTATGCCCCAACCGTCCAAAATCATCAATAAAGCTCTCTTTTTCATACTATATAATTCTCTTTTTTACCTTAATGTCTATAATGTTATTTTCTCGTTATGCCCCGGAGGGGGCTGACGCGCCGATGTGCCGGGGGCAGGATCCGCCATGTGTGCATGGCAGAGGCGCATTCCGCCTTGGCAACCGCAAAGGTAGTGAAAAGCCTGCTAATACGAAAGGGCGAAGGGCATTTTTTCTCCGCCAATCTTTATGGGGCGAACGGGAGGCGGAGATGGGTGAAGGGCAGGGAGAGGGTGGCTTGGAGCTGGCTTGGGGTTGGCTTGAAAGTACGTGTTTTTAAGTTTATTTATGAGTTGGGATTTGGCGGAGGAGAAAGGATAGGTGTATATTTGCATGTTAGAGCACACATTATAAAATGGGGATGTCAGAATGAGGATTAGACAGAGAGGTAGCTGAGGAAATTTTGGTGTGGCAAGGCGAGGCGGAGGAGGCCGAGATATGTTGTTGATATAAAACAGGATAAGATATGAGGATAGATTTGGTTTCGATGTGCTATGTGGGGTTCGTGAGGCGGAGGATGAGGCGCGAGGGGATGAGGATTACGGTGAGGTGGGGGCGCGTGTATACGATGGGGGCGCGGACGGGGCAGCAGCCGGACAGCGAGGCGCAGATGAGGGCGCGGGGTATCCTTGCGCGGGCGAGCGAGGCTGCGAAGCGGGAGATGGAGGACGAGGCGAGACGGCTGTACTGGACGGAACATGCGGCGGAGATGGGCTACCGGACGGCGCGGGGGGCGTGCGTGGCGTATCATGTCAGGCGGTTGAGAGAGATGCCGACAGAGGAGGCTGTGGCGGCGTTGGGGCGCGACGTGAGGCGCAAGCGCATGGAGGAGATGAGGCGGCTGAGGGAGGAGAGGCGCAAGGCGCAGGAGGAACGCAGGCCGCTGTATGCCAAGGTGATAAGCAAAAGAGGCAGGGCGCGGAAGGGTGTGGAGATGCTGTGTGCCATGGATGAGGCGGTGAGGATGGTGAAAGGATTGACAGCAACGGAGAGGACGTGAGGGGCGGAGGCGATTTAACCAGTTTGCCGCTTTTGTTTCCGATTGGCATAACTTTGGCATTGAGTGAAAATAAGGTGCAAAAACTTCCCCGGAATTTTGCAGCAACCAAAAAAAGGTACTATCTTTGCAGCCGCAAATGCCGAAAGCCCGGATGGCGGAATCGGTAGACGCGCTGGTCTCAAACACCAGTGGATTCATTTCCATGCCGGTTCGATCCCGGCTCCGGGTACATACAGACGGACGCTGTACAAGTGTCCGTCTCTTTTTATGCCCGAAACAAACATCAATACATCTCCCCTTGGCAGGACCAATATTTTTTATTATGTTTGCACCGATTTAATGCCGGGGCAGACACCGCACGCGCTCCGTCCGGACACCGCTCCCGCACAGCGCATAAGTGCCTTTCCCCTTGGCGGACACATAACTTTGGGACACAATGAAAAACATCATCAAAACCTCTGGCCTTGCGCTTCTGGCGACGCTCCTCTCCTTCGCCATGTACTCATGCAGCCAATCTCAGACACCGGGCGAAGTCGTCAGCGCATACTTCCACCAGTTGCAAAAAGGGCATCTGAAAAAAGCCTACTCATACACATGCTGGGACTCGAAAGAGATTGAAGACACCATAGACAAGCTCGAAGGCATTGACATTAAAATCAAGAAATACGAGATACTCTCTGAAACCATAGACGACAGCGGCGAAAGCGCGACTGTTGGTGTCAGATACACATACGGCTCCACATTCGACGACGGGGAAACGGTAGAAAACACCGTGGAAGAGGAGATAAACCTCTATCTGGTCAACGGCCAGTGGAAAATAGGCTGATGCCGCCCCGCTTCACCATGAAGCGACTGCCCGCCGTCATACATGCCGCCATATGCCTGTGCCTGCTGCTCCTGCTGCCCGCCTGCCGCGACACCGTCATCGCCCCGTCATTGCCGCAGAACATACGGCTATACACCGGAGACATCGTGCTCCGTACAGGACGCGGGGCTGACAGCCGTGCGATCACGACTGCCGACAGCGGATGCCCCTACTCGCACATAGGCATGGTCATCGACTGCGGCGGCAGCCCGTTTGTTATACACATAGTCCCCGATGCGACACACGGACGCGCCGACACTGTGACCATAGAATGCGCCGAACGCTTCTTCGCCCCACGCGCCGCATCCCACGGAGCGATATACCGTATCGACGGGACAGACAGCACTAGCCGCCACGCGCTGAAACAGGTAGCGCTCAGCCTCTACGGCAAAGGATTGAGGTTCGACCGCGCATTCGATGCCGCCGATCACTCGGCGTTTTACTGTACCGAACTGATTTGGTACATATATATGGAAGCCGCAGGCATAGACCTGACGCAGTCACGGCGGCACTCACTGCCGCTCATGCCTCCGCTAATATTTTGCTCGGACATAACTGAATACAAAGACAAGACACTGATACATAAATACTAATACTATGAAATACGACATAGTCACAATTCTCGGCCCGACGGCGACCGGCAAAACATCCCTCGCCGTACAGTTAGCCCACAGGCTCAACGGCGAAATCATCAGTGCCGACTCGCGTCAGGTCTACCGGGGCATGGACATAGGCACAGGCAAAGACCTCGACGAATACGAAATAGACGGAGAAGTCATCCCCTTCCACCTCATCGACATTGCCGATGCAGGCACTCGGTATAATCTGTTCGAATATCAGAAAGACTTCACAGCGGCACTCGCCGATATACGCTCACGAGGCAAACTGCCCGTAATGTGCGGCGGCTCAGGACTATATATAGAGGCTATACTCAACCGCTATAAAATGGTAGAAGTCCCCGTCAATAACGCCCTCCGCAAACGCCTCGAGAACAAAGACATCAGACAACTTGAAAAGATACTCCGCAGCTATGAGGGGCATCACATGCACAACAAGACCGACCTCGACACACCGCAGAGAGCCATACGCGCCATAGAGATAGCTGACTACTACGCAAAACACCCTGAGCGCGACTCTTCCGTCCCTCCGCTCAACCCCGTCATACTCGGTATCGCACTTGACCGCGACACGCGCCGCTCTCGCATCACCGAACGGCTGCACTCGCGTCTGGACGAAGGGATGGTCGATGAAGTCAGGTCACTCCTCGACAGCGGCATAAAGCCCGAAGACCTCATATACTACGGGTTAGAATACCGTTTCGTAACACTCTACCTCACAGGCGAAATGGGATATGACGAAATGGTATCGTCACTCGAAACCGCAATACACCAGTTCGCCAAACGGCAGATGACATGGTTCCGTGGCATGGAACGGCGCGGATTTCACATCCACTGGATAAACGGAGACCGGAGGCTCTCCGACCGCGTCGAAGAAGCCCTCTCCATCATCAACGGATAGTGCTTCTCATCACCCAACGTATAAACCTGCCACTCAGTAAGCCGCGTGCCGCTCCTCCCGCTCAGTGACATGCTTTCATTTTTTGGGCTTCCACGTATTTTTCTACCGTCCCCTTTGCCGTTTATGTTAATTGTCTTAACTTTGTACGGGATAATGAATGCCAACAACAAATCAGCAACATAATTATAGATTTATATGAAACTAAAACTATTATCAACCATGGCAATAGCCACACTGTTAGCCTCTTGCGGTACAGACACGCTTAAAGAGCAAAAGAGCACGGAAGAAATCATCTCCCGCCACACTGACATCAAGATTGAAGACGGACGCATGACACCCGAAATCCTGTGGTCATTCGGCCGCGTCGCTGACGCCCAAGTCAGCCCTGATGGGAGAAAAGTATTGTACAGTGTGTCCTATTTCAGCGTAAAGGAAAACAAAAGTAACAGCGAACTATTTACAATGAACATTGACGGCTCTGATGTACAACAGATTACACGAACCGCCCAAGGAGAATATGTTGCCAGATGGGTAAAAAACGGTGAGAAGATAGCATTCATGTCTGCTGAAAGCGGCTCAATGCAGCTTTGGGAAATGAATCCTGACGGCTCGGAGCGTGTACAGATATCTGACTACGAGGGCGGAATAAACGATTACCTCTATTCGCCAGACAACACCCATGTCATACTCATAGCCAATATCAAATACGGAGAGAGGACAGTTGATGTATACCCCGACCTTGACAAGACGACCGGCAAAATAGTCACTGACCTGATGTACAAGCACTGGGATGAATGGGTAGAGACCATCCCCCACCCTTTTCTATTCGACTATGACGGCAAAGTGCTCTCTAATGAGCGCGACATAATAGCCGGCGAACCTTTCGAGTGCCCCATGAAGCCGTTCGGAGGCAGCGAGCAACTCGCATTCTCACCCGACAGTAAATTCATCGCTTACACATGCCGCAAGAAATCAGGCATAGACTATGCACTGTCCACCAACTCAGATATATACCTCTATTCGATAGAAGAAGGCAAAACTGTAGAGAACCTGTCGGAGGGTATAATGGGTTACGATATTAACCCACGCTTTTCGCCTGACGGCAATATGATAGCATGGGAAAGCATGGAGCGTGACGGCTATGAAAGTGATAAAAACCGCCTGATGCTCATGAATATCAGTACAAAAGAACGTACTGATGTAACTGAAGGCTTCGACCAAAGTGTTGCCAACCTCGCTTGGGACAAAGAGGGAGAGAATATCTATTTCATAAGCTGTCACTTCGCCAAGACGCAGATATATAAGGCAAATATCACGACAAAAGAGATACGGCAGATTACCGAGGGTACTCACGACTACATCAGTGTGACGACTGCGGACAATCAGCTCATAGGCATCCGCCATTCGATGAGCATGCCCGATGAGATATATGCCATAAACGAGACTACTAATGAACAGACGCAGATATCGTTTGAAAACAAGCACATTCTCGACCAGCTTACTATGGGCAATGTGGAAGAACGCTGGATTACTACCACTGATGGTAAAAAGATGCTCGTATGGGTTATATATCCTGTCAACTTTGACCCGGCGAAGAAATACCCCACCTTACTCTATTGTCAGGGTGGGCCTCAAAGCCCTGTCAGCCAGTTCTGGAGCTACCGTTGGAACTTTCAAATGATGGCTGCCAATGATTACATTATTGTCGCACCAAACCGCAGAGGTCTTCGTGGATTCGGACTGGAATGGCTTGAAGCCATCAGTAAAGATTACGGCGGACAGTGCATGCGAGACTACTTCACGGCCATTGACTCCGTAGCAGAAGAACCTTACGTCGACAAAAACCGGCTCGGATGTGTGGGCGCATCTTTCGGCGGATACTCGGTCTACTGGATGGCCGGACACCACGACAAACGCTTTAAGGCATTCATAGCACACGACGGCATGTTCAACCTCGACCAACAATATCTTGAAACGGAAGAAATGTTCTTTGTCAACTGGGATCTCGGCGGCCCATATTGGGACGAAGCCAACAAAGAGACATACTCAAACTCGCCTCATCTATTCGTAGACAAATGGGATACACCAATTATGGTCATACATGGAGAAAAGGATTACCGTATACTTGCCTCCCAAGGCATGAGCGCATTCAATGCCGCAAAGCTGCAAGGCATACCGGCTGAACTGCTCATATTCCCCGACGAGAACCACTGGGTAGTCAAGCCTCAGAACGGCATTCTGTGGCAGAGAGAGTTCTTCCGTTGGTTAGACCGCTGGCTAAAATAATGGGATAATGCCACACAAGAAACAAATGCGCCGGACAAACAGATTTGTCCGGCGCATTTGTTTTCGTCAATCCTAATATCACATGAGTTCGATATAACACTCATTGCCTGCATTCTGGTATCCTCCTCATATATCTTCACACTATCCGATATACCCATCGTCCTCCGGTAGCCACATCAGATTGTGTACGCATTCCCTCTGTAAACTCCTGTAGCACAATGCAGTTAGCTACCCCTCAGCCACCTCCCCGCTATCTCCTCCTTACCCTCTCCTTAGCCATCGCGTCTCTTTGTGCCTAATCTTTTCAAAAAGTATCAGAAACGTAAACTCATCGTCACGATACTCATCATGCCCATCTGCCAACTCCCGCACACCCCTCCGTGGATAGCCGTAGACTTATCATTAATATTCTGTCACACAGAAACCTCTCCCGCTATATGCGGATACGGATTATAATTCTCTATTTCAAAATCCTCATACCTGAAATCGAATATGTCCTTGACATCAGGGTTTATCTTCAACTTAGGAAGAGGACGCGGCTCTCGCGTCAACTGCAACTGTACTTGTTCCTGATGGTTATTGTATATATGAGCATCGCCAAGTGTATGTACAAACGTACACGGTTCAAGGCCCGTGACCTGAGCCATCATATGTAACAACAACGCATACGACGCTATATTGAAAGGTACTCCGAGAAATATATCGGCACTCCTTTGGTACAATTGTAGAGACAGCTTCCCCTCAGCCACATAGAACTGGAAAAAAGCATGGCATGGGGGCAAATTCATCTTGTCAAGGTCTGCCACATTCCACGAACTGACGATTATCCTGCGCGAATCAGGGTTCTCCCTTATCGTCTTCACAGCCTCACTTATCTGATCTATCGCCCCACCGTTGTAGTCTGGCCATGAACGCCACTGGTAACCATATATATGACCGAGCCCTCCATCCGCATCAGCCCACTCGTCCCAAATACGGACACCATGCTCATGCAAATACTTCACATTAGTGTCTCCCCGGAGGAACCACAGCAACTCATATATTATGGACTTCGTATGCAACTTCTTTGTTGTCAGTAATGGGAAGCCGTCACTCATATTGAAACGCATCTGATGCCCGAATATGCTGCGCGTACCAGTTCCTGTACGGTCGCACTTCTGTACTCCCTCGCTTTCCACTCTCCTCAACAAATCAAGATACTGTTTCATAGTCGTCAATATAAATTATACGTGGTCTTCAAGACCTTAAATTCCGTGCGGCGGTTTAGCTGGTTACACACCTCCCGCTGCTCCTCTGTCAATGTCTCTATAAACTCAGGGGTCAGCACATCACCCTTCTTGAGGAAATCGTACTGTTTGTCTAATACATCGTCCACCACTACAGGCATCGTCTCTCCGTACCCCACCGGAGTCACTCTCTCCTTGTCAATCCCGGCTCCTATCAGATAGTCCACGACAGACTGCGCCCTCTTCTGGGACAGAATACGGTTAGCCACATCACTACCCACCATATCCGTATGCGCCGATATCTCTATCGTTATGTTCGGATTGTCGTTAAGCATCTTTACCAATGAATTAAGCCCCTCTTCTGAGTCTGGAGTTAATGTCCACTTGGCGAATTCATAGAATATGTTGTCCATCTTGACCGACTTGTTGACCGATGCGAGGACGAAGTTGTTTTCATATATCTTGCTGTCTGTCAAACCGTTCGTCTCAAACTTATACGATGAATTCAAATACCCCCTGCGCGATGCCATCATAACATATCTCACATCCCGGCTCAGGTTTATCCTGTATGTGCCGTTCTTCTGGCTACGCATCTTCACATTGTCGCCATTGTCGCCGACCAACCGTATTGTACTCTCCCCCAATGGTTCTCCTGCAAAGTCAAGGACAACACCCTCTATGGCATAAACCAAAGGCGGAAGCTCCACTCGGTATATACGGTCAATGAACTTTCTCTGCTTGCGGTTCGATGAGAAATAACCATTACCACTACTGCCCTCGAATGTTATTCCGAAATCGTCCTCGTACGAGTTGATAGGCTCTTTCATATTCTCCACATGCCACACCCCGGCCGAATCTCTCGTTGCCATAAAAATGTCAAGCCCTCCATATCCGGGCAGGCCGTCTGACGAGAAAAACAGGCTGCCGTCTGCCCTGACGTATGGGAAAACCTCATCGCCGGACGTATTGATTGCCCCGCCTAAGTTCTCTGGAATGCCCCATTTCCCGCCGTCCAGTGTGGACATCCATATATCCTTTCCCCCGTACCCGCCGGGAGCATCACTCGCAAAATAGAGGGTATTTCCGTCTGGCGAGATTGCCGGATGCCCCACTGTAATGGTACTGTCAGGGAAAAGGCTGACTAGAGTTGGCTCTGCCCACTCGCCCCCTGCTCTCTGCGACTGCAATATCTGCCCCGCCTCATTATCCTCCTCACACCGGGTGAAATACATGGTCTTGCCGTCCGAAGTGAACGACATAACACCCTCATCTTCCACAGAATTCACCGCTCCCTCCACAGGCTTCAACTCCTCCCACTTGCCGGAATTGTTTTTTCGGGCAGTATATACGTCATTGTTCGTAACGCCGGTTATTGCGCTCGTCCTACGGTTAGTCTTGTTCTCGCGGTTGGATGTAATATATATATTCGACCCGTCTCCCGCCAGCATGGGGCAGAAATCAGAGTTACGCCTGCTGTTAAACTCCTTGGCAACCGTGACTTTATAACGAGACTTAGCCTTCTTCCACTCCGCTATGCTGTCCATCGCGCTCAACCCGTTGAGAGCCTCCTCGTCATACGGCTTCCATTTCAGATACTCCTCATACCGCTTTGCAGCGTCCTTATATCGCCCGCACCCGTGCAATGACTTTGCAAGGTTGAGATACACCGTCGAGTCCGGATACCTGTATCTGATAGCCGAAGTATACGTCCGCACCGCCCTTTGGTGGTTATTCATTATCCTGTAACACTCCCCCATCTTGAAATTCACCTCCGCCCGCCAGCTCTTCTGTTTCATGGGGATACGCCTCTGGTTCTTCCTGTACAGCTCCGATGCACTGTAATATTCCCCCTGCTCATATTGCCGGTCAGCCTTTCTCAGCCTCGCCTTCACATTGCACGACATGAACGAGGCCGACAGTACTGCCATCACTAATATATATGCTACGCGCTTAAACATCAGCCTCATACGTTACCTCTTAACCGTAAGCCGCACCACTCCTCCGTCCGCCGTCGTGACCACCCAGTCCGTCGCCGACACCTGCACCGGGTCATTGACTATCGTATTGCATATCTTATACCGCCACAGAGTCCTTCCGGTTGCCGCTTCGAGGCAAACTATCTCCCCATCCTTAGTCGACACCACGATATTGCCATCGCTGTCCCTGATTATATGGTCATTATTCCTCCCGTCCAGCGGGACACACCACAGCAATGTACCCTCCTCTCCGCCACGGTATGCAGAAACGCCATCCTTCCCTTTCTTTATCACTGCGCCGTCAACCTGCATTCCATAACCCGCACTCTCCCCCTTCGCGACAACCTCCCCGCTCCTGCCGTCCAGCCTATAACTCATAAACATACCGCCGCTCGACATCACGTCAAACGTCACACTGCCGTCATCCGAGACCTCAGCCCCGTCCACTACGACACCACCTATACTGTCCGATTTCCACAGCACAGAGCCGTCTGACAGACTGACAGCCAAGAACTTGCCTTCCCCCCCACCTGTATATACCACACCGTCGGAAACAACGGGCGAAGCCAGTACTGCCCCACCGCACGGCACGTACCACAACTTCTTACCATCATCAGTATCAAGGCAATACAGATTGCCGTCACACGAGCCGAACACAACCTTGCCATCCGCCACGGCCGCATCGCCGTACACCCTGCCTCCACTTTGGAATCGCCACAACTCCTTCCCCTTGTCGAGCGAATATGCATGCATCACCCCCTTGTCATCACCGAAATATACGCGGCTTCCGTCCACACGGGGCGATGTGTATATCGAATATCCGACATTGCGATTCCACCTCTCTTTGATTCCCTTATACGCGCTGTTGACCGTATAATCCGGACGCGGGAACAGCTTTTCGTCCCCTTCCACATACATCTTCTCCTCTATCGGCACTATCGACCAGTAGAGCGGCACATAACCCGCCCTCTTGTCACTCACATACAGCGAGTCCCCGCACACCTCATACATCGAATACGTCGCGCCACCCTCATCCCCGCGCGTAATCGCACGGTTCATTATCCCCGTTATACCGTCAAAACTGCTCATCATGTTCCTGTGGTAATGCCCGCACACCACAGCCTGCACATTATGCTTCCTCACCACGTCCGTCAAGTCAAACCAGTTATCCACATCACCTGTTTTAAGCGGATAATGCGAAAATAGATACACCGGCGACTTCCGCCCGATGTTCTTCAGCTGCTTCTTCATCCACTCCACGTCATGCACCGCTATATGCCCGTCCACATCCCTCACCACTGGCGATGAGTTTATCCCCAAAAACAGATAACCATTAAACTGCAACCTGAATTTGTCATCCCCGAACACCCGCTTGAAGTCCTCCCCCCCTGACATGGACCACCGCGTGTCGTGGTTCCCCGGTATCACATAATAGCGGCATTTGAGATTGTCGAGTATGTTCTTCGCATGCATAAGGCTCTCATAATCACCCTTATCTGAGACATCTCCCACGACAACCACAAACGCTATCCCCGGATTGTTGTTCACATCGGCCACCACATTGCGCAAATCCTCACTGTTCTGCTCCTTCTCTATTGAAATATGCGGGTCGGCAAACACAGCGAAAGAGAACGAGCAGTCTTGTTTATCCACTATAATCCTGCTCTCAAACTCCTGCCCCGCCGCCGTCACCCACGCCATCAGCAACGCAACCGCGCACAGCAAACCTTTTCTCATATCATTGAATTTCATTGTCATACCTTATCCCAAATGCGCGGACACCCATACTATTACACACCTGTGTCGCCCCAAAAGCGCGCCCGATAAAATATCTTGCAAAATTAGCGCAAACGGCACACCTCCACAACCCCCTCACACTGTGTGTCCGCCGCCTCCGCAGACGGCCTCAATCTGACGTTTTATATTTATTTTCACACCATATCATTCCCCACAATGCACTCCTCTCCCTAAAACCTTTGCACTCCCTCCGCCCGCTTCGTCCTCCCAACCTTCTGACATCCAATCTCTTGATCTACCGCCAGCCATCTTCCAGCTACCCTGCCGCTACCCTCAACCAAGCAGTAAGACATTTTTACGCACTTTCTCGTCCAAAAGTGTCAAAGGTACACACCGTGTCAGAAAAATTTATTATATTACGCCGCCGTCTGGGCAGTACACATCCGCACTGCCTGTCTGCCTATATCTTCATCCTCCGGCACGTTGTCCCTTGGAATGCGTTCTCACCCGTATGCACCACGCTTTGTGGGATTAGCACTGACGCGAGCTTGGTGCAGTTGGCAAAGGCATAGTCGGCTATCGACACCACCGACGACGGTATCCTCACCTCTCCCGTCCTGCCGGGAGGACACATGATAAGCTCCGTCATATCAGCATTATACAGTATACCGTCTTCGCTCTTGTATTTCCCGTTATTCTTGTGGACCACTATCTCCGTGAGGTTATCGCAATCCTCGAATATCTCACGCCCCAACTCGCTCACCTTCTCCCCCAACTCTATCTTGACCATATTCTTGCACCCGCGGAATGCATAATCCTCTATCCGCTCCACCCCCTTCATGCCTGTTATCTCGGAAATGAACTCGCAGTTCTCAAAAGAGCGCGGCCCTATGGTCACGACGCCCGCACCCACAGCGACACTGCCCCCCCTGCCCGATGGACAGCGCAAAAGCAATGTCTTCCCCTTGTCGTACAGCCCCGATGCGTCAGCCGCATACTGCTCGTTCAGCTCGGCGCACCCTATGCGCACGAGATACTCCATATCTATAAGTGCTGAGACATGGAAATCTCCCACATTCGCGTCCAACACTATCTCGCCCACATTGTTGCACCCGGCGAAAGCCCTGCCCTCCACCGTCTTGACACTGTTGGGCAACTCTATCACCCCCTCGAATGCGCAATTTGAAAACACGGAGTAGTGCAGCGTGTCTATCCCGGATGGCAGGATAAAGGTCTCTCTCTGCCGCCTCTCCGGTGCCGACGGCGCAAAATACCTCAAGCTCGAACAGTAGGCGAACGCCCCGTCGTCCATACGGGACAACCTGTTGCCGCACAGCACGGTATCTATACCCTCACTCCCTGCAAACGCGCCGAATCCTATACTCATCTTCGCATCGCGTATCTCCACCTTGTCCAGACTGTCGCAGTTGGCAAACGCGCTCATACCCACATACACCGTAGTTTTCGGGAAGGTCAATGCCCCCTCTAAGGCACAGTTCTGAAATGCCCCGTCCATCACCGTTTGCAGGCCTGCCGGCATCTTCACCTCTCTCAAAGCGGTACAGTCATAAAACGCATTCCGCCCTATAACCTGCACCGAGTTTGGCAATACGAGATTCTTGAGTTCCTTATTCCCCGACGCAAAGTTGGCCGCTATGATAGCAG
This sequence comes from uncultured Bacteroidales bacterium, assembly GCA_944322025.1. GTDB lineage: Bacteria > Bacteroidota > Bacteroidia > Bacteroidales > Paludibacteraceae > Aphodosoma. Next base: position 23,786 of record CALUOH010000043.1, on the reverse strand, counting down.
TGCCCTCCCTTATGGTCAGCGTATCGCCGACTGCGCCGTCTATATACATGGCGATGTCGTTCATATACGTCACGCCGTCGACTCTGTTCGCGCTCTCCCACTTCGACTCTGCAAATGCCTCATTGTCTATGACGAGACCCCCGTAAGGACTGATTTCCACAGTGTCCAAATCCCTGCACCTGTAAAACACATGCCTCTGTATGTCAGTGATAGAGTTAGGCAGCCTGACGCTCCTTATCCCGGTATATGCAAATAGGTTCTCTGGCAGCACCTCGACTAGAGGGTCTATGTTGACGGTCATAGTGTCCGCTGTATTTCTGAACACACCCAATGACGAACCGGCATATACGCAGTTACGGGCACTGTAATTCACGGAGGACAGTCGTCGGCAATCTCCGAACGCGCCCGTCCCTATATACTCCACTTTCAGCGGGATGGTCACCTCTGGAAGTGCCGTACCGAAAAACGCCTGATAGCCTATATGCCTCAGTTCGTCCGGCATGGAGAGAGTGTCGAGTGCGGAACAACCTTTGAACGCATAGTCCGATATCCTTTCAAGCCCACTGTTGAACTCCACTTTGCGCAGGCTGTTACAATCGGAGAATGCACCCGCCCCGACACTGCGTATACCCTCTCCGAAAGATACACTCGTTAACGATGTGCATTTCGCAAAGGCATCTGCTGAAATGGCATATACAGAATCCGGAAGGTCTACCGACGGCAGGCTGCGGCAACTCCAGAACGCCTTTTCCCCAATGACCCTCACACCGGGCGACATAGTAAGGCTCTCTAACGAGGAACATCCGGCAAACGCCTGATTGTCAATAATGGTACTGTCACCCAATATACTTAGGTTATGCAGGAATGTACAACCCTCGAACGCACTTTTTCCTATATAGGATATGGACGGCGGCAGATTTATCTCCGAAATATTCTCCAGACGGTAGCACGCCCAGTTGCCTATATGCTCAATATTGTCCCCGAACCACATGCGCCTCAGCTCCGTACAGCCGGAAAACGCCCTGTGTCCCAAAAACCATACAGACTCGAGGTCTATATTGTACAGGCTGACACAGCCGTTAAAGGCATAGTCGCCCACATACTTTCTCCCCTGTCCCAGCTCTATATCCGTCAGTGATACGCAGCCGTTAAAGGATCTCTCGCCTATATACTCCACACCGTCCGGCACAGTGATGCTCTCCAGCCGCGTACAACCGTCAAAGGCATACATGCCCAGGGAGTCCGACTCCACTGGCATACGCAGTTCATACAGATTGGGGCATTTGGCACATATGCCGTCAGGTATCTTCTCCAATTTCTCCGGCAACTCTAACTTATAAAGCCCGTCACAGCGATAGAAAACTCCCTCTCCAAGGTATGTGACCGTATTAGGGACTGTCAACTCTTGCAGAGCACCACATTTTGAAAAACAGTATGCGTCGATAGCCCTTATATTACGGTTAAACTTTATGTCAGCCAAAGCGCCGCATCCGGAAAAAGCGAACGGCCCTATCGAGTCAAGGTCAGTCGGCAAATCCACATTCGGCAAAGACCAGCACCCCGTAAAGGCACTCTTGCCTATGACCCTCTCTTCTGCACAAAAGTCTATGCGGACCACATCCTTAAAACCCGTGAAACAATAAGGCGATATGTAGCGTGTCCCCTCTTTGATGAGTATATTCTTAACTCCACTGCGCTGGCCCTTATAGGCATAAGCCGTATGGTTCACATACACTATCCCGTCCGGCTGTTGCTTGAACCACAGTGTTCCCTCAAACGCATACTCATTAATGATCTCCACCGTAGGAGGCAATTCTATCTTGTCTATCGACTGACAGTTGTATAGAAGATATGCCGGTATGTTCTTGACCTTCTTTCCGAAATGGACGAAACTAAGTTGCTTCAAATCCGAAAGTGCCGTCCGTAGACAGCGGTTTTTCTTATCATAATATGTCCCGGCTGACAAACAGTCTATTGCGTCATAATACACTTCTTTAATATTATTGCTGTTCATCAGGACATCAAAGCCTAATGTCCTTAGCTGTTCGGGAAAACGAAAAAACAGAAGGCGTGAGCATTGGGTGAACGCGAAATCCCCTATCGAAGTGACATTCTTGCTCATATACAGAGAGTCCATGTATGAGCAATTTGAAAATGCCCTGTTGCCAATCGCGGTAATGTTGTCATGTATGTTTATATATTGGAGGCCGCTCCATGCGAATGTGAAGTCCTCTATGCGCGTTACCGCCTCCGGTATCTCAAATTGCGTCAGGGACGAGCACCCGGCAAACGCACCTTTGCTTATATAGCGTATATTGCTGTTCTCGTTGAAATAAACCGTATGAAGTGTACTGCACCACGCCAAAGCCTCTTCCCCTATCCCCCTGACAATATAAACATGTTTGTCATGTTCTATGGTGAACGGCAGATGCAGATTGACAAGACCCGGATAGTTGTTGCGCGACTTATCGCTGTACGTCAGTTCTACGGAATCTTCCGCCACCACATTGAAATACAGCGTATTGCCCTTATATCTGACAGCAATATCAGCTCCCTCTACTGGCACGAGGCTGCACATAAACAGGAGCATCGGCAACACCCGTCTTAGTATGCAGTCCTTATGTACTCTTAAAGAAGCCATGATACTGATTTTAAATCGCTATTGGCACATCTGTTGAGCCGTAGCCTTGAGAAATTCAGTCTCTCTTATACGGAAATTTATCCTCGCGTCAATAAGGTCACTGTACGCCATCTGCCACTGCGACTGTGCATCGAGCAGATTGACTATCGTCTCCAGCTCCACCTGATAGCGGTCTGTCGATATGCGCAGATTCTCTTTCGCCTGCTCAAGGGCATCCTCCGACATCTTTATCTGAGTAAAAGCGTCCTGCATATTCAGAGTCGCCTGCTTTATCTCCAGCTCCATCAGCCTCTTGTTCTTCTCCATCTCGAGCATGGAGATATTCTTGTCTATCTTGGCGCTCTTGATTTTCTGACTGCCCTCCCACCAGTGGGTCAATGGGATATTAACCGTAGCCATTACAGCCGGTATCTCGTATGGCAAATCCGGGGAATTCATTATTTCCACTCCGCCCAAAACAGAATAAGTTGCGGCCAGCCCTACCGTAGGCAGATACTCCCCCACTGTCAGTCTCACCTGCCCCTCCTTCATCATTATCATCTTCTGCATCAGCTTATATTCCAGCCTGTCATAAACAGCCGAATCAGAAGCCAAGGGGATATATTCCGGAGTCTGGACCACCGTATCTGTCGGTACAATCTGCGTGGCATAATCCAGCCCTATCATGCGACAGAGAGCCATGCGGCAAAGCTCCACACCGCTACGCGCCTGCTGTAACTGCATTTTAACGGTGTTATGTTGCACCTGCACCTTCATCAGGTCATTGCGGTTTATCATGTCGACATTCTCCACGTTAGTCAGCAACCTCTCCACCTCCGTCAACAAATTATCATATATAGATGCGAGCTTGACTTTCTCCCTCACAGAAACATACATCCAATACATCTTGTCTGCTTCGAGCAGTGTCTCGTTCTTCTTCATCTGCAGGTTGTCCTGCGCCATCCCGATGCCCATCTTGGCAAGTCGGTTACCCGTCACAACACGCCCCCCGGCAAATATCGGCTGCTGCAGGGACACACCGGCCATATAAACCCCTTTCAAACCTATGTTGATAGGTTCCCATGCATCAATTATGTTATTACGCAACTGGCTCAGCCCTTCATTAATAGGGTCAAGCAATATATCAGGGATGCGCTCATCTGTGATTTCCAATGGCGGTATAGCCCCCTCGATACTGTTCATCACGCTTATGTCCTTGAACACATACATCACGCCCCCGGTAGCAGACACCTTAGGAAAATACATGGATGTAAGTGCATTCTTCTCCGCTTGCGCCTTGTCTACCGTTAGTTCGGCTATCTTTATATCTTCGCTTGTCCGCAACGCCATCGCCCGGCAGGAATCCAACGACAGCATCAATGGCGAAGCCACATCTGCCGTATCTGCCTTGGCATATAATCCAGAACAGACTGCACTCACTAATATGAAAATCAGATATCGTTTCATGTCAAGACTTTTTTACTTTAAAGAACAGGGCATAAATGATAGGCAATATCACCAATGTAATTATCGTACCTACTAACAGTCCACACATTACCGTCACAGCTAACGCGCCGTACATCGGGTCTGGCAACAGAGGAATCATGCCTAATATGGTAGTAAGTGAAGCCATCATTACCGGACGTATTCTGCTCACCGTAGCCTTAATGACCGCATCATACGCCACTATGCCCGTTTTCATCTGCACATCTATCTCGTCTATCAGGACTATGGAATTTTTAATAAGCATACCGGCCATACCTATCGTTCCCACAATGGCTACAAATGAGAACGGCTGATTGAAAATCAGAAGACCTGGCACTATGCCTATGGCTGCAAGAGGCAAACAAAGCAACACGATAAGGGTTTTTCGTACATTGTTAAACAGCAGTACCAATACAAAGATTATCAATACAGCAGCAACCGGCAACAAATTAATTATATTTGTCAAAGCCTTCTTACTCAGGTCATATTCGCCCACCCATCTCATGCTATACCCTTCGGGCAATTCTATTTGATCCATCTCTTTAAGCATATGGCTGCGCGCGTCCGATGGACTTGACCATTCCACTGGGTCACACTGTGCCTCTATCGACCTGTGGCCATTTGTATGGTATATGACAGACTCTTCAAATCCCAAATCTATGCCGTCTATTACCTGGCTCATAGGAACTGAACTGACCACTTTCTTTTTAAGGTCGGCATTTGTTTGTGTCCCGAAAACCACATCGGAAATATCTTTCTCATCTATAACCCCGATATTAGGTATCATGTTCCATACAGGAAGATTGTCCATATACGTGATTCTTGAACCGTCCGCATTGCGCAGTTTCAGGTATATGGGATACGATGCGTCGCCTTCCCATAAATTGCCTATCGGAATGCCGTCTGTCGCCGCAAGGAATGTATTGCTTATATCAGATCTGGATGTGCCGATAGCTCTTGCTGCCTCCGTAGCATAATGCGCCACTAATGTCTTGGACGGCATGTCTTGTCCGCTCTGTATGCTCCTCTGCACAACATATGGATTTTTCCTCATGACAGCCTCTGCCTTCTGCTCCAACTGGCGCAGCACATCAAGATCTGGTCCTGTAAACTCAACCTCTACAGTGTGCGATGCCATTATAGACAGATTATACATGCGGAAACGTGTCATCGCGTCAGGATATGTCTCCACAAGATACTTCTCTATCTGCGGACGCATTTTTTCGATTGTCTTGAAATCGTCGAACTCGACTATAAACTCCGCATAGTTGTCCCCTGTCTGGTTGAACGGCCTCACAAGACAATAGCGCACCGGAGTCATCCCGTGGCTTGCGGTCACCGCTTTTACTCCGTCCATACGGAGCAATGAGTCGGATATCTCCTTCATGGCTGTCATAACATCCTTGACTGCAACATCCTTGCGCGGTATGGTATATTCTATGATTGCCTGATTATAGTTGAAATCGGGGAAAAACGTCATGTTGACATAGTTGAAACCGAACAGCGAGACAGCGAGTAGCACAACGGCCACTGTAACTGTCGTCACCTTCTTGTCCATCATGACATGCAGCACACGCTCCATTTTCTTGTAGAACGGACGGTCAAAAGGCGCAACCTCCGTCCTGCCGAGCTTCCTTATGGGAAGCATGAACGATGAGAACACCGGTACTTGCGTCAATGCGAAAACCCACGACAGCAAAAGTGATATACACAAGACGAGAAACAAATCACCCACATATACGCCGGCTGTATCAGGTGAAAGATATACGGGCAGGAATGTGATGACGGCTATCGAAGTAGCCCCCAGCAACGGCATGGCGGTCTTCTTCGCGGTGTTAAACAGGGCATATCTCACCCCCTTTTTCATTTGCAGGTCAACGATGATGCCATCCTGCACCACTATGGCATTATCCACCAGCATACCCATCGCCACAATAAACGCACCGAGTGATATACGCTGCAACGTGCCATCGAGCATATAGAGTATAGGGAACGTTGCCAATATGGTCAACAGCAGACCTATGCCTATGATAACGCCACTACGGAATCCCATGGTGAACATGAGTACCAGCACCACAACCACCACTGACTCTACAAGGTTAATCATAAACCCGTTTATGGCCTCAGACACTTTGTCCGGCTGAAAAAAGATTTTGTCCAGCGTAACCCCCACGGGTACCATAGCCATCAGTTCTCCCAGACGCTTCTCCACGCGCTCTCCAACCTCTATCACATTGCACCCGCTCTCCATGGATATTGCTATTCCCAAAGCGGGGTCGCCGCCATACATCATCGCGAAGCGCGCAGGCTCAGCATCTCCCCAATTCACATTGGCTATGTCGCTCAGTCTCATCCGGTCGCCCTCAAAACCGTTGATGCTCAGGTTTCTTATATCTTCTATCGAAGTAACCCGCCCGTCGACATTTATCCTCAGGCTGTTCCCTTGTTGCTCATACGCTCCCCCGTACACAGGCGAAAGCTGACTGTTGACAGCCATAAGCACTTGTGCCGGATACACGCCCAACTGTGCCAGTTTCTCAGGTACAAGCTCTATATTGACCACTGGCGGCTGATACCCGATAACCTCTATTCTCTTAACTCCGTCTACAACAAGCAGCTCTTTCTTGATATAGTTGGCATATTTGTTCAGTTCATCCTTTGTGAATCCCTCCCCGCGCATCGCGTAGAACATGCCGTACACATCGCTGAAATCATCAAGGACCATAGGCGTCATACACCCCGACGGCAACTTCGATACCGCCGCGGTTACCTTGCGCCTCAGCACATCCCAATACTGCGTAATCTCCTCTTCCGGAACGGAAAACGACAGTGTAACAGAAATCTGTGATGTATTCGCCAGCGAAGTCGACCGTATCTCCTCTATATTGTCTATCGTCCTGATTTCATTCTCCAACACGTTGGTAACCTGCATCTCCACCTCCTCCGCCGACGCTCCGGGATAAATCGTCACTATCATAGCCTGCATCACCACTATCTCCGGGTCTTCCAACTTGGCTATTTTCAGATACGCATAGACTCCGCCGAAAACCAGCGCAGCCACAAGCGTCCAGAAAATGACCTTGTACTTATATGCCAACTCAGATATATGCATACGCCTCAAATCTAATTGTCATCACTTTGTCAACTCCACATCCACAATCGGCGAAGACAACCTCACCTTGTCCCCCTCATGTAACATCGAGACTCCTGCAGTGACAAGTATCTCATCTCCGGAAAGCCCGCTTGTCACTATGACATTGCCCTCATCTGAAAGCCCTTTCGTCCCTATTTCCCGGCGGACTACTGTCATCGTAGCCGTATCTACGCACCACACTGACGGTTTCCCCTCGCAAGCGAAAACGGAACTCATAGGCACAGACATGACATCCGCATCCGATGCCGTCTTATAATACAGGCTTATCTCGACCACCATGCCAGGCGCGAGCCTGCGGCTCTGCTCTGGGGCAACATCAAACCTCACTTTGTAAAGCTGGTTGTTATTCGCCTTTGGTGAAATATACGATATTTCAAGAGGTATGGAATCCTTCATAAGGGCAGAATACGCGACCATACGCACAAATCTGTCCCGCCGCACATACAGTGAGGAGGATATATAACCCTCTATTTGGAGGCTGTTCGTATTGATTATGCTCACCACCCCCGACACTGGCGTGACCGTCATATTAGGTGACACACTGACAGTCTGTACCGTACCCGATATCGGCGCATAAAGCCTGCTGTCGGCCAACTGGTTCTGCGTAGTCTCATACAGGGAAGTCACGGTTTGCAGTCCCGATATGGCCTTCTCATACTCGTTCTTGGCAACACTCTTACGCTTGTAAAGCTCCTCCACGCGGCCCACCTCTGCCGCCACCTGCTCATATTTGCTCTTTGCCGCAGCCGATGCCTCCTCTATATCGCGGGTATCCAGCTCCGCGAGCAACTGTCCCTTCTCCACATGCTCACCCTCGCGGACATATATCTCCTTGACAACTCCGGCTATCCTGAAGGACGGATGTGCCTCCATCCCGGCACTCACCGTGCCAGACAACGATGTCCGCTCCATAGGAACAGACATCTCTACCCTACCCGTCTTGACTGGCCGTATCGTCTCACCGCCACCCTTATCCGCAGTACATGAAACAATAAGCAGCACTAACGACATCACGAAAAAACAACCCCTATATCTCATACCATAAAAATAAGCAAATCCCAAAACAATAAATACATAGCGATAATATCACCGAATAAATCGACCTGTATCGTCAGCTAAAATCGAATACAAAAGCAACAAACTTGTTTGACTGTCATTGCCGATCCGCATCCTATCTTGTGCGATAGCACAAAGATAGCCATATTTCACATCACTGCAACGATTTCCTTTGTATAAATATTGTTATTTTCCCGTCCCCCTCCCGACATCAACAAAAAAGGAGGATTGCCCCGTCACAAACCGGGCAATCCTCATGACAGCACGTCGCCTTCCTCCTCTCTCCGGACGGAAACTCCGTCTCTATCTCACTCGAACAGCTTATTAAAGTCCTCTACCGAAACCTCCTGTTCCGCAACCTTCACGCTATTCTTCACAACCTCAAACACCTTCTCCTCCAAAGCCTTCTCGGCCATATTCTGGGCGGCGTTCTCCTTCTTCAGCATATCCTTCGCAAAATTGTCAAGCACATCGTCCGGCACACTCGTCATACCGTACTGCGCAAACTGTATCTGCGCCATCTTGCGCGCATACGCCTCAATGTCCGAAGCCTCCACCTTCAGCCCGTTAGCCTTCGCTATCTTGTTCTTCGCCAGATACCACTTCAAATCCTCTATCATCGCACCGAACTCCCTCTCCAGAGTCTCCTCCGTCATCTTCTCATTCGTGGCGAGAACCCACCGTTTCAGAAACGCCTCCGGCAGCACCACCTTATCCATCTTCTTCACAATGAGAGCCTTCGCGTCAATGCCGAACTTATAATCGCTGTCCAGCTTATACGAGCCCTTTATCCCCTCAGCCACCTTCTTGCGGAACTCCTCCTCAGTCGTCACCTTACCCTCGCCATACACCTTGTCAAACAGCGTCTGGTCCACCGGCGACTCCTCATAGTGGGTGATTGACTTAATCTCGAATGAGAAATCCGCCGTCACATCCTTCGCCCTATCCTTCGCAATCTTCAGCATCGAGGCAACCTCCGCCTCATTGGCGAACGCCTTCTGCGGGTTGAACACCACGACACTCCCCTTCTTCGCGCCCACAAACGCCCTCTTCTGCTCCTCATCCTTCATATACGCAGGGCTAACCACAGCGTCATCCACCTTTATGCCGCCCTCGTTCACACTGCCGTCAGCGTTGAGCTCCAGCATACTGCCCTTTATCACATCCTTCTCAGTCACCTCCTCCGTCTGCGTGTAGCTGCCGAAACGCCCCGCATAATTCTTCACTTGGTCGTCTATCATCTTCTCCGTCACCGCAATGTCATAGCACTTCAGGCTATCCTTCTTGTTCAGCGTGATTTCAAACTCCGGGGCAATCGCAATATCAAACTTGAACTCAAACTCCTTGTCATTCTCGAAATCCACGGCCTTCTGCTCAGTCTCGTTCGGCAGCGGCTCCCCGAGAATATCCAGATTATTCTCCCTGATATAGTTAAACAACGCCTCTTGCAGCACCCTGTTGATTTCGTCAGCCACAATACCCCTGCCATACATCTTCCTTATAAGCCCCACGGGAACCATACCCGGACGGAAACCCGGCACATTCACCTTCTTGCGGTAATCTTTAATGGTCTTTTCCACTCTCTCGGAATAATCGGCTTCCGCAACCTGAATTGTAAGCGTCGCGTTAGTAGCGTCGATGTCTGTACGTAAAACGTTCATAGTTACTTATTTATTCATTATTATATATTCTCGTCACACTTGCTCTGCAACAAGGTGCAAAGGTAGTATATTTTTTTGAATTACAGCCCCATATGCAGCGTCAATCTGACATAGCCAAACTACTGGCTATTCGTATATATCACATATGATGTCCGACAGCCCCGACAGCAAAGCGGATGCACTACTCTCTGATACAAACTGCCGTTCTTCAGGAATCATCTCTTTCGCCCATGCCTCATGCTTTTTCATCCACCTGACAATCAATGGCTTTAACTCTGTATTGTATTCCTTTGCCCTCCTATATATATCGTTATAGAGTTCTATCTCGCGTTCAGAGAACTCTTCCCTGAGAAAATCGCTGTCAATGGAGCATTCGATCAAAGCTATGTCGCAGTTTTTCCCTAGCCTGCTCTTTGCTGAACTGACAGGCACGGCAGAGGCAACACGCCCTTTACCTTCCACGCACATTATCTCGTTCTCATACATCTCCGCATGAAGGTCTGAGACCTTATATCGCGTCTCGCTAATCTTCAGTACAGCCACAGAACCACCGAAATACTCCATATCGATACAGTTGGATGCGAAGTCGTAGAACTTATTCCGAAACACCCTCCATGCCTCCATCTCCTCCATTAGCACTAGCCTTTGTATGTCGTTCTTGCACATATCCATCACAAATACAAATGATATATACTCCTTCAACGTAGAAAGTTGGCCGTAAACTGCGGCACTAACGATCTCACCCATATTGTTGTTATCCTCTTTCTGGCTTTCGATGTAATACTGCACTATCCTGTTTATCACTGCGTCCGCCTTCTCGTGGTCAGATATGTTATTGACTTCGTGTATGTGCTTGTCGTAAAACTGGCATAATCTCTCTATATATCCCCTTGTTTCGCATATATTGCTGTCAAGTGACATGCAGTACCAATCGTAGCTGTTCAAAGCGTCAAAAAGTTGCAATACATCGTCTCTCACCTGATACACATCGTCCCGATACCAATATCCATTCCGGATAATACTCGCATCACATCCACTTGTTTCATGGCTACTTCCCCTACATTCAGTCGTCGCCTGTTCTTTTTCTCTGCTCTCCTTATGAGTGCATGAACAACAGGTTATGGCTACAAATACAGACGCTATAGTGATTATCAATATCTTGATTTTCATAGTTGCTGGGATTTTTATCTTTTCAAATGTAATACATTTCAATGAGGTATCCAAAGAATGTCGTTATTATTTCCTGATATCTTCGTTTATAGTATAGAGTATAAAAATCCTTATAGCAAACTCATACCTTCCTGCATCTCACATCTGTTTCCACAGTCTCTGTACTACACCGCCGCCTCACACTCCAATACATCGCCACCAAACGCAAATTAATGCCAAAAACACGTACTTTCAAGCCATCTCTCCGCTATCCCCTCCCCTTCCGCATCCCCCCAATTTCATCCATTAAGGCCGTGTCCCCTCAACCGCTCTGACGGTCAAGGGGACACGGCCTTAATGCAAATATGAACTAAGAAACTATTTTGATTTTGCCGTCTATATGGATTGTGATGGACAGCCGCGACATATTCAGTTATCATGCCCGAAGTAATATCGGGCTATTTCAAGGGCATAATGGCTGAATAAGGCTGGCTGGACGCACAATCCATAGACGAATATATATTTGAATACTCATTCTAAATAGCTGGAAACTGTATATGGGGAAAATCAAAACAGTTTCTATGCTCACGCCTCCTCCTGCAAACGCTCATTCTCACAGACAAACACCCTGCCGGGGTACTGTCTCACCAGCCCTATATTGTGTGTCGCCACAATCACGGCCGTACCGCTCTGGCATATCGCGTGAAGCAGTTCCAGAAGCTCTTGGCTTGTCTGCGGGTCAAGATTACCGGTAGGCTCATCGGCTATTATCAGCTCCGGTGAGTTGAGCAACGCCCGCGCTATCGCGACCCTCTGCTGCTCCCCGCCCGACAGCTGGTGCGGCCTCTTATAGCCCTTCTTTCCGAGCCCCACCGTACCAAGTACCAAATCTATCTGCTCCGCCATCTTCTTCTTGTCCTTCCAGCCGGTAGCCCGCAGGACAAACTCCAGATTCTCATAGACAGACCTGTCCCCCAGCAGCTTGAAGTCCTGGAACACTATGCCTATCTTCCTGCGCAGCATCGGGATATCCGAATTCTTGATATTCTGCAAGTCATAGCCGAATATCTTCGAGACACCGTTCTTTATCGGCACTTCGGCATACAACGACTTCAACAGCGAACTCTTCCCGCTGCCCACCTTACCGCAAAGGTATACAAACTCCCCTTGCGAAACGGAGAAATCCACACCATGCAGCACCATCAACTCATCGTGCCTGATGTCCACTCCCTTATACTCAATAATCTTCATACAGCCCCACTCCTATCGTCTTACTACTTTCATACTCTCTATCACAACATCCTCCACCGGACGGTCATTGCCGTCCGTCTCCTTCCTGCATATCGTCTGCAACACATCATACCCCTCTATCACCTCTCCGAATATCGTATACTGGCCGTCAAGGTGTGGCGCGCCGCCGAATGTCTTGTACATGCGCCGCTGCTCATCGCTATACTTGAACCGCTCTTTCAGACCAAGCGCATCGGTAATCCTCATCTCCATAGTGTCCAGTTGGGCATCGGTAAACGTCCTCCCCTCGACTATATAGAACTGACAGCCCGACGACTCCCGCTGCGGATTAACCACATCGCCCTGCCGCGCAGCCGCCAAAGCCCCACGCTTATGTATATATTTGGGGAACACTATCTCCGCCGGTATGTTATATCCTATATCGCCACTGCCCAAACGCTTGGAGCGGTCACTCGCACCCCTCGATTGGGGGTCGCCAGCCTGTATCATAAACTCTGGTATGACTCTGTGAAACAGCAGCGTATCATAAAAATGCTGCTTCACCAGCTTTACAAAATTGTCCCGGTGATATGGCGTATCATCATATAACTGCACCTTTATGTCGCCCTCTGATGTCTCTATCAACACTTTCACAGGACGTGCCTTGCCTTTTGCGGGCAACTCCCCTGCCGTTACCATCGGCAATAACACCGCCATCGCAAACAAGCCAAACGCTTTGGCTAATCCTCTTCCCATCAATATAGAAATCTGTTTACTTATACATCAGGCCCTTTCTGCGGAGAAAATCATCATACGATTTAAGCTCGCTTTTCGTCCACGACGTCTCGGAACAGAACGGCAGAAACTCACCCGAAAGCCCGTCATCTGCCATCCCGGCCGTATTGACTACAAACTGCACGCCATTCAGAGGTATATAGCTCTTATTCACCCGCTTTCTCTTTATCGGCATAACGTTATACGTGTCTGAATCACCCTCTTTATCCACCATATCCACCTCTATTATCTCCCCGAGTGTATTGTTCAGATTTACATTGCCCTGCTCACCGAACGGCACTGACACTATCGTCGCCCCAAGAGTAAGGTTATCCGACACCAGTGTCTTCTGATGCTCCCGCGCCCTGTCGTTCAGCAGGCTCCACATCTCCTCATCCACTTCGAGCTCACCGAATTCAATCTGCACGAACTCTGACGGAAAAATGTCATATATCCTGTCCATTATCGACGCCACAGAGTCTGCGCCAAAGCCCATCATCCTCTTGTCAACAGTCACTTTCGGTACTACATTGACATAATAATCGAGGGCATACTCGCTGAGTCCATGCCACTTCTGCTTGTCGCTCAACACGTATGCCACCATCTCGTCATACTTCATCGGCACTACGTATGTGTTCAGGTTCAGCTCAGACATATACTCTATGCGCTTCATCAACTCTCTCTTCGGCACGAACGAGTTCTCCCACTCCAATGCGCGGAATGTGAACAGAGGCGTATCCTCTACTATGATTAAAGGGAAAGTCACTGTATGAGCACCCTTGTCTATAACGGCATATTCGTTTGACATACACTGGATAAGCATAAGCACACCGTAGTACACCCCGGCCTCGCTTCCTCCGGTGACCTGTACCGACTTCTCGCTCACATTGATGTTATACGAATCAGGGTGCGGCATGTACGAATTTATCTTCAGCTTAATCTTCTTGCGCCCACGGTTATTCTTCAACAGGTCAAGACCGCACTTCTCATTGACCGCTTCAGAGAATAGCCGCGCAGGAAACACTAATGACTCATCCGATATCTCTACAACGGTTTTGTCATCAACAACAAAACTACCCAGTTCGCTGAACTCATACTGTACAGGCATGGGCATTATTATCTGCGACTTCACAAGTCCGCACGACAACAAAAGAACGAGCATTAAAAATCTGATTCTCATAGCATTAAAATAAATATCCTGTATTAATATAGAAACTGCCGTTACCGTCCTGCTTGTTGAACGGATATGCATACTCGAACGCCACTATGAAATTACGGTTGATTATCACCCTCAACCCTCCGCCTGCGGCAGCATGAAGCCCGTCCGGTTTAGACGTATTAACATACTTCTCATACTCTTTCTTCATCTGCTCATTGCTCTCGTCTCCCCTGTATCGCATGTCGTAACCTCTTGTGACTATTGCTCCGTCACAAAAAGCGTTGAGAGCCAACGCCACATTCTGTTTCCACAGAGGGAAACTTACAAAACGCCACCTTATCTCGGCATTGAAGAACCCCACATCCAGACCCATGACCCGGTCTCGGCTCACACCCCTGACTGTCCGGTATCCGCCTATGCCGTCACGGTCATAATCCTTGCCTATCGTGCTGTAAAGCGGCATCAGATAGTAAGGCAACGAAGACCCTATCGTGCCTATATAGTTCAACCTGTATGCAAAGACAAGGCGTTCATCTACTATCGGGACATAGTGCCTGAATATCGCCATATACCTGTAAAAAGGATGTGTTGTGCCTAAAATGCGGGGTGCGGCCGTCATATTGGCCTCAGCCCATATCCCTCTCGATGGCGAGGCCTCGAAATCGCGGCTGTCATACATCAACCCCACACGCAACGCCGACACAATACCGCCGTCTCCCTCGCTCTCCTGTATGATGCCCCAATCCTTATACTTGTCAAAAAGAGTCTGGCCGCTAAACATCTCAACGCTGTCTTTCCCTTTGTTAATGCTCTCCCGATTGATGGAGCGCATCCTCGTCCAACTGAAATAATAGCTCCCTTGCCAGAACAACTTATTATTCCATATATTGCCAACAAAATCGGCCTTCGCGCTCACATGCAGACGCTCCACCCTGTAAAAGGCAGTCATATACTCAGGGCGTATGCCCGTCTTGTCTTCAGCCTTCTTCCAATAGCGCATATTATCGACATCGACATACGACTGATAGCCGTTATACCCGTAAAAGTCCATGGCCTTGTCATATATGCACGTGGCTGCCACAGACATGCGCACTGACGGGATAAGGTGTTTTGTATCGTATGACAGGAAATATTGCTGCGTACCTTTCGTATAGGCAGAAGCCTCTATATACCATTGCTGGCGAGGATGCGGGTAATGGCTGCCGTCACCGAAATCATAAATGTTCAGCAGTGCGCCGTACTGGAAGCCTCTGTCCGCATCGTATGCCACCACCGGCAGCGGGCCGAACGATATGCCTCTCTTGACTATGTCCTTCCCGCCTTTGCCGAAAAAGCTCTTTTTCTCTTTCTTCTCCTCCGCCGGTATGCTGTCGCCCGGAGTCTCGTCCCCCGCTGCGGACAAGCACATCGGCCAACATATCAAAAGCAAAAGAAATATCCTCTTAACCATACTATAATCAACTCAACAGAGTCGTGACAGGCTTCTGTTTATATCCGACAGCAGTGATTGCAGTCTGCCGTTTCTCAAAAAACGCACTGACGACTTTACAAGCCTGAACCATTTGGCATATATATGCACAAACACATGGGCAGGAAAAGTCAGCACGAGTGCCGCTATAACGCCGAACCACGGCAGCCACTGCGCATACAGCACAGCCAGTAATATCCACACTATCGGAGACATCACAAGCACAATCACATACCTGAACGAATTGCAGAACGCCTTGTCCTCCAATCTGCTGCACATGATTTCGGAGAACACAGTCACAGGCGAGGTGACGATTGCCGCGTATATGAAATACACAAGCGACACCACCATCATGAAACAACGCTTCATCACCCTGCCCCATCTCGCCTTGTCATACAGCGTCTCGTCGCTTATTTTGTGCTGGCGGCGCAACGTGGCAAACTCCCTCATCGCGGACATAAGCGCCGAGCACTCTTCCGGTTTCTCGCGCCTCCACCGCTCCACATCCTCCACCGTGCGCCGGTTTGCGAGCATCCTCTCCCGTGGAGAATTGTTCTTAAAGCCCATATCGCGCTGTACATCCCTGTTGCGCAGATAGGCCAAATCAACCACCGCGTCATAATCATCGTCATCATTCACGCAGAATATGAGTGACTTCATCCGCTTGGAAAGCTCCTCCCGCAGAGCCATTATCAGTTCCGGCTGCTCCATCCCGTCGTGCGAACGCACAAAGTCAGTCACATTGATTGGTTCGCCTGTCTGCAAAAACAGCGAAGAACCGAAACGCACATAACTGCCGTACTCTATCCCCATCGGGACTATATACACCGGCATCTCACCGCCTATCTGGCGGTCTGCCATGAGCGCAATTCTGAAAATGCCCTTCACCAGAGGGAGCAGACTGTGTTTCATCCTGTGTGTGCCCTCCGCCATGATGCAGAACGGCACTCCGCTCTTCAGCACCTCGACGGCCTTGGCCATAATCTCGTCATTCTTCCTGAGATTTCCCCTCCCGTCCCTCATGCGCATGATAGGCATTATCTTGAAGAACGTCAGCAATTTGGCTATCAGAGGACGCTTGAATATATCCGCCCGCGCCACAAAGACCGTCGGCTTATGGTCTACTATAAGCACCGCAAGGGCATCCATCAGCGCGTTCGTATGGTTGGGAGCGAAAATCACAGCCCCGTCGTGCGGTATATTCTCTATCCCGCAGTACTCAACATCGCTGTACGCCATCTCGAATGTATAATCCACATAATAGCGCAATACCGAATACAACCAGTTATTGTCCTGTATAGCCATAAGCCTCTATCTTTTCAGACCCTTGAAACCTCCTTTCTGTCCCTGCGGTTAAACAGCGCCGCCAGCGAAAGCCCCGATATGATGTGCCATATGCCCCACCACGCCGTCACAAACAGCATACCGCCGGTCGCAAGCTCAGGTGGGAAAATCTTCGGGTTAAAAAGCAGCACGAGCCCCAGCCCCGAATTCTGTATCCCGGTCTCAATCGTCACAGTGCGCCTGTCACGCACGGGCAGCCTGAACGCCGACGACAGCCCATAGCCCGTCAGCAGAGCCATCCCGTTATGCACAAGCACTATAAGGAAAATATACTTTATATACTTAATGAACAGTGACACATTATTCCCGAACGCCAGCACAACCATCAGTATGAAAAACACGATGGAAAGATACTGCAACGGCTTCTTCATCTTCTCTGCCACCTTCGGCAGATAGTGTGCCGTGAGCATACCGAGCACAAGCGGCACGCCGAGCAGAAGAAACACAGTCTCGAACATCTGCCACATATCTATATCCAGGTCGCGCAGTGCCGTCACCGCCATACCGTCTATCAGGTTGACATACATATTGCCCCAAAACGCGAAATTAAGCGGTGTGATAACTATCGCGAGTATCGTCACCACGGCCGTAAGCGAAACCGACAGCTCCACATTAGCCTTCGACAGCTGTGAAATGAAATTCGATATATTACCTCCCGGACACGCCGCCACAAGAATCATGCCCATCGACACCATCGGTGTCAGATACTCATGAAAAATTGCTATCAGGATAAAAGTCACAAGCGGCAGCCCCACAATCTGCGAAAGAAGCCCCACCAGCATCGACTTCGGCTTGCGGAACACCTCCACAAACATTGACGGACGTATGCCCAGTGCCACCCCGAACATCACAAAGGCAAGCACCACATTGATGACATGCATCCCCTGCGCGGAGAAATTAATTCTTATGTCGTCCAGCTTCAAAAGTTCATCATACATAAGCGCAAAAACATTCTCTTTCCAAATCAGAAATTAAAAACTCATCGCCAGCCTTCATACGGCAGACCCGCGACACACCCTCCTCCGCCTCCAAAGAAAAAAGGCTGAAAACACAAGGACTCTCACTCACCCGAACGTTTTCAGCCATACCTTCACACAAAAAACAGAGGAAACCTCCCTCCTACTGCACCATCTGCGACGGGTTCTTATAATATATCTCGCCGTCCTCAAACTCCTTGATAGCGCGCAGGGTAGGCTTCGGAAGCTGCTCATAATAGCGCGAAATCTCTATCTGCTCCCTGTTCTCGAACACCTCCTCGAGATTATCGTTAGCCGACGAGAAATCCGCCAGCTTCTTGTCAAGTTCCTCCTTCACCTCGCGGCTTATCTGGTTCGCCCTCTTGGCTATGATACGCACCACCTCATACACATTGCCCACTGGCTCACACAGCGAGTTCATATCACGTGTAATCGTATTCACCGGTGCCGATGTTTTTTTCTGACTCATATCTATACTGATTTATTTAACTATATGTTTCGCTTCCTTCAATATCCTGTTCGCCTCCCTGATATGCTTCCCGTCCGAAAACTCATTCGCATACCTGTAATACTCGTCTATCACCTCGCTGTACCTCTCCTTCCTCTTCGAGTCCACACTCAGGCTCGCCTCCTTATGCTTCGCCTGCAAAATGATGAAATACAGATCATCCTTATACTTCGTGTCCGGATACTCCTTCAGCGTATTCTCCGCCGTGATGACCGACGCCCTGTAATTGTTTCCCCCGTACAGACCGAGATTATAATAGAGCTTCGCGTTCAGATAGCCCTTATACGCCAGCTTGTCCGTCATCTCCGTCATATACCGCCGCGCCTCCTCGGCCCTGTCGCTCGTCGGGTACAGCGAAAGGTACTCCGAAAACGCCGCTATCGCCCTCTTCGTCGAAGTCTGGTCCAGACGCGCGTCAGGCGAATCCCAATAATAGCAGTACCCCACCCTGAACCTCGCCTCCTCGGCATACTCCCCTCGCGGATAATTTCTCAGATAAGCCTGATAATACTCGCTAGCCGAATAATAATCCTTCTGCCCCACGTACGACTCCGACAGCAGATACAGTATCTCCTCCGCCTGCGGCGTATTGCGGTAATACGACAGCACATCCTCCAGCAGCGTAGAGCACCTCAGATACTTCTTCTCCTGGAAATAATTCTTCGCTGCCGTATACTTCACCTCCGGGTCAGTCGACTTCTGCTGACGGTAATAATCGCTGCATCCCGCCATCATCACCGAAAATATCAATATTACGACTACACTTCTCTTCATAGCATATTCTCTTGCAAAGATAATGCAAACTGTGAACATACCAAAATAAAAAAGCGTTTTCTTCATCCGGGACAAAAGTAGGAAACCATCCGCGTTTTCTTGATACGCAAAATATTGCAAACCAACGAAAAAGAATCCGGTTCGGCGGAGATTTTCGCTCCACCTTTTCCGCTCCACCTTCTGGAACACAGGAAGCGGTCATATTCCGCTCTTTTTTGCGTCCTGCGGGAAAACAAAAACTCCCGATTTCGTTTGGAAATCAGGAGTTTACTGCTATTTGCTTTTCTTCAAAGTGGTGCCACCAGGAATCGAACCGGGGACACAAGGATTTTCAGTCCTTTGCTCTACCAACTGAGCTATGGCACCTTTTCGTTTGTTTTCGGGTGCAAAGATAATGACTTTGACTGAACTGACAAACGAAATTCGCAATTTTTTATCATTTGCGGTTGAATTGCTTATTTGAGCGGGTTCCAACCTTGGGCTTTGAGGGTGAATTCCTGGCCGTCGCGGGCGATGAGCGCGCAACCGAGCTCTTCTTTGGTGATGTAGCCGATGACTTTCACGTCCTTGATGGCGGAGACGCGGTCGTGCTCGGTGAGGGGTACGGTGAAGAGGAGCTCGTAGTCTTCGCCGCCGTTGAGGGCACAAGTCGTGACGTTCATGTTGAACTCTTCGGCAGTCACAGCGGTCTGGTAGTCGAGTGGGATGCGTTCTTCGTAGATGCGGCAGCCCACGTGGCTTTGGGTGCAGATGTGCAGCATTTCAGAAGAGAGGCCGTCGCTGATGTCCATCATGGCTGTCGGTTGGATGCCGGCTTCGCGCAGGGCGGTGATGATGTCGCGTCGGGCTTCGGGCTTAAGCTGCCGTTCAAGCAGGTATTCGCGGCCGCTGAAGTCGGGTTGTGCGGCTGTCTCGTTGTCAGCCTGGTGGGCGAATACGGCTTTTTCGCGTTCTAATAGTTGCAGGCCCATGTAGGCGGCGCCGAGATCGCCGCTGACGCAGACGAGGTCTGTGTCGTGTGCCCCGTTGCGGTAGACGATGTGGCCTTTTTCCGCATCGCCGATGCAAGTCATGCTGATGGCCAGTCCGGTGAGCGACGAGGTGGTGTCGCCGCCCACGATGTCCACTCCGTGCTGTTCGCAGGCCAGCCGGATGCCGGCGTAGAGGGCTTCGAGATCTTCGACTGCGAAGCGCTTGCTGACGGCCAGGTTGACGACGAGTTGGCGCGGGGTGCCATTCATGGCGTAGATGTCTGAGAAGTTCACCATCGCCGCCTTGTAGCCGAGGTGTTTGAGCGGCGTGTAGACGAGGTCGAAGTGAACCCCTTCCATGAGCATGTCGCTGGTGACAAGGACGGTGCTGTCGGGGTAGGCGAGGACGGCGCAGTCGTCGCCTATCCCGTAGCGCGTGCTTTTTTGGGTGAGCGGAAGGTTTTCGGTGAGGTGGCGGATGAGGCCGAACTCGCCGAGTGTGGATATTTCGGTACGTTTCATAGGTCTGTTAACTGGTCTTGAATTTATGGGAGCGGAGGGCGTGTGCACGGGACGGCTGGCCGTAAAATCCGGAGTACTGACAGGAAATTCTGGAGTACTGACAGAAATTTCCATCACCCTGACCGTTTTTCCTGTCGCGTAGGCTGTTGGGAGCGATGCCGCGTGGGCTTTGTGCCCGCGGGATTACGGCAGCAGGAAGCGGCGCAGGGCGTCGACGGAGTCCACTGTGCCCGTCGCCCCGGCTTGCGTGAGTTCTTCGCGGCTGCCGTACCCATACGTGACGCCGAGTGAGGGCAGGCCGGTTTGGTGTGCCCCGTCGATGTCGTGACGGCGGTCGCCGATCATGACCGCCCGGTCTGTCGGGCAGATGCCCTGCCGCTTGACGAGGTAGCGTATGACGTCGGCTTTTGTCGGGCGCCGATGGCGGGGTGTGTCGCCGGCAATGAAGTCGAAATAGGGCGTCAGGTGAAAGTGGGTCAGGATGCGCCGTGCTGACTGTTCTCCCTTTGACGTGGCCACGTAGAGACAGACGCCTTGTTCGCGCAGGTCCCGGAGCAGGGATGGTATGCCGGCGTAAACAGAGTTCTCAGCCCATCCGCGGTCGAGGAAGTAGCGCCGGTAGTGACGCGAAGCAAGGCGGCTTTGATCCTCATTGAAGTGGTAGAACGTCTGGAACGATTCCATCAGTGGCGGCCCGATGAATGGCGTGAGCGTGTCGGGGTCGTCCACATGTATGCCGAATTGTTTCAGTGCGTAAGCCACGGAACGTGTGATACCAACGCGGGGGTCGGTCAGGGTGCCGTCGAGGTCGAACAGGACGTGTGTATATCGTGACATGGCGTCAGTGTTTGCAGGTTTTCTCGAAGCAACGCCGGCAGAGAGGCTCGTATTCATTTTTCTCGCCGAGGAGCACGCGGCTCTCGCCCGGAACGGTGCGGTGAGATACGTAGGCCAAGTCGCCGCACCGGACGCAGATGGCGTGGACTTTGGTTACTTCTTCGGCAATGGCGCACAAGGCGGGCATAGGGCCGAAGGGTTGACCCTTGAAGTCCATGTCAAGTCCTGCCACGACGACGCGGATGCCCCGTGAGGCCAGTTCGCTGCACACTTGGGGCAGGCGGTCGTCGAAAAACTGTGCTTCGTCGATGCCGACTACCTCCACGTCGTGCCCGGCTTCCAGCAATTCGGCTGAATTCTTCACCGGGTGTGAAGAGAGGGAGTTGCTGTCGTGCGAGACCACGGCGTCGTGGGCGTAGCGTACGTCGATCGCGGGTTTGAAAATGCGGATGCGTTGCTTGGCAAACTGCGCCCGTCGCAGGCGGCGGATGAGCTCTTCGGTCTTGCCCGAGAACATGGAGCCGCAGATCACCTCGATGCGCCCGCGCCGGTGCGTCTCTTGCGTGTTGTCTTCCGAGTAGATTCCCATCAGAGGATGCCTGTTTTGCTGTCGGTGAACCGGTTCGTGGGCTGGCTTATTTGAGGCATTCAATGGTGTAGCCTCCGTGCCATGTCTTGCCGGGAAGGGCTGTGTTGACGTATGGCCGCTGCGTGAACGGGCCGAAGAAGTGTTGCGAGTCGCACAGTCCGAACCAAGGTTCGAAGCATACGAAGGGGGCACCGTGTTTGTCCGGTTGCCAGATAAGCATGGCCGGTGAGTCGCTTCGTAACCGGACGGCGGGCTGGCGATATTTGTCGTGCAGCGTGACGGCTTTTATCTGGTGCTCGTCGAAGATGAGGGCGTCGTGGGCGAAGAGGCCGTCTTTCAAGGGGAGCAAGTTCTCTTCGAGCATTGGCATTTCGAGAGGATCGGGTTCGGTGCAGCCTTGTTCGCCAGCACGTAACAGTCGCCACGGGGCGCCTTCGAAAGAGAGGTAGCCGTGCACGTTGTCATCTGCCTTGTAGTCGAGGAGGCTCAGGCCGGGGTGGCCGCCGATTTGGAAAGGCATGGTGTCGATGCTGCAGTTCTCGACGTGGAAGTCAACCCGGACTTTGTTCCCGTCGAGCGTATAGACAACTTCGAGATTGAAGTCGAACGGGAACATTTTCAGTTCTTCCGGTGTGCTCGAGAATACGTAGCGGAGCGATGTGTCGGTGTGTTCGGCAAGGTTGAAGCTGCGGTCTTGCATGAAGCCGTGCTTGGGGATGCTGTACTCACGGCCGTTGAACTCCGTTCGGTTGTTCCACATGCGGCCGGTGATGGGGAACAAAAGCGGCGAGCGCTTTCCCCAGAAAGCGGGGTCGCCCTGCCAAAGGCATTCGCGTCCTGTCGAAAGGTTGGTCAGGCTTTGCATTTCTGCGCCTCGGCATGAGGCTTTCAAGCTGAGGTACTGATTTTTAATCTCTTCCATATGCTTGCGTTTTTTTTGGTTCTTTTGGGTGAAGGTCTGAGGGCTGTCGTTGAAACTTGTGGGTATTCTTGTGTCTGTAATTATCCGGCTGGTGTTTCCCGTTCTATCTTGACGCCTACGCTGGCCACTCCCGGGAGCATCTCCCGCTGCATGATGTGACGGACAACGATGTGGCCGTGTTGGCCTGCGGTGAGCTGCAATCTGGCCAAAGGGAAGGTGTATTGCAGGTGGCTGATGCCAGCTCCCGTGATGTCGCCGTCGGGAGTGGCCAACTGGCAGCAGAGTGTGTCGCAACGCACCATTTCCGGATCCTCCCAGTGTTGCTCGATTCTGAGGTAGAGCGCTTGGTAGGGGAAACTGCTCGTTGTGCGGAGGTCGATGCTGAGGGCGTAGTTTCCGTCGCGTTGAAGGCTGTCGATGACGAACATGACGGTGTCGAAAGGTTCCCATCCGTCGGCGGCGATGGAGCGTTGGGTGTAGACGGCAATCCGTTTCTCGCAGGCTGTGACTGACAGCAGGAGAAGGAGGGTGGCCGAGAGTCCGGTTGCCAAGCGTCTGGCGGATGTGAGATAGCGTGTCATGCGTG
>CALUOH010000042.1 GCA_944322025.1 uncultured Bacteroidales bacterium | reverse complement strand
GGATGATGTGGAGAGGATGAGGCGTGTGGCGGCGGAGCGGCGTGCAAGGCAGGAGGAGAGGAGACGGCGGGAGATGGAGGAAAAGTCGGAGGGTGAGGAGGATGGTGAGGAGGAGGCGGTTATGAGGGCGTTGAGGCCGAGGAGCAGGTGGGTGGAGGTTACTATGCGGAGGGCGAAAGCGTATGAAGAGAGGAAGAGGGGTGACGGTTAGGTGGGACGTGCCCGTGGAATAGTTTTTATGGGGGCTTTGCCCCCTAAGCCCCCAGTCACTTTTGATAATGAAGGCTTCGCCTCAACAGTGTCTGTGCAAACAAGTTTGCCCGCCACTGTTTTCGGCTTGCACTTCATTTCTCCCAACAGCTGGAGAAAGTGACCAAAGAGAGCCGCCGCCCGAATGTCTCAGCGACGCTCCGAGCGACGCACATCCGGCTACAAGTCCTAAACTTGCCTTGCGCTCCGCGCTGCGGTCTTACGCTCCGCGTGATTATCGGCTGCGCCTCGGCATAGCCCAAACGAGTTTGGCTCTACTCTCGGCTTGCACGATAATTCGGACACACGGACTTGCTTTACGCCGTCTGTGCTGCTCTGGATAAAATCCAAAGCGGGCTTCACCTTGGCAGTAGCCAAACATAGTTTGGTACTGCTCTCGGTTTGCACCGCTTTTTCGCTGCTGATACATATGGCGGGGAAAAAACAAGGTTAGAACATTACTTTACACCCCTCCGCCCTGACGGGCACCTCCCCTGTCAGGGGAGGGGGTGGTAGTGGAAGCCGCTGTGATTGAATTCATAGTAAAGTGTGGTGTTGAGGGTGTTTGTTCTACGTTATATCACTCCGAAAGAAAAAGATAGATTGCCTTTGTAGATGAGGCGGGGATGGAGGGGAACAGGTGTGTGCGATGATTTACAAGGAGAGAGAATGGAAGAAAGGATGCCGCCGCAATTAAGGATATGGTGAGGAGGGGTGCGGAGAGGGGATGGGGAGAAAGAGGCAGGAGGCTGCGCCGAAAGTACGGCGCAGCCTCCTGCCCTTTTTATAGTCTTACACCTACATCATTTTACGAGTACTTTTATGACGGTGGGCGCGGAGTTTTCGCAGTGGACTTCTACGAGGTAGACTCCGCGGAGGGCGCGGAAGGTCTCCTGACGGGAGGTTGAGGTGCGCCGCTCAATCATGCGTCCGGAGGTGTCGTAAAGGCGTATCTCGCTCGCGCCGTCCATGCCCTCGACGACAAACATGCCTTCGTAGGGTGTGTAGACGGTTATGAGGCCATCGCGTGTTACATCGTCGACACGGCGGAAGATGATGGAGAACCTGCCGTTGGTCTCGCCGGCCTCGGGGGCAAAGAAGGTGTAGGGCCTGTCTTTGAGGTCGGTGAGGGTGTTTGCCTGCGCGTCTTTCAAGAATACTGTCTCGTAGTCATAGGTGTCGCAGTCGGCGGGTATGCGGAACTCGTAGCTGGCCGGAGCGGGTACGCTGACACCTACATCGACCTGTCCCTCGATGTCTACGGCCGAGAGGAGGGAGTAGCGTCCGCCGTCGCGCAGCATGTATATCTGCGGCGCGCTCTGCTGCGGTGCCATCCACTTCACGCCGTCGGCATTGACGAGGAATTCGCTCCGTGAGTCGGCCGACTCTACGGCCGTTATCTGTATCATGTCGGACGGTGTCCCGTCATCGGCGTCATCGGCCACGGCGGCGAACTCGACGGCGAGGTTGCCGGCGTAGGGGAGCGACTGCTGCGCGTCACCGGTCCGTGGTGTCACGGCGAGGTTCTCGGCGGAGGCAAGCGTTGCCGTCTGGGTGAAGACCGCAGTGCCGGCGGGTATGCTGCCCTGTGCAGGGGCTGCACTTTCCCTGTTCCATGTGTGTGCGGTCGCATATTCTGTGCCGTCAAATGTGTATATCACACGTCCGTACTCCATGTCTTCGTAGTTCATCGCGCAGAGGAAGGGGGAGCCGAAGAGGTTCCAGCCCATGTTCTCCGGATGGGTGAAGCGGTTTCCTGTGCCGCTATCGTCATTCCACGGCACATCGAAGTTGTGCTGCGCGAGGGTTATGTCCTTCGCGACATCAGACTCCTGATATGAGTTGCCGTAGAAGCGTACCTTGGTGTCGGCATCGGCTTCGAGGAGGAGACCTTCGAGGCCGTCACGCTCAGAGAGCGCACCAAGGGGCTTCCATGCAGTGCCATCCGCGCCATCATATTTGTAATTGTAAGCCGCACGCGCCGCGCCGTCGTAACGGCTCACGGTCACGCCTGATATGCCATCAGTCCGATTGACGGAAGCACGTGTTATCCTGAAAGGAAGGGATGCGAGGTCCTTATGCCCGTTGGCATCGGAGAGGCTACGTTCCACGGCGAAGTTGGTCAGAGCTACGGAGTTAGCATTACCCACAAGGCCTGCGCCGTGCTCCAACAGGAGGAAGCCGGGACTGAAGGAGTTGCCGCCGGTGTAGACATCAGGAGCTATGGATAGCTCAACGCCCTCGCGGACATAGACTACATGGTCGGGAAGCGGTCTGTCATCGGAGGTAATCACCGTAGGCTCAGTGATGTTCCAAAGCTCGAAGCAGCCGTGGTCGGGGGCGGCGTTTCTCACACGCGCGGCGCCTGCGAGGTCGCGGGAGTGGCCCGCCATCCGGATATAGGCCGTTATGTCCGTGCCATTGTCGATGCCTCCGTGGTTCTCCATGGGCTGATAGCTCCATATATCGGCGGCGACATAGCCATTCACCTCAGCGTTGGCGTTGTTGTTGTAGCCTGCGGGTATATCCCCGGGCGACGTGACATTCACGTATCTGCCAGAGCCAGCGGCTGCCGTCCTGACGAACGAGTTATAGAGTGTACCGTCACCGTCCGCCGTAACGCCATCAACCACGGATGTGGAGAGCATACCGCCATTGTTGACGGTGGCATCGGTGACATAGAAGCCGTCGACAACCGAAGCGGCGGAGAGGTTGAGCGTCTGTATCGTAGAATGGGCAGTGCCGTCAATCACCGCAGCGCGTTTGCGGAGCAGTTCTTCCGCCTGAGCCGCTGCATCGGTTGCGGAGGCGGTCTCGCCGTTCATGCCGCCGTAGAGCTTCACATCGGGAGTAGCGAGGGTGATGGAAGGAACGTTCACTACCCTGTCGGCGAATACATAGGCCGCCTTGCCAGGATTGCCTTCCGCATAGAGGGCAGCGAGGTCAACCGCGCTTGCCAAGTCGCGTATGGCGTTGTCCCAAGAAGAGCCGCTGCCATCGCCCACAGCCACGTCGCTCTTCACGTAGAGGAGCTGCCGGAGCGGCGCACCGTACTCGTACGCGCCGAGGTCTATCTTCTCATCAACCAGACGCGCCGTACCGCCAAGGTCATTCTCGGCAGCGGGGTCAGCACCCACGTGCGTCTGATAGAGAGTATTGTCACCACGGTTGAGTATCATAAGGCTGGGGCGTATGCTGTAATCGCCGTTATCGGGGTCAACGAAGTTAGGCCCGCGCATCACGTCGTTATTAGCGACTGTGTCGAAGTCGTGGTTGTGGTTTGTACCGTTATCCGTCACGCCTGAGCCAGAGCGCCAAGCCACGCTGTTGTAGACATCGGCCTGTCCCCCGACAGCCGCCGTGTTATTGGCGAAGGTGGAGTTCACGACAGTGGCTGTGCCGCCGTCCACGCGTATTCCCGTGCCGCCGTCGGCAAAGAGGACGTTTGCAAAGAGCGCGCTGCCACTGCTGAGCAGAGCACCCGCGCCGCCGTTGTGGCGGAACGCCGAGTTATTGACACTCACCTTGTTGCCATCGGGCTTGGCATTGTTTATCTCCAAGCCTGTCACGCCAGGCGCATTAGTGCCGTCGAAGGAGATGCCGCGCAGCACGACATTTCTGCCGTTCGCGTTTATGTTCAGCAACACATCAGGGGTCAGCTCTGCACCCTCGGCCACGGAGATAACTGACGGTGAGCCGAAGTCCTGCTGTCCGCTCTCGTTGTGCGCACCCTCTATGTAAATGGTCACAGTCTTTTTATCGTCCGCAGCGTCAATGCTCAGGTTGTACATCACATTTTTGCCGCCAAGATTATAGAGTCTGCCGGCCGTATAGTCGCCCTCCCTGATATAGATATACTTCTCAGGGGACGGGTTAACCGAGTTTGCCATGCCAATCATCGCGCCGCGCAGGTCTGAGGTAGCGTTGTCCCAAGAAGTGCCGTCACGCCGTCCGCTCTCCGTCCCAGCCACATAAATCCTTTCCATATCGTTGAACACAGAGGGGTACTGATACTCATAAGGGCCTATGTCTATCGGCTTGTCGTCCTGAGAGCCGTCGTCTTTCTTTGGTCCGGCATAACGCACGCCGTCCATGTACTGTGTCTCGTGCCCCTGCCTGTTGGCACTCATCCATCCGGCGTATGCGCCTGATGCCTGAGACATGTCGGAGACATCAGCAGGAAGCGTACCGTCGCCAGCATCGGTCAGCACCGATATAGAGACGGGATTCCAGGCAGACTCCGCACTGTTGCCCTCCACACCGGCGACAGCGGAGGGTCTCATGAAGCGCGGGCCGTAGACGGACATGTTGTCCGCCGCGAGAGTGACATTGTCCGTGCCGCCCTCGGGCAAGTTGTCGCCTGCACAGTGGCTCAGAGAGACGGCAGTGCCGAAGCCGTCAGTCTTGTCCTCAGGCAGCTCATTGCCCCAGAAGATGGAGTTGGTCACTGTGCTGTTCGCGTTGGAGTTATATATTGTGGCGTTCTCGCCAGCCTTGTTCATGACAAAGGCGCAGTTCATCACACTGATGAGCGGCTGAGCCGTCCCGCCGGCAAAGGTCGATATGACACCGCCACGTCCGGCAGTCCCGTTGTTGGCAAAGATGGTGTTGACGGCATATAGGCCCGCGTCCGCGCTGCCAGTGGTTACGACAGCTATCGCACCTCCGGCGGCAGTTGCATTATCGTTGGCCTCAGTGGAGTTGCCAGCCACGACAGAGCTAGCGAGAGTGAGGCGGGCGTTGCGGACATATACCGCGCCACCCTTCACCGCCCTGTTGCCCATCAGACGGCTGCGGTTTATGGTGTAAGGCACGCCGTCACTGTATATTCCGCCGCCGCGACCCACCTCGTTGTCCGCACCCTGCTGCTCCTCGTTGTTGGTCACGCCGCCCATCACAGTCAAGCCGTCCAAAGTGACACCTACGGCAACGCCGTCAGCCTCGGAGTAGAGCACATGGTAGACGTTACGTTCAGTTGCCGAAGCGTTGACTTCGCCGGAGAGTATTGTCTGACTGGCAAACTCATACTCCTCCTCCACTCCGTTGCCGTTAAGGTCAGAGAGCTCACGTGCATCTAAGGCAGCAGAGAGAGCGGCATCATCCACCACAGTCATCACGCCCTGACCGACAGCCGAGCCTATCACAGCCCCATCGCTGTACGAGGTGAGCAGCTCAGAGCCGGCAAATCCGCCGTAAACCTCCACGTTGTCTGGTATCACAAAGGAGTTCTGCCTCTGATCCTCCATCTCAACCGAGGAGTTGTCGCGCGCAAAGTGCGGGCGGTATGTGCCACCGGCAATTAGCACGCGGAATGTCTTGCCGCCAGCCATCAAACCGGGATTAGCCCTCACTTTCCTTATATATTCGAAAGCATCGTCAAGCCAAGAGAGGGAGGTGTAAAACGACTTGCCGTAGAAGTCCTGCGCCTGCTGCGCATCACTTATCTCCACAGGCAATGACTGAGAGACGAAGAGCGTGTAGGCCACGTCACCAGGTGATGTCGGGATTTCCATTATCTCCCCGTCATAAGCATAGGCTCCGGCATCTATCCTGTCAGCCCTGTCACTCACACGCGGTATATTCTGCATGTCGCGCTCAGCCACGCCGTAAAGGTCTACCAGACGCGTCTGATACTCCTTCACAGAGCCATGCTTGACAAGCTCGGAATAGGCTTTCAGCGTGTAGTAGTCGCCGGTGAAGTAGACAGACCTGTCGCTCACCATAGAGGTGTTTGCCAGCCTTGACGGCATGTCGTAAGTCTCGAGGAAGCAGTTGTTGAACGGGTAAAACTGCACGTCTGTCTCACCAGTCACGTCAGAGAGCATCTTGTCGCTGAGTTCCAACGACACCACACCGCTTATGTTCTTGTCACCCGGAGCGCGGTTGCCGTGCACAACGCTGTTGAGAGACAAGAGTGCACCGACCTCCATGTAGATGCCGCCGCCGTTTTCGCCGGACTCGTTGTCAGCCACAGTGGACGAGATGAGGTGCGCGCGCAGTTCGTCAGTCACACCCTCTTCGTCAGCATAAACGCCTCCGCCGAAGTCGGTAGCCGTATTTCCTATTATACCGCAGCCGCTCACCATCGCGCCGGCTTTGAGGTAGAGACCGCCGCCCTCGACAGCCTCGTTGCCGCGCACCACGCAGTTGCGCAGATGTCCCCACGCGGGCACTATCGCGCCACCGCCGCGCGTGTTGTCATTGCCAGTGCCCGCAGTTGCAGTCGCCTTACCGCCTTCGAGATAGATGCCGTCGACAATGGTCTGTACGTCAGCACCAGTCCAATCCGCCGGCTTTTCACCGAAGGTCACCACATGGTAGCCGTTCACCTCCTGCCCCTCTTTCACGGCCTTCGGGGTCAGCACGGTCATATAGCGTGCCGCATTGCGGGTAGCGTCGTCAAAGGCGGGAGTTCCGTTTTCGTTGTATCCGCCCATCACCGTCACGCCGTAAGGCACGGTGAAGGTGTAGCTCTGCGGGTCGTTCCCGTCGCTCAGCCTGTTGGCGTTGTAGAGTTGGTTGTTCATAGTGGCGTTCTCATAACCGGCTATCTTCACAACCGGTCTGTTGCCGGCCGCCGCGTCGCGCCCCGCCGCATTGAGTATGTCCTGCAACTTCATCTCGCAGGCTGCGTTGTCAGGCGATGAGCCGTTGCGCAACCCGGCACCGTCCATAGATACATAATATATATACTCTCCTTCTGCATGGGCTATATTTCCGGCATTGTCACTTTCATACGCACCCATATCCACAGCACAATCCTGAATACGGTCACGTCCCTTCGCATCGATATCAATGACCGGCCCGCTGACTCCATTTACATAGTCCTCATTTCCGGTATTAAGACAGGGGTTTCCAGCCTGCGGCACAAGTTCGTATGAAGCATCCAAAATATTCTGATTAGCATAGGATTTCAGAAAATCATCATAGTCATTTATCCCCAGTGACTGCAAATCCGTATTCCATTTGTTATTACGTTCAGGGAACAATGCAATGGGGTCGACCGTAGGCTCTCCATCTACATCTGCCACATAAGTAAAGTATGTATAATATAAATTGGCAGGTATGCCATGAATTCCTTTACCTATCTGAGAATAATTTTCCCGCGTATTTCCATAACCCATATTCCCTGCGACTATACAATTATAGAATGTCGAATTAAGCTCGTTATCCCATACACCGGGGATAATAGGGTGATTTGAATTACTCCAACCACCTCCGTTTCTCACTACAGAACAATTATAGAAATAGCTCTCGGATGACACATACACAGCAGTACCCAACACATTAGTGAAATCTGTATTGTCCGTCCTGCCGAGAAAGCCACAATAGCCCACATAGTTCTCCGCAATAATAGTGTTTATCACCGAACCTCCGTCTATATAAAGGCCTGCTCCACGTGCATAAAGGCTTCCACTATTATTTGTAGAATATCTATACCTCGTATCGTCATCTAAATATCCATCCCAACTCGTATTATTGTCACACAGCAAGTTGTTACCGACTATCTGACAATTTTCCACAAGACCACCTTTTGCACAATACACACCGCCTCCACCACTGCCGACAGAACTGTTATTAGTGGTAAGGGTTTCCCAGTTACCTAAGTATTCTCCTGGTCGCCACCCCAACCGAGAATGCTCCTGATGCAATCTTCTCAAGTTACCATAGTCCATATACGTGTTTCCCGTGATACGGCAATTCTTTAATATACCGTTATTCATAAGGTTTGCGCCAGCTCCCTGCTTATCAATGGCAGTATAGCCGCCAGTCAGGACAAAGCCCTCCCACGTGGTAGGTGTCGTAAAGTCGTTCGGCTGCGTCAATACACGCTTACTGATATCGTCAAGGTTATACTTTTCCCTAACAATCGCGCCATTCTTACCGTTTATTGTGGTAGTAAATTCGGGCAATGTGTGCGAGATGTCCCTGTTAATGCCGTCTAACTCATTTTTTGGCGAACCTGTCTTTGCAAAGCCGCCCAATACATTGACACCCTCTTTCATTATAACATTTTCCACATATTCACCGGCAGCAACCCATATATCCTGACCTGCGTTTGCCACAGAAAGAGCTTTCGTTATAGTGGCATACGCTCTGTCCCATGCCAACCCGTCATTATTGTCATTACCGTCAGTACGCACATATATGACAGTGCCGTCCGCAGGCATATCGCTCTCAAACGCGCCGAGGTCTGCCGCGCCGCCGGTGCTGCGGCTGCCTTCCACGGTAATGTCCTGGCCAGTCCATACGGGCCTGGCATCCCCCGCCTTATTGACCACCGGGTTGGCGTTGGCAGGACGGAAAGAAGAGTTGCCACCATAGTATGTACGGAAACCTACCGTCGCGCCCTGCGCCGTGGTCGGATTCTCAAACATGGAGGCATCGACAGACATATCCTCGTGAGTATTAGTACCCTTTCTGTTTCCTGCGGAGAATGATGTGTCAGACCACCTGGCTATCGCGCCCGAAGCGCTGTTGTTCACTATCGAGACAAAATCCAGCTTTACATTACCTGTAACCAGCGCATCATTGCCGTATGGGTTAGTATTAGTATTGTTGTTTATCACGCAGTTGTCCAACTCTATAACCTTAACCTGCGTAGTGCGCGGGTCTACCACAGAGATGGCAGCCCCGTCGTATGCCGTATTGTTCTCAAAGACCGTGTTGCGGACATACAGCGTGGCATTGTCATAGACCAGTATGCCCGCCCCGTACTGAATGGAGGCATCGCCGGCGGCATAGCCGTTGATGATGTGGAAGCCGTTGATGTAGACATTAGCCCCGACACCCACCGTGACATTGTGGTGCAGGCCCTCTTCGAGGCTTCTGCCTTCGGGGTTACCGTCTATCACCGTGCGGAAGAGCACCGGGTTGCGCCTCAGGTTCGTC
Source organism: uncultured Bacteroidales bacterium (assembly GCA_944322025.1). Lineage (GTDB taxonomy): Bacteria > Bacteroidota > Bacteroidia > Bacteroidales > Paludibacteraceae > Aphodosoma. Next base: position 41,831 of record CALUOH010000042.1, on the reverse strand, counting down.
CTCTCGCCCACTGGTCTGCGCTCGAAGCCGCCCATGATGACTATCGGCTTGCCGCTCTTCATGGCCGGTATGTTGATGGTCGCGCTCTTGGGGTCATTGCCCGTATGTGCGTAGCGGGGAAAGATTTCGCCCTCCATGACACATACGACGAGGCGCGTCACTCCGGCCGGCACATCGGTCATCTTCGAGAAATATGCTATTGCCTCGTTGAGCGAACGGTAGCCCTTGTCCCACGAAGAGCCGTCGTGCGTCGGATCAGTGCACTCGGTATCGACATACAGCACAAGGTTCTCACCATCCTGCACATGTGCAAGGCGCTGCTGGCTTATCATGTGTGCGCCCGCGCTCGGCTTCTGAGAGAAGAGCGTTCCCTTTATGTCAAGTTCGGGGGCAAGCAGCACCTCATCGGGGAAGGCGGAAAGCTCCATGCCTATCGCCCTGAGGTTTGCGCCCTGCACCGGCTGCCAGAAGTAGTCTATCGAGGTCCAGTCGCCCTGCACGCCCGCCTTAGTATCTATCGCATTTTCATCGGGCATGTTCGTTCCCGCTCCGCCCTCTGCGAACTCCGGGTTCATCTCCGACTCCCCGCCCCTGTTTGTGCCGGCCAGTGATGTAAGAGAACTTTGCAGAGTCCCGTTCCATATAGCGTTGTTCATGCCCGAAATGGCGGAATTGTAGAAACGCACGTTCTGCTGCGTAGGGTTCACGGCATACATCGGCACGTCACGGCCGCTCTGCGCGTTATTCCACAGTATCGTGTTGATTGCCAGCGTATAAGAATCTATATAAAGACCGCCCGTACGTGTAGCCTGCGGGTCTGTCACGTCTGTGGCCCTCGGTGCGCTGTTGTTGGTTATGGTGTTGTGTATCAGCACACCGCCCCTGTCGCAATATACCGCACCGTTCTTTCGTGCCGTATTGTTGCTCACCACCGATGTGGAGAGTATGAGATATTCAGGATGGTTGTGGCCGTCGGAAGCGTTGCCGCCATTCGCGAGATACGCACCTGCGCCGTTGTCTGCGGCGTTGTTGGCCAGCATGGAGCGCAGCACAAGTCCCGAGTTGTTAATGTAGACCGCACCGCCGTTGCCGTCAGCACCGTTGTTGTAGAGCAGACAGCCCTCTATGCGTCCGCCGCCGAGATAGACACCGCCGCCGTTGCCGTCAGCCGCATTCTCAGCCACTATACAGTTGGTTAGACGCGCATTACGGTTATCCATATAGACACCCGCTCCACAGCCACCGCCGAACGTGCCGGTGTACGATGCCGTGGCGTGGCCACCCCTCACCGTCACTCCGTCAAGCACCGTCACCTGCCCGAAGTCCGTACCGCCAGCATCAGTCCCGTCAAACCACACCACATGGTTAGACGAGCTTGTGACGCTCCACCTGTTGTCCGTGCCATTCCACTTAGCAGCGTCAAGCATATATCCAGAAGCCTCAAACACCGTCACATTCACGAACTCCCACGGCATGCCACCCTCCTTTTTCTGACGTTCGGCCCTGCTATCTTCCGTCCCGGCAAATCCGCCGTACACGCTCACGCCGTCCTTCATCACGAACGCCGCTGTCGTCTGGTCACTCGGATCCATGAGCGTCGTCGGCGCATATACGCCGGCAGCCACCCACACCTCGCCGCCATCAGCCGAGGCCAGGGCGTCTATCGCCCTCTGCACCGTCCTGTATGCCTTGTCCCACGAAGAGCCGTCGTTGCCGTCATCACCGTCAGGCTTGACGCGTACTATCCTGTTCGCAGGCGTATGCTGATACTCGTACACGCCTATGTCTATCGCCCCGGAGGCATCAGTACGGACAGCCATCGCCATATCGTTTGCCCCATATGCCGAAGCGTCATAAGCCGCATCGTCACCCTTGTCCATCAGTGCCGACCCTTCAAGCAGCGACCACGACCAGAGTGGATATGCCATCTCCCTCCATTCAAAATCAATATCGTAGCCAGCCTTAGTAGACGGAGACTCGAACATGGCCGCCGCAACACCGGGTGCACGGTTGCTCACATCTATCTGCACATTGCCCGCATCGCCGCCCTGCTGCTCATCCTCCGGATACGCCGAGTGGCTGAACTGCGGTGCATGGCTTGAATAGAGTGCGTTGTTGCCCCACACCACGGTGTTATATACGTTATACCCCCCCGAGTACTCCTCTATCATGCCTATGCCGCCGCCCGTGTTGCGCACCACGGTAGTGTTTATCACCTGCGCCGCCGTGGAAAGCTTCACGCCGCCGTTGTCGTTGTTGAACAGCGAACTGTTGACCACCACTCCGTACCCGGCCAGATATATGCCCGCGCCGTCGTTGGCCTCCACGCTGCGTTCGCCCGCCGCATTGTTATACATCGCGCAGCGGCTAATGAGCGACACCTCCGCAACGCGGACGACCGACGCGTCTACATATACCGCGCCGCCGCTCTTGGCATAGTTGTTGAAAAGAAAGCAGTTTTCTATCCTGTACGCGCCCGCACCGTTCACGCCTCCATTGATGACGCTCACGCCGCCGCCCACGCTGTCTGCTCCCGTCCCCGCCGCATGGCCGCCCATGATGGTGAAGCCGTCGACCACTGTCAAATAGTGGTTATTGTTGTCGCTCTTTGACGGGTCAAGATCCATGACAAGCACATGTCGGGCGTTATCCTTGCGTGTACCGTTGCCGGGGAATATGAGATGTTCGCCCGTCACCGCATCGTCGCCGTTCAGGTCACCGCTCAGCACCGAACGGTTGGCGAACGTGAATGCCTTGCCGGTCCTCGCGCGGTCTGCCAGAGCCGTCTCCGTCCCGGCAAAGCCGCCATAGAGCCTCACCCCCGACTTCAAGGTCAGCCCCTCTGCCGGCACTGTATAGACATGCGCTGCCTTATCGGTTATCTCGCTGAAACCCAGTGCCCAAATCTCATCGCCGGCCACAGCCCTGATCAACGCCTCCGACAATGTCGTGGCATTACCCCAAGACAAACCGTCACCCGTGCCCTGTGCCGTCGGCGCGACATAATAACGCATGGCAGCAGCAGTACCACACCACAAAAGCATCACAAACAGAACGGCACTGCGCACTGCACACATCGCCCGCGCAGCACCACTCTTAAATGTACATATCCTCATAATCATAACGATTTATTGTTTTCCAAATATCAGTCATTCACAGCTCCGTACCCCCGTCACCGCTCTCCTCATCCCGGCCGAGCCGCGACAGCCACTGTCGCCCACCATCCTCCGTTAATCGAGGTTAAAAATACGTACTCTCGCCTTATCTCCTCCTTATCCTCTCCCTATCTTCTCCCCGCCCTCACCCTATCGGCTCAAAGACCCAAAGGGTGAATTAAGGTTAAAAACTCGTACTCTCGTAATACTCCCTCCGAACGTCCGCCCTACTCTCTCCGCACCTCCCCGAAGGGAAATCCACTCTCCCCCTTGCCCCCGTCCTAATCACAAAGGCTTCCTCTCCCGCCCTCCCCCTTGGGGCAGCGACGACAGCTTTCTTATGTAAACAAAGGGGGAGTGGGGCGGAACGCCTCTAAAAACCGGGGGCTTGACCCCCTCCAAATGCCCCTTACGGCTGCGGTTGCGGGTCTCTCTCCACAGTCAGCCCGCTTCCCGTCACATTCCCGTCCGTACCGCTCACATGAAACCTCATATAGTGCCACGATGCCGCCTCCACCGGCTCAACGAACGTCGCCCTGTACGTACGCTCCCCGCTGAGTGCGCCCGTTCCCTGCTCATAAGTCACCGCAAACTCCACCTTGTTCCTAATCCCCGGCAGAGCGTAGAAATACGTCCGCCCGCTCCTCTCGCTCACCGCCCCGTCAAGCGTGGCCGTCACCGTCTGGTTCTGCTCCATCCACGCCAGAGCCTCCGCGTTCTCCTCAGGGAAGAAATACCCCGCCGTCAGCCCGTAGAAACTTATATGCCCCATCGTCGCGCTCACATAGCCGCCGTTCTCGTATGCCTCTTGCAGGTCATAGTGCACATCCACCTTCGCCGCCACCCTCGTCAGCGTCACATCCGTACTGTTACCAGCCGTCGCGTCAGCGTCAAACGTGAACTGCCCCGACTTCCCGCTCAGCAGGCTCAGCATATACTGCTTCTTCTCCTCCAGCGTACCGTAGGCATCCAGACTTCCCGTCTGCAAGCCCCTCACGTCCGCCGCACTCCCTATCTTCATATAGTCGGCCGCGTCCCCTTTAAACGCCACGGCATACACCGTCCCCGTCCCCTCGAACACGGTGAACGTGAAACGCTTGTCTCCGTCATTGTCATACTCGCTCCTCGTCAGATGGCACGGATACACATTACCGTCGTCGTAGACGAAATAGACCAGCATGTGCTCCCACGCCGCCTCTGTCTCGGTATGTCCCGAGCCGGGATCGCCGATAGCCTTTGTCGGCAGTGACACATTCAGGCTCAGCGTCACCTCGCTCATATCCCTCTCGCACTCCGGGCAGCCGCTCTCCGTGCAACCCGTGACGGCCGCCATGGCCATCACCGCCAGTGCCATATACCTAATTATCCTTTTCATAATCCCGTTCTTTTGTTTTACACCTCTATATTTTGATTGCACCGCCCCCTGACGGCACTCCTGCGGCACCCCCCGGTCACATGTCGACATCCATGTCGTTGCCCGGCTTCCAGTCCGTATCCACCTCTACGCCCACATCGCTCACGTCGTCCGCGTCAATCTCAAACCTGTTCCTGTACACCTGTCCCGGATAGAGCGGCTCGTCTATCATGAACTTATGCCTTATCGTCTTGCCCGTTATCGTGCAGTACGAGAATATGTATAGCTCCCAATCCCCTCTCACCGCCTTTGTCGCCGGGGCATACGAAGCCCCCTCGCCGCCGTCCGTCGTCGGGAACGTGTAGAAATTGAACTGCGTCACGCTGTCCCCGCTCGCGCTCCTCATCTCCGTAGCGTCCGTCCGCAGGCGGCTGTTCTCCTCGTAGCGGTCGTCCCAGCAGTAATAACCGCCCAGCGTGCCGCCCACCATGCAGCGTATGTCCGTCAGATACTCCCTGTGCGCCACCGTTATCTCCATCTTCCCCACCACCGGGTGTATCTCCACCGTGTACTCCCCCCTCAGGCTGTCCTCTGTGTCCATCGTCAGAGTACCGGAGTAAGGAGGCACACGCATGGCCTTGATAGTGTCCGGTGCCGTCTCCGGGCGGGTAAATTCCACATCTCCCGGCGTAGTGCCGAAATGGTTGTGCCCCCCGTCGGCATCCGTCTGGCAGTTAGCCGTCACTATGTGGCTGTACCTGTCTGCCGGCAGCGTCACAGTAAACGTCAGGTCCTCCGGCAGCTCGCTCTGAGCGAACGTCTTCTCGTGCACCAGCGTACCGCTGTTGTCCCAGAAGCCCATGTGCACCGATGTCAGCTCCTGCACGAACGCCGAATCCTGTCCCTCCTCTATCACTATCGAATAGCGCACGGTCATCTCCCGCTCCTCCGGCGGACACTTCGACAAATCCTCGTCTATGCACGACACCGCCGCCAGCAGCACTGCCGCCGTCACGGCACACGCACCGTATAGTCTTCTAAGTTCCATATCCTTTTATCCGTTATATCCCTTGCGGCTGCGGACGCGTATCAGGCCTCCGCAGCCTGCTGCTCGCTCACGCGGACAGCTCTCAATCTATAAAATTATTGGTCAGAGAAATTACATCTCAACATCATACACGTGGCCGGTCTCCCAATCTGTGTTGACCTCTATACCTATCTCGGCCTCTGTCGGCTCTACAGGGTCGGTTGTTGCCTTGGTAAGGTCTTTCAGTGTAGCGTTCACAAGAGTAGTGGTGAATTTAGCGAACGTATTTGTAGCCTCACTGCCCTCATAACGTACGATAGCGTTCATATAGAAGTATGCGCCGTTAGTTACTTCCTGCGCCATCTCCTTGCCTACGAATATTGACTCGCCGCTGTTGTTCTGGAAACGGAATGTCAGGGTAACGTCATGGTCTGCATCGCCGCACTGTGCCACTGGTGCATAGTAGTTTGCGCCGGTCACCTTGCCGTCAGAAATAGTAAGTCTGTCTGCGACAAAACCGCTCTGACCTGCATTTATCGAAACATACACAGGCTGTGTAGCCGTACCGGTAGCATCGAACTTATAGTCAAGCTCTGCAGGATGGTTATTGATGGTCATGCCCGCAAGTGCTATATCGGCCTTTACGTCATCCCAAGTCTGCTCGCCGTCTGCGCCGTCAATGTCGGTTGTACCGTCTACTCCGTCAAGCACAGCTACTGCAAGTGCGCCTACGCCATAGCGCACGTTCTTAACCTTGATATACTTGGCCTCGCCTACGGTCAAGCCGCTGCCAAGGGCACTATAACTTGCACTTGCCCAGTCAGTACCTGTCTCTGCCGTCTCAATGTTATTGTCACCGGCTTTTGCCTCTAAGAAATAGAACAGGCTGTAAGGACTGTAAACCGTAGCCGGAGTGCTTCCCCAATCAGATACTGAGCCATCCTCCTGCAATGTAAACTTCTGGTTTGCAGGTACGAAAGCCGTGTTCTCACTGATAGGGTCAAGCAGACCTCCGTAAACGATGAAACCGTCAGTGTTCTGGTCTATGCTTGCAGTCTTTGATATGCCAGTGGCTGCATTAGCTCCGGTAAGGTTTCCGAGAGAAATGGGGTTGGCATAATTAGAACCTACCATCGGGATGATTGCGATGTTGTTGATGTCCTTAATCGCTGTACCCATGTTCACATCGTCGGGTGACGATTTGGACGAGATGCTTGGCCTTACCGATACACCCATTGTTGCCTCGGTCATGATGCCGCTTGGCTGGTTGCCTACATTCATTTCATTCTTGTTCTCGCAGGAAGTCAGTCCGACCATTCCCGCAAGTGCCGCCATAAACATGGCGGACTTAACATACTGTTTCTTCATTAAAACTGAGAATTAAAAAATTAGTAATATAAATATCATATTTCTGTCTTGTTTCCGGTTCGCTAATACTTCCGCAGCGGTCGCCCCTGCGGAAGCCCTCGGCCTCCGCCTCAGCTCACACGCCGCCCCGGCGCGCCCCCCCTCGGCTCACCTCTTCCTCTCTTTCAGCTCTTTGATAGCTTCCAAGTTACGCTTCGCCTCCTCGTTGCCCTGTGCCGCCGCCTTCGCGAAGCACTCCATCGCGCGCTCCGTCTCTCCGGTCATGTAGTACGCCACCGCGAGGGTGTTCCACTTCCTCTCGTCCTTCAGCGGCTCCAGCAGCCCGCGCGCCTCCGCATACCTCTGCTCGCGCACCATCTGCACCGCCCTGTTTATAGTCTCACCCGCCGTGTCAGGCACTGCCTCGTAATACACCTGTATATATCCGGCGTTGCGCTGGTCGACAAACATGGAGCGCAGGCGGTCAAAGGCCGCACCCATAGCACGCATCTTCTGTTCCCTCACGTTCACATCCTCGTTCTCCTCTATTATCCTCAGGAACTCGTCCCGCTCCGCCAGCTGCGCCGTCGTCGTCTCCTCTATCGCGTCTTTCAGGTCAGCCCACGCCTCCCCCGCGTTAATCACCTCATACTCCGCCTCTTTCAGCTCCACCCGCTCCTCTATGTACTTGCGCAATGCCTCCGCACGTCCGCCGGCAACCCTCTCGTTGAACGCCACAGAACCCTCCGGCGACGCCTGGCCTATGATAACTACCTTAACCACCTTCGACAGAGTGTCCTGCTCTATCCTCTCCATCATGTCCACTATCCTCTCCAGAACATCCCCGTTCCCCTTATACCCCATCTCGATGGAGGTCTTGTTTTGATGAAAATGTATAAACAATGCACCTTTACGCCTCCGCAGCGGCACATTCTTGTCAAACGGCTCGTACTGCTCTATCGGTATCAGAGCCGGCTCCCTCTGCGCTATCAGGTCTGCCACGCTCAGCACCGGCATCACCGTATCCACATCCTCCGGCACAAACGGCCTCTCATAATGCGTCTCCGCCACCTTCTCACCCCCCATCGAGTCCGTCCGGCAGCACCCCTCCCTTATCCGCTCCATGATAAGGGACAAATCACCCTCCAGCATCCACGGCTCCACGGCAACCAGCGTATCCATCACCACCGTATCCCCCGCGCCGTACACCGCCCCGCGCTCCTCATTCCTCAGCACGGCTTTCCTGTCATTATACTTCCTGTTACGCTTCCCCGCAAACTCCACCATCCGCAGCTGCAATGTGTCCTCCCCGGACACTATCGCCGGAGTGACCATCACCCTGAAATCACTCTTCACCTTCCCTTCGCCCGCCGTCACCGGCACACTCACATGCAGGTACGTACTGTCCTGCCACTCCATCTTCACGCTGTCAGCAGGCGCTGCGCTCGCCCCCGCAGCACATCCCGCTGCGGCAACCATCACTATTATATGCTTCATTCCCATAGCCTGTTCCCCCTTTTACTTTATCAGATAAATGAACGACACCGACAGCTTCGTCGGCATGAACACCCAACGCTGCTCGTCCGAGATATACGACCCGCACGTCTCCGCATAGTGATATATCCCGTCCGCATAGGCGAAACCCACACCCAACTCCGCCTCCATGCTGAAATGCGGAGTGATTATCCAGTGATAGCCGTACCCCACGCCGAGGCCGAACGCATCCCCCTGATGGCGGTACTTCTCTATATCCTGCAAAAAACCTATCCCCGTCTTCACTCCTCCTATATTATAATGTGCATAGAACGGGTGTATACCGAAAAAGTGCCCCTGAAACGCGTGGCACGTCCATAGCCTGAACTCCGGCTGCACGAAGATGTGCTTCCACTTCATGTTCGCCTCATTGAACGTCCACGGGTTATACGACACCCCGAGTGCCAGCGTAGCCTTCTTTCCTATACGCACCTCCGGCTCAATATTGAACGATGCCGTCGCCCAGCCCAGCACGTCCGTCTTCAGTGCCACAACCTGCGCCTTGACAACTCCAAAACAGCATAACACTGTCATTGAAAACACTATTAATAATCTCTTTGACATATCACATAAATTATTTGCTACAAATATACCTATTAAAAACAGACGAAACTATAAACATCCATAAAAAAATCACCTATAAAGAGAAAATTTTTACATCAGTGAAACTTACTGTACTACAACATATTATCATGACGGTTAACCTATTGTTATTGCGTATAATTAACAATTTTACCCCCCCCCCCGTTAACTATATAAAGTACAAATGCGGTACTATTAACACTTAAATCCCGTCAAAAACATGCAGGAACGCGCAACGGCAGCCCCGCCGCCCCTCCCTTCACAACCATTGAGGGTGTATGGCCATTTCCTTTGCGGCACACACAAACACTACCGTCTCTCATTTCAGCCTCACCTCTCCCTCATCACTCACCCCGCCAAACAGCCTGAAACCCCTGTAAAATCCGCCCTTCCCCGCACATCACTCCCCATCCCTCTCACCTCTCCTCGCCCATACCCATGCTGCAAAACTCCCGCCTCCCTTCAAACGCAAAAAGTGGTTAAAAACACGTACTCTCGACGGAACAGCCAGGGAGCCCATACGGACTCCCTCCAAAGCCCCTCCCCATCCCCCACACCACATTTACCCACCCCACACGGGACAACAACCGATTTTTTTCACTATCTTTGCCTCCGGATACAGGCCCTCACAGGCTCAACACCATAATACCAATGGAAAAATACAGGAAAATAGTCGTGGCATCCGACTCTTTCAAAGGCTCGCTCTCCTCCATGCAGGTAGCCGAAGCCGTTGAAAACGCGGTACACGACCTCTGTCCCCAGTGCGAAGTCGTAAAGCTCCCCATGGCGGACGGTGGCGAGGGCACTCTGAAAACACTCGTCTACGCCTCGCGCGGCAAAATGATAGAGTGCACGGTGCACGACCCCCTCATGCGCCCCGTCAAGGCCGAATACGGCATCATCGGCGACCGCGCAATCATAGAGATGGCCGCCGCCTCCGGACTCACGCTCCTCTCCGAAAGCGAGCGCGACCCGCTGGCAGCCACATCCTTCGGCACGGGCGAGATGATACGCCACGCACTCGAACGCGGCTTCCGCAAGATACTCGTAACCATTGGCGGCAGTGCCACCTGCGATGCCGGGCTTGGTGCCATGCAGGCCCTCGGCCTGCGGCTCTTCGACACCGATGGGCGGCCTATGCCCGACGGCTTCGCCGGACGCGACATGATACACACGGGAGACTTCTGCACCGCTGCCCTCCGCGACACATTGGGCGATGCATCCGTAGTCGCCGCCTGCGACGTGAACAACCCCCTCTACGGCGAAAACGGCGCGGCATACGTCTACGCCCCCCAAAAGGGCGCGACTGCCGGCGGCGTAGCCGCGCTCGATGCCGGACTGCGCCACATAGCCCGCATAATACACCGCTCCTTGGGCATGGACATCAGCTCTCTGCCCGGAGCAGGAGCGGCGGGAGGCATGGGCGGCGCGCTCAGCGTCTTCCTCTCCGCACAGATGAAGCGCGGTGTAGAGCTCGTCATGGAACAGGTAGGCTTCCGACAGCATGCCGCTGATGCCGACCTCATAATAACAGGAGAAGGAAAAATAGACCGCCAGACCTCGATGGGCAAAGTGGTAGGAGGGATAGCAGCCGCCACGGACAGAAGGGTACTCGTACTCGGCGGACGTGTAGAGGGCGGCAGCGGCATTGACAGTGGCGGCCGCATCACCGTAATGGAAGTGACCCCCCGCTCCATGCCCGACGTGATAGCCATGCGTCGCGACGTGGCGCGGGAGAACATAGAGAAAGCAGTGCGCACGTTCCTATCAGGAGAATAGGCAAAGGCCCATGCCCGCCGGCTCCCCACGGAACGACAGCATAAAAAAACGGCCGCTGTCATCACGACAACGGCCGTTCACAAAAACACTTTTATAAGAAATAACTACTTATTAGTTTCAACCACGAAACGCCGCACAGAAACGCCACGGACTCCCCCGCACGTTTTTTGCGGCTGCGAAGATATGATGCACAGCGGCAACCCATCCGTTTGTCGGACTATGCCAGGACGCATCCTCTCTTCGCGACAGCAAAGACAGTGAAAGTCGAGAGCAGAGACGAATGGGAACTTGTTCCCGATTTGGCTATGCCAAGACGCATCCTGTCTTCGCGACAGCAAAGACAGTGAAAGGTGAGTGCAATGGAAACAAACCCCTTTGATTGACATTGCCGAACCGTATCCTGTCTTCGCGACAGCAAAGGTACGGGTATAATCAGACTCAGGTCAGACTCTTTTACGCATTAAAAAGATAAATGCACACAAAAAGAGCCTATTTCCCGTCAGACTTGGACGACCTTATATCTGAAACATGACACGGAAAATATCACAAAGCAACATCTCGGCCTACTTCGGACAGCCGGCCGACACTGATTTTGAAGTACGGAGATACAGCCACACGCTGCCACTGCCGCACGAACTGCAAAAGTACAGCCCATGCATCATAGCGGTCTGCCACAGCGGAAGCGCACGGCTCGCCTTCACCTCCGCTGTCCACACATTCGCCGAGGGAGAGATTCTCTGCATCGTCCCCGGCAGCTACGTCTGCCTCGAAAGCGTGACTGACGACTTCTCCGCATGCTACGGCGTAATCCGCGAGGGATTCATGTACGACATAACATCCCGTTTCCCAAACGCCATGGCTGACTACCTCAATCACCACCCTAACATCCCCATGACCCCAGAGGCCATCGATGAAGCCATACGCTACTTCGACCTCATAGAACTCAAAATGGCAGAGAAATTCAACCTCTTCCAGAAAGACATCATATTCAACATCCTGTACAGCTACATGCTCGACATGTACAACCTGATAAACAAGAAGCTCCCCTACATGGAGCTCCCCCTCGGCAAGACCACCATCGAAAACATCTTCGACCGCTTCTCATCCATGGTTGCCCGCCACATCAAGGAAAACAACCCCACCTCCTACTACGCCTCTGCCCTCAACATATCCCCCAAGCACCTCAACCGCATAGTGAAACAGCAGAAAGGCATGAGCGTAAAACAGTGGATCGACTCATACATGTTGCAGGAGATAAAGCGCGAACTTCTCCACACCTCCCTGAGCCTCAAAGAGATAAGCATGGACTTCTCCTTCTCCTCCTGCGATGCCATGCACCACTTCTTCAAGAAGCACACCGGCCTCTCACCCTCCGACTACCGCCGCCACAAGGTCACGGTACAGGACAAGAGCCCTATGACCGAATGACCCCGCAAAAGAAGAGCCGCCCCGCACGTCACACAGATGACAGTGCAGGGCGGCTTTTCTTTACTTCTGGCAAAGCCACAGCAGGCCTACATCAGCACAATATTGTTAGGCGCTATGCCCACCTCCTTGACTCTGTACCTGAATTTGCCCTCCTTGTCAAAGCAGATGACATCGCCCGCAGTCATATTGTCGCGTGCATCGGTGACATACACATCCCCGTTCTGCCTGTTCACTGTCAGCGAATAGGGCTGTATGATTTCCGTATTGTCAGCCACGAACTGCTCCTTGACCACACTGCCCGACTTGCAGTCGAACAGCTTAATCCAATACTCCTGCGTCATATAGTCATAGCTGTAAACGTATGCCGTGTCGCCTGCTATGGTAAAGTTCGATGCCGCCAGCTCCGGGAACGACTGCGCCACCTCATCGCTCTCCGTATCTATCTTGTGCATCGACGCCCTCTCCTCTGCATAGTCACCCTTCGTCAGTACCCACACATTGCCCTGAGCGTCAGCCTGTATGACTCCGGGGTTAGTCCCGACAGCTATCTTCTTAACCTCTTTGAAATCCTGAATGCTGACCACAGACACCGTGCTGTCATAGCCGTTCTCATAGTTCATGCCCCCCGAGTTGCTCACATACAGCTTGCCCCTTGCCACGCACAGGTCCTCCGGATTCAGGCCGCACTCCACTGTCCCGTCTATCTCAAGCGACGCGGTATCGATGCGGCACACCGTACCGTCGAAGCAGCACACATACGCCTTCCCGCCGTCAAACACCACATTGCGCGGCTGACGCGCCGTCTCTCCCTCCATCATCGCTATCTGCTTCAGCGACCTCCCCGTCGCGGCATCTATCACCTCCACCTGACTTGACACGTTCACCACGATATACACCTTCCCGCCGTAACGCTTCATGTCGTTCGAAGTGTCGCCGAGCCCGCGCCCGTTCACCGCACGGAAATAGTCGGTCTCCAACTTCTCGTCCGCAAAGGTATAACGCGCCAGCGTACTGTTGTTCTGGTTCCATGTCCCCTCACACAGCACAAGCATCTCCGTCAGCTCCTTCTCTCCCGTCTCCTCAGTCTGGTCTCGCTCTTGGTCCTTTATCTCACAACCTGTTAACACCAACGCTGACAACATCAGCAATCCAAATAATCTTCTCATAATATCTACCGTTTTATTATTGATTAAATAGTCTATAAATCCATCTCCCGCACGTAAAACACCGCGCCGTCCCCGCACACCCCCGCTCTCCTATAAAGCCACTCGCCTCACAATGCACACTCCCGCCACCTGCATCCGCACAGTCGTAACCCTCAGTAAATCACGTCTTCACTCTATCCTCCCGTTACCTTCCCGCTACCCTCTCCCTACCCTCAACCAAGAAAGTACGCACTCTCTTGCATTCTTCGGTCTTTTTATGTCAAAACGTACACCCCATCGTCACAATACCCATTCCGCACACTCCCTCCTCTCCGCGCAACCTCTGCCTGACGCTGCGCCCTGCACTTAGCGCAACCTTCTCAGAACTTCCAGTTCACAGTCGCGCGCCAGTTTCTCCCCGGCATGGGGAAATAGCGCACCACGGCATAATTCTTCCCCGTCAGGTTCAGGCACTCCACATTGACCCCGAGCACCCCCAGCGGCAACTTGAAGTCATGCCCCGCCGAGAGGCTGTGGTCCTCATAGCCCGGCAGCCGGTTCTCCGCATAGTTCTGCGCCAGAGAATAACGCGCCCCGCTCCACACCAGCGAATAGGCCACATGAAACCACGGTGTCTCAAACACAGCCCTCCCCGACCCCGACATGCGCGGCGTATACGGTATCTGGTTCTTGTACGTCCTGCTCTCGGGGTCTGTCACGTCCAGAGCCATACAGTACGTGTACGTTGCCCCCAGCGTAAGCGCGAAACCCTTGTGGAGCGCGAAGCTCACCTCCCCCGTAAAGTCCACCCCGTCTATCGACACACGCCCGTAGTTCACCATGCTCCACTGGTATATGTTCTTCGTCGGGTACGCCACTATCTTGTCCTTCACCGAATTATGGTACACGTCACACGTCAGCGACAGCGACGGCACCACCCGCCCTATCGCCGTCTGATACGTAAGCCCCACATTGAACTGGTCCGTCACCTCCGGCCTCAGCGTCACCTCACCCACCTTGCTGTAATAGAGGTCGTTGAACGTCGGCATCCTGAACACATTCTTATAGAACAGCCTGACGCGGAAATCCGCCCCCCGCCACGGCTTGACCGACACGCTTGCGTATGGCGAAAACCGCCACCTGCTCTCCGCCGCCTCGCCCCGCTCCACCACATCATTGACCGAAGTCATAAGCACACTCGCCGTAGCAAGCACATAGTCGTTCACATACTTCCCCGCGAGGGAAGTGAGCCATGTGAACCTCACCGGATTGGCGAAGTCACGTTCATTCGATGTCAGCGTATTCACCGCCCCGTCCGTCGCCACGCTGAACGACAGCCCGGGCAGCACCCTGCACACCGCCGCGAACGACGCATAGAACTCCTGCTGACGGTATATATCCTCCTGCCGCCCCTCCACATTCAGGGCCGTAGGGTCTAAATAGCGCGAATAGCTGTAATTATACTTGGCGTTCGCCTGCACGCTCCACCTCTGCGCCACCCGCCTCTCGTAATGCCCCTGCGCGAACAGCGTCCTCTCCCACAGCCTCTGGCTTGAAAAGCCCGCCGTATTATAGAATATCGTCGCCCCCGGCAGCCCTCTCTCCGACTGGAAATAGTACAGCTTCACATTCCCGCTCTGCACCGAATCCCTCCCGAACAGCGCCCCCTCCAGCCGCAGGTTCTGCACGTCCGTATTGCGCCGCACCTCCATCGAACTGCTGTCCTTGCCGCTCTCCCCGTATTCCAGCAGATAAGGGTACTGGCCGTCCGCACCCGTCCACTCCCCGCTGAATGTCAACGAGAGATTCTCGCCCAGCCGCCCCTCTAAATAGAGCGACGGATTTACCAGCCCGAACGATCCGCCTTTCAGCGAGACACGCCCGTTCACCGGCTTCCCCTCAAACTCCGGCGTAGCCGACTCTATATCGAGCAGCGACGCCGATGCCATCTGGCGTGCCGGCACGAATATATCGTCGCTCTGTCCGCTCCACAGAGACACCCGCTCCACATTGTCGAGCGAAAACCGCCCTATGTCTATCTGCCCCGTCTGGCAGTCGCTTATTGTAATGCCGTCATAGCTCACCGCCGTATGCGCCGCGCCCAGACTGCGCACCGAGACACTCTTCAGCCCGCCTATCCCACCGTAATCCTTCACCGTCACCCCGCCGAAATGCTTCACCGCGTCCGACACCTGAAAGACATTCATCTTCACCATAGCCTGCCGCCCCACCACCTGCAACGGAGCCGTAGCGCGCATCTCCCGCACATTCCGCCGCTCCACGATGACCACCTCATCCATCTCCCTCACACTGTCGCGCACAGCCAGCGTATCCGCAGCCACGGCACCCCCCGCCGCCACAGGTACAGACCACAGCAGCACGGCTGCCCAAACCTTATATATCGCACATCTCCGGCCCATCAGCCCATATCCAAATGGATTGCAAAGATAGTGAAAGTCGAACACAAAAGCGGCAAACTTGTTTGGCAGCTTTTGTTGAGACGTATCCTATCTTCTACAAAGATAGCGAAAGGTGAGCGCAATGCCAAACTTGTTTGTGCTTTGCCGAACCGCAGCCTATCTTGAGTGCGACAGCACGCAAAGATAGCGAAAATCGAATACAAAAGCGGCAAAATTGTTTGGCTGCTTTTGTTGAGATGCAGCCTATCTTCGCGTGAGCAAAGATAGCGAAAATCGAGTGCAGAAACAAACGGGAACTTGTTCCCGCTTTGGCTATGCCGAGATAAGCTGTCTTGCGTCGTCAGACGCAAAGATAAAACAAAGCGGCAAATAACCAACTGACAAAACACCGGGACTGCCGATGGGTGAAGTAAGGGCAAAAAAATATCTTGGGCAGCATTTCCTCACTGACGAGAGTATAGCGGAACGCATAGCGGCATCGCTTGCGCTTGACGCACCTGCACCCGTCCTCGAAATAGGGCCGGGTATGGGAGTACTCACGCACCATCTGCTTGCCAATCCTTTGGTAGAGCTGACAGCTGTGGAAATTGACCCCGAGTCAGTCGCTTATCTGCACGCACACTATCCGGAACTGAAACTCATAGAGGGCGACTTCCTGAAAATGGATCTCAAACAGATTTATGGCGACAGGCCCTTCATGGTCATCGGCAATTTCCCCTACAACATATCGAGCCAGATATTCTTCAAGGTGCTGGAATACAGGGACAGCATACCCGTCTGCGCCGGCATGATACAGAAAGAGGTGGCGGAACGCATAGCCGCCCCGCACGGAAGCAAGACATACGGCATAACATCCGTGCTACTGCAAACGTTCTACCACATAGAATATCTCTTCACTGTACACGAGCACGTCTTCAACCCGCCGCCGAAAGTGAAGTCGGCCGTCATACGCATGACGAGAAACTCCATTAAGGAACTCGGTTGCGATGAGAGGCTATTCATACGTGTTGTCAAGACGGCATTCAACCAACGGCGCAAGACTTTGCGCAACTCGCTCAAACCAATAATGCAGGACCGAAAAATGGCCGACCCGCTTTTCGACCTGCGACCTGAGCAGATTTCTGTCAAAGGCTTCGTCGACCTCACAAACCTCGTGCAGGAAATACTGAGCCAGCCTCCATCGCGACAGGCTCTGCCGACGGACACCGCAGCTAACTGACATAAGACACTCATGTCGTGCGGTGCAGGCGAAAACGCCGACACAGACACATCCGCCGGGAGAGCCTATGCAGGGATTTCATTAAAATAAAAAACAGAATTGCTAATCCGACATGTACACCCGAAAAGCTGCTAATAAAACGCTCAGCACGTATATGCCAAAATGAAATCAAAGGAATTATGTCAGAACTCAGGATATTCTATAAGGACAACGGCCGCATTAAAATATCGAAATCCATAGACACACTGAAAGAAGTACCTCTCAGCTCATGTCTCTGGATAGACCTCATCGACGTGGATGTCGATTTGGAAAGCGAACTTGAACAGTTCCTCAAAATCTACATACAGGAAGAGGAGGAGATGGAGGAAATCGAGCTTTCATCCCGATACATGGAGACAGAGGACAGCATCGTGGCCAACTCCAGTTTCCTTCTCGACTCATTCGAGGAGGAGACCATCTCGTTCATAATCAAGAACAACATACTAATCTCCGTGCGTAACGAGCAGTTGCGTTCTTTCAACGAAACGGTGAAGAAGATGTTCGCCAACCCGCGCAACTACCTCAGCGGACACCATGTGCTTGTCGCCCTGCTTGAGACCCGTGTCGACTACGATGCCGATATGATAGAGGAAATGACCCGCGAGATTACCGTCCTGTCGAACCGCTTGAAAGCCAACGAAGACTTAGACGACGACATACTCATAGACATCAAGGAGCTACAGGAGAAGACCATGAAAATTCGGGAGAACATAGTGGACAAGTCGCGTGTCTGCTCCAACATACTCCGCAGCGAGCTATTCCCGACAGATGCCAAGGCCAAGCTATCCATCGTCATCAAGGACATCAATTCGCTCTTTGAGCACACGCGTTTTTCGTTTGACCGTCTGGAGTATTTGCAGGATGCGTTCCTTGGCCTCATCAACCTCCAGCAGAACAAGATAACCAAGACATTCACCATAGTCAGTGTCATATTCATGCCGCCCACCCTCGTGGCGAGCATATACGGCATGAACTTCGACATGCCCGAATTTGGGTGGAAATTCGGCTACCCCTACGCCATAGGCCTTATGGTAGTCTGCGTGATAGCCATTCTCCTCTTCTTCCGGTGGAAGAAATGGCTGTAAACTGACCGAACCTCCGTAGAGATATTGCCATGTCCGACTACGCTATCACATCCGAATTCCAGCCCACTGGCGACCAGCCCGAGGCAATACGCGAACTGACCGACGGCCTGCGCGGCGGAGTGCCGTTCCAGACCCTCCTCGGCGTGACCGGCTCCGGCAAGACATTCACCATGGCAAATGTCATAGCCAACTACGGCCGTCCCGCACTCGTACTCAGCCACAACAAGACCCTTGCCGCGCAGCTGTACAGCGAGTTCAAGGCTTTCTTCCCGCACAACGCAGTCGAGTATTTCGTCTCTTACTACGACTACTACCAGCCGGAAGCCTACATCCCCACCACTGACACATACATAGAGAAAGACCTCGCCATAAATGCCGAGATAGAGAAGCTGCGCCTCTCCGCCACATCCGCACTACTCTCCGGGCGGCAGGACGTGATAGTGGTCTCATCCGTCTCGTGCCTCTACGGCATAGGAAATCCCGACGACTTCACCCACAACTGCATCGAGGTGCACCGTGGCGCAAAAGTGAGCCGCAACAAGCTCCTCCGACAGCTCGTCGATGCGCTCTACACACGCAACGAACTGGAGCTGAACCGTGGAAACTTCCGCGTGAAGGGCGACACCATAGACATATTCCTCGCCTACACCGACTACGTGCTGCGCATAATCCTCTGGGACGACGAGGTAGACTCCATCGAGAGCATCGATCCTGCAAACGGCCACACGCTCGACGTGTTCGACTCCTTCAACATCTACCCCGCAAACATATTCGTGACAACTAAAGAGCGTATCGACAGCGCGATAGACCAGATAGCACTCGACCTCGGCAAACAGGTGGACTACTTCCGCAGCATAGACAAGCCCTACGAGGCCAAACGCCTCTATGAGCGCGTGAACTACGACATAGAGATGATACGCGAAGTCGGCTACTGCTCCGGCATAGAGAACTATTCGCGCTACTTCGACGGACGCGCGCCCGGCAGCCGCCCCTTCTGCCTGCTGGACTACTTCCCGAAAGACTTCCTCCTCATCGTCGACGAGAGCCACGTGACAATCCCGCAGATACGCGCCATGTACGGCGGCGACTACTCCCGCAAGCGCAACCTCGTGGACTACGGCTTCCGCCTCCCCGCCGCCCTCGACAACCGACCCCTCAAATTCGAGGAGTTCGAGCAAATTATCAAGCGTGCCATATACGTCAGTGCCACTCCCGCCGACTATGAGCTAACCAAAAGCGGCGGCGTGATAGTCGAGCAGGTCATCCGCCCCACGGGACTCCTTGACCCCGTGATTGACGTGCGCCCCACCCTCAACCAGATAGACGACCTCATGGAGGAAATAGCCCTCCGCGCCGAGCGCGATGAGCGCGTGCTGGTCACCACTCTCACCAAGCGCATGGCCGAGGAGCTGAACAAATACTTCGAGCGTGCCGGCATACGTTGCAACTACATCCACTCCGACATCGACACCCTCGAGCGCGTCCGCATAATGGAAGAGCTGCGCGACGGCCTCTTCGATGTCCTCATCGGTGTCAACCTCCTCCGCGAGGGGCTTGACCTGCCCCAGGTCTCTCTCGTCGCCATACTCGATGCCGACAAGGAGGGCTTCCTACGCTCCCACCGCTCCCTCACCCAGACCGCCGGACGCGCCGCACGCAACCTCAACGGAAAAGTGATAATGTACGCCGACACCATCACCGAAAGTATGCAGCAGACCATCGACGAGACAGCCCGCCGCCGCGAGAAACAGATGCGCTACAACACTGAGCACGGCATCACGCCGCAGGCCATCACGCGCCGCACATCGTCTGCCCTCTCTCATCTCACACCGAAAGAAGCACACGCCTACATAGAACCTGAGCGCACACAGCTTGCCGCCGACCCCGTAGTGGAATACATGACCCCGAAAGCGCTCCAGAAGGCCATAGACAACGCCCGCCGCCGCATGACCGAAGCCGCCAAGAAGCTCGAGTTCATCGAGGCCGCGCAATGGCGCGACGAGATGCTACGCCTCGAACAGCGCCTCGCCGCCTCCGAAAAAGGCTGACCTCCCCCTCCTCCCGAACAGGTCAAAACCCACATCTCTTCCACAAACACCACTCCCAATGCGTACAAACCCGCACCAGCAACCTCCTCATATCCAAACCACTGCCCTACCTTCTCCTTATCTTCCCGTTATCCTCCCGCTACCCTCAACCAAGCGGTTCGCTCTTTTCTCGCCTTTTCTTACCAAAGACGGTCAAATTGTAAACCCCATTCCACCGATACCTGTTTTATCCATCCTTTGTCCATTGACGGAAAATTACTACTTTTGCACAAAAATACCTCCCTGTGCAACATCACAATCAGCACAGAGACTGACCTTACTAATACAACTTTTTGCTTATGATACCTTTGATAGAACCCATCGACAGACAGCTGATAAAAGCCGAACTGAACGAACGCACATTCCTGCGCCATACGCAGAAAGCCGGGAATGACATCTACATCATAAACCCGCAGACCGCTCCCCACGCCCTGCGCGAACTCGGCCGCGTACGCGAACTCACATTCCGCATGGCAGGTGCCGGCAGCGGAAAAGAAGTCGACCTCGACCACTTCGACCTCGAAGACCCCGCATGCTACCAGCTCATGGTCTGGGATCCCGACAACGAAGAGATTGTAGGGGCTTACCGCTTCACACGATGGGCGAAAGCCACATTCCACCCCAACGGACAGCCCTACGTGAACACAGAGCACCTATTCCACTTCTCCGACAAATTCATCCGCGAATACATGCCATACACCATCGAGATGGCGCGTGCCTTCGTACAGCCCAAATACCAGTCCCCCGAAATGGGGCGCAAGAGCCTCTACGCCCTCGACAACATCTGGGACGGCATCGGCGGCCTCGTCGCCACATCCCCTGACGTAAAATATCTCGCAGGCAAAGTATCAGTCTACAGCACCAGCCCCGAGATGTCACGAAAGGCGATGATTTACTTCCTCGAAAAATTCTACGGCGACCGCGAAGGCCTCCTCACAGGCAAAAACGCGGAGACATTCACCGACGAGGAACGCCGCTTCTTCGATGCTCTCTTCTCCGCACCAACTGAGAAAGAAAACTACAAGATACTCAGCTCATATGTCAAGTCGCTTGGCGACTACGTCCCGCCGCTCATCCACTCATACATCGAGCTATCAAGCTCTATGAAGACATTCGGCACAGTCTTCGACCCCAGTTTCGGCGACGTATATGACACCGCCATGATCATCACCCTCGCCGATGTCTACGAAAACAAGTGGAAAAGATACGTGGAGTCCTACCGCAATGAGGTAGGCAGATAACTGCATACACATATATTATGGAACAAATCATACCGCCGGTCCCGAAAGAACTTCTCAGGCACGAGCTAACACCCGAACGCTTCCTGAGAAAAACCAACAAGGCTGGCAATGAGATATACGTCGTCACGGCGCACAATGCGCCCAACGTCATGCGCGAAATTGGCCGCCTCCGCGAATGCGCTTTCCGCGATGCAGGCGGAGGCACTGGCCGTGAGGCCGACATTGACCGCTACGACACCATGCCCGTGCCCTGCCGCCAGCTCATCGTATGGAGTCCCGATGCTGAAGAGATAATCGGCGGATACCGCTTCATCCTCGGCAACGACATCACGCTGCGCCCCGACGGGCAGCCCGACATCGCCACGGCTCACCTCTTCCGCTTCTCCGACAGGTTCATGCGTGAATACATGCCCTACACCCTTGAACTCGGACGCTCCTTCATACAGCCCAAATACCAGAGCATCAAGGGCGGCGCGAAAAGCCTCTACGCCCTCGACAACATCTGGGACGGCCTCGGCGCCCTCACTGTCCTCCACCCCGAAATTCGCTACTTCTTCGGAAAGGTCACCATGTACCCCTCCTTCGGCTCTCTCGGACGTGACATGATACTCCACTTCCTCGACCGCCACTTCGGCGACCGCGAAGGTCTCGTCACACCCGTCACGCCCCTCACCCCCGACGCGGAAAACATGCGCCGCATCTCCGGCCTATTCCCCCACCACGAAATGAGGGAAAACTACAAGATTCTTAACCACGAAATCCGTGCCCTCGGACAGAACATACCCCCGCTCGTCAACGCCTACATGAACCTCTCCGGCACAATGAAAGTATTCGGCACAGCCGTCAACGACGAATTCGGCTACGTCGAAGAGACCGGCATACTCGTCACCGTCGACGACATCTACAGCGACAAGCGCGAACGCCACATCGAGACATACGTCTCCGACATCAAAAGCGACTTGCAGTTCGACCGCTTCGGAATATCCTGACACCCCGGACCTCAGCAGATGAAAAAGATAATATCCCCCGTCGACCCTCGGCTCATAGAGAACGAACTCACCGCCGAACGCTTCCTCCGCCACACAAACAAGGCGGGCAACGACATATACATCGTCTCCGCACACTCCGCCCCGAACACCATGCGCGAGATTGGCCGCCTCCGCGAACTCTCATTCCGCCTCGGCGGCGGCGGCAGCGGAAACGAGATTGACACCGACCGCTTCGACCTCATGGAGCACCCCTACCGACAGCTCATAGTATGGAATCCCGACGCCTGCGAAATCATCGGCGGCTACCGATTCATCGAAGGCCGCGATGCTTCACCACGCCCGGACGGGCAGCCCGACATCGCTTCGGAACACATATTCCGCTTCTCTGAGACATTCATCCGCGACTACCTGCCATGTACACTCGAACTCGGCCGCGCATTCGTACAACCAAAATACCAGAGTATCAAAGGAGGCATCAAAAGCCTTTTTGCGCTCGACAACCTTTGGGACGGCATTGGCGCTCTCGTTGCACAACGGCCTCATGTAAAATACCTCTTCGGCAAAGTGACCATCTACTCCAAGACCGACCCCGAAGCGCGCAAGGCTATGATTTTCTACCTCAACCACTTTTTCCGCGACAAACAAGGGCTGCTCATTCCGAAAAAGGAAGAGACAGTGACCGAAACCGACACTGCGCGGCTGCTTTCCCTGATGGGAGCGGACAGCTCCTACAAAAAAGGATTCACATGGCTCAACGGCTATGTACGCGAACGCGGCGACTGCATCCCCCCGCTGATACACGCCTATATAGAACTCTCGCCGAGCATGACCACATTCGGCACAGTCTTCGACCCCGACTTCGGCGACATATACGACACCGGCCTGATGATAACTCTCTCTGATGTCTATCAGATAAAGAAAGAACGCTACATAGAAACATACCTGCGAAACAACGTCTGCTCCACCCCGCGCAACTTCGTGTGAAGCCCCCGCAACACCTCCACGCATAACAGACACAACAATAAAACGCCCCCCGCAGCCTCATCAGCATGCAGGGGGCGTTCCCGTATAAGAAACTGTTTTGATTTTGCCGTCTATATGAATTGTGATGCACCGTCAGGGTATATCATGTTCTCATGACCGATGCAATAGCGGGCTATTGCAAGGGCGTGAGGACATGATAGGGACGACGGGGCGCACAAGACATAGACGAAAACTATATATGATATATGTTTAAACACTCCATGAACAGTGTTTGTGGAAAATTAAAACAGTTTCTAAATCAACCGTATCCCTCAGAAGAGCCACCCCACGCGGATAGCCGGTGTCGCCACAAAACCGATATTGGTCAGCACCGAACGGCTCTCATACGTCTCCTCGACATCCTTCTCCACGCACATCGACTTCACCCCGAAACCCAGCTCCGCACCGAGGTACAGCCCCTTGCACACATACACATCAAAACCCGTAAGCGCATTAAACACAAAACCCGTGCGCGTATTCGAGTAAGAATCCGTCAGCTCACCGGCCGTCCTGCTGTTCCTCCCGTTGCTGTTCAGCAGCAGGCCCACCTCCGCGCCTACATACGGCGAAACGCGCTTCGACCCCTTGAAATGGTACTCAAAGCCCGGCACGAGGGCGAACGACGTATAGCTCTCACTGCTGTGGCTCTCCGTCGCGCTGCTGCCGGGCGCACTGCTCGTCTCCATACTGCTCCCCGCGATAGTCGAGTTAAGCCCCAGCTGCATCCTGAACGCCCACTGGTTCTTGAACACCCTCACCTTCGCACCGTAACTCGGTATAGAGATACTCGTATTCGAGAACGACGGAGTTCCCTCAATGTCATCATAATCCACGCTGAACGATGCCGGCGTCAGGAAAAGCTCGGCCGCAACCCTCACACTGTCGCCCGTAGGCTTGAACTCAGACTGTGCGCATAGCGCAGACGGAAGCACCGCCGCAATGGCAAGTGCAAAAAGTAATTTTTTCATAGCATTATAAATTACAGACATTACGCCTACTCTATCTGTCCGGTTTTCGGCCTCCCCGCAAACGTCCGTTATGAGGTGCGTTCAATACTGTTGATGCAAACGGACATAGTTTTGTTGCATGATGACACCAACAAACTGTCTTTATTTTGCCCACAGCCCCAAAAACAGGGCTTGTCGGAAAATCAAAACTCTTTCTGAATATACCCACAAACCTCTCCCTCCCCTCCATCCTCCGCGACAGTCACAGTAAAAATAGGTTAAAAACACCTACTCTCAACGGAACACCTCCGAAGCCCTGCCGAAGAAGCAAGGGACTCCCTCCCTACCCTCAACTGTAAATCAGAGTTAAAAAGTCGTACTCTCGCCGAAGCGGCAAGGGAGCGACAAGGGAGCGACAAGCCACCCCTCGCACCCTCTGCCCGCACAAAAACGCACAGCCCCGCATCCCCGCCGGCACACCCTCCCTCCCCCGTCATGCCTCCCTCCTCACCGGCCGCCGGACCATGACGCTGCCCATACACAGCTTCTGGCTCACACCACAACACCCTCCCCCGCAGCCATAAAAAGAAACGCCGGTGCACTGCTGTGAGTGCACCGGCGTTTAGCCGTAAACTGTCCTCAGACAATTACTGGAAATCCTTCTCGTCAAGGCTGCCCTTGAACAGGCTGTTGATGCTCACCTTGTTCAGCTTGCCGTATTTCGCTTTGAGAGCCTTTTGGTTGATAGTCTTCGGGTCGCCTATGATGACGATAGTCATAGGCTTGCCCTGCACATTCTCCTGATAGAACTTCAGGAGATCATCATAGCTCATGCCGTCATACGCCTGCACCAGTCCCTTGGTCGGGTCTTCCGTATAGCCGCACTCCTTCCAGCTCTCATACAATGCAGCCTTTGATCTCATCGATGGCTTGTACATGAACGCCGTCTGATGCAGATAAGTCTTTATGTCCTCCATACGCTCCGGATACTGCGGCATGGAGTCCACGAGGTTCATGAATACATCCACTGCATCGGCCACCTTGTCGTGCTGCGTCCCTATGTAGCCAATGAAATAAGTATCCTTGTCAGGACGCGCCGCACTGCTGAAGTCTGCGTATGCCGTATATGCCATCGAACGTTTCTCGCGTATCTCGTTCATGACAAGTCCGCTGAACCCGCCTGAGAAATACTGGTTGAATGCTGCGCGGCGTGCATCAGTCTCCGGCTTGAAGTCAGCAGGTTTCCCCTCGAAGTAGAAATATATCTTGGCCTGCGCTGACTTCGTGTCGGGCAGGAAGTAGATGGATGTCTTATCATAACCCTTCTTGTCGCGGATGACCGGACACTCCGTCTTGATGGTCTTGTCCTTGATAGGCGTGTTCCCTTTGAGTATGTTGGCCACCTCGTCCACTGGCTTCGTTCCGCAGTAATAAAGCTCAACCTCATAACCCGTTGCCTCGTTGATGGTCTCCGTAAGGTTCATCTTATTGATGAGGAAAGACTCTGTGAATGTTCCGTCTGGCATTACAGTAGCCTTATAGAGGTCCTCGGCTAAAATGCGGTCAATATAGTGTGACTGGTCGCCATAGATAATGTACTCCATGAGAGCACTCTCGACTACCGATGGGTTCTTCTTCTCATTCATGCGACCCCAGTAGGCATTACTTATCATTGACCTTATCTGCTTGTCGTCCAGATTAGGCATGAGGGTCTGCCTTGTCACGAGTTTACATATCTGCTCGAGGTTCTTGTCCTCTCCTGTAACATATATTGTGAAATAGCTGTCCGATGCGGAGAAGCCACATGTCGCTCCGAGTTCGGAGTACTGGCGGCGGAGATCCTGCGCGCTCACGTTAGGCATCATGCCGGCCGAGTTCAGCAGCTGCGCCGCATACTCCAGCTTGGGCAGTTTGGCAGAACCCACTTTATATGTGATTTGCAGTGAGAACACATCGTTCTTCGTGTTCGGCGTATAGTGCATTGTGACGCCGTCATACAGCGGCTTGACAGTCACCTCGTTAAAGTCGCAGTACTTCTCCACTGTCGGTGTAGTCGACATCTTCTTAAAGGCTTTAGCGTACTCCGACTCTACGCTTTTAGGCTGCTCGAGTGGCTTGATTTTCGGCTTCGGCAGCTTCTGCACCTTAGTCTCTCCGTCTTCGAATGCCACCATCATGCGGTCGCCGCTGAGATACTTGGCTGCACACGCCTTGACATCATTGAGAGTGATGGCCTCTATGGCAGCCTTCTCGTTAAAGTAGTCATCCATGCTTATGCCGTATGTGAAGGCATCGGTTATCATCTGCACCTTTGTGCCCGCGCTCTCAAACTGGGTCTCGTATCCTTGCAGGAGTTCTGATTTCACGGAGTTGAAAAGCCACTCGTCCACCTGACCGTTCTTCAGTTTCTCCACCTCCGCCATGATGATTTTCTCCGTAGCGCGGTTGCTCTCCCATGTCCTCTGCTGCACATCGAAATAAGGCACGCCCTGCACTATGATGCGGCCTCCGCAGCGGCGTGTGTCAAGGCCTGCAACCGCAGCATTGACAGTACCGTCAATCATCAGCTTGTCAAGCAGACCGGTGTTACGGCCGTTGTTCAGCATACGGAGTGTGAACTGGAGCAGAAGTTCGTCCTTGTCCCCCTTCTTCACGCCCGGGTATATCCACATGATTGACGGATAGTCGCTCATCTTGGCAGTGTACTTCTGGTTGCCCGACAGGTCAGTCTCCTTATACTCGAAGCGTGCGGGCAGCTCCTTCGGCTGCAGGCGTCCGAATGTCTTCTCTATCATCGGTTTCACAGCCTCAGAATCAAAGTTACCCACCAGCATGAGGCACATGTTGTTAGGCACATACCATGTATTATAGAAGTTTATGAGAGCCGACAGCGAAGGGTTCTTCAGGTGCGCGGCCGTACCTATCACCGAACGCGCATACGGAGTCCCCGCGTATGCCTTCGAGTTCCAGAACTCCATCTGCTGTCTATCCTTGTTATCCTGACTGATATTGAACTCCTCAAACACATTCTCCAGCTCCGCTTGGAACGAACGGAACACAGGGTTCATCAGCCTCTCCGAGTTAAGCTCCAGCCACTTCTCCATTGCCCCCGCCGGGAAATCGTTGAAATAGACCGTAACATCATAGCTTGTATAAGCGTTCAGACCGCTTCCTCCATAGCTTGTTGTCAGGTTCGAGAACTCATCCGTAGCCGTGTACTTCGCAGCCTCTAACGACTTCTCGTTGATGGCCTTGATTATCTCATCATTCTTCTTCGGGTCAGTGTTCTTATTCAGCTGGTCATACAGCGCGATAATCTCGTCATACAGGGGCTTCTCCTTTTCCCAGTCCAAAGCCCCGATCTTATCTGTACCCTTGAAAAGCATATGCTCCAGATAGTGGGCCAGACCAGTATAGTCCGCCGGCTCGTCTATCGAACCGGCACGGGTTACCACCCTTCCGTGCACACTCGGAAGGTCTTCATCCTCCCATAGGAATACAGTCAGCCCGTTGGCCAGCTTATACTCCTGAAAACCCTTGCGGTAGTCAGTCTCCGCAAACAAACCCGCAGCGCACATCAGCAGCGCCACAAGCACTAAAGAAAATCTTTTTCGCATAAAACGACGTTTTGATTTAATGAATTATTGTTGATTTGAACTCTCTTCCTCACTTACATACTCCAGAATATCCCCGGGCTGACACCCGAGCACTTCACATATGGCCTCCAGAGTAGAAAAACGGACAGCCCGTGCCTTCCCCGTCTTCAATATCGACAAGTTTGCCGGCGTTATATCCACCCGCGCACTCAACTCATTGAGCGACATCTTCCGCTTGGCCATCACCGCATCCAGATTAACTACTATCGGCATATCTCCCCCGTCATTATTTCCACAATCACACTCATATCGTAAGGTCCTGCTCCTCCTTATATCCCGTGGCGACAGTCAGAATCTCGTTAAGCAGCAGCACGATAAGACCCAATGTCAACGACCCCCAGTCTATTATGTGGCTGTAAGAGAACGTCAGGTTATCCAATGCTATTGTCGCCTCTGCATGGTACACACGCAAGACCTGCCATAGCGTATTCGACACCGCATTTATAATATAGCACCACCCTATGATGTTAATCCACCGTATGATACGCTTGTCAAACACCTCCTCGCGTGAAAATGCGATTATAATCTTGACAAAATATACCGTCATTACAAAAAATATGGCCACAAGCATGAAATTAAGTATCAGAGACACCACCTCGAGAGTCCTGTTGGAATTGTACATGCCACTCTCCTCATCCACAAACGCCGCCACAGTCACACGCTCCGGTATTATCACAACCGAATCCCCCGTCAGTTCATTCACCGCATTCGGCATTATCCCATTGAACTCCTCCATCTTGACATCGAGGCTGACATGCGTATCGTCCACAAGCCTGCGCCCGATGCTGTACTCCCATACACCCTGTCCCATGCGGTATCCGTAGAGCATGTCTGTCACCATCCTCTGCGCCGTACCCGCAAAGAACACGACCAGCAACAATATACACAATACCCTGAACTTTCTCATAATTAAATCTCCCAAATACTAAAAACACAACTGCTCCTTACCCTGTCCGCACCCACACCACAACACGCATCCCCATATCCCCATACTTCTTGATGCAAAGTAAATCATTTTATCCATAACAACCAAATTATTTTATCGAAAAACGATAAAGACCAAATATGTACGTATTACTCTACCTTGCATATCCATACAAGATACATTAGACAGAAAGTTTACCGTAAAAGAGTATATACGACTTTTTTCAAACCGCTTGATTAACCCACACAAACGTTTTTTTTTGTTAAGCCACCTGAACACTATACATATTTCTGAGTAAATTGTAAAGTGCTGAATATGCGTAGACACAAAGCCTTGAAGATGTCGTAACAATGAGAAAACACAAAGAAAGACAGACTTGAAAAGGAATAGGACGCATAGAAATTCAGAGAAATAATCCATGCTGTATAAAGAGATAAAACAGAGAAAATAAAGAGTAAGGCAAAATAAATTCACTGTTAAATCCATTAACAACATTAAAGCATCAATGAAATATCAAGAAAAAACGGATTTGCCAAACGTTATTTTTAACAGAAAAAGTCATTACGGCAACTATTTTGTTAAAAACAAAAGGGACAAGCACCACATCCGCAACCCATGTACTGGCATTGAACGTTCCTCCACTACATCAATTGAAGCATACATACTGCACAGAAGCATATTCCATCGCGGCTGAAACGGCAGAATATGGGAATCGAGACCATAGAAAAAACATTGTCACCTTAAATATAAAAAGTTCCATAGACAGATGAGAAAGCACTTTGCAATACAGGTAACTATTTTAGTCATAGCAACTTTGCTGTGCAGCCACATTTATGCGGACAACAAGTTCGAATGCGACTTTGAAGACGAAAACGAACATAACGCATGGGTACTCAACCCTGGTAACCAAGGACCTAAATGTGTGAACCGCTGGCACATAGGTACAAGAGAGAAGAATGGCGGGAACTACGGTATCTATATATCAAGCGATGGAGGTGCATCGGCAAGCTATGCGCTCAATGCTGACTTTACCGTAACATATCGCACTCTTACTCTTGATGCAGGCACATATGAACTGTCGTTCGATTACATGTGCGGAGGCAACATCAACGATGTACTGTATGTAGGATGGATTCCTGCAACTGAGCCTACCAACTGCCATGCACAGGGTCTGCGTCCAAACTGGGTAGAACAGTACGCACTGCGTTTCACAAACAACAGCCAGAAACTATACGACACCGACTGGACATCGACCTACTGCACATTCACATCTGACGGAACTGAAGGAAAACTTATATTCATGTGGAACAACGGTGAAGGTGGTGTCAACAACCCGTCTGCAGCCATAAACAACATAAACATCATCCCGGAAGGAGCATGTGACAGGCCACGTAAGTTAGAGTTCACAACTGAAGGAGAAAATGTCACCGTCACATGGGAAGGTACAACTGACAACTATGATTTCCGCCTGCGCCGTCAAGGCGACACTACATGGATAGAACATAAAGACTACACAAGTACATCCGTAACCGCAAGTGGTCTCGGCGAAGGTGTTTATGATGTGTACATCCGTTCTAATTGTGGAGAATTTCACAGTGGATGGATATCTAAGAAACAGTTCGTATTCTATACCGGTACCCGTTGCATATACTACATGGATCTCGAAGGAGAGAATTGTCAATGCTATTTTGGTGACTTCTTACATCCGGATAAATACCCCGGAATTGTAGATGCAGGATATGAATCCATAGGAAGCCGCCATACTTTGCATTACGACAAAAATGAGACAGACCCACGCACAGCCAACCGTCTGCGCACTGTGCCTAAAGATGAAATAGCTTCCGTACGCATAGGTAACTGGAATGTAGGTTCGGAGGCCGAAATGATAGAGTACGACTACCCCGTAGATTTGGACAACACAGCGGTTCTTTTACTTAAATATGCCGTTGTACTGCAAGCTCCGAACCACGTCATGGAGAACAATCCACGCTTTACTTTACGCGTAATAGACGAAGATGGGTATGACTTGAGCGAATATGGCTGTGCCACAGCCGACTTTATTCCCGGCACTAACACTGACGATGATTCTTGGGAGACTATTGACTCTCTTGTATGGCGCGATTGGTCAACCATGGGAGTAAATCTCTCAGAATATCAGGGACAGACACTAAAAATACAGTTGGCCTCAAAAGACTGTTCGCAGAGTGCTCACTTCGGCTATGCTTATTTTGCACTCGGATGTTCGGACGGGCAGATTCGTGCGCTGAGCTGCGGTACAGGACCGGAAAACAAGTTTGAGGCACCTCCGGGATTCCGTTACCGCTGGTATAGGGATGGCACTCCTAATGTTACATACAGCACAAGACAACAGATAGCAGTGCCACAGACTGACACGGCAACCTATTGGTGCGAATGTATACAACTTACAAATGACAACTGCTATTTTACTGTCTCTGCTAAAGCCATACCTCGTTTCCCTCATCCCGATATGTCTGCTGAAAGCACAGTAGAACGATGTCAGAATGTAGTCAGATTTACCAATAACAGTAGCGTAATAATGGTAAACCCGATTTCCGGAGACACTACTTACACGGATGAGATGTGTGACAGCGTACACTGGGATTTCGGTGACGGAACGACAAGCAGTGAATGGGCTCCCACACATACCTTCCCGTCTGAAGGAGGTAAATATACTGTGACATTAAGCACTGTACTCGCCGACTGCGAAGAGTCGCGTACATTCGAGATAGACCTGCCACAACTCGACCGTCTCGGTGACACCATTAATGCTACTACATGTTATGGCACTCCATATGAGTTTGATGGCAATTTCCTTTTCAGCGAAGGGCAATATTTTGACACGGTAGTCAGCACTGCCTCTGGATGCGACTCTATAGTAGTACTCAACCTCACTGTTCATGACAAATATGAGATGGATATTAAGGACACTATCTGCTCGGCTGATACCCCGTACCGCTTTGGCACGCAACAGCTAACCTCAACTGGCTCATACACGGAAGTGTTTAAAACGGTAGATGGTTGCGATTCTACAGTCAATCTTGAACTGCTCGTCAACGAATCTCTCATAATAGAACTCGCAGCAGACGAGATAAGTGCGTGTGCCGATGATAGTGCAGTCGTGATACCATATACTCTCACCTCCGGTATCATAAGTTCATTTGACATGAGCATAGACGGCACTGACGCGGAAGATATGAATATAACAGGGGGAGAGCCAGAGGACGATAATCTTGTAATACCTATACCTCCAACACTGAAACCTGATAGATACACAGCCAAATTCATATTCGAAAACATGGAGTGTGGCGATGCCAAGAAAAACGTTATCCTGAATATTAATTACCCGGATACTATACTGGTGCAACGATGGAACGATGTAATAGGTGTACGCAACTCCACATATAATGGAGGTTATGATTTCATCGCGTACCAATGGTACAAAGACGGGACTCCAATCACGGGTGAAATATCCGCCAACTTATACCAACCGGACGGACTGGAAGCTGGAGCACAATACTATGTACAACTTACACGCACCGACGGAACCGTCATGAACACATGCCCGATTACCCCGCAACCGTTTGCCGAGATAGAGGTTTTCCCGACAGTGACTTTCTCTGGAGGTAACATCTCTGTCAAAAGTAGCGCCAACGGCCTGACACGTATATGTAGCGTCACCGGTCAACTTGTAAGCATCACTGAAATCTCCAACGGTGTGACAAGGGTCGAGGCTCCAGATACGGAAGGCACATATATCGTTGAAACCATTCTTGCCGACGGCACGCGCAAAGCGGAAAAAATCATCGTAAAACGCCAAATGTAATCATACCATGAAAAACTCAACAGCAAAGACAATATTCATTTACATAATGCTTCTTTATGCCGTAACATGTTCGGCACAGAACATTACACTACCCTACTTCAATGGGTTCGAGGACAACACTGAAAACGGCAACTGGATTCTTAATCCGGGAGATGTCTGTACTGACAAATGGTACTTCGGCAACGCTACATCGTATGATGGAGAGAAATCTATGTACATATCTTATTGGGGTGAGGATAGCCTGAAATTCGGCACGGACAAGAACGTAGCGGTTGTATACCGGGAAATAAGCCTACCGCAGGGAGCATACGAAATCTCATTCCAATGGAGAAACCATGTCACTGACAACAAAAGCGGACTTTATGTGAGTGTTTACAGTACATCGGCAGGAGCAGCTCCTCAATCTGTAATGGGTAGCAGTAATATGGAGCCTCTTTCTCAGGTAAGCTGTCAAAGTCTGCTGCAACAGGATGGTACCACTCGTGGCTCGCGGTTAGCTGGAGACGGTAACTGGTATACATCCTCATTCACATACTCTTTCAATGCTGGAGAAACTTACTACGTTGCCTTCATTTGGGTCAACAACGAGACGGCAGAAGAACAGACGCGCATAAGCACTGCTATTGACAACATCCAGATAGCCAACTCATCATCAAAGGCTCCTACAGGAATAACGGTGGAAGGAGTGTGTGACACCGCGATTATTACATGGAATGGACAAACGTTGCTGTACGATTTGGAATGGCGCAAATCTGGCACGGACAAATGGCGGATAATAAAGAACATACGCGGCACTGTGGGCAGCACATCGCACACATACATCTTAGGTGGTATAGACGAAGGTATATATGATTTCCGCATGCGCTCCGTATCGCCTGTCGGAGGGGAGGATACATTGTGGAGTGCATACACATTGAAATACACCAATCTCGTATTCTGTCCGGAAAACCACTGTATCAATTATATAGACTTGACCGATGAAAGCGTATCATGCCTTATTGGCGATGCAGACACACTGCCGCAGATGGCAGCTGTCACACCACAAGATTTTGGCTACAAAGACATGTACAGCCAACACACCGTACACTGGATGGCAGGAGAGACCGACATCCGAACGGGGGGAAAGCTGAGAACCATTCCCGATGGCGAACTTGCTTCGATAAGAATAGGTAATTGGAACACGGGAGCAGAAGCTGACGGCATAGAATATACCGTTAACATCAGTCCCGACCAATGCATTCTGCTGCTGAAATACGCCATAGTCTTCGAAGACCCGCAGCACAACGTAGAAGAGCAGCCCTATTTCAACCTTGAACTCTACGATGAGGAAGGACGGCTGATAGACCCAGAATGTGGCACAGCATCATTCTACGCCGACATGAATGCCGAGGGATGG
Organism: uncultured Bacteroidales bacterium; assembly: GCA_944322025.1. GTDB lineage: Bacteria > Bacteroidota > Bacteroidia > Bacteroidales > Paludibacteraceae > Aphodosoma. The sequence goes on along the minus strand of CALUOH010000042.1, from coordinate 7,610 downwards.
AATACGGAAATAATAAACGGCAGCAACATTGTATGGAAAGAGTGGACTACCCTCGGATTCGACCTCTCTGGCATGGCCGGACGAGATGTCAAGATACGTCTTATAACTCAGGGCTGCACATTAGGAGCACATTATGGCTATGCCTATTTCACACTTGGATGTGCATCAGGCACCATTCAGGGCATGAGCTGCGGCGCAAGTCCTACCATGGATCTCAAAGCTCCCGATGGTTTCAACTACGCATGGTTCCTGTCTGACAACATGAACGACACGCTATCCACCGAACAGATTTATAAGGCAGCTTCTGATGATGACCGCGAATATGTATGCCACTGCATATTCAAGGAAGGCGGCGCAAACTGCCAGTTCGAACTTAAGACAAAAGTCTCCCCGCGGCTGCCCTTCGCCACTTTCGACTGGGAACATATTCCCTCCAACTGTGGCAACTACATACAGCTGACAGACCAAAGCCATGTAGTATCGCGTGACGAAGATGGCAACCCTGTACACACAGACGAAGTGGCAGAAACGACAATATGGACTATAAACGGAACGGAATACGAAGAACACAATCCTCTTCTGACCGTACCTAACGAAGGCGGAAAGATAACAGTTGAACTGAAAGCCGGCATCTCTGGCGGATGTTACGATGATACGACATATACCATAACAGTACCATCCATACTTACTGAGACACGCGAGATTGACACCACACTCTGCTATGGCGAGACATTCGCCTTCTGTCAGCCGGTACAGATATTCGGTGCAGTGAGAGACACTACTATAGTCTGTGACATCAAGAACAGATACGGATGTGACAGTATCAGTATAATACATTTGCATGTAAACCCGCGTAGCCAAAGTACTGTAATCAACGACACCATCTGCTATGGAAGCATATCCGTAGCCGGACCCGAACAGATCGACAAGGAAGGTAGATATGAATACAAACTCGAAAACCAGTACGGTTGTGATTCTACAGTGATAGTCAATGTGGCCATACTGCCTGAGATAACATTCTCCTGCACGACAGAACCTGAAGCTGTAACACCGAACTCTGGCAAAATCATAATCGATTGCGCAGAGAAAAACTATACGTACTCCATAAATGGCAAAATGGAATGAGAACTTGAAGGATTGAGTGGAGGTGATTACGAAATAATAGTTTACAACTCCCATGGTTGCTCCAGCGCACCACAGACTGTCACAGTAGGTCGTGAATGTGTAGAACTATCGATAGACACATTATCTCCATACACGGCATGCGCCGACGACAATACAATATTAGTGCCATACTCCTACACAAAAGGTATACTGACTGACTATACTATACGCTTTGGAAACAAGGCACACACTGCAGGATTCACTGACACCACTATGGCTTTTGCCGACAACCAGCCTATCATGCTCTTCATTCCCGACACTTGTCGTGCTGACCGTTACGATGCCGGGATAGTCATAGGTGATATCATCTGCGACACTCTTTTCTTTCCCATAACATTCGAGATACACTACCCTTCAAACATAGTACGCCAAAAATGGAACAACGTGCTCGCCGTGACAAACGAATTATACAACGGCGGCTATACATTTTCGGCATTTCAATGGTACATGGACGGTAAACCTCTCTCGGGCGAAAACGGTTCATATCTATACCTTGGCGAATATGCCACGCTGGACACAACAACATCATACTATGTCATGCTAACACGTGCCGAAGACGGTATAACTCTGCCCACATGTTCCATCATACCTGAGATACGGAGTAACATCTCGCAATATCCAATACAGACAGAAGTAACAGCAGGCAGCAAGATAATGATTGCCAATGTCCAGGGAAAATCTACAGCCAGACTATACAGCGTCTCCGGCATAATATACTCAGAAACTATAATAAACAGCGACAACAACGAGCTGATTATGCCTGACATGCCTGGAGTTTATATATTGACACTTGAACAAGAAGGAAACATTACGTCACACAAAATACTTGTACGGTAAAAACAAACAGCAAACCGACTTACAATAAACATTCATATTATTTCTAATCTAACCAAACAAAAAACCTATGAAACTAAGAACACGTTTGAGAATTGCGCTTGTCGCATTGGCGGCAGCCGCATCACCGCTTCTTCTTGCTCAGGGTAACGGCTCTGTGCTGAACGAAGGTTTTGAAGACGGCAAACTCCCGGAAGGATGGACCCAGGAGCATATCATCGGCTCTCATGACTGGGTAGTCGAAGGTGGCGATGGACTCCTCTATCCTACGGGTACACACAGCGGGAATTACCGCATCTCGCTGAGAAACAACACCAATCAAAAGGAAGGTTTCAGAACCAAACTGATTTTACCGCCTGTCGACGTGACTGGAATGAGCAAACCGGTCATATCTTTCGCCTACGCACAAGACAGCTGGGCTGGCGATTTCGACACACTACGCATCTACTACCGCACTACCGAAGACATGGAGTGGGCAACGCTTACTGTACTGGACAAATATACCTCAGTGTGGAAAACAACTATGGTAGAACTTGTGTCCTCTTCAAAAACATACCAATTGGCATTTGAAGGCAGTGACAACCTTGGTCGTGGCATAGTACTGGACGACATTACGATACGTCCATGTCCAGAATGTTCGCGTCCGTCTGTCACAGTCGGAAACCAGACTCAGTCGTCTGCCACCATATATTGGAGCGGCAGCTCGGATACTAAGCAGTTTCATGTCAGGATTTCAGAAGAGCCGCTCAGCGACTTTCTGCTAAGCAGTAGCCGTGATGAGTATAGGAGCACTCCCGTTGATACTCTGCTTATCGGCACTGCGCGTACCTTCACAGCTGAAAACCTCGACCTCGGAGGTGAATATTATGTGTACGTCCGCGCACTATGTGACTCAGAAGAGAGCTTGTGGTCCACAGAAGTGAAATTCAACACGCTCCAAAAAGTCAATATCCCTTACTATGAAGACTTCAACCTTGAAGTGACAGGAATGTCGCAGCAGCACAAAGACTGGTTTTTCGGCACATCGTATAATCAGAACATTCCATACATCAATACAAACGTACCGCAAAACTCATTTGGTAGCTATTCTCCCGATGCCACCCCATGCCTGGCTTTCGGCTCAGAGACATATTACAATGCCATTCCCGGAGGATATTACGCCTATGCCGCCACTCCGGAGATAGATATCGAAGACATCTCACAATTGCAAGTCACTTTCTATGGCTCGCGCCTATGGGGCACATACAATACGCCGGATATCGCGACACTGAAAATAGGCGTGATGACCGACCCGACAAAGTTCGAGACTTTCGATGAGGTGGCGACGGTAAGCCTACATAGCGACGGCAGCGGCTTCACAGAATTCATAGTACCACTTACCGGCGCGGACAAGACAGCAAAACATATTGCTCTCGTTTCCGAATCGGATGACTACAATACGTTTTTTGTTGATAATTTTGAAGTGGACTCCATACCTTCATGTGCAAAAGCACGCGAAATCACAGTGAAGACCTATTCGGCCACACAAGCAGTCTTTGACTGGAACAGCAATGGAGCGACAGAGTGTGACATCATAGTGACAAAAACACGTCTTGACGAAACGAAAGAGTTGGAAGACGCGCTGAGCGCGCTTGCCTCGACCGACTATGTATACAAACAAGGACTTCAGAAGCCTGCCACGGTAGACGGTCTTACAGCCGAAACAACTTACTTCGCATACATAAGGAACAAGTGCGGCAGCGATTATGGAGATTGGAGTAACCCGCAGTCGTTCACAACACCGGCAAAAATCGAATACGACACATACGAATATGACTTCGAAATCGACCCGAATGACAACTCTACATTCACATATCCGAATTCATCTTCGACAAGCTACAAACTTACACGCGGAATAAAAGTTTTCACCAACTCTTTTACTCCGCATTCGCAGATGCCATCATCATGGTATGGCGTCACGCCACACAGCGGGGAGTATGTCCTTTATGCCCGTGCGGAAGATGACCCGACATCCTATACATACCTTGTATTTCCGGAGATAGAAAACCTTATGAAAAAACGAGTAACTTTCTATTCTACCGTGCGCTCCCAAGATGTGTACAGCAACATTGTCATCGGTGTAATGAAGGATGCGCAGGACACGGCCACATTCCAGGCTCTTGACACTGTGACCGCATACGCAGATACATGGAGTCACCATATCATCGATATGGATAACTATACATTCGACGGTCATTTCTTCACGCTCAAATACGTGCTCGATGCTTCCCATTCAAGCGGTTTGGCAGAGACGTATGTGGACGACATGACTTTCGGCCCTCTGCCCCTATGCAAAGACCCGCAAAACTTCACAGCCGACCCGTCAGCCACATCAGTTGCCATCTCATGGGACGATAACGGCGCAGCTTCGTGGGACATAAAGTTGTCCACAGAAAGTGTGTACGATTCGCTGGAAAGCCAGACATACGAATGGGAGAAAGAGCTGACGGCAACAGAACCGACAGCCGAAATCACAGGCCTCAAAGCCAACGGGCAAAAGTATTATTACTATGTCAGAAGCGTATGCGAAGGAAATGAGTCTACCCCTAACATCTGGATGGGAGCCTTCGATTTCACAACAGAATGTCATGACAAGCAGCCTCTGCCATATACACTCGACATTGCAGGTGGCAAACAAGAAGGCAAGCAGTGGACATTCCCGTGCGTAGAACTGCAATATACTGTCAAATACGGTAATACTTATTATCCTACTAAAAGCGCATCGACCAATACGATGTATATCTCTGTATCCTCCAGTTCGTCTGAAAACGATGCATATGTCATTCTCCCAAAAATGGAAAGGCCCATCAACGAACTCTTTGCTAATATCAGGATGAAAGGGCAATACAACCCTGCCATCCTCGAGGTTGGGGCAATAAAAGAAATTGACGATATAGAGTCATTCACCTTGATACGCCGCCTAATAAATGAAGAAACAGCATCTCAGGATTACAGAGTATACTTTTCTAAATGTACATCCGACTATAATTATATAGCATTACGTGTACCTGCATCTGAAAGCTGTGACACTTACATTGAGGGAGTTACCGTTGACCTCATTGACGGTTGCGCCGAGATGAGCGATATCTCGGCCACGGACATTCAGCCGCAGCAAGCCACGTTCGGATGGCTGGGTGACATCGAAGATAAATGGGATGTAGTAGTAGCTAAAAGAAGCTTGACAGAAGAGGAGCTTGATGCCATTATGACCGATCAATCAGCATCGGATGATGTACAATTCGCCCAAACTATAAACGAAAATCCATATACAGTCACCGGTCTGGACTACAACACTACATACTTCTTCCATGTACGCTCAAAATGCACACCAGAAGGAGGGCCGTGGAGTGAAGGCCTGCAGTTCCGTACCGGTTGTGGAGTACTCGCAGCTGATGCACTCGGAACAGAAGACTTCGAAAGCTACACCAACGGCGATGTGTCGTGCTGCTGGACTGGACACAGCCAAAACGGAGATATTCCTACAATAAGCACAAGCAATCCTTACAGTGGAAAGAACTCACTTGACATAACTTCGGGTGTCATCGAAGACGCTACAGCAGATGGTGTGTTCTTCTTCTCTCCAGAAATAGACACAGCAGTAACGCACAACACGATTGATAAATACCAATTGTCGTTCTGGGGTTATGCCCCATTCAGCGAATTTACAGAAAACGCAGGCCGCCTGGACATAGGAGTAACAATAGAAAAAGAAGACCTTGCAACTTACACTCCAGTAGATTCTATATACAACTATGGGATATGGCATTATTATACTGTACCGCTCGACACATACGTCGGGGACTACAACGATATCAAAGGACGATTCGTCACTCTCTTCTCCGGCTTTGCGACACGGAACGAGTTCTACATAGACGATCTAACGATAGAACTGTCCCCGTCATGCCTTGCACCACGGCAGGTATCACTTAAAGAGGTTCAGCCGCGTGGTGCTACCGTAGTGTGGTATGCCGATCAAAACAATGTGACATTACGTCTCTGCGACCACCAGTTAAGTAATGAAGAAATAGGAATGGATGATATTGAAGGTGTAACAGAAATACCAGTATCAGGTGTAAAAGAATACACATTTGAAAACCTCGATGCTCGCACAAGATACTATGTATATGTGGGTGCTGAGTGTAATGGCACAATGCAGTGGTCTGGTCCCGTCAGTTTCAAGACTGTATGTATGGAAAGGTTCTCTATGCCATACAAGGAGACATTCGACAATACACTCGGCACAGGAAGCCAGTACAAACCCGACTGCTGGAACGGATTTCATGCAGTTGCAGAAACAGACAGCCGACATGACCAATATCCGTTCATAGACGGGAATGGCAAATACGGCAATTGTCTGCAACTGTTTACAACTAACTCTACAAAAATTTCATATGCTTTCCTGCCCAAAATGGAGGTTGACAACCTCGCCGAATGCCAACTCTCATTCTTCGGCAAAGGTACGGCTGTTGTCATCGGCGTTGTACCGGAAAGAGAAGCTTATTGGGAAGATGTTGTGGAATCATTCATCCCGATAGATACCGTGATGCTCACAGACGAGTGGAAGAAATATTATGTCCCGCTCGTAAATTATAAGAGCAGCTATGGAGAATACCTTGCCATTACAATGGACTACTACCTCAATGACAAAGATGGCAGAGGCAAAGGCAGTGTAGCGTCATATATAGATGAATTGGAAATAGACTACACACCAGCCTGTCAAAAGCCGGAAGAGATAAAGTATATATCCGTTTCAAAGGAGAGCATAGGCTTTGAACTTGTAGAAGTCGGACAGGCCACACAGTGGGAATATGCTTGTATTGAGAAAGGTAGAGATACCACAGGCATGAGTGGTACACTAATCAACACTCCTCAATATACAGTAAGTGGGCTTAAACCTTTAACCGATTACGACATATATGTACGTAGTGTGTGCGATGAAAACACAAAGAGCTATTGGGTCGGACCATTGACACAACGCACCATGACAGAAGATGTTAACAGCTACGAAGAGCCTTATGTCGAGTCATTCGAAGAAATAGCCGAAAACACATGGACAATACTCGGCTCTGAAGATTGCAACACATGGTGCATAGGAAATAGCATAGCACAAGATGGCAATAAATCGCTATACCTCACAAATGACGGTACATCAGCCATATATGACCCGACCAAGGAAAGTCGTGCATGGGCATACCGCACGGTATATCTGCCGTCAGGAGTTTACTATGTGTCATACCTGTGGCAATGTACTGGCAACGGTTATATCAAAGCAGGACTGCTACCAGGTAATGCTATGTTCGATGGCGGCAGTGACAAAGTTTACTATGCCGACGGTTCACAGACAACGGTACAGTCCATCACACCACTCATGAAAGGCAACAGGCTAAGCGGCAGCAGCGAATGGGTTAATGACACAGTGATGCATGTGGTTTATGTCAAAGACGAGGGGTATTACAACTTCGTTTTCTACTGGCAGAACGATGCAGGAGAAGCACAGTCCGATGCAAAAGCAGTTATAGACCGTCTGGAAATAAGCAAAGTGCCTTGTGTATATCCTATGGAACTCTCTGTAA
>CALUOH010000041.1 GCA_944322025.1 uncultured Bacteroidales bacterium | reverse complement strand
ATATGAGCCATGAGCACGCACTACGCAAAAGGCCACCCGCTGCTCTGGGGAATATCCCGCCCGCGTCAGGCGGCGGGGAGGACAGAGAGCAGCGACACCGGCCACGGCACGACGGAGAGGGTAATGTGACCCGACCACCCGCACGGCACGGCAGACGCACCCTGCAGCCCGCACACGGGCCATCACTTCACAAAGAGAGACGGCGGACTTCCCGCCGCACGCCCCGACGCGTGCGCCACGGAGAGATGCCGACAGGCACAGCACCGTCATGCTCCTGCACACATAAGGCAAACAGCCCGTCCATAAGCCGCCGGGCAGGAGCGGAAGCCCCGTCACGCACATGACGCCGCAACAGCATACGGCGCATGCCGCCCCGCAACCGTGGGGCTATACCCCTGAAACAGGGTCACATATATCTATAAATCATCTTCAAAAAGACTAAAGCTATGAAGAAAATATTTATCCTCGCGCTGCTGTCCCTGCTATTCGCGGCGTGCGAGAACGAACAAGTAGACCAGAACAACAAATATCAGACATTCGAACTTCAAATGAACGAAAAGAAAACAGTGACCGTAGACAATAATAAATTTGAAGTAGAACTTATTGATTTTGAAGATAAGGTAGAAGAATATAAGGATGGCAATGAATGTGGATTAGGAGACTCTAACAGGATATATGTCTCGCTGAAAATCAATGGTACACATCTTTCTGCACATTCTAAGATTGGTGGTCCAGACAGTTATGACCTGTCATTAAACGAATCATCAGTAATCATAGCACAAGCTCTCGAAACTATTAATAAACAGGGTATATCTGCACTAGAATACGTATTCTTATATGATCGATCCACAGAAATCACCTCTGATTTTATGATAAGTTTTGACTATGCTGCACCTAACCGCTATTCTGAAACATTAGGAATAAACAAAAAAGACTACAAATTCGTATTCACTATTTATTCAAAGGAGATATTATTATGAAAAAAATCATATTTGCGATAGTACTTATCGCCATCAGTGCATTCAATGTGTATGCTCAAACAAAATGTGGAACTCCCTATGTAGCCCCTCCACAATGGGTATTATCAAATGTTAGAACAAAATCAGTTTCCGAATATGAAAATCAGACTTATATTATCAACACTCATGTTGTTATAATACAAACAACTGCTGGAGAAGGACTACCAACATCTGCCGCTACAACGGTAATGGACAGGTTGAATAATTTCTACAAGCCACATGGTATATCGTTTGTACCCAGAGAAACTACTGTTGTAAAAGACGATAAATATGCCATTAACTACAATGATGATAAGGCGGCTATGCTCAAAGCTCAATATGGTAAAAGTGATGAAATAACCATATTTCTATTATCATACAAAGCAAATGTTAATTATGCTGGTTCAGCTCATAGAATAGTATCTAACTATTTAAGCATAGCTTATCAATACTATAATCAAAGTACAGTGGAGCATGAAATGGGACATTGTCTAGGCCTATACCATACCCATCAAGGTACACAAGCAGGCTCTTCTGGATGCCCAGAATTAGTAAATGGTTCAAACAGTCAAACATGCGGAGATTTAATCTCAGATACACCTGCCGATCCGTGCAGATGGAGTATATCTGATTGTGTATATACTGGAGGCAAATCGCTTGTTGATGCTAATAATGAAGCATATAATCCAGACCCACATAATTTCATGAGTTATGCCGCAAAACATTGTAGAGACAAAATAACAGATGGGCAAATCCTTATGATTAAGGATATGCTCAATAATGAAAGAACATTACAAGCGGTATTACAAGCATATATATGTGGTTCATCAACCATCTGTGATGAAGAGACATATACCATAGAAAACCTGCCACAAGGGGCTACAGTCCGCTGGAGCTATAAAGATTACCTCATCAACCCCCAACCGCTGATAGTTAAAAGCAGTGACGGCGCAACAGCAGTCTATAAACGCGGGACTATGATACCCAACATAGCACCAGACCCGGGCATCATACTGAAGACACCCACGGCAGAGGCACAAAGGGTGACGGGAACAGTGCCCTATGTAGGCAAACAGACCATAACCGCCACAGTAAGCCTGAACGGGGCAACATATACATTGGAGAAAGAGGTGACGATGGAGGAGATTATCACTCCCGACATAGAGGGGGCGCACGCCATAGGCGATGTGCTACCACCTAATATGATGGCATTACCTTGGAAACCGGGTACGACAAAACAGCTTGAATACGTAGGCAAACAATATTTTTTCACTACCCAAGCAAATAATATACGATGGTTTGTAACGTATCCGGACGGCTCTACTCAAAGTCTAAGCGGACTGACTGTAAACGTAACGCCCAAGACAACTGGAGTAATGACGGTTAAAGTGGTAGACAACAACCAATGTCACTTAGCAAACAGCTATACCGCCCGCTACAATATCACATATGGAACGATTATTGCAGTCATACACACAAACCCCGCATCGGGCAGTATGGACATAAAGGTGATTGAACAAGAGGGTGATAGAGAGGAGAGCATGGGCGTCATGAAGGCGTCGGCAAGCAACCCGACATACGGAGAAGCGTATGAGGGGGCTTACCGCCTCGAACTGTGGCACGAGGTATACGGACCCGTAAGGGAAATGGACGTTGATGAGAATACTCCCGATGTAACAATGGAGCTGCACGGGCTCACGCCGGGCATGTATTACCTGCGCCTCGTTATAGACGGCGAACTGCTCGACGTATCAAAGGTTGAGGTAAGATAGAGGCTGCACAGCCTGAGAGTTAAGGGCATGGCTGCACGCAAAGATGAGCGTGCGGCCATGCTTTGTTTTTATGCAGAGCCTATGCCCGACCTGCCCGCAGCACATACCTTGCGGATAGGGAGAGGCTGGCTCACGGCTGGCCTGCCGCTGGCTCGAGAGTACGTCTTTTTAACCTCGTTTTACATTTAAGGGAAGGCCTCACACGGCTGCGGGGGCGAGCGGCAGGGGGAGAGGGCTGGCTTGGGGCGCAGCTCAGGCAGGGGGAGAGGGGGCGGGCGAAAGGTTGTCGGCCGAAAGGGCGGGATATTGAAGAAAAAGTGTTACCTTTGTGCGGAGATAGCGGAGGGGGCAGGCAGCCCCCGTCCCGATAGAGGAAAGAGAAGAAGTATAACCTTAAACAGATATAACTGATATGATTAACCCCAAGCTGCTCAATCCGAAGAGCATCGTAGTGGTGGGTGCGTCGAACGACATCCACAAGCCGGGAGGCAAGCTCCTGAAAAATCTGCTTGACAGCCGTTTCAGCGGCGAGGTCTATGTAGTGAACCCGAAAGAGGCCGAGATACAGGGAATCAAGTGCCACGCGAAGGTGGAGGACCTGCCTGAGGTGGACTGTGCGCTGATAGCGATAGCGGCAAAATACTGCCCGCACACGGTCGATGTGCTTGCCAACGAGAAGAAGACGGGCGGTTTCGTGATAATCTCGGCGGGCTTCTCGGAGGAGAACCATGAGGGCGCAGAGATCGAGAGACACATAGTAGAGACCATCAACATGACGGGCGGCAGCCTGATAGGCCCGAACTGCACGGGTTTCCTCAATGTCAACTATACGGGCGCATTTGACGCCCCGATTCCGGCTCTGAGCGACGAGGGTGTGGATTTTGTCACAGGCTCGGGCGCGACGGCGGTGTTTATCAAGGAGATAGGTATGACGACGGGTCTGTCGTTCCACAGCGTGTGGGCAGTGGGCAACTCGGCTCAGCTCGGCATAGAGGATGTGCTCGAATACTGGGACGAGATGTACACCGAGGGCAAGTCGTCACGGGTGAAGATGATATATATGGAGAGCGTGCGCGACCCCAAGAGGCTTCTCAAGCACGCATCGTCGCTCATACGCAAGGGGTGCAAGATAGCGGCCATCAAGGCCGGGGGGTCGGCGGCCGGCAGCCGCGCGGCATCAAGCCATACGGGCGCGCTGGCCACGAGTGACGTGGCTGTCGAGGCTCTGTTCCGCAAGGCGGGCATCGTGCGCTGCCACAACCGTCAGGAGCTTGTGACGGTATGCTCCGTCTTCATGCACCCTGAACTGAAGGGGAAGAACATCGCAATCATCACCCACGCGGGCGGCCCGGCAGTGATGCTGACCGACGTGCTGTCGAACAACGGGCTGGAAGTGCCCGCCATCAAGGGAGAGAAGGCGCAGGCACTGCTCGAGAAGCTGTACGACGGCTCATCGGTGGCCAACCCGATAGACTTCCTCGCCACAGGCACGGCGGAACAGCTGGGCCACATAATAGACGCGTGCGAGAACGACTTCGACAACATAGACGCCATGGCGGTCATCTTCGGCAGCCCGGGCCTCTTCCGCAACTGGGAGGTGTACAGGGTGCTTGACGAGAAGATGAAGGTGTGCAAGAAACCGATATTCCCCATACTGCCGTCAATCGTGAATGTGAAAGAGGAGATAGAGGACTTCATAGTGAACAAGCACCGCATAGCGTTCAACGAGGAGTGTGTGTTCGGCGCGGCTCTCGCCAAAATCATGAACACACCCGCCCCGCAGCCTGAGGTGCCGGTGATGCCGGAGATTGACGTGAAGGCCATACGCGAAGTGATAGACAACTGCAAGGGCGGGTATCTCTCGCTCGACGAGATAAACCGCCTGCTCGACGCGGCGGGCATAGACCGCAAGAAGAACGCCGAGGTCAGGACGAAGGAGGAGGCTCTGCGCACGGCGAGGGAGATGGGCTTCCCGCTCGTGATGAAGGTGTGCGGCCCAGTGCACAAGTCGGACGTGGGCGGCGTGGTGCTCAACGTGCACGACGAGGAGACCGTGGCACGCGAGTTCGACCGCCTCATCGTGATACCCGACACCTACGCCGTGGAGATATGCCCGATGTACAAGGGTACGGAGATATTCATCGGCAGCAGCCGTGAGGAGAAGTTCGGCCATCAGGTGCTGTGCGGTCTCGGCGGCATATTCATCGAGGTGCTGAAAGACGTGCAGTCGTCGCTCGCGCCCGTGAGCAAGGCCGAGGCTCTGGACATGATACACCGCCTGCGCGGCTACAAGATAATCAAGGGCGTGCGCGGACAGGAGCCAGTGAACGAGGAGCTGTTTGCGGAGACAGTATCCCGCGTGTCGGCACTCGTACAGGCCGCGCCTGAGATAGCGGAGATGGACCTCAACCCGCTGCTCGGCACATCGACGGCGGTAGTGGCCGTAGATGCCCGCATACGTGTGGAGAAGTAAACGCTATTTCATGACTATAGATAGATAGGGGGAGGACTGTACCGGTTTTCCTCCTATCTGTTTTCAACCGAGCCCTGGAGAGATAGATGACATACGCCGAACTGATATTGCCGCTGCCGCTGCGGAGGCTCTACACATACGCCGTGCCGGAGGTGTTCGCGCACGACATTGCCGTGGGCATGAGGGCGATAGTCAACTTCGGCGCGAGGAGGCTCTACATCGGCATAGTCTTCCGCCTGACGGACAGGTGTGACATGCCGGAGGGTGAGGTGAAGCCCATATCGCTGCTCATAGACGCAGCCCCGATAGTCACAGAGGCGCAGCTGAGGCTGTGGCAGACTGTGGCGGACTACTACTGCTGCACGCTCGGCGAAGTGTACAGGGCGGCAGTGCCGGGAGGGCTGCGCCTCGAAAGCGAGAGCGTCATCATCAAGAGCGGGGATAGCACGGAGGGAGCAAGCCTCACACCCAACGAGATAAAGATACTCGACAGCATAAGCGACGGCAAGCCCCACACCATCAACGACATCACCACGCACACGGGGATAAAGAACCCGCTGCCCGCCATAGGCCGCCTCATAGAGAAGGAGTCCGTGCGGATGAAAGAACAGCTGTCCGACGGGTACAAGCCAAAATACACGGAGCATGTGCGCCTGCACGAACGCATTGCCACGGATGAGGCCGCCCTGCACGCCGCACTCGACAGCCTCAGCCGCGCCAAAAGGCAACAGCAACTGCTGACGGCGTTCATCGCAATGGCAGAGGAAAAGGGGGCGCAGCCCGGCGAGGCACTAATCGTGAAAAAGGAGCTGCTCGGACGGGCAGAGTGTACGGCTGCCGTGTACAACCAACTGGTCGAGAAAGAGATACTGCTCCCTGTGCAAGTGGCCACAGACCGCATACGCTATGACGGGGAGACGGAAGAGCATCACGCGCTCACCGATGCGCAGGCTGCCGCATACGCCAAGATAACCGGAGAGTTTGAGGGCGGGCGGCAGACGGTGCTGCTCCACGGCGTGGCATCGTCGGGCAAGACAGAGATATACATACAGCTGATACGCCGGACGATAGCCGAAGGCAAGACGGCACTGATGCTCGTGCCGGAGATAAGCCTCACAGCGCAGCTGGCACAGCGGCTGAGGCGCGTGTTCGGCCCGCGCCTCGGGGTATTCCACTCGCGCCATTCAGACCACGAACGTGTGGAGGTGTGGAACGACATGCTGCGCAACAGGCGTTTCGACGTGGTGCTCGGCACACGCACATCAGTCTTTCTGCCGTTCCATGACCTCGGGCTGATAATAGTCGACGAGGAGGACGACAGCGGCTACAAGCAGAACGACCCCGCGCCGCGCTACAACGGCAAGCATGTGGCACTGATGCTCGCACGCCAGTGCGGCTGCCCCACGCTGCTCGGCTCGGCTACGCCTACGGTAGAGACGTACAGCAACTGCCTCACGAAACGTTACGGCTACGCCTCGCTGGCTGAACGCTACGGTCAGATACCCCCGCCGGAGGTGAGGGTCATAGACATGCGCGAGGCGTACAGGAAACGCATGCTGCGCGGCCACTTCACATACCCGCTCATCAACGCCATAAACGACACCCTCGCCGCAGGCGAACAGGTCATACTGTTCCAGAACCGCAGAGGCTATGCCACATTCGTCGAATGCACGCAGTGCGCCCATGTGCCACGGTGCCCGAACTGCGATGTCAGCCTGACATACCATAAAGCGTTCAACAAACTCACGTGCCACTACTGCGGGCACACCATACCCATGCCGGCAGTATGTCCTGAGTGCGGCAGTGACAGGCTCGACACGCGGGGGCTTGGCACGGAACAGGTGGAGGAAGAGGCAGCGGCACTATTCCCCGAAGCTCGCATAGCACGTATGGATTTGGACACCACACGAGGGAAGAACAGTTTCAACGCGCTTTTCAACTCATTTGAGAACAAGGAGACAGACATTCTCATCGGCACACAGATGATAACCAAGGGGCTTGACTTCGCCAATGTCGGCCTTGTGGGCATACTCAACGCCGACACACTGATGAACTACCCCGACTTCCGCGCCCACGAACGCGCATTCCAGATGCTGGTGCAGGCAAGCGGACGCGCAGGGCGTGCGGGCAGACAGGGCAAGGTGATGATACAGACCTCATCGGCCGACCACCCGCTCATACAACAGATAGTACGGAACGACTATTGGGCGTTTTTCCGCCAGCAGATGGCGGAGCGCGAGGCGTTCAGATACCCGCCCTATTTCCGGCTCATCAGGCTGACGGTCAGACACAGGGAACAGGGCACACTGAACGCCGCCGCGGCCCTCTTCGCCGACGTGCTGAGAAAGAGCTTCGGCGCGAGGGTTCTCGGCCCGGACGTGCCCGCCGTGGGGAAGATGCATAACCTGTACATCAAGAATATACTGCTGAAAATAGAGAACAGTGCCCCCGTGGAGCGCGCCAAGCGGATAATCATGGATATCGCGGGGCAGATTACATCGTGCCGCGAATACAGGCAGCTAACCATCAGCATAGACATAGACCCCATGTAGCGCGGAGACGTAGCGGGAAACAGAACGTGTGTCCGATATAAGCCTACGGCTCCCCACGGACGGGTGCCGGATTTGGCGGATGGGCATGATGAGTATCGTGACGATGAGTTTACGTTTCTGATACTTTTTGAAAGGATTAGGCACAAAGAGGCGTGATGGCTAAGGAGAGGGTAAGGAGGAGATAGCGGGGAGGTAGCTGAACGGCAGCTAACCACTCTGTATTACAAGGCGTTACGAACGGAGCGCGTACACAATGGGGTATGGTGTTTGGAAAGTGATGGGTGTATTGGATAGTGTGAAGATGTATGAGGAGGATGCCGGAATGCCTTTCTCCCTTATGCCAAATCTCCGCAATCCTCCCCTAACGGTCTAACATTCAATTCTAATTGCTTCAATCTGCGGATGCCCAGAGGTTTTTCCATATATTTTCACTAACTTTGCATCGCTATATTGTCTGATGTATTGATGTCAATGATTTGCTGCACAGGATGTATGGGAACTTATTGCCGCAAAGGCCAGCAGAGCCGGATGCGGGGGTGTGCGGTGAGATGAAGATATGTGAGGGAGTGGCGTGCGCCGATGCACTCCGCTCCTTTCTCGTTTTATGACAGAAAGTATTGGATGAGAGATAATTATAAATAAACATTTAGCCGTTATGATAGAAAGATACAGCCGTCAGGTCATGCGTGACGTATGGACCGAAGAGAACAAGTTCAACGCCTATCTGAAAGTAGAGCTATACGCGAGCGAGGCGTGGAGCGAACTTGGCGTTGTGCCGAAAGAGGACATAAAGAAACTGTGGGAGAAAGCGTCGTTCTCCATCCCGCGCATCTATGAGATAGAGCAGCAGACGCGCCACGACGTGGTGGCGTTCACCCGCGCCGTGAGC
The DNA here is from genome assembly GCA_944322025.1 of uncultured Bacteroidales bacterium. GTDB lineage: Bacteria > Bacteroidota > Bacteroidia > Bacteroidales > Paludibacteraceae > Aphodosoma. Next base: position 10,116 of record CALUOH010000041.1, on the reverse strand, counting down.
GAGACCCTCGGCGAGGAACGCAAGTGGATACACTACGGGCTGACCTCAACCGATGTTGTCGATACGGCTAACGGTTATCTGATAAAACAGGCTAACGAGATACTGCGCAATGACCTCAAGGAGTTCATCGATGTGCTGCGCCGTCAGGCGTTGCGCTTCAAGAAGACACCCTGCATAGGGCGCACCCACGGCATCCATGCTGACATCACCAGCTTCGGGCTGAAATGGGTGCTATGGTATGCCGAGATGCAGCGGAATATCGAGAGGTTCGAGCGGGCGTGCCGCGATATAGAGTGCGGAAAGATGAGCGGCGCGGTGGGCAACTTCGCCAACATACCGCCGTTCGTAGAGGAGTATGTATGCGGCAAACTCGGCATTGACCACGCGAAGATTTCCACACAGGTGATACAGCGCGACAGGCACGCGTACTACATGGCCACTCTCGCCGTGATAGCGTCAAGCCTCGAACAGATGGCTCTCGAGATAAGGAACTTGCAGCGCACCGAGGTGCATGAAGTGGAAGAGAGCTTCGGCAAAGGGCAGAAGGGTTCGAGCGCAATGCCGCACAAGCGTAACCCCATATCTTCGGAGAATATCTGCGGATGCGCACGCGTGATGCGCGGCTATATGGTCACGTTCTACGAGAACGTTGCCCTGTGGCATGAGCGCGACATATCCCACTCGTCGACGGAACGCATAGTGCTGCCAGACGCGACCATGCTGCTTGACTATATGCTCAACCGCTTCAAGGGGATACTTGAAAACCTCGTGGTCTTCCCCGAACAGATGCTGGCCAACATATACCGCACGAAGAAAGTCATATTCGCGCAGCGCGTGATGAACGCCCTCATCGCCAAGGGCTTTGTCCGCGAGGAGGCTTATGACACCGTGCAGCCCATCGCCATGAAGGCATGGAGTGAGGGTCTTGACTATCAGGAACTCCTTTCGCAGGACGAGAAAGTGATGTCATACCTCACACGCGAAGAGCTTGATGCCTGCTTCACTCTCGACTACTACTTCTCGCAGGTGGACTACATATACAGAAGAAACGGAATAACGGAATAACAACTAATAACCAACGGCTTAAAATATATTTGACATGAGTACTAAATTTGACAGCATACGTACAGGACTCACATTCGACGATGTCCTGCTTGTACCGCAGAAATCGGAGGTGCTGCCTTCGGGGGTGAGCCTCCGCACGCACCTGACAAAGAACATAGAGCTTAACATCCCCATAGTCAGCGCGGCCATGGATACGGTCACGGAGTCGAAAATGGCCATCGCAATAGCGCGCGAGGGCGGTCTCGGCTTCATCCACAAGAACATGAGCATCGAGGAACAGGCGGCTGAAGTCGACCTCGTGAAACGTTATGAGAGCGGTATGATAGCCAACCCCATAACGCTGAAAGAGAGCAGCACGCTGCTGGACTGCGACGCGATATTGAAGAAATACCGCATCAGCGGACTGCCGGTTGTGGACGATGACAACAAGCTCGTCGGCATAATCACGAACCGCGACCTCAAATACCTCACGCCGGACGACACGAAGGTGCGCGACGTGATGACAAAAAACCATCTCGTGACCGGCAAGAGCACCACTACATTGCAGGATGCCAAGAAGATACTGTGGGAGAACCGAATCGAGAAGCTCCCCATCGTAGATGACGAGGGGCATCTCGTAGGACTTATCACAAGCAAGGATATAGACAATGTGGTGAACTATCCGAACGCATGTAAGGATGCCCGTGGACGTCTGCGTTGCGGCGCGGCGGTGGGCGTAGGCGCGGACACCATGGCGCGTGTCGATGCTCTCGTGAAAGCCGGTGTTGACATCATCACAGTGGACAGTGCGCACGGCCACAGTAAAAACATCATCGAGACGGTGCGCAAGATACGCTTGGCATATCCGGAGCTTGACATCGTGGCGGGCAATATAGTCACAAAAGAGGCTGCAGCAGAACTGATTGACGCGGGTGCCAACTGCGTGAAAGTGGGCATCGGACCGGGTTCTATATGCACCACACGCGTCGTGGCCGGAGTAGGTGTCCCGCAGATTACGGCGGTGGCTGATGTGGCCGAGTTCTGCAAAGACAAAGGCGTATGTGTCATTGCCGACGGCGGTATAAAGTTCAGCGGAGACATTGTGAAGGCTCTCGCTGCCGGGGCAGATGTGGTGATGCTCGGCTCGCTCCTTGCCGGATGCTCTGAAAGCCCGGGCGAAGAGGTCATGTTCCAAGGCAGGAAGTTCAAGGTCTATGTCGGCATGGGTTCGCTCGCCGCCATGAAGCGCGGCTCGGCCGACCGCTATTTCCAGGCAAAGGACACTACGGCCAAGAAACTCGTACCGGAGGGCATCGAAGGGCGCGTGGCATACAAGGGCTCTGTGGCGGACACGATATACCAGCTCTGCGGCGGACTGCGCTCCGGCATGGGTTACTGCGGCACGCCGGACATCGAGAGCCTGAAACGCGATGGGGTATTCGTCCGCATCACCAACGCTGGACTGCGCGAGAGCCATCCGCACGATGTGGACATAACAGTCGAAGCTCCTAACTATACAAAATAACAAGGCAATGACATACGACAAGATACTGGTACTCGACTTCGGAAGTCAGTACAACCAGCTCATAGCCCGCAGGATAAGGGAGATGGGCGTGTTCAGCGAACTGCGCCCGCACGACATGACGGCCGTACAGATACGCGCCATTCCCGGCGTGAAGGGCATCGTGTTCAGCGGCGGCCCACGCAGCGTCTATGAGACCGACGCGTTCAAGTGCGACCCCGAGATATTCTCGCTCGGACTGCCCATATTCGGCATCTGCTACGGGATGCAGCTCACGTCGCAGCACTTCGGCGGTGTGATTGAGCGCGGCACGACAAAGGAGTACGGCAAGATGCCTATCACGGTGCAGGACAACTGTCTCCTCTTCGACGCGCTGCCCAAAGTACAGGACGTATGGATGAGCCACGGCGACCACGTGGCCCAAATACCCGACGGCTTCAAGATGGCGGCGGTGAGCGACAACGGCCTCGCGGCGGCAATATACAACGAGGAGAAACGGATGTACCTCGTGCAGTTCCACCCGGAGGTGCGCCACAGCGTGTACGGCAACGACATAATAGCCAACTTCGTCTTCAAGATTTGCCGCGCGGAGAAGAACTGGACCATGGAGAACTACCTCGACATGCAGATTGCCAAGGTGCGTGAGCAGGTTGGCGACAAGAAGGTACTTTGCGGCCTCAGCGGCGGCGTGGACTCCACCGTAGTTGCCGTGCTGCTCCACAAGGCCATCGGCAAGCAGCTCACCTGCATGTTCATCGACCACGGCATGCTCCGCAAAAACGAGGGCGAACAGGTGATGGACATGTGCGGCAACCTCTTCGGCATGAACGTGGTGCGCATCGATGCCCGTGAGCGTTTCCTCTCCAAGCTCGCCGGCGTGACTGAGCCGGAGCGCAAGCGCAAGATAATAGGCAACGAGTTCGTCTACTGCTTCGACGAGGAGTCCTCAAAGCTCGGACACTTCGACTTCCTCGCACAGGGCACTCTCTACACCGATGTCATTGAGAGCGGCACAAAGACCGCGCAGACCATCAAGAGCCACCACAACGTAGGCGGCCTGCCCAAGGATATGAAATTCAAGCTCGTTGAGCCGCTCAACGTGCTATTCAAGGACGAAGTGCGCGCCCTCGGCGAGACCCTCGGCATACCCTCGGACATAGTGTGGCGGCAGCCTTTCCCCGGTCCCGGACTGGCCATCCGCATCATCGGCGACGTGACGGAGGAGAAGCTCCACATTGTCCGCGAGAGCGACGCCATCCTGCGTGAGGAGATTGCCCGCGCCGGGCTGACACGCGACATTTGGCAGTACTTCACCGTGCTGACAAACCTCCAGAGCGTAGGCGTGATGGGCGACACGCGCACATACGACTACGCGCTCGGCATACGCGCCGTCACATCCATTGACGGCATGACGGCCGACTGGGCGCGCATCCCCTACGATGTATTGGAGATTATCTCCCGACGCATAGTGAACGAGGTCAAGGGGGTCAACCGCATTATCTACGACATAACCTCCAAACCGCCCGCAACCATAGAATGGGAGTAAGCCGCACCGCCGCTTTATCACGGCGCAACATTTTGATTAACAACATAAATACAGATACAGACCATGAGTAATTTAGTAGTAGTCGGAATACAGTGGGGCGACGAAGGCAAGGGCAAAATGACCGATTATCTCGGTCAGAAAGCCGATGTCGTGGTGCGCTATCAGGGCGGCAACAACGCCGGCCACACCATCACTTTCGGCGGAAACAGATACGCTCTGCAATCCATCCCCTCGGGCATATTCAACCCTCACATAAAGAATGTGATGGCCAACGGGATGGTCATCAACCCGAAAGCCGCGCTTGCCGAACTCGAAGGGCTGCGCGCACGCGGCATCAACGACTTCCAGCTCTTCGTCTCTGACAGGGCGGCGGTCATAATGCCCTACCACATAGCCCTCGACGGTGCCTATGAGCAGTTGAAGGGCGGACGGCAGATAGGCACGACCAAAAAGGGAATAGGCCCGGCCTACGCCGACAAGTACAGCCGCGTGGGCATACGCATGGGCGACCTCCTCGACCCCGAATACTTCGCCGAACGCCTGCGCGACGCGCTGGCGCAGAAGAACATGGAGCTGCGCATGCTCGGCCTCGAAGAGATGGACTTCGACACCCTCTACCGCGAGGGGCTGGCCTACGGCGAAGCCTTCCGCCCGTATATATGCGACACCTCGATACTCCTCAACGAGGAGGTCAAGGCCGGGCGCAACATCCTCTTCGAGGGGGCGCAGGGCGTGATGCTCTGCATAGAGAACGGCACATACCCATACGTCACCTCGTCAAGCCCCACTGCGGCAAGCGTGCCCCTCGGCACAGGCCTTGCACCGCGCTACATCGACAAGGCGTTGGGCATATGCAAGTCATACACCACACGCGTCGGCGCAGGGCCGTTCCCCACGGAGCTTGACGGCGAACTGGCCGACTACATACGCGAACGCGGACACGAGTACGGCACAGTGACCGGCCGCCCGCGCCGTGTGGGCTACCTCGATGCCGTCGCGCTGCGCCATGCGGTACGCATATCGGGCATCAACTACCTCAGCATGATGCTCTTCGACGTCCTCACCGGAGTGGAGACATTGAAGATATGCAACGCCTACGAGCTTGACGGCAAGGTGATTGACTACGTGCCCTCCACCATAAGCAGCTATGAGCGTTGCAGACCGATTTATGTAGAGTTGCCGGGATGGACTGAGGATATCACCGGAGTGCGCTCTCTCGATGCGCTGCCAGAGAACGCGAAAGCCTATCTGCGCAAGATAGAGGAACTCACCAGCACGGAGATTGCCGTTGTCAGCGTCGGCCCTGACCGCACGCAGACCATAGTGGTGAAAGAGATATTCTGACCCTCCGGGGCGCGGAAGCAGGAAAGCGTGGAGTGCATGACGCTTGGTCATGCACTCCACGCTTTCCTTATATAGTCTGGACAATGCCGCGGCAGCGCACAGTCCCCCCCCTATACCACCCGCTGTCGCCACGGGACACTCCCCGTGCGGAGACGGTTCTCAATTATTTTCCGGTACAAAATTAAAGATATGTGTCCATCCCCCGATAGCATTATGATATGCCTGACTGATTGCCATCTCACCGTCCCGAAGCTCATAATAATACACGGTAGTATCGTTCAGTGCCGTGTTGTAGAACACGATGCTGTCCACCATGTAAGCCTCCGGGTTTTTCTCATGGTCAGGGATATCGCACCTGTTGGTGTCGCAGGGGGCTGAGCCCGTGGTGTATGTGCCTTCGGCCATTACTTCGCCGTTCACAAGCAACCTGTTAAGCGTACTGTTCCAATACATCTGGTATTCACTGGCGTATGCTGTATTGCCATGCACCTCGGCTGAATATGTGCCGTCATCATTGAGATGGAGAGCGCACCTTATGAGTGCAGAGTCCGGTGTTATACGGCCATATTCGAGACTTCCGTTTACAGATTCGGTCCAAACCCATCCGTAAAGCGGTTTGGGGTCAAGGCTGTTTTCGCACGCCGTAAATAGCAACGGCAGCAGTGCGAGATAAAGTAACTTTTTCATAGTCTCAGTTTTTTATGATTATTATTTTATAGATATTGTGAGCTGATTTATGGAGAGCCCTACGGTTGCGGAACTGCATGTTCCTGTATGCCGGAACTTGGTTGTTCACCTTCATGGGGGTAAAGATAAGAATAGTTTTTGAACCTCACAAGTATTTGTTGAATATTTTGCATAAATTTTTACTGTAAGGAATAAAATCAAGTTAAGGGCGCGGTTTGCCCTGTTTGCGCGGCTCAGTGCAGTCCGTCCGTGCGGCATGAAGTGCGGCATCGGGCTTGACAGCTCCCTCTGCCTGCCCGCAGCAGACAAAGACAAAGTGTGAAATGAGGTTAAAAAGACGTACTCTCGAGCCAGCAGCAGGCCAGCCCCGCCCTACCCTCTCCATATGGAGAGGCTTCGGTGGGGCTTCGGTGCAGCTAAGGCGAGAGTACGTCTTTTTAACTCTGTTTAGCAGTTGAGGGAGCGGGCGCAGGAAGGGACTGTGCGGACATCACAAAAAAGAGGCGCGTGCACAGTGGCTGACCACCGCGCACACGCCTCCGTCTCAGGCCGCTGCCGCAAGCCTATTCGTCCAATGTGAAATAGGTGTGTATCTTCCGTATCTTGAAAGATATGGCGCACATCCACACGCCGAGGAGCAGAAACGCCGTGCCTGTCAGTACGACCACGGCCGAAGTCCCCACTCCGAACGGGTTGATGAGCACAAACACCGAGAGCAGCAGGAGCAGCACGCCGCCCGCTATGGTCCAGCCGCTGCCGCCCACGCGGAATGTGCTCATGTCGCTGCCGAGCCCTATTATCATAAAGCTGTGGTAGAGCATCCACACGCCGAGGAATATCGGCAGCACGGCCATCGTTATCCCCGGACGGCTGCACAGCAGTATGCCTATGAGCAGGTCGAGTATGCCGCCAACCACTGTATAGCTCCTGACCATGAAGTAGTTGCGGCTGGTGACCGCGAGCACAAGCTCCACTATGCCGGTCACGAGCATGACAATGCCGAAGACCACGCTCAGCACAATGTAACTCTCAAGCGGGAAACAGAACACTGTGATGCCCATAGCCATGGAGAGTATGCCCGCCACGAGGAGCAGCCACCAGTGCTTTACCATTTTGCCGGCCTTTCTGACCGTCTCATTCAAGATGTCTCTCATAATAAATTCTCCTATATTAATACGTTATACCCGTATTCCCGCAATTATCGTACCACGCACTCTACGGAGCGCGGCCCTGTACATTATATATGTTGACCTCCGCCGCGTTGTTTGCCTGGCGCGGCGGAGGCACGTGACTGTCACATTGTCATGCTTCTGCACCCTAAATGTGACGCGGGACGCCCTGCGGTATGACAAAATGGAAGAGTAGGCCGCATTTATGCGCGTGGCACGGGCTTTGCTGTACTCATAGTGTCGCGGCTTACGACAGCAGGCCGGCGGCAGAGACTGGATTGATAATAAACAAAAAACATTATAACATTATGGGAAAGATAATTGGAATAGACTTAGGCACCACAAACTCATGTGTGGCCGTAATGGAGGGCAACGAGCCGGTAGTTGTAGCTAACAGCGAGGGCAAGCGTACCACTCCTTCGATAGTGGCATTCATTGACGGGGGCGAGCGTAAAGTGGGCGACCCGGCAAAGCGTCAGGCAGTGACTAACCCGCATAAGACCGTCTACTCTATCAAACGCTTCATGGGTGAGACATACGACCGTGTGACTAAAGAGATTGAGCGCGTGCCGTACAAAGTGGTTAAGGGCGACAACAATACGCCGCGTGTCGATATTGACGGGCGTCTCTATACACCGCAGGAGATTTCGGCCATGATTCTCCAGAAGATGAAAAAGACCGCTGAGGATTATCTCGGTCAGGAGGTGACGGAGGCCGTGATCACGGTGCCCGCATACTTCAGCGATGCTCAGCGTCAGGCGACGAAAGAGGCCGGCGAAATAGCGGGACTCAATGTGCGCCGTATAGTGAACGAGCCGACGGCGGCCGCTCTGGCATACGGCCTTGACAAAGCCAACAAGGATATGAAGATAGCAGTGTTCGACCTCGGCGGCGGCACGTTCGATATATCGATACTGGAACTGGGCGACGGCGTGTTTGAGGTGAAATCGACCAACGGCGATACGCACCTCGGCGGCGATGACTTCGACCATGTGATAATTGACTGGCTGGCAGACGAGTTCATGAAAGAGGAGGGCGTTGACCTGAGGAAAGACCCGATGGCAATGCAGCGTCTGAAAGAGGCTGCCGAGAAGGCAAAGATAGAGTTGTCAAGCTCTACGGCGACGGAGATTAACCTTCCGTACATCATGCCTGTTAATGGTGTGCCTAAACACCTTGTGAAGAACCTGACACGTGCCAAATTTGAGCAGTTGGCCGACAGGCTGATACAGGCGTGCCTCGTGCCGTGCGAGAACGCGCTGAAAGCGGCAGGGCTGAGCAAGTCGGACATTGACGAGGTGATACTCGTCGGCGGTTCTACCCGTATCCCGGCCATACAGCAGCTCGTCGAGAAGTTCTTCGGCAAAGTGCCGTCAAAGGGCGTCAACCCCGATGAGGTAGTGGCCGTAGGTGCTGCCATACAGGGCGCGGTGCTCACGGGTGAGGTCAAGGATGTGTTGCTGCTTGACGTGACTCCGCTTTCGCTCGGCATCGAGACCATGGGCGGCGTGATGACCAAGCTGATTGACGCTAACACGACCATCCCGACCAAGAAGTCGGAGGTGTTCTCTACGGCATCGGACAACCAGCCGTCAGTGCAGATTAATGTCTTGCAGGGCGAACGTCCGATGGCAGCGCAGAACAAGCAGATTGGCATGTTCCACCTCGACGGCATACCGGCCGCGCCGCGTGGAGTGCCGCAGATTGAGGTGACATTCGACATTGACGCGAACGGCATATTGAAGGTATCGGCCAAGGATAAGGCTACGGGCAAGGAGCAGTCCATCCGTATCGAGGCATCGTCCGGCCTGAGCGATGAGGAAATCAAGCGCATGAAGGCCGAGGCAGAGGCCAATGCCGAGGCGGACAAGAAAGAGAAGGAGCGTGTCGACAAGCTCAATCAGGCCGACGGCATGATATTCCAGACCGAGAAACAGCTCAAGGAGCTTGGCGACAAGTTGCCCGCCGACAAAAAAGCCCCGATAGAGAAGGCTCTCGAAGACCTGAAGACTGCCCACAAGGAGCAGAACCTCGAAGCGATAGACCGTGCAATGGAAGCCCTTAACAATGCGTTCCACGCAGCAAGTCAGGACATGTACAATGCAGCCAACGCTGCCGGCGCACAAGGCAATGCCCAGCAGGGCAGCGCATCGTCAAATGCAGGCGGCACAAGCACCGGCAACAATGGCGACAATGTTACCGATGTCGACTTTGAGGAAGTCAAATGATTCCGATAAGTAAATACATACCAAATCGCAAGCAAAAGCGTGCAGCTCAACGAGTTGCACGCTTTTTGCGTTTATGGGGTTCTTGATTTCTATGCCTTTTTTATCTCTTGTTTGCAACATATTTGGCATCACGTCTTATTTGGTGAAAAGAAGCTTTTGAAGAAAACCTTAGTGATGCTGCTTTAGGTTATCACTGTGAGCAGGCGTCTGAAGCATCAGCAAAAACTGAAAGCGCAAGCGTTTTATCAACCCGCCATAGCTGCATAGCGTAAACCTTAGAGTTATGCAGCTAAACCTTAGAGTTATGTAGCTAAACCTGCATTTTAGTGGCGTAAAGTGCCACAAATATGAATAGTTCCTATTCGTAGATACCGTTCCGATAATCCTGCAGATACTGCATGAATGTCTTCCCAGTCTGCTGTTTGAAGAAACGCATCAGGTGGCTGGGGTCGGAGAAATGGAAATCATCTGCCAGTTCGCTGACGGTGCGGTTGGAGAAGAGCAGCTCGTTCTTCAGTTCTTCCAGCAGACGTTGTTTCAGCAGATGGGTGGCTGATACGCCAAACTGCGCCATGA
>CALUOH010000040.1 GCA_944322025.1 uncultured Bacteroidales bacterium | reverse complement strand
CGTGATGCTCTGCATCTCGTTCCTGTTGCTCTACCTTGCCATAGTGAAGCAGTTTGAGCCGTTGCTGCTGCTGCCCATTGCATTCGGTATGATGTTGTCTAACCTGCCGGGAGCGGGCATGTTCAATGAAGAGCTTTTCGCGGGCGGACACATCCACTGGGGTGAATTCGTCCAGACGGCCGGGATGCTCGACTACCTCTACCTCGGAGTCAAGCTCGGCATCTACCCGTGCCTCATCTTCGTAGGCGTTGGCGCGATGACCGACTTCGGCCCGCTGATTGCCAACCCGAAGAGCCTCCTGCTCGGCGCAGCCGCACAGCTCGGCATCTTCATGACCTTCATCGGCGCTCGTCTGCTCGGCTTCAACGGCCCTGAGGCCGCGTCCATAGGCATCATCGGCGGTGCCGACGGCCCGACAGCCATATTCCTTACGAGTAAACTCGCGCCGCATCTCCTTGGCTCAATCGCCATAGCGGCGTACTCCTACATGGCTCTCGTGCCCGTCATCCAGCCGCCTATCATGCGCCTGCTCACCACAAAGAAAGAGCGCATGATAGAGATGAAACAGCTCCGTACAGTCTCCAAGAAAGAGAAAATCATATTCCCTATCATGGTGGCTGTCATCGTATCGCTGTTCCTGCCTGACGCAGCATCGCTCATCGGCTGCCTCATGCTCGGCAACCTCATGCGCGAGTGCGGTGTAGTAGACCGTCTCTCAAAGACAGTGCAGAACGAGTTGATGAACATCGTGGTCATATTCCTCGGCATCACCGTCGGAGCAACAGCCACAGCAGAGTCGTTCCTCAACTTCAAGACGCTCGGCATACTTGTCCTTGGCGTAATCGCATTCTCATTCGGTACGGCAGGCGGCGTACTTCTCGCAAAACTCATGAACCTCTTCATGAAGCAGAAGATCAACCCGCTCATCGGCTCGGCCGGAGTATCGGCAGTACCTATGGCTGCACGCGTATCGCAGATTGTAGGTCAGGAGGCCAACCCCAGCAACTTCCTCCTCATGCACGCCATGGGGCCGAACGTTGCCGGTGTCATCGGCTCAGCCGTTGCGGCAGGTATCCTGCTCAGCATGTTGGGATAACACCATCCGGACAATACAGCAAACACGGAAGCCACAGGGAGACATCTCCCTGTGGCTTCTTTCTTAAAAAAACCGCACCGCCCACACCCGCCTCCATACCCATTTGCAGTGTACATCCGCCAATTTCCCTTCCTTATAAAACACTGTAAATCAAACGTATTCCCTACCATCCAGCTACCTTTCAGCTATCCTCCCGCTACCCTCAAGCAAGCAAAACGGTCTAAAAGTTTCATATCCTACACAAACTGCACCCACTCACACTGCCTGCCCGCCACAGCCTCCACGTCCGCAGACACCGCCCCATCCGGCAGTAAAAATAAAGCGCACCCCCCTTTGCATTCCCGCAGATTATTGCTACCTTTGTAGAAGATAGGATGCGGTTCGGCAATGGCAATCAAACAAGCTTGTTGCCATTGCACTCACCTTTCACTATCTTTGCCTGTAGTATCTTACGAGTGGTACAAACTTTATTATATCAAATCAATCATGGGAAAAGTACTTATCATCGGAGCGGGCGGCGTAGGCACAGTCGTGGCTCATAAAGTGGCTCAGAACCACGATGTTTTCACGGAAATAATGCTCGCCAGCCGCACAAAGTCAAAGTGCGACCGCATAGCGGATGACGTGAAGAGACGCTATGGAGTAGAGATAAAGACCGCACAGGTAAACGCGGACAACGTGCAGGAACTGGTCACGCTCTTCAAGGCGTTCCAGCCCAAGCTCGTCATCAATGTGGCACTGCCCTATCAGGACCTGACCATCATGGACGCATGCCTCGAAGCGGGCTGCAACTACCTCGACACGGCAAACTACGAGCCTAAGGACGAAGCCCACTTTGAATACTCATGGCAATGGGCCTATCAGGACCGCTTCCGCGAAGCGGGTCTCTGCGCCATACTCGGATGCGGGTTCGACCCCGGCTGCACGAGTGTATTCACCGCATACGCAGCCAAACACCACTTCGACGAGATACAGTATCTCGACATAGTGGACTGCAACGCGGGAGACCACCACAAGGCTTTCGCCACAAACTTCAACCCCGAAATCAACATACGCGAGATAACCCAGAAAGGACGCTACTATGAGGACGGCCGTTGGGTAGAGACCGGCTCTCTCGAGATACACAAGCCGCTCACCTACCCCGAGATAGGGCCGAAAGAGTCGTACCTCCTCTACCATGAGGAGCTCGAGTCGCTCGTGAAGAACTTTCCGACCATACGCCGCGCACGCTTCTGGATGACCTTCGGACAGGAGTACCTCACCCACCTCCGCGTCATACAGAACATAGGCATGGCACGCATCGACGAGATAGACTACAACGGCCAGAAGATAGTGCCGATACAGTTCCTCAAAGCCGTGCTGCCCGCCCCTGAAGAGCTTGGCGAGAACTATACGGGCTACACCTCCATAGGCTGCCGCATACGCGGTATCAAGGACGGCAAGGAGCACACATACTACATATACAACAACTGCAGCCATCAGGAGGCGTACCGCGAGACCGGCACACAAGGCGTAAGCTACACCACAGGCGTGCCGGCCATGACAGGGGCGTACATGTTCATGACAGGCCAATGGAGCGGCGCGGGAGTGTTCAACGTAGAGCAGTTCGACCCGGACCCGTTCCTCAAGAAGATGGGCGAGAGCGGGCTGCCGTGGCACGAGATACACGACGGCGACCTCGAACTGTGATTGCTTCGGCATAAAAATAAAATACAAAAGCGCGCCCCCGAAATGGAGTTGCGCTTTTGTATTTTACAGTACAGGGAGGACTCACTGACCGGAAGAGCCATCTTTGTCCCCCGTCCGCCTGCGGCGGTACGTGAGCCAATAATCGAAATGGCCGCACAATACGCCTATGGCAGTGGCAATCACAGCAGCGGGGAGCATAGACCAAGACAGCTCCCTGCCATCAATGAGCCACCCCGCAAAAACAGAGAGGAACAGCAGCGGGACAGCAATGATGTAGAACCACTTGCCGAACAGCTTTGCCATATGTACGCCTGGCGAAACATATATCAGAAAGGCCGTCATCCATATCACACGCCCCCACTGGAACTCAGCCCAGCCGACCCAATCGAAGAGAGCATAGAGAGCCAGCACGACAACAAATATCAGCACGCAGCTGAGCAATATCACATATTCAGGTTTCTTTGAAGGTAACATGACGACTATTTTTATATTTTTACTGCCGAATGAGCATTACAATCAGGAGACTCGCCAAGGTATCAACTGCCGCCAAGAGCAATGCCCCCCCATGTAAAGCCGAACTCCAATATCCCGCCTATAAGACTGACAACAAACAACAGTGAGAGGCCGACTTTATAAAGATACTTGGCATAGCTCACTCCATTGAATGTACCGATACCAAGCATACAATACATACTACTACCCCACAATGGCAGCACGCGCCCCCAACTGAACTCTCCGGGGTCAGCCATCCAGAAGAGTACAAACGACACAATGGCAAAAACGCCGACGGCAAAAAGCAAAAAGCTCATTACCGACTTCTTGTCCGACACACTCATAAGCATCCGATTTAGATTATAGAATATAGAAAAACAAAACTTGCCTAATCCCCATTGCAAACATACAAATTAGTTTTCTTCCAAACAAGCAAAACCAAATGTTTTTCCAAACTATTAAAAAAAGCCGCCTTGGAGTATAAACAAAAAAGCCGCCTCCCTGCATTAGGGAGGCGGCCGCTATGGTAATCAGGAATGAAACTGTCTTTACTTCACCCTCTTGTAGCCGTAGACGGCGAGAGAGCCAAGCTCTTCCTCGATGCGGAGGAGCTGGTTGTACTTCGCCATGCGGTCAGAACGGCTGAGTGAGCCGGTCTTAATCTGGCCGCTGTTAGTGGCAACAGCTATGTCGGCAATAGTGGCATCCTCAGTCTCGCCGGAGCGGTGAGAAGTGACAGTGGTATAACCATGACGGTGAGCCATCTCGATAGCGTCGAGAGTCTCGCTGAGCGAACCTATCTGGTTGACTTTGATGAGGATGGAGTTGGCGCAGCCTTTCTCTATGCCCTTGGCAAGGAAGTCAACGTTGGTAACGAAGAGGTCGTCGCCCACAAGCTGGCAACGGTCGCCGATGCGGTCGGTGAGGGCTTTCCATCCGTCCCAGTCGTTCTCGCTCATGCCGTCCTCAATGGAGTCTATCGGGTAGCGGCTGATGAGCTGCTCGAGATAGTCAACCTGCTCTGCCGACGTGCGGCGGCAGCCCTTCGCGCCCTCGAACTTGGTGTAGTCATACACGCCGTCGGCGTAGAACTCGGAAGATGCGCAGTCCATGGCAATCTTCACGTCCTTGCCCGGCTCGTAGCCCGCAGCCTTGATGGCGGCGATGATTGAGTCGAGAGCGTCCTCAGTGCCGTTGAGCGCGGGAGCGAAGCCGCCCTCATCGCCGACAGCTGTGCTGAGGCCACGGTCGTGGAGCACTTTCTTCAACGCGTGGAATACCTCCGCGCCCATGCGAAGACCCTCACGGAACGAGGATGCGCCCACCGGACGTATCATGAACTCCTGAAATGCGATAGGAGCATCGGAGTGAGAGCCGCCGTTGATGATATTTATCATCGGGACAGGCAATGTGAATGTGTTCACGCCACCTATGTAGCGGTAGAGAGGCATGTGGAGATATGCAGCGGCAGTGTGCGCCACGGCAAGGGATACGCCAAGTATGGCGTTCGCTCCGAGTTTCGATTTGGTCTTTGTGCCATCGAGAGCCAGCATCTTGTGGTCTATGGCCCTCTGTTCGAGGACAGACATGCCGACGAGGGCCGGCGCTATGATGTTATTGATGTTTTCAACGGCTTTCAATACGCCCTTGCCGCCGTAACGCTTCTTGTCGCCATCACGGAGCTCGAGAGCCTCATGCTCACCGGTGGATGCACCGGAGGGAACAGACGCGCGTCCGCGTACACCACTTTCAAGCACTACCTCAACTTCCACAGTGGGATTGCCGCGCGAATCGAGTATCTCACGACCCCATACACTTTTGATTTTCATAAGCTTAATATGTTTTACATTAATACGTGTGATTCAACATGCAAAGATAATGTATTCCGTACATATAGCCAAGCGGGGAGGCGATTTTTTGCGGCAACAGGGCGGCGGGGCGTTCAGGCTGTGGAGGAACAGGCATCGCGCACCTCGCGGAAGACGGACTCGAGGGCCATCATGCGGGAGGCCATGAAGTCATAGAAGAGCGGCCAGTCGGCACGGCGGTGGAAGTCGAGCCCGCCGCGCGAGACGTATATGCGGCTGACGACTTCGCCGCTCTCGCGGGTGTAGTCGGGGGAGTATATGACGGCCGGGGCGGAGACGCAGCCCTCCTGCGCGAACGGGGCGAAGGCCTCGTCGAAGAGCACACGGTAGGCGGATATCCTGCCGTACGTCTCCATGCGGCGGCTGCCGTTCACTTCAAGCACGACATCGACGCTGTCGCGGCGCACGTCGAACTTCAATTCGACGCCTTTCATCTTCGTATTATAGAGCATGAAGAGGGATTTGCGGCGCGCAAGAGCCGGAATCGCGGCGCAGTGGTCGGCGAAACCTGTCCAAAAGTCCCTTTTCAACTGCCGTTTCTCTTCTTTGGAATACATGGCAAATCAGTTTACATGATGCAAAGGTAATCAAAAGAGGCAAGCGGAGAAAGCCCAAAGGCAACGCCGCATCAGCGGAGAGGGGTGCGGAAGGTGCGGAGGAGGTAGGGAGGGGCTTCGGTGCTGCTTCGGAGCCGCTTCGGCGAGAGTACGTCTTTTTAACCCAATTTAACAGGAGGGGAAGGGGGGCTTGCGGGAGGGGACGGGAGGTACGTGCGATGGAGGAGGGCGGGGGGGATGGACGGCGAAGTGCAAGCGGAAGGGTTGGGGTTTAATTCGGGTTTAATCTGTGTATAATGCCGTATTCTGCGGTATTTGCAGTTTGTGGAGCTATTTCGGGGGCGTGGAGGCGGAGATGTCGCACATATTTATTACCTTTGCAACGTGAATTGCCCTGCGGGCGGGGAGACAACTTAAAGGGAGCTATGGGGAGGCGGAGTTGGGGCAGGAGTACAGACAGACAAACAAATCAAGATAAATAAGAGCGTGGCTACAAAGTACATTTTCGTGACGGGCGGAGTGGCGTCGTCACTGGGGAAAGGGATAATATCGTCGTCGCTGGGGAAGCTGCTCCAGGCGCGGGGATACAGAGTGACGAACCAGAAGCTCGACCCGTATATCAACGTGGACCCGGGGACACTGAACCCGTATGAGCACGGGGAGTGCTATGTGACGGTGGACGGTCACGAGGCAGACCTCGACCTGGGGCATTATGAGCGTTTTCTGAATGTGCGCACGACGAAGGCGAATAATGTGACGAGCGGGAGGATATATATGAATGTCATCAACCGTGAGAGGCGGGGTGACTTTCTGGGGAAGACGGTGCAGGTCATCCCGCATATCACGGACGAGATTAAGAGGAATATCAAGCAGCTGGGGAATACGGGGAACTATGATTTCGTGATTACGGAGATAGGCGGCGTGGTGGGGGACATCGAGTCGCTGCCGTATATAGAGAGCGTGAGGCAGATGAGGTGGGAGATGGGGAGGGACTGTCTGTGCATCCACTTGACGTATGTGCCGTTCCTGTCGGCTGCGGGTGAGCTGAAGACGAAGCCGACGCAGCATTCGGTGCGGGAGCTGCAGCAGGAGGGTGTGCAGCCTGACATACTGGTGCTGAGGACGGAGCACCCGATTACTCCGGAGGCGCGGAAGAAGGTGGCGCTGTTCTGCAATGTGGAGGCGGACTGCGTGATAGAGAGCGCGGACGCGAAGTCGATATATGAGGTGCCGGTGAGGATGCAGCGTGAGGGTCTGGATACGGTGGTGCTGAAGAAGTTCGGCATCAATCCGGAGGAGACGCATGCGGACATGAGGGAGTGGAACGAGTTCCTGCACAAGATGGAGACGGCGACGGAGGAGGTGCGGATTGCGCTGGTGGGGAAGTACGTGCGCCTGCCGGACGCTTATAAGTCGATAACGGAGAGCCTGATACACGCCTCGGCGTACAATGACCGGAAGCTGCGGCTGGAGCTGATACTGTCGGATGACCTGACGGAGGAGAACGTGGCGGCGAAGCTGGACGGGCATGACGGGATACTGATAGCACCGGGCTTCGGGGAGCGGGGGATGTACGGGAAGATAGTGGCGGCGAGGTATGCGCGGGAGAGGGATATCCCGTGCCTGGGCATCTGCTTCGGGATGCAGGTGATGGCGATAGAGTTCGCGCGGAATGTGCTGGGGCTGAAGGATGCGCATACGGCGGAGATAGACCCGAGCACTCCGGACAAGGTGATAGACATGATGGAGGAGCAGAAGACTGTGCTGGACAAGGGTGGGTCGATGCGCCTCGGGGCTTACGCGTGCGAGCTGCGCGCGGGGACGAAGGCGGCGGCCATCTACGGCAAGGAGCTGATACACGAGCGTCACAGGCACAGGTTCGAGTTCAACAACCAGTATAAGCAGAGGTTTGAGGATGCGGGCATGACGGTGTCGGGGGTTAACCCGGACACGGGGCTTGCGGAAATCATAGAGAGCCGGGATAACCGGTGGTATATCGGGGTGCAGTTCCATCCGGAGTATTCGAGCACGGTACTGCGTCCGCACCCGCTTTTCATAGAGTTTATCAAGGCGGCAATAGAGAAGTAATAACCAAAAGCGAAACAGCACAGAGACAGATACAGAATGGATAAAAACACGATTATCGGGCTTGTACTCATATTTGCGATACTCTTCGGGTTCTCGTATCTCAACCGCCCGTCGAAGGAGGAGATAGCAGCGCGTCAGCGTTATCAGGACTCGGTGGCTACGGCCAACGCGGAGCAGATAAGGGCACAGATAGAACTGGAGAGGGAGCAGCGCAAGCTCGACTCGGCCGCAATGGCGGGGCACGCCATAGACACGGCGAGGGCGGAGGCCCTGTACGGGAGCTTCGCGGGGGCAGCGTTCGGCGAGAATGAGGAGATAGAGGTGGAGAGCGACCTGCTGCGCCTGAAATTCTCGACAAGGGGAGGAAGGGTGTCATACGCGGAGCTGAAAGAGTACCGCACGCACGACTCGATGCCGCTCGTACTCTTCGAGGGCGAGGAGGCGGAGAGCAACTTCATACTGCTCACGGCGAACAACCGCGTGCTTAACACGAAAGACCTGTATTTCAAGCCCATATTGGAGAGGAGGGAGGACGCGCATGTGATGACCATGCGCCTGGAAGTGGACCCGGACAGCCATCTGGACTTCGTGTACACCATCCCGGACAGCAACTACATGACAGGGTTCGAGATAAGGGCGCACAACATGGAGCAGCATCTGGACAACCGTACCAACTCGCTGGAGATGCAGTGGAAATCGCTCATCAGACAGCAGGAGAAGGGGCGCAAGTTCGAGAGCCGCTATGCCGTGATGTATTATAAGTACACGGGCGACGACGTGGAGGAGATGTCGCAGAACAAGAACGACGCGGAGAAGACGACGGGGCGTGTGCGCTGGGTGGCATTCAAAGACCAGTTTTTCAGCACCATCATGCTGGCGGACAACTCGTTCACGTCCACTACCCTCGAAAGCGAGATAATGCCAGAGAGGTCAAACTACATCAAGGCATACAGCATGGACGCGACTGTGGAGTTCGACCCTACGGGGAAGAATCCTACGATGATGCAGACCTACTACGGCCCGAACCAGCACCGCATACTGAAATCGTACGACAAGGGCGTGGATAGCGACGAGCAGCTTGACCTCGAAAAGATAATACCACTGGGATGGTCACTGTTCCGCTGGGTGTCGCAGCTGCTGATAATACCGATGTTCAATTTCTTCGGGCGTTTCATATCGAACTACGGAGTCATCATACTGCTCATGACCATAGTCATAAAGCTGATATTGCTGCCGCTGACCTTCAAGTCGTACATGTCATCGGCGAAGATGCGCGTGCTCCGTCCGCAGATAGACGAGATAAACGCCCGTATCCCGGCGGAGAAGGCGATGGAGCGCAACCAAGCCACGATGGCACTGTACCAGAAAGCGGGCATCAACCCGATGGGAGGGTGTCTGCCTCTGCTGCTACAGATGCCTATACTTTTCGCGATGTTCAGCTTCTTTCCTACGGCGATAGAGCTACGGCAACAGAGCTTCCTCTGGGCAGACGACCTCTCGTCGTATGACGCTATCGTCTCATGGGACACATACATACCGTTCATATCTAACACGTTCGGCAACCACATATCGCTGTTCTGCCTGCTGATGACCATCGTGAACCTCATATACACGAAGGTCAACATGTCGTCACAGCCGTCGGGAGGACAGATGGCGGGGATGAACATAGTGATGTATCTCATGCCGATAATGTTCCTGTTCATTTTCAACAACTACGCGTCGGGCCTCTCGTACTACTATCTCGTGTCGCTCCTCATCACGATAGGTCAGACATATCTCTTCCGCCTGTTCGTGGACGAGAAGAAGCTGCTGAAAAAGATAGAGGCAGCCAAGGCCAAGCCGCAGAAGAAGTCGGGTTTCATGGCGCGGCTCGAAGCGGCACAGAAGGCACAGCAGGAGGCAATCCGCAAACAGCAACAGCAGCAGCGCGGCAGACGCTGAACAACGGCATTGAAAATGGGGACAGGCGGCACGCGTTATGGAGTGCGCCGCCTGTCCATACCGTAAAAAATAACATTGTAAATCAACACATTGTCTTGACAGGGAAAAAGATTCCCTATACTGGCAGCAAAAAACAGTATATAATTGTTTGTCGGGCAAAAAAATAATTGTATATTTGCCCCGTAATCTATAAAAAACGCTGTTATGAACAGATTTAAGCCAATTCTCATCCTCATATTGGCATTTCTTTTTGTGGTGCCTTGTGAAGATGCCTTATCACAAAGGCGCAAGCGCCGAAGCTCAAAGCGGTCGCCCGTAAGGTCATACGTAGACATCTACGGGGGCGCGGGGTATTCACTGATGATGCACAACATCGCCGGCTCAAAGACACCGGGCGGTGGTGCGGGCATGATAGGTGTGGGCTATGACCTCAAGCACCGCCGCAACCCGCTGATATTCCATGCGGGTCTTGAGTTCATGCTTCTCAACTCAACCACAAAGATGGATCCGTTCCGTCTGGAAGGGCAGTTCAACTACGGAGACCCGACCATCACGGGCAACTATCCGATGGACTTCTACATGGACTTCAATCCCTACAAGGAGTCGCATAACCGTTTTTCCATAAATGTGCCGATACTCGTCGGTGCGGAGTTTGACCGCTGGTACATCATGGGCGGTGCGAAGGCGCAGATTGGCGTTCTCGGCTTCTACAACACCAGAGGTACTGTGACCACTTCGGCCAATGACCATCAACTGATAGGTGACTTTGAAAACATGCCGACCCACGCTTTCGAGGCAAACGACTTCAAGAGCAACGGCAATATAAATTTCGGCATAGACGTCACGGCATCTGTGGAGGGCGGCGTTGTCCTCGATGAGTGGATGCCGCGCAACATGCTGAAGCTGAACAACAAGAACAGGACAAAACTCTCATACCGCGCAGGCCTGTTTGCCGACTACGGCATACTGAACATCAACGCCAACAGGACGGAGGGCAGCATACTCCGTTTTCCTAATTATGATAACGTGGAAGGGGGTACACCCATCCCAGCAAACGAGATAAAGAACGTGTCGCCGAAGAGCCTTCTGGCATCGGACAAGGCCGCGAACACAAAGCTCAACTCTCTGGTAGTGGGCGCGAAGTTCACGGTGCTTTTCCAAGTCAGCAAAGAGCCTGTCAAGAGGAAACGTCCGAAACCGAAACCGAAACCCAGACCGAAACCTCAGGTTCCGCTGCCAGACCCACCGTTCTTCTATGTGCTTGTGCGTGACTTCGATACGGAGAAACCTATTGATGCCGATGTCAAGCTGTACAGAAACATAGCTCCGTTTGACACAGTGTTCGTGTCACGCACGGATGCGGAAACCGGTATGGCACAGACCCGCGTGAAGTCATCGCCCATGGGACTGCGCGTGAGCCGCTCTGGATATATCGAGTATGTGGACTCGCTGCCCGGCATATACAATGACACGATATACGTTGACTTGCAGCCAATCAAGGAGAACACGATAGTCATTCTCGAAAACCTCCTGTTTGACTTTGACAAGGCAACAATCAAGAATGACTCCACGACATCGGTTCTCGAGCTGGAGAAACTCATGAAGGAGAATCCGAACGTCATCATTGAGATTACAGGTCACACCGACAATGTCGGCCGCGAATCGTACAACAAGAAGCTCTCAGAGAGACGTGCGAAGGCCGTTTATGACCT
The DNA here is from genome assembly GCA_944322025.1 of uncultured Bacteroidales bacterium. Taxonomy (GTDB): domain Bacteria; phylum Bacteroidota; class Bacteroidia; order Bacteroidales; family Paludibacteraceae; genus Aphodosoma. Next base: position 15,575 of record CALUOH010000040.1, on the reverse strand, counting down.
GATGATACAGCGCGGCATACCTGCCGACCGCATGACGTACAAGGGTATGGGCAGCCGCGATCCTATCGACACCAATGAGACCGATGAAGGCCGCGCAGCTAACCGTCGCGTAGAGTTCATGATTATCTACGCCGACGACAACGGTTCTGCCGAAGAGGCGACAACCGAATGACCTGATAGACTTGAATTTGCTCAATAACAGGGAAGCGGCGGAGACGTGAATCTCCGCCGCTTTTTCTTTGCCTGCCCCGTTGAGAAACGGAAACATTTCCGTAATTTTGTGAGTGTCGGGGATAGGCATACGCCGGTTCTCTCCTCGACAAACAGCTGATGGACTTATAAACCATGTAGTTCACGTATAACATGATACAGGATAACGAAAAGGAAATAGCACAGTGGGCATTGGAGACCGCCATGAAAAACGGTTGCGACGGCTGTCGTGTCACTCTCAGGAAAGGCTCGGAAAACGAACTCGAAGTGCGCGACGGCAAGACCGACCGCCTGCACCACTCCTCCGGCTGCCAGCTTACAGTCAACCTCTACGCCTACGGCAGATACAGCAGCGTCTCCACAAACAGAATCACTAAGGACGAGATACGCAAGCTCATCGACAACGGCATAAAGAACTGCACCTTCCTCATGCCCGACCCCTACCGCCTGCTGCCGGACAGCTCACTCTACTACAAGGGGGACGACACTGACATGGGCCTCTACGACAGCTCATTCGCCGCCCTCTCCCCCGAAACGAAGCTCTCCGCCGCCTTGGCAACCATAGAAGAGATGAGAGACAGCACGGGCAGCGTCATAACCGCGTCCGCCATGGTGGACGACTACGAGACCCACTCTTACATCATATCATCAAACGGCTTCGAGGGCATGGAAAACCGCACATCCTACGCCCTTTCCGCCTCAATAAGCGTCAGGGACGGAAGCAGTGACAGCCGCCCCGAAGCGTGGTGGTATACCGCATCCTCCCATTGGAACTCATTGCAGAAAAGCGGCATCGGCTCGGCAGCCCTGCACCGCGCCCTCAGGAAGCGCGGCAGCCGGAAAGCCCCCGCCGGCCGCTACACCATGATTGTGGAAAACATGGTCGTGTCGCAGCTGCTCGCCCCGATGATAACCGCCATGAAGGGCGAGGCACTCCAACAGCACAGCTCCTTCCTCCTGGATAAAAAGGGGACGGCCATAGCCTCACCCCTGCTCACCCTCACCGACAACCCGCTCCTGAGCGGACACCTCGGCGCGCGCTGCTTCGATGCCGAGGGTGTGGCTCTAAGCCCAATGGAGATAATAGGAGGCGGCGCGCTGCAAAACTTCTACATCAACCAATACATGGGACGGAAAATGAGCGTCGCCCCTACAACCGGCACTACATCAATATTGCAGGCCGCACAAGGCACGGAGAGCGCGGAGGAGATGATACGCTCATGCCGCAGCGGAATTTTCGTCACCGGCTTCAACGGAGGCAACTGCAACGGCGCGACAGGCGACTTCTCATACGGCATCGAGGGCTTCCTGATTGACAACGGGGAACTCTCCTTCCCCTTCTCCGAAATGATTATCACGGGCAACATGCTCACCCTTTGGCAGAACCTCTCAAAGATAGGCAATGACCCACTGCAACACATGGCGTGGAGCCTGCCCGCCATGCAGTTCGACGACGTGGCAGTGTCATAACGCCCGCCACACCCTAAGCCTCCAGACATACACCATAACCGCGAAGCCGCCACACACCTCGTGAGCGGCTTTTTATGTCTGCCGGAGCGTGCGGCCTCGCACCGCCCCACCATGCCGTGAGCCGCTCCACTCTACGCCTCATACATGAAGAGCGACCCCGACATGCGGCGGCAGTCAATGAGCTACGAGGTCTACAAGCAGGTATACCCCGACGGCTTCCCCCTCGACATCTGGCTGGCGGAGCTCAGACGGCTTACCTACAAGGACATGATGGACTATTACAGGGAGCACATCAAGAGCAGGCCCGTGACCATAGCCATCATGGGAAACCCGAAAAAGATGGACCTCAGACAGCTGAGGGAGAAGTACGGCAGCGTGAAGTGGGTGATGAGGAACAGCCTGTTTATAGACGATTTCAGTCACAGGCACTTGTCTGCCCCGCCGCAATGAATACCGTCAAAAAATTTGGCTGTTACGGAATAAATGCCTACCTTTGCACCGCTTTTTTGTCCGCACCGCGCCGCCGCGCGGGCTTGCACACAAGTGCAAAGGGCTGTAAACAGGAAACATAAACAGGCAGGGACAGCCGCAAGGCCTACCCGGTAAAATTATTTATACACAATGAAAAAGGGAATACATCCAGAAAGCTATCGTCCCGTAGCATTCAAAGACATGTCGAACGATGATATCTTCATCACACGCTCGACTGTAGCTACGAAAGAAACCATCGACATCGATGGGGTAACTTATCCTCTGATGAAGCTCGAGATTTCGAGCTCTTCGCATCCGTTCTACACGGGCAAATCCAAACTGGTCGACACGGCTGGCCGCGTGGACAAGTTCATGAGCCGCTACCAGAACAGGATGAACAGAAACAAGAAGTAATCCGGGGAAGGAGAGAAGATATGCGGGAGATGCCTTGGACAGAGTGTCCGGGGCATCTCTTTTTATGCCCGCCCCTCCGCCCGAAAACAGAGCCGCGCCCCTGCGGGGAACATCTCTCCTCACAGGGGCGCGGCTTTATAAATATTGAAACGGACTCAACACATCATCACTTCATCATCGACACACTCCGCTTTATAAACTCCGCCAAATCCTTGCCTTTCAGCATATTGTTCGACAGAAGCGCGAGGTCGATAAGCTGCTTCACGCGGCTGTCCGACGCTGCGAATCCCGCATACACCGCGCTCTTCTCCTCGCCCAGTTCGGACAGCTGGCGGTCTATGCTCTCGAGCTCCTCCTTCTCCGCTGTCGGTATCTCCTCATCCTTCTTGTCCTTGTGAGCCTTCTTCAGCTCCACCTTGCGCTGGTCGAGGCCGTGTATCTTCTCAGCTATGGGCGCAACCTTCGCCGCGCACGCCGCCTCCTCAGCCTTCACTATCTCGCGCACAAGCGGATGCGCCGCGTTGAGCACAAGGTTATAGTTGTCCGGCATCTCCCCGTAGAAGCTCATCATCGGGTTGCCTCCCGTAGCCGCCATTTCCTTCATGCGGCGCATGAACTCGTTCCTCGTGATGACCACAGGCGATGCCTCCGCACCGAGGTTCTCCATCGAGACGATGAACTCCGCCTTCTCCACCTTCGGCAACTGGCTCTGAAACACCGCCGACAGCGCGCTCTGCTCATCGGCCGTAAACTCCACCTTCGGCGCGTCCGACTTCACTATCAGCTTGTCTATCACGTCGCTGTCCACGCGCACGAAACGGCTCTTCTCCAGCTTCTGCTCCAGCAGACCCACCCAGTGGGCGTCCAGCTGACCGTCCAGCAGCAGCACGTCATACCCCTTAGCCTTGGCGGCCTCTATATACGTGTGCTGCTCCTCCACATTGTTCGCGTAGAGGTAGATGAGCGTATTGTCCTTGTCCGTCTGCTCACCCTTGATGAGGTCGCGGTACTCGTTCAGCGAGAAATACTTGCCGTCCACATTCTTCAGCAGGGCGAAATCCATCGCCTTCTCGCAGAACTTCTCCTCCGTCAGCATGCCGAAGATGATGAAGATACGCAGGTCGTCCCACTTCTCCTCAAACTCCGCGCGGCTGTTCTTGAATATCTCCGCCAGACGGTCTGCCACCTTCTTCGTGATATGCCCCGAAATCTTCTTCACGTTCGAGTCGCTCTGCAAATAGCTGCGGCTCACGTTCAGCGGTATGTCCGGCGAATCTATCACACCGTGCAGCAGAGTCAGAAACTCCGGCACTATCCCCTCCACCGAATCCGTCACGAACACTTGGTTACAGTACAGCTGTATCTTGTTGCGATCTATATGCACATTCGGCTTCAGCCTCGGGAAATAGAGTATACCCGTCAGGTTGAACGGATAGTCCACATTCAGGTGTATGTGGAACAGGGGCTCCTCCCCGTACGGATACAGCTCGCGGTAAAACTTGGCGTAATCCTCCTCCGTCAGGTCGGCGGGCTTGCGCGTCCACGCCGGAGCGGTGTTGTTTATGATGTTCCACTCGTCCGTCTCCACCTCCTTCCCGTCCTTCCACTCCTTCTTCTTCCCGAACACGATGTTCACGGGCAGGAACTTGCAGTACTTGTTCAGCAGAGTGGATATGCGCGCCTCCTCCAGAAACTCCTTGTTATCATCGTCAATATGAAGCACTATATCCGTGCCGCGCTCTTTCTTGTCGCACTCCTCCAGCGTATACTCCGGCGAACCGTCGCACGTCCAGTGCTGCGCGGGCGCGTCCTTATACGACTTCGTGAAAATCTCCACCCGCTTCGACACCATGAACGCCGAATAGAACCCCAGACCGAAATGACCTATTATCGCGTTCGCGTCATTCTTGTACTTGTCCAGAAACTCCGTCGCGCCCGAAAACGCTATCTGGTTGATATACTTCTCTATCTCCTCCGCAGTCATCCCCACACCGTGGTCGCTCACCGTCAGCGTACCCTTCTTCTTGTCCACCGACACATACACATTCGTGTCACCCATCTCGCTCTTGAACTCCCCCACCGAAGCCAGCGTCTTCAGCTTCTGCGTCGCGTCCACAGCGTTCGACACCAGCTCACGCAGAAAAATCTCATGGTCACTGTAAAGAAACTTCTTGATTACCGGGAAAATATTATCCGACGTAACCCCTATATTACCCTTTGCCATAATATGATATGTTTTTTGTTTATACTCACTTATCATCCCGTGCACTACGCCACGCACCACGTGCCGGGGCGGGACACCCCCTCCTCACCATTCAAAATGAGTGCCACAGACAAAAACAGTGACAAACAGGCAGACCGTAGACATTTTGACAGCACGCCACGCCCGCAGACCATCACATACGGCACAGCGCGGACACGAGAACGCACCCCGCCGCGCCCCCCTGCCCGCGTACACGCAGCCCCACCGGCCGCGCCCTCACATTATATATGTCACCCCTGCGGGCACTGCTCCTCGCCGTTCACCCGCCTCACAAACGCATCAAGACCCGCATTCCGCGACAGCCGCCCGTGGTCGAGGCACACCGTGTCAAACCGCCCCACATTGCACAGCTTCCTGTCCGGCAGCCGGTAAATCCTCTGCACGAACACATACTTCACACCCTCCTGATACAGCCCCAGCTCCGACACGAACGACTCCCCCGAACGCAGCGGGAACTTATACGACAGCTCCACTCTCGCCACCACAAAATCCACACCCTCATCATGCATCCTCGAAAAACTGATGCCGTGCTCCATCAGAAACTCATGCCGCGTATGCTCATAATAGTGCTGATAATTCGCGTTATTCACTATGCCCTGCAAATCGCACTCATAGTCCCGCACCCTAAACTCCAATGAATATATCGTCTTAACCATAATGATTCTTCCTTTCCTCGTATGCCTGTGCGCGCTGGAGTGTGACTTCGGCCCAGTGGCTTAGCGGGCGGAACAGCTTTTTAACAGGTTCATCGTCAAGCTCTTCGCCCTCAAGTTCTGCACGCATGGCGCGGAGGCGACGCTCTTCCTGTCTCCTGCGCCGCTCATCGGCCAAGCGGCGCATGCGCTCCATGTCGTCCTCACGCAGGGCGGCCTCGGCGCGGAGACGGCGCATGTAGTAGGCCACGCACGCGCCACGGGCTGTCTTGTAGCCCATCTCGGCGGCGTGGGTGTCCCAGTAGAGACGGCGGTCGGGGCTTTGTAACTCCCTCTTTGCCAGTGCGCTGGCGCGGGACATGAGGGCACGGACGCGGAGCTGCGCCTCGCTGTCGGGCTGGCGTATCTCGACTGGGCAGATGGTGTAGACCCTGCCCCAACGGACTGTGATACGCAGTCCGGAGGGACGCATGCGCCGCCTGACGTAGGGGACGTAGCCGAGAGATACAAGTCCGAGTTCCATCGCGTTGCGGTATGTTTTGAGGTTGTTGTTTATTTTGATGCGAATATAGGGCTTATTTTGGGGTTTTGCAAGGGTTGTTAGGTTAAGAGATGTTACTGCGAGGCATGAATGGAGTAGGTCGGGGCTTCGGAGGGGCTCCGTAGGGTGTCCGTAGCCGCTTCGGCGAGAGTAGGTGTTTTTAACTCTGATTAACACGGAAGGAAAATGGAGGCGGAAAGGGGGATGAAAGGGCAGAGAGCGAGAGGCATTTGGAGGCATGTACGGGCAGAGAAGGTGGAAAACAGTCCAAGCGACAGCGGCCTTTTCCCTCTGCCTCAGAAAACTTTAGCGGACAAATTTGGCTGTACACGAAAAAATTGCTACCTTTGCACATCCGTTTGACGGTCAGAGGAGACGAGAGTTCCGGCAGAGAGCAGCCGGGATTCTTTGTTTTTATACCGTGCCCGCGCCCGGGGGCAACACGCCGGGGCGCACGGCGCAGGCCGCAGACGGCGGAACGGCTAACTCAAAACAACATTAAACATATACAGGAGGAAGAACTATGGCTGTGATATACATGACTGAGAAGGGCTACAAGGAGCTTCTGGACCAGATTACACAGTTGGAATCAGTTGAGCGTCCGCGCATATCGGCGCAGATAGCCGAGGCGCGTGACAAGGGCGACCTTTCGGAAAACGCCGAGTACGACGCGGCTAAGGAGGCACAGGGGCTGCTGGAGATGAAGATAGCGCAGCTGAAAGACACCGTGGCCAATGCGCGCATCATAGACGAAAGCAAGCTGAACACCGAGAGCATCCAGATACTCAACAAGGTAAAGGTCAAAGACCTGAAGAACAACAGGGAGATGACCTACACGCTCGTCTCGGAAAGCGAAGCGAACATACGTCAGGGCAAGCTCGCCGTAAACACGCCGATTGGCAAGGCACTGCTCGGCAAAAAGCTCGGCGACGTAGTGGAAGTGACTGTGCCAAGCGGCATACTGCATCTCGAAATACTCGAAATATCACTCTGAAGAAAGCGATGGCAACTGTATTCACACGCATCATCAACGGGGAAATCCCCTGCTACAAAGTGGCGGAGGACGAGAACTACTTCGCGTTTCTCGACATCAACCCCCTCACGAAGGGTCACACCCTTGTCGTGCCGAAAGTGGAGAACGACTACATATTCAACCTCGACGACCGGACGTACAGCGGGCTGATGCTGTTCGCCAAGCGCGTGGCGGCAGCCATAGAGGCGGCCGTGCCCTGCAAAAGGATAGGCGTGGCGGTCATGGGGATGGAGGTGCCGCACACGCATGTGCACCTTATTCCGATAAACAAGGAGGGCGACATGGTCATCTCAAACCCGAAACTGAAGCTGTCGGACGAGGAGATGAGGCAGACGGCGGCCATGATAGCCGAAAAGATGAAGTGAGAGCACCAAGGTAATGCGCTATATATCAAGTGCTGACAGACAGGCCGAAAATAAAATGGCCCTCAGGGGCAAAAAAAGCGGCAAAAGTGTTGCGAATGTCGGCAAAATCCTATACCTTTGCACTCCGATTTAAGGGTTAACAATACACAAATGGCGGGATAGCTCAGTTGGTTAGAGCGTCGGATTCATAACCCGGAGGTCTCGAGTTCAATTCTCGATCCCGCTACAGGCGATGGGTGTTTCGTGATGAAACATCCATTGCTTGTTTTTTGTCACTCCCCCATCACCAGATATGCGGAGTAGACGCTGCTGTCACCGACAGGCACGAGCGGACAGTAACCGCCCACAATCCTGCCGCCGTCAAGGACGAGCGGCATGCCGGCGCGCATCTCGCGGTCTTTTGCCAAGAGCATTCCCGGCGGCTGATGCCCTATATGGAACCAGCCGCGGCAGCCCTCACCGACATAGCGGTCGTAAATCACGCGTGCCACCATGCCCATGGTCATGCGCATGTTTATCTCGACAGCCGGATTTATAAGGAATTCCCCGCCGTCACGGTAGACCATCATGTCCACCCCCACATAGCCGGAATAGTGGGGTGCTATCTCCCCGGAGAGGAACCGGCAGAGGAGGTCGCGCACCGTGTGCAGGTCACTGACGGGAACATACTTCGCGAGTTCGTCCTCTATCATGGTGTCGCTCATCATTCTGTTTCCACGGTATACACCTCCCGAAGTAGTGAAAAGGGAGTAGCCCGCGAAGGAGACCTCACCCGCAGAGCAGAGGAACTCCATGGCGAAGTCCTGCACCTTGTCCAGAGCCTGTTCGCCCATCACGCAACCCTGCCGCTGAATGACCCTGCCGCACCAGCCCGCAAGGCTCTGCGCCATCTGCACACCGCACCAGAAGACACCGCGCCCGCTGCCGCTCCACGGGGCTTTGAGCACGGCATTGCCGCGCGACGCCACGAACGCCTCGACTTCACGGAACGAGCCAAGCTCCACGGCGGCATCGGGCAGACGCATGCCCGATGCGTGCGCCCTGACATAATCCATGGCGCGCCCCGCAGTTCGGCGGTGAGAGAGCGCCCGCACCATATCTATCTCCGAAACGGACGGCAGCCAGTCGGCAGGCACACCGGCACGGAGAAACTGCATACGCACGCTGCGATCCCACCCCCACGGCATAAGGCGGTCATTCTCCCCCACTACCACATCCCTGATACCGGAAAGGTGCACACCCCTGACCAGAGGGGGCAGTTCGGCATCGGTATCGGTTATCACAGTATCACCGTAGTCGGCATACCACACAGGCAACAGACTGAGGTCAGAAGCCAGCTGCACGGCCGGCTCCGGCGCACGGTACTCTATGTCGCCTGCCGCCAGAGAGAGGTCGTGCTGAGGATTGAACAGATATATCTTTGACATCACTGAAAAAAATATGAGTTGTCACTGGTTTAAGCTTGCGAAGTTAGTGCAAAGCGGACGTATGTACAATATGCGGGAAAAGAATTTCCGCCGACGGACCCGAAAGTATTCCCGCCATGCCCCGTAAGCGGCATGAGATGAACGCCATTATACACCCCGGCACACCGCGCCGCCACCTGCGGGACAGGGCAATTATTCGACTGCCCCGCACTTTGCCATTCCGGCAAATTAGCCTACCTTTGTGCTGTCGCAAAAACAGTAAAAGCCATGAAGTCAATAAAGGAGATATACCGCATAGGCAAAGGGCCGTCGAGCAGCCACACGATGGGCCCGCGCAAGGCATCGGAGATATTCGCGGAACATCACAGGGAGGCGGTGAGGTTCAGGGTAATACTCTACGGCAGCCTCGCCGCAACAGGGAAAGGCCACCTGACCGACGCGGGGATAGAGGAGGTGCTCCGCCCGCACGGCGATGTGCAGATAGAGTGGAAGCCCAAGCAGTTCATGCCGCGCCACCCCAACGCAATGACCATATACGGCTATGACACCGAGGGGCACGAGAGCGAGCCGTGGACGTTCTACAGCATAGGGGGCGGCGCGATAGAGTGCGACCACCTGCCCATAAACTTGGAGAGCAAAGAGATATACCCGCTCAACAATATGGCCTCGCTGATGGAGTGGTGCAACAGCAACGAACGTTCGTATTGGGAATATGTGAACGAACACGAGGAGAGCGACATCTGGGATTACCTCAACAAGGTATGGCAGACCATGAAGGCCGCCATCGAGCGCGGCCTCGAAACCGAAGGCGTGCTGCCCGGGCCGCTCAACCTGAGCCGCAAGGCTCCGAACTACTACATCAGGGCGAAAAGCTACAAGGACACCACCCGCGCCAAGGGTCTCGTGTTCGCCTACGCGCTTGCCGTCAGCGAGGAGAACGCCTCCGGAGGCACTATCGTCACCGCTCCGACATGCGGCTCTTGCGGCGTGATGCCAAGCGTGCTGTACTACATGCAGAGAGAGTACGACATATCAGACCGGCGCATCATCCGCGCATTGGCGACAGCCGGACTGGTAGGCACTACCGTGAAGCACAACGCCTCAATCTCCGGTGCAGAAGTGGGCTGCCAGGGTGAAGTGGGAGTGGCGTGCGCCATGGCTGCCGCAGCAGCGGCGCAGCTCATGGGAGGCAGTCCGGCACAGATAGAGTACGCCGCAGAAATGGGGCTGGAGCACCACCTCGGCCTGACCTGCGACCCCGTATGCGGACTTGTCCAGATACCGTGCATCGAAAGGAATGCCTATGCTGCCGCCAGAGCCATAGACTCTTATACCTATTCGCTCTTCACGGACGGACGGCACCGGGTGTCGTTCGACCAGGTGGTAAGCGCAATGAAGCAGACCGGTCACGACATTCCTTCGCTCTACAAAGAGACCTCAGAAGGAGGATTGGCCAAGAACTACGGACTCAGATAAAGATATATCCGTAATACAAATATTGCAAACTCAGAGCCCGCCTTACAGCATCTTTCGGCAGAAAATCCACTGCCCGCATTTTTAGGTGTATAAAAGTGTTTTAGGCAAAAAAATTTATTACCTTTGCAGGACGGCAGGGTTCAGCCAATTAGGCGTTGACCCAATTTTCGGTCAACCCGGTGCGTAATAATACGCACCTCAAAGATTTCAACCGGTCTCGCGGCACTGTATTTTCAATGGAAGTGGTATTTGCCACTTCCCTGATTACAGATTGAAAGCCACGAGCCGTTTTCAAGTTAAAAACAGACACCATATATGGCAGATGACAAGAAGATAATTTTCTCGATGGTGAATGTCAGCAAGACATTCTCGCCGCACAAGCAGGTGCTGAAAAACATATACCTGTCGTTTTTCTATGGTGCGAAGATAGGCATCATAGGTCTGAACGGATCGGGAAAATCGACACTGATGAAGATAATAGCCGGCATCGAGACTCCGGACGAGGGTGAGGTCATTTTCTCTCCGGGCTACTCGGTGGGCTATCTGGAGCAGGAGCCGAAGTTCGACGAGGAGAAGACCGTGAAGGAGGTTGTACAGGAGGGCGTGGCTGAAATCATGTCACTGCTTAAGGAGTTCGAGGAAATCAACGAGGCTTTCGCAGACCCCGATGCCGATTTCGACAAGCTGCTTGCGCGTCAGGCCGAGGTACAGGAGAAACTTGACCAGCACGACGCATGGAACATCGACTCTAAGCTCGAACGCGCCATGGACGCTCTGCGCTGTCCGGACGAGGACGCGGTGATGAAAAACCTCTCCGGGGGCGAACGCCGCCGTGTCGCGCTGTGCCGACTGCTGCTGCAAGAGCCTGATGTTCTGCTGCTTGATGAGCCGACGAACCATCTCGACGCGGAGTCTATCGACTGGCTCGAACAGCATCTGCAACAGTACAAGGGTACGGTCATAGCCGTAACCCACGACCGCTATTTCCTTGACCATGTAGCCGGATGGATACTCGAACTCGACCGTGGTGAGGGCATCCCATGGAAGGGCAACTACTCAGGCTGGCTCGACCAGAAGACGAAGCGCATGGCGCAGGAGGAGAAGCAGGCAAGCAAACGCCGCAAGACACTCGAACGGGAGCTCGAATGGATACGTATGGCACCGTCGGCGCGTCATGCAAAAGGCAAGGCACGTCTTAACGCATACGACCAGCTGCTCAACGAGGACCAGAAAGCCAAGGAGGAGAAGCTCGAAATATTCATACCTAACGGCCCGCGCCTCGGCAACAAGGTGATAAACGCGGTGGATGTGGCGAAATCGTTCGGCGACCGCACACTGTTCGAACACCTCAACTTCATATTGCCGCCAAACGGCATAGTGGGTATCATAGGCCCTAACGGGGCGGGAAAGACGACACTGTTCCGCATGATAATGGGCATGGAGAAGGCCGACCACGGCACATTCGAGGTGGGCGAGACGGTGAAGATAGGCTATGTGGATCAGATGCACAAGGACATCGACCCGCAGAAAACCATCTATCAGGTGGTCTCGGGCGGCACGGAGTTCATCCGCGTAGCAGGGCGCGAAATAAATGCGCGGGCTTACCTGTCGCGCTTCAATTTCACCGGGGCGGATCAGGAGAAGCTGTGCGGCGTGCTTTCCGGCGGAGAGCGCAACCGCCTGCACCTTGCGCTCACACTGAAATCAGAGGCCAATGTGCTGCTGCTCGATGAGCCGACCAACGACATTGATGTCAACACGCTGCGCGCATTGGAGGAGGGTCTTGAGAATTTCGCCGGATGCGCCGTCGTGATATCGCATGACCGCTGGTTCCTCGACCGCATCTGTACGCATATACTCGCATTCGAGGGAGACTCCACAGTGTTTTTCTTTGAAGGCTCATATTCCGAATATGAGGAGAATAAGCGTATGCGACTCGGTGATGTAGAGCCAAAACGCGTGCGCTACCGCAAGCTCATGGAGAATTGATACAATATAAAACACACTAACATAAAAACCTTAAACATGAACTCAAAAGAAAAAACCACGCTGAAGGATGTCGTTATCCGCTTCTGCGGAGACTCCGGTGATGGTATGCAACTCACAGGAACTCTGTTTTCCAACTTATCTGCAATTTTGGGCAATGAGATCGCGACTTTCCCAGACTATCCTGCCGATATGCGTGCTCCGCAGGGTACAGTCGGCGGTGTGTCGGGATTTCAGGTACACGTAGGTTCAGGCATCTACACTCCGGGTGACGAGGCCGATGTGCTCGTAGCCATGAATTCCGCCGCACTGAAGGTTAACTATAAGGTGCTTAAGAAAATGGGAGTGCTGATATTCGACACAGACTCCTTCGACAAGAAAAATATGGAGAAGGCGGGCTATACGACAGACAACCCCTTCACCGAACTGGGTCTGTCGGAGACCATACAGCTCGTGCCTGTGCCGCTTACATCACTGACACAGAAGAGCCTTGAAGATTTCGGCATGGACAATAAAGCCGTTATCCGCTGCAAGAATATGTTCGCACTCGGACTCATCTGCTGGCTCTTCAACCGTCCGCTCGAACAGGCGGTACACTTCCTCGGCAACAAGTTCGGAAAGAAACCCGACCTGCTGAAAGCCAATACAAAGGTGCTGACCGACGGTTATAACTATGGCCATAACCTGCACCTCAACATATCGACATTTGAAATCAACCGTACGGACGAACTGCCCAAAGGGCGTTACACCATCATCGCGGGTAACCGCGCCACGGCGTTCGGCCTCATCGCGGCAGCGAAGAAGGCGGGGCGCGACCTCTTCCTCGGCAGCTACCCGATTACTCCGGCCACGGACATCATGCATGAACTGGCCGCACGTAAGGATATGGGAGTCAAGGTGGTGCAGGCAGAGGACGAGATAGCAGGCGTATGTACGGCCATAGGCGCATCGTTCGCTGGCGACCTCGGTGTGACCAGTACGTCAGGACCGGGTCTATCGCTGAAATCGGAGGCCATCGGGCTGGCAGTCATCGCAGAGATGCCGCTCGTTGTTGTCGATGTGATGCGTGGCGGCCCGTCGACCGGTATGCCGACCAAGACGGAGCAGACCGACCTTTTGCAGGCAATCTATGGACGTAACGGAGAATGTCCGTGCGTGGTGATTGCTGCAAGCAGCTCGGACAACTGTTTCGACTACGCATTCCAGGCATGTAAGATAGCCCTCGAGAACATGACTCCGGTTATACTCCTCACCGATGCCTATCTCGGCAACGGTTCTGCCCTGTGGCGTTTGCCCAAGCTGGCCGACCTGCCGGAGATACACCCGCATATCGCCACTGAGGCGCAGCGCGAAGGGTTCAATGCTGTCACGCGCGATCCAGAGACGAAAGTGCGCTATTGGGCATTTCCCGGCATGGAAGGATTCGCTCACCGCAACTGCGGTCTGGAGCGTGACGCCAAGAAAGCGTCGATTTCCACAGACCCGGCCAACCATGCGCTCATGGTCAAGACTCGCGCCGAAAAGGTGGCTCAGGTGGCAAACCAGATACCGCTACTCAAAGTGGAGGGCAATGCAGATGCCGATATCCTCGTGGTAGGATGGGGCTCGACACACGGCCATCTGCTCAGTGCCGTAAACAGGATGAACGAAGAGGGCCGCCCGTGCGCACTCGCCCACTTCAACTATATCAACCCGCTGCCGAAAAACACGGCGGAAATCATCCGCAAGTACAAGAAGGTGGTTGTCTGCGAACTCAACTCGGGACAGTTCGCCACATACCTGCGTTCGCACGTGCCGGCTGAATACCTGCAATATAACAAGGTAGAAGGACAGCCATTCAATGTGGGACAAATAGTCGAATACTTAAAAACACTCTAAAAACAACCAACAGAGCATCGGCTCATAAAAACTTGAAAACTATGTTTACGGCAAAAGATTATAAAAGCGACCAATATGTACGCTGGTGTCCGGGCTGCGGAGACCATGCAGTACTCAACTCACTGCATAAGGCAATGGCAGAACTCGGCATACCGCCACATCAAATAGCGGTCATATCGGGCATAGGCTGCTCTTCACGTCTGCCTCACTATATGAACACATACGGCTTCAACACCATACACGGGCGCGGCGCGGCCATAGCCTCTGGCGTGAAAATCGCCCATCCGGAACTGACCGTATGGCAGGCTTCTGGTGACGGAGACTGCTTCGCCATCGGCGGTAACCACTTCATACACGCCTGCCGCAGAAATGTGAATGTCAATGTACTGGTATTCAACAACCGCATATACGGACTGACAAAAGGCCAATACTCGCCCACGTCTCCGAAAGGCTTCGTCAGCAAGTCTTCACCGTTCGGCACAGTGGAACGCCCGTTCCGTCCTGCAGAACTCGTGTTCGGTGCACGTGGCACATTCTTCGCCCGCACGCTCGATGTAGACCAACCGACATCGCTGATGGTGATGAAAGCGGCGGCCATGCATAAGGGATATTCAGTATGTGAATGCCTCACCAACTGCGTGATATTCAACAACGGGGCAAATAATTGGATTGCCACTAAGGAAGACCGTCTGGAGCGTACCGTCGTACTCGAACACGGTAAGCCGATGATATTCGGCAAGGAGAGAAACAAGGGTCTCGTGCTTGACGGATGGAATCTTAAAGTAGTGACAATCGGCGAGAACGGCGTTAAGGAGTCGGACATACTCGTGCATGACGCGACAACGGAAGACCCGACGCTGCACCTGAAACTTGCTCTGATGGACGGTCCGGATATGCCTATCGCAATGGGTGTCATTCGTGCCGTACCGACAGAGTGCTACGATGAGGCGGTCCACAATCAGATAGAGGAGATACAGGCAAAGTCGAAGAACAAGACATTCGATGACCTGATTGGCTCACTTGAGCAGTGGGACATGTGATTTTTCAATAACATTCTCATAAATACAGAAAGCAGAGGAATGGGAATATCCCGTTCCTCTGCTTTCTGTATTTATAAGAATACATATCATTATTACATATACCCACACATCACCTATGCTATTAGTCTGAATTTATTATATAGTGGAAACGTAGCAAACCAAGTAATCACCGTCAGACTCAAATATTAACTATTTGTTAATTATGCGAATCAGGAGTTGGTTTCCTGATTCAATGGATTAAAAATTGACAAATGTAAGTAGAGCAATGGCCAACTTTCCAAAGGTATGCACCAACAATCCTTTGGCAGCTCTAACTTTAGACGCTCCTTGAATTTCTGTTTTTTCATT
>CALUOH010000039.1 GCA_944322025.1 uncultured Bacteroidales bacterium | reverse complement strand
CGAAACGTATCTCGCCCGCGCTGTTGACGGTGAAGTTGAGGTCGGACTCGTTGATGTCCGGGCCTTTGACTTTCAACTTCATGGCCTTGCATTCGTCCATGAACTTAGTGACCTCGCCTATGTCGTCACGGTTGCGTGTGAGGTTGGCCGCCATGAACTCGGCAGGGTAGTGCGCCTTGAGGTATGCGGTCTGGTAGGATACCCAAGAGTAGCATGTGGCGTGGGACTTGTTGAAGGCGTATGAAGCGAACTTTTCCCAGTCGCCCCATATCTTTTCGAGTATCTTCGGGTCGTGGCCGTTCGCCGTGCCCTGGGAAATGAACTTCGGTTTCATCTGGTCCAGCTTGTCGCGCAGCTTCTTACCCATCGCCTTACGCAGCGCGTCCGACTCGCCACGGGTGAAGTTGGCCAGCAGGCGGGAGAGCAGCATGACCTGTTCCTGATAGACCGTGATGCCGTAGGTGTCTTTCAGGTACTTCTCCATGATGTCTATGTCGTAGACGATTGGCTCTTTGCCGTGCTTGCGGGCGATGAACTGCGGTATGTAGTCCATCGGCCCGGGGCGGTAGAGGGCGTTCATGGCTATGAGGTCCTCGAAGGTGGAGGGCTGCAGTTCGCGCAGGTACTTCTGCATACCGGCGGATTCGAACTGGAACGTCCCGACGGTCTGTCCCGCGCTGTAGAGGGCGTATGTCGCCGGGTCGTCGATTGGTATCTTGTCTATGTCGAGGTCTATGCCTTTGGACTTCTTGATGTTCTTGATGGCCTCCTTTATGATGGAGAGCGTTTTCAGCCCGAGGAAGTCCATCTTGATAAGGCCTACGGACTCGATGACCGAGCCTTCGTACTGTGTGACGAGAACATCCTCATTGGTCTCCTTGTCGAGCGCGGTCGAGAGCGGGGCAAACTTCGTGAGGTCGTCCGCGCCGATGATGACACCGCAGGCGTGCACGCCGGTCTGGCGCACTGTGCCTTCGAGCATCTCGGCGTAGCGCAGCGTGTCGGCTATGCTGCGGTCGGTCGACTGCTGCGCCTCCTGCAATTCGGGGACGTATTTGAGGCAGTTCTTGATGGTCACCTTCGGCACTTTGCCCGTCTTCGGGTCGGCCTTGTCGTCGCCGAACTTGTCCGGTATGAGCGCCGTCAGGGCATTGACATCGGGCAGCGGCACTTTCTGCACACGGCCGACATCCTTGATGGACGACTTTGTGGCCATAGTGCCGTATGTGATGATGTGCGCCACGCGCTCCTTGCCGTATTTCTGCGTCACCCAGCGCAGCACCTCGCCGCGCCCGTCGTCGTCGAAGTCTATGTCGATATCGGGCAGCGATATGCGGTCGGGGTTGAGGAAACGCTCGAACAGGAGGTCGTATTTCAGCGGGTCTATGTCGGTGATAGTCAGGCAGTATGCCACTACCGAACCCGCCGCTGAGCCACGCCCCGGGCCGACGGAAACCCCCATGCTCCGCGCCGCGCAGATGAAGTCCTGCACGATGAGGAAGTAGCCGGGGAAACCCATCGTCTTCATGATGTGCAGCTCAAAGTTGATGCGCTCCATTATGTCGTCCGGCACGGGGTCGCCGTAACGCTTTTTCGCCCCGTCGAGAGCGAGCTTGCTCAGGTAGTCGGCCTCGAGCTTGATACGGTAGAGACGGTCATAGCCGCCGATGGCCTTAATCTTCTTCTCGGCGGCCTCCTGCGTCATAACCACATTGCCTTTCTCGTCACGCGTGAACTCGTTGAACAGGTCTTCGTGAGTGTACCGCCTGCGGTATTCCTCCTCTGTGCCGAACTCCTGCGGTATGTCGAACATAGGCATGATGGGCGGGCGGTCGAGGCTGTACATCTCGACTTTGTCGGCTATCTCCAATGTGTTTTCCAGCACTTCGGGAATGTCCGAGAATATCGCCGCCATCTCTTCCGGGGTCTTGAGCCACTCCTGCTTGGTGTATCTCATGCGGGTGGGGTCGTCTATGTCCTTGCCCGTGGAGAGGCAGATGAGACGGTCGTGCGCCTCGGCGTGCTCCTCCTCGACGAAATGCACGTCGTTCGTGGCGATGACCTTTGTGCCGGTCTTCCTTGCCAGTTCCATGATGACGGCATTAACCTTCTTCTGTTTCTGGTATGTGGTCTGGTCAGCCCCCTCCTTGTCGGTCTTATGGCGTTGTATTTCAAGATAATAGTCATCGCCGAATATGCTCTTGTACCACATGATTGCCTTTTCGGCCTCTGCGGTCTTTCCTGCCATGATGAGCTGCGGGATTTCGCCGCCGAGACAGGCCGAGCAGACTATGATGCCTTCGTGGTACTGTTCGAGCAGAGCCTTGTCTATGCGCGGGCGCATATAGAAGCCGTCAATCCACGCCTTAGAGACCATGCGGCAGAGGTTCTCGTAGCCCTTGGGGTTCTTGGCGAGCAGCAGCAGATGCCAGCCCGACTGGTCGACTATCTGTTCGCGGCCCGTCTCGGGATTGACCACCTTGTAGTCCTTGTCCTTCTTGTCGAGCGAACGGCGCGCGCAGTACGCCTCGCAGCCTATGATAGGCTTGAAAATCTCCTTGCGTTTCGCGTCGATGGCTTCCTGAAGCTCCTTTTTCCGGCTTTCGTCCTGCGCGTCGGCAAGCTCCTTCTCGAGAGCCTTCACAGCGTCCTTCACCTTGCCGTTCTCCTTGGAGCAGGTGTCCACCAGCTCCTTGATGCCGAACATATTGCCGTGGTCGGTTATCGCTATGGCGTTCATGCCGTTCTTCTTGCATTTCGCTATGAGGTCGGGTATCTTTGACATACCGTCGAGGATAGAGTAGTGCGTATGCACATGCAGATGGACAAAGCTCATTGGTCTCTTGCTGTTAAACTGTTCTACTGATTCGTGTGAAACTGCCGTCCGCCTCTGCGCAGCGTGCCTGCACTCATTGGCTTTCACCGCATTACGCCTGACGCCGACGGCCTGCAAGGTACTAAAATAAATCCACCCCCGCCACAGCCTCACGGCAAAAGTTTTCCACACCCCCGCGCCATGCCGTTTGCCCCCGTCCCGCCTTGGTTAATCAAGGTTAAAAACACGTACTCTTGCTTTACCTCCTCCGAAGGTCCTCCCTATCTCCTCCCCCGCCCTCACGCATTCCCCCGCCCGATATTGCCGCGCGATTAACTTTTCTCCTCCCGCAGTTGTTTTATTCACTGTTTAATTGTACCTTTGTCCTTGGGTTTCCGCGCCGACTTTTGATGTTCTTCTGCCGTGCAGGGGAATATCGGGCGGGGAGATTCCGTATATATGGAAAAGGCGTTTACTTGACGCTTTGTATTCTGACGCATAGAAACTTCGCAACTTTCAGGTACTGTCGGAGACAAGGCAACGGTAGATGTCCTCGGGGTATGTTACATCGATACCTGAGGCGGGTGTGCTTCCTTGTGTGGAGCACGCCCCGTGTGGGTATATACATATCGGCGTGGGCTTCTGCGTTGCTCGTTCTTGACAGTATCGGGCAATGCGAAGGCCTCTATGCGTGGGACGAGTGACAGGTTCAGACTCCCGCGCTTTTCATTATATATGCCTCTGTGAACTTAATCTATTTTGTCGGATTTGGGAGTCTTCGGTGAAGAACTTAAATCAAAACAACGTTATGAAGACTATTATTGTGGTTCCGGCAAGAAAAGAGACAGGCAAGACGAGTTCAATCGTCGGTTTGTCCAAGAGTTTTCCCATAGAGGGAAAGATGTATTATATTATTATCAGTACGGCTGGCACGACCAGCCTGAGTTTACTGATGACGACAAGAGGGATGTGCTCTGCTATAGGGAATACGGAAACAAGCGTGTAGGGTTTTCCAGTGAAGGAGACTGTGTGTGCTATGTGGTGAAATGTATAGAGCGACTTGTCGGGAAGCAGGCGAAGTCATGGTTGTGGCCAGTCGCCTGCACAAAACGTTCAAGAATAAAATCACTGAGTGCGCCCAACGCCATGGATATGAAGTGATATGGACTTCGCATTATCATTGGTGTGGAAAGTAGGAAGGGGACGGCAGACCGGTGATGGCAACGGCACTGACATGAACGGGCTTTTTGTGGAACACTTTACAGACTTTATTAAATAGCTGCTGCGATGAAAAGGAAATTTACAACGTGTGCGGGGCGCATTGCCCTCTCCGCACTACTCTGTCTCTTTGCTCCGTGCCTCAGTGCGCAGTTCAGCGGAGAGGGGAGCGGCACAGCCGATGACCCTTACCGCATATATAACGCTGAACAGCTTTATGAGCTACATGGTTATTGGTCTCATCGCGATTGGAAAAGTAATGTATGGTACTCGCTTGAGGCCGACATAGACCTTACGGAGTGGATAGAGGAACACAGCCCGGAGGAAGGCTGGTGGCCGATAGGAACAGAAGATAGTTATTTCGGCGGGCATTTCAATGGTAACGGGCATACCATCTCCGGTTTGCGGATAGACCGTCCGGACAGTGACAATGTAGGACTGTTCGGATGCGTGGATGGCGAGTGTTCCATAAGGGATGTCAGGCTGCTTGGAGCTGAGATTAACGGCAGGAATAATGTCGGCGGAATAGTAGGACAGATATTATGCGAGCATTCATATTATCCGTCCAACGAGATTGATTTAGTATTGTGCACCGTTGAGGAAAGCAGCATAAACGGAGTTCAATCAGTCGGCGGAATAGTTGGGGGTGTCGCTTCAGGTGAAATAACCGGCATCATCCGGTGTACATCGGAGAATTGTCAGATAAGCGGGGAGAAGTATGTGGGGGGAATAGCAGGCTCTGCGGTAGACTATTCCTCCATGATATCATCAACCGATATTGGCATTTCCCGCTGTATATCAAGATGTAAAATATCTGGATTGGAGTATGCCGGTGGAGTAATAGGGTATGCATACATTAGCTCATTTGGTGGAGGAGGAATAGAGGAATGTGTGTCTGAATGCCGTATTAAGGCTACAAATGGCAGTGGAGGCATTGCAGGATTTGTGTCAGGAAGCGGCACAATTAGTGGATGTTGTGCAAATGTAAGATTGACGGGAAGCAAGTCAGGTGGAATTGCCGGCACTGCAAAGGGAGCAATCAATATACTAAAGTCGTATGCGACAGGTGATATAAGAGGCGGATATGCAGGAGGCATCGTCGGCATTGGAGAATGTGATAACGACGGTTATTTTCCGAGTGTCAGTTATTGTTATTCACGGTGCTTGTATATAGGAGGAACATCTGTGGCCGGGATAGCAAATGTAGTGCAAGAGCCAAGTGAAGGTTTTTATAATGTATCTAACTCAGTGGCTATAAATGACGAGATGGTGTCATGGGGTAACTTGGCAAGAGTGGTAACCGGCGGTGGACGTGCTGACAATAATCTTGCATTGGATATGACGCGCATGGCTCAGGCGGGAGAGAGGTTGTCTGTCGTGCCGGACGATGAGCAGAACGGCACAAGTATAGGACTCTCCGCCCTGAAACAGCAGGCCACATATAAAAAACTCGGTTGGGATTTTACCTCTTCATGGGATAAATGGGTCATACAAGAGATAGAGAGCCTGCCTTATAGGTCAGAGCAGACTGCACCAGCGCATTTTTCACGTCCGCCGAAAGTAGGCGACACCCAGATATCCGGTGAATGTAAGGAAAACGGTACAGTGCGCGTATGGGCAGGAGACAGTGTATATACCGCTGTGACTGCAGAGAACAGATGGAGCGTCACGGTCGATCCGCTGCGGATAGGCGATATTGTGTCCGTTTCAGTTCAAGCGGAAGACAAGCTGCCTTCATATTCAGAGTTAGCCATAGTGGAGATTGCTGGTAACGGAACAGAGGATGACCCATATCTTGTCAGAACTGCAGATGAATTGCGGGCGGTGCAACTGATGAGAAATGATTCTGCCTTCTATCTTATGACAAATGACATAGACCTGACAGAATGGATAGAAGAAAATAACAGTGAAGACGGATGGATAGCGATAGACAGCTGTTATATGCCTTTTTCCGGCACGTTCTGTGGCGGTGGACATACTGTCAAGGGATTATGGGGGAAAAATGGCGGCCTGTTTAAAAGATGTGACGTTGCCGGTACTATAAAAAATCTGAATGTGGAGATAGTTTCAGGTACAGATTCTTTCAGTAACAGGGAGTACAACGGTGGTATAATTGGCCGTAATGACGGATTGATAAAGCAGTGTTCGGTTAGGGGTACATATAAAGGTGTTTATAGTGTAAATGATATAAAAACGCATACAGGAGGCATTGCAGGGTATAATACAGGCAGAATAGAGCAGTGTTCTGTAAGTGCGGAAATGAAACGTTCAAGTTACATTGGAGGAATAGCCTGTTACAATGCAGGTCAGATAGTACAATGCCTTCTAAGCGGAGAAGTTGAAGCGAATGAGGCAGGAGGAATAGCCTGTCATAATGCCGGTTCTGTAAGTTTGTGTTCTGTATTAAATGGGAAAGTCAAAGGAAATACGTATGCAGGAGGCATAGCCTGCCGTAACTCCGGTCATGTAGGTAAATGCCGTTTTATAGGAGAAGTGTTGTCGGAAGATGGAGATACGGTAGGAGGCATAGTAGCTTTGAATGGAGGCAAAGTTACAGAGTGTAAGACAAAAGGTAGTGTATCGTCAAAAAAGAAATTTCCATATGGTGGAGGAGCTTATGTAGGGGGTATTGTAGGTTATAATTCCATTATCGGTGAAGTGTATGACAATGAGTCTCATATAACAGCAGGGACTGCGGGTCAAGACATTTTAGGCGGTGGTGGAGTGGCAGGAATAAATGATGGAAAGATAACTCGCTGTATAGCTACTGGTGATGTGGTTGCTAGATATGAGGCCGGAATATGTTACGGAATAAAAGAATCGTCGGCGAGCCTTACCAAATGTGTGGCGGCAAACAGGCGTCTTGATGGTGAGTGGCCACATCGCGTCCTGGGTTCCTTGGCGTACGGGTGTGAAGCGGATGTGGCTGACAATTATGCTTTGGAGTCTATGATTTCCGACCTGACAGGAGGTGAGACTATGGACGGCATATCCAAGTCAGAAGAAGAACTCAAGCAGGCAGAGCTGTATGAAAACATGGGCTGGTGTATGGACAGTGTGTGGGGAATAGACGAAGGCCGTTCTTATCCATATCTGAGGGTACATGACATAGAGGTTGTAGGTATTATGCTGGATGTGGATGAATTGGAAATGGAAATAGGTGACAGTGCCCAGATTTTGGCTACAATACAGCCGGTGGACGCGAGGAACTGCACTGTGCTTTGGAGCAGCAGCGATACGGATGTGGCGGAGGTGACGGCGGACGGTAAAATAAGTGCTACATCGGAAGGTACTACAGTAATAAGGGCTGTATCTGAGGAAAATCCTAGGTTTGTAGATTCATGCTGTGTTATCGTCAGCCTGAAAAAGGCAGACAGCGTGACGATAGACAGGAGGAAGGTAGAGTTGGAAATCTCTGCAGTATGCAAATTGAAAGCCACAGTCGAACCGGACTATACGGCGGACAGGAGTGTAGCGTGGACGAGCGATGATGAGGAAGTGGCGAGAGTCGATGCAGATGGAGTTGTTACCGCCGTGTCGGTCGGCACGACAATGATAACGGCCACTACCAATGACGGCACAGAACTTTCTGCCTCCTGTACTGTGAAAGTAATACCGAAGCGGGTACAGTCTGTAAGTCTTGATAAGAAAGAGCTTATGATTAACAAAGGTACGAACGAACGTCTTACGGTCATAGTCATGCCGGAGGATGCGGGTGACAGAAGCGTTACGTGGAAGAGCAGTGCTGAAAGTGTGGTGACTGTCGATAGTGAAGGTGTTGTCGCAGCCGTATCGGTAGGCTCTGCGATAGTGACCGTTACGGCGAATGACGGTACAGGGTTGTCAGATTCGTGCATGGTGACTGTATATCAGGGAGTAGAGTCTATTGTCCTGAATACCGATGAGTTAGTTTTGAGAGACAACACTTCTGGGTACGTGAGAGTAGAGTCCATTCTGCCTGAGGACGCATATAACCGCACTGTGACTTGGACAAGCAGCGATGAAAAGGTGGTGACAGTAGAACCGTATGGTCACGAATGCTTTCTACACACATTGTCTCCCGGTACAGCTATAATTACCGCAACGGCAAATGACGGTACTGGAGTATCGGCATCATGTGAAGTGACAGTATTCCGTGGAGTACAGTCCGTATCGATTGACCATAAAGAATTTATCATGGCAAACGGGACAAGCGAAACTTTTACGGCCACGGTTCTCCCTGAGGATGCTACCTATCGTAAGGTAACATGGAGGAGCAGCGACAAGAGTGTTGTCTCTGTTGATTCAGACGGTACGGTTACGGCGTTATCAGGAGGTTGGGCATATATCTATGCCACCGTATACGATGGGGACGGTGCTATGTTTGAGGGGTCGTGTTCGGTAACGGTGCAATCAATCACTCTCGATGATGAAGAGATTACTGTTGAAGCAGGCAGTGTAAAATATTTATGGGCTAATGTGATGCCTGGGTGTGATGTTGAGTGGAGCAGCGATAACGAGATGGTTGCAACTGTCGATTCTACCGGCAGGCTTACTGCTTTGTCCGTAGGTACTGCCACCATTACCGCCACGACAAAAAACGATGTTGAGGTTTCGGCATCGTGCATCGTGAATGTGATACCGAAGAAGGTGTACTCTATCAGGCTTAACCGTAGTATGCTAACGGTTGAGAGGGGATCGAGCGAACGTCTTACGGCTACGGTTTATCCGGAGGATGCAGGAGATACCAGCGTGACATGGACAAGCAGTGATGAGAGTGTGGCGACTGTTGATGCCGAGGGCATAGTTACAGCCGTATCGGTCGGCACTGCGACAGTGACCGCCGCAACGAATGACGGCACAGACCTCTCAGCATCATGCGAGGTCACAGTCACTCCTAAACATGCGAAGTCTATCTCTCTTGACCGTGAAGAACTTACGATGGTGAAAGGTGCAAGCGAACGCCTTACGGCTACAGTGTTTCCTGAAGATGCGGATGACCGCAGCGTGACATGGGAAAGCAATGATGAGGATGTTGTAACTGTAGCTCCTGACGGTACACTCACAGCCATATCTGGAGGTTTTGTCACAATCACAGCATATGTGAATGGTGCAGGACTTTTCCCACTTAGCGCATCATGCTTTGTGACAGTGCGGTCTATATCTCTTGACGTAGAAGAACTTACACTTGAGATAGGCGACTATATAACTTTGTCAGCCAATGTGATGCCTTGGAGTGATGTTGTTTGGAGCAGTGATAACGAACGTGTTGTAACTGTCGATTCATGGGGTACGTTAAATGCATTGTCTGCCGGTACTGCCATTATTACGGCAACAACAAACGACAGCATTAACCTTTCCGCATCGTGCGTAGTGTCCGTCACTCCAAAACTTGCGGAGTCTATTAGCCTTGACCGTGAGGAGCTTACTTTGGAGCGCGGCGCGAGTGAATGCCTTACGGCCACGGTTCTCCCCTCGGATGCTGATAACCGCAGCGTGACATGGGCAAGTAGCGATGAGGATGTAGCGACTGTTGATGCCGGAGGCATTGTTACTGCCATATCAGCCGGTACAGCAACAGTGACCGCTACAACGAATGACGGCACAGACCTGTCAGCATCTTGCGTTGTTAGCGTCACACCTAAGCTTGTGCAGTCCATCAGTCTTGACCGTGAGGAGCTTACTATGGAGAACGGCACAAGCGAACAGCTTACGGCCACTGTTCTGCCTATGGATGCAGATGACAGGAGCGTGACATGGGCAAGCAGCGATAATGCTGTTGTGACTGTTGACGCAGAAGGTGTTGTCACTGCCGTATCAGTCGGTACGGCGACAGTTACCGCCACGACTAATGACGGCACAGACCTCACAGCATCGTGTGCCGTTACCGTGTTCAGCACTACCGCGACAGATGAGGTGGCTGACGACAGTGTACAGGTGTATGGCCGCGACGGAGAAATCATGATAGAAGGGTTACCGGAAGGTATCCGTTTCTACGTATATGATGTTATAGGGCGTAAGGTCTACTACGGCTCAGACAGTGTGGTTAGGGTAGCTCCCAGAGCATACTATCTGGTTCAGATAGAGGACAACACCTATAAGGTGTATGTGCCGTAAGGGGACCTGATGTTTAGGGCAAGGGGGAAGTCAAATCTTCCCCCTTGTTTTTGTATATACGTCAGTTCTACATAACACTCATTACCTGCATTCCGGCATTCCTCTCATATATCTTCACATTATCCAATACACCCATCACTCTTCGACTGCCACATCTGATTGTGTACTTATTACGTCTGTAACCCCTTGTAATACAAAACAGTTAACTGCCATCCAGCCACCTCCCCGCTATCTCCTCCTTACCCTCTCCTTAGCCATCACGCCTCTTTGTACCTGATTATTGCCAAAAGTATCAGAAACGTAAACTCATCGTTATGATACTTATTATGTCCATCATACAAATTCTGTACCTGTCTGCGGATAGCCGCAGGCTTATATCGGACTCACGTCATGTATGTGGACACAAAAAATCCCCAAGGCACTCTCTTTCTTTGCCTTGGGGATTTATTATGAAGATAAAGACGTTGTTTCAGTCTTGTAGTATCAGTATGGCATCGCCGTAGAAGCCGAACATGTACTTCTTCTCCACAGCCTCGTCATAGAGCCGCATCACATCCTCATAGCCGCCGAACGCCGTCTGGTTCATGAGCATGGTGCTGTACGGCAGTTGCAGATTGGAGAGCAGAGAGTTGGCCGTAGAGAACTGGTACGGGGGGAAGATGAACTTGTTGGTCCAGCCCTCGAAAGGCTTTATCATTCCGTTGGCCGTCGATGCTGTCTCCAATGCGCGGAGCGTGGTAGTGCCGACAGCGCATATCCTTCTCCCTTCGGCATTGGCCTTGTTGAACTTCTCGACCACTTCATCGTCCACGGCAAGCTGTTCGGAGTCGGTCTTGTGCTTGGTCAGGTCCTCCACGTCTATGGCACGGAACATGCCGAGACTGGCGTGGAGCGTCACATAGGAGACCTCTATACCCTTAATTTCCATGCGTTTGAGCAGCTGGCGGCTGAAATGGCATCCGGCAGCAGGAGCGACTACCGCCCCTTCGCTCTTAGCGAAGATGGTCTGATAACGTTCGGCATCGGCAGGCTCGGGCTTGCGTGTGATGTGCGGGGGCAGGGGAGTGTTGCCGAGAGCGAAGAGGTCGCGCTTGAACTCGTCGTGCGGCCCGTCGTAGAGAAACCTTACCGTGCGGCCACGGCTTGTGGTGTTGTCTATGACCTCCGCGACAAGCGAGTTGTCATCACCGAAATAGAGTTTGTTGCCGACACGTATCTTCCTCGCCGGCTCAACGAGGACATCCCACAGCCGCATTTCGGGGTTCAGTTCGCGCAGGAGGAAGACTTCGATTTGCGCGCCTGTCTTCTCCTTGTTGCCGTGCATCAGCGCGGGGAATACCAGCGTGTCGTTGAACACGAACAGGTCGCCCTCGTCGAAGTACTCTATTATGTCCTTGATATATCTGTGTTCCGTCTCTTTGCTTTTGGAGTGGAATACCATCATTTTGGCCTCATCGCGCTCCGCGTCGAACTTGGCTCTTTTCTTCTCCTTGCCTTTGGCGTCCTTGTAATATCCGGACGGATATTGTGCTATCAGCTCCTCCGGGAGCTTGAATTTGAATTGTGACAGTTTCATAGAGAAATATTTTTATGTTATTTATTGCATTTACATAGTCCCGACACACTGTGCATCTTGTGTGATTACGCCCGTTTCGATGGCTTCGATGAACTGGTCTACTTCGAGACAGTCAGCGAGCGTGACATCGCCGACACGGGTCCGCCTGAGGGCGGAAAGGTATGCCCCGCTACCGAGAGCCTCGCCTATGTCGCGAGCCAAAGCCCTGATGTATGTGCCTTTGCTGCATACGACACGTATTTCAAGCTCCGGCATCTCGAAACGCAGTATTTCAATCTCGTCAATGACAAGCAGCTTGGGTTTCAGCTCTACCTCCTGTCCCTTGCGGGCATAGTCGAACGCCCGTTTGCCGTCTATTTTCACAGCAGAATAAACAGGGGGAACCTGCCATATCTCGCCAATGAACTTGCCTATGGTCTCGCGGACAAGGCGTTCATCGATGTGGTCAGTCGGATACTCACGGTCTACGGGGTGTTCCATGTCATAAGACGGAGTGGTAGCCCCAAGCGTCAGTGTAGCGACATATTCCTTGATACCGTATTGCAGCTCTTCGATACGCTTGGTGGCCTTTCCCGTGCAGACTATCATCACACCGGTGGCCAAGGGGTCGAGTGTACCCGCATGACCCACTTTCAGCTTTTTCTGCCCTATGGTGCGGCACAGTACACGCCTTACCCTGTTTACTACATCGAACGATGTCCAATGCAGCGGCTTGTCGAAATAGAGGACTTCCCCCTTGATAAAATCCATCAGAACAGGGAATAACAGAGTGTGATTATACCCGCCAATGCGCAATATATAGCGAAATATATAAGTTTGCCGCGCTTCACGAGGTCTATCATGAACCGGCAAGCGAAACAGCCGGAAAGAAACGCTCCGGCAAACCCTACTATCAGAGATAGAGCCCCGACCGTATCGGTGAGAGGCTCTCCGTTGATTACCGCCTCAGCCAATGAGAGGATGGCTTCACCAAGTATGGGTATTATCACCATAAGGAAAGAGAACTGGGCGACAGACTCCTTCTTGTTGCCGAGCATCAGCCCCGTGGCAATGGTTGTCCCTGAGCGCGACAGCCCCGGCAGTACGGCTACTGCCTGACTAAGTCCGATGATGAAAGCGTCCCGGTAAGAGATGGTCTCTTTCTGCTTCGGCTTTGCATAATAGGCGAATGTCAGCAACAGGGCAGTCAGAATCAGGCAGCACCCTACTACAATCAGTCCGTTGCCGAAGATGGCTTCCACATAGTCCTTGAAGAATACGCCTATGATGAACACTGGTATCATGGATACGCAAATCTTTGCCACGTAGCTTTTCTCGTCATTCCATTTCTTTACCATGAAAGTGCCCTTGAAAAGCGTGGCGACCTCTTTCCAGAGTATAACAAGCGTGCTGCATACAGTAGCGGCATGCACTACCACCGTGAACATCAAGCTGTCAGCCGCCGATGTGTCCACTCCGAGTATCTCCTGTCCGATGATAAGGTGACCGCTGCTGCTTACCGGCAGAAATTCAGTCAGTCCCTGTAATATGCCTAACAGTAATGCCTCTATCCAGTTCATTTGTCGTCACCCTCCTTAGTCTTCCACATTATGCCGAAAATCATCAGCACGAAGCCGGCCATACATACGATAGGGGCCAAGGTAATCCTGCGGAAACTGAATACGTCGGGGTTAAACTCCACTTCCGTCTTGCTGCCGTACATCAGGACAAAGCCCAGTATTATAAGCAGAACGGAGACGGCGATGATAATGTAGTTCTGTTTGTGCAACGCAAAGTTTTTCATGTCTGACAAATATGCTTTTTGATGAATTGTTTATTTTCAAGTTTCAGATGAAGTATAGCTGGTCAGTCTTCATTCTTATGTAGCGGTTTACACTGAAGAATGTAGCGAGATATGTGATAAGCAGACTGAACAGGAACACCACAGCTACCACAGGCAGAATAATGGCCGGTCTGTATATGTCGAAGTCCGCACCAAGCTCGCTTTGCAGGTAATATGCCGTCCCTGCCAGCATCAAGATGGCAAGCAGCGCGGCTATGATGCCGTTAAAGAGAGAACGGCGAATGAACGGCCTGCGTATGAATCCTGCTTTTGCTCCCACCAACTTCATAGTATTTATTATGAAACGCTTGGAGTATATGGAGAGTCTTATTGTGTTGTTTATCAGTACGATGGAAATCAGGAGCAGAACTATAGTGATGAGACCCAATACAACCGTTACGCGGTTAACGTTCTGATTGAACATTTGGAGCATGTCTTTCTGATAGGATATTTCGAGTATGCCCGGGAAAGAGGATATTTTGGGCTGCACGATTTTCGTTATGCTGTCCGTGTCGGCATATTCAGCCTTCAGATAGACCTCCAGTGAACTGTGCAGGGGGTTGTATCCTAAAAATTCCACAGGGTCTTCGCCTAATGCAGCGGTATATTCAGCCAAGGCATCCTCTTTGCTTATGTATTTTACCTCTTTCGTGTATTCTGCCGCGTTCAAATATCTATTCAACCTCGATAAATCTTCCTCGGTTATGTCATCTTTCAATATGACAGATACCGATATGTTCTCCTTGGTCTGGTCGGTGAATTGATTGGCTGCCATGATAAGCAGGGTGATTAACCCTAACATGAACAGTACCAGCGCAATGCTTACTGTCGATGTGAAGTGCAGGCTGAAAAACGAATCTTTCTTTGGTTTGGGTTGATAGTTTGCCATTGTAAAACATTATAGCGGCACAATACGCCTATTTCATGCAAAAGTACAAAGAATTGGCATGGTACACCGTATAAAAATATGTATTTCTGTTGAAATGTTGTTTACAAGCTGTCTATATCTTCCAGCCACGCCCTTGCCGAGGCATCGCTCGGCATACGCCAGTCGCCGCGCGGAGAGAGGCACACAGAGCCGACTTTTGGGGCATCGGGCATACAGTTACGCTTGAACTGCTGGCTGAAGAACCTTCTGATAAATGTTTTTAGCCATTTGTTGATGGCCTCTTTGTCGAATATATCCTTGAAGGCTATCTCTGCGAGATACTTTATCTTAGAGGGAGTAAAGCCGTAGCGTAGCGTGTAGAAGAGGAAGAAGTCGTGCAGGTCATACGGGCCGACGAGGTCTTCGGTCTTCTGGGATATGTTGCCATTAGGGTCGGCAGGGAGAAGCTCCGGGCTGACCGGGGTGTCTATGACATCGAGCAGTATCTCCCGGACGCTGCTGTCCACTTCATTCTCGGCTACATATCTCACCATGTATCTCACGAGAGTCTTAGGGATACTGGCATTCACGCCGTACATGCTCATGTGGTCGCCGTTGTATGTCGCCCAACCGAGAGCAAGTTCGGAGAGGTCGCCCGTGCCAATGACCATACCTCCGGTCTGGTTTGCCACATCCATGAGTATCTGCGTGCGTTCGCGTGCCTGGGTGTTTTCGTATGTGACATCGTGGATAGCGGGGTCGTGGCCTATATCCTTGAAATGTCTGTCGCACGCCTCCCTTATGGATATTTCACGGAAAGTGCATCCCAGTCTTTTTATCATTTCAACCGCGTTGGTATATGTGCGGTTAGTCGTGCCGTAGCCGGGCATGGTTATGCCTGTCACCGACGATTTCGGGAGTCCGAGCAGTTCGCAGGTCTTCACGCATACGAGGAGTGCGAGAGTGGAGTCGAGACCGCCGGAGATGCCTACCACCATGCTTTTCATGCCGGTGTGGTGCAGCCGCGTGGCGAGAGCGCAGGCCTGTATGTTGAAAATCTCACCACATACGGCACGCATGTCGTCGTCTTTCGGGATGAAAGGGTAGGGGTCGATGTACCTGTGCAGCTCATTGAACGACGGTACTTCATATTCCACCTGTATATGTCTGGATGAGCCGGAAGCAGGGCTACTTTTGAATGTGCTTGTGCGCCGGCGTTCGGAGTCTATCCTGTTGACATCTATATCGTTTATGACGAGCTGCTCTTTGAGGGAGAAGCGTTCGCTCTGCCCGATGATTACGCCGTTTTCCGCGATGTACCCTTTGCCTGTATAGACGAGGTCTGTGGAGGACTCGCCAAACCCGGCCGAGGCGTAGACGTAGCCGGCTATACATCTGGCGGACTGCTGGGAGACAAGCTGTTTGAGGTAGGCGTTTTTCCCTATCAGCTCGTTACTCGCCGAGAGGTTGAACACAATCTGCGCTCCCGACATCGCAGCCTGACAGCTTGGCGGGACGGGTGTCCAGAGGTCTTCGCATATCTCTGTGGAGAATGAGAACTGCCCGCAGTCAATTACTATGTTGTCCCCGAACGGCACGTACTGTCCGCACAGCACGGTCTGTTCGCACGGGGCTTCGCCGGACGGCGAAAACCAGCGCATCTCGTAGAACTCATTGTAGTTCGGTAGATGCCTTTTGGGGCAGAGGGCTATGATAGAGCCTCTGTATATGATTGCAGCACAGTTGAAAAGCCTGTTCCTGACCGACACGGGAACGCCTACGATGGAGATGATATTGAGGCCGGCCGTGGAAGATACAATGTCATTCAGAGCCTCTTCTGCCTGACTGATGAGCAGGGTGCTGTTGAACAGGTCGCCGCACGTATATCCTGTGACGGAGAGTTCGGGGAAACAGACTAACTGCACGCCGTTTGAGTCGGCCTCGTTGATAAGATTTTCTATGTGTGATGCGTTGAACTGGCAGTCAGCCACCTTGACATTGGGAATGGCTGCCGCAACCTTTATAAGACCGTAGTTGTCAGTTTTCATTTTGTCAGTCATGTTAGAATGTTATGCCCAAGAGCGTCAGTATCACCCCCGTTATGCAGAGCAATACCAGCACGGAGCCAATCACTTTGTTTATAGTCCAGATGGTGTCCATGCTGAACTTGTTACGGAGTTTGCCAACGAGCAGTGTCAGCGTGAACCACCACAACAGTGCGCCGACCAATATGGAGAAGAGGCCTACCGCGCTATTGACCATGCTCTGCACGCTGTCGCCCTGAATGATGAAATTGAAGTGGGCGAAGAGCCCTATGAAGAGGAAGATGATGAGCGGGTTGCTGAAACAGAGCGCGAATGCCGTCACGAAGTCCCTCATGTATGAGCTTTTAGAGGTGGTCTGCGAGCCGTTTGTTATATGGGCTACCGGTCTGTGACGGAATATGTGGATTTCAAAGAGGCATATTATGATGCACCCTATGATTTGTATGACAGTGCGGTTGGAGTTGATGACCGGCATGATGAAGCTCATGCCGAAACTTGTGATTATGGCGTATATCAGGTCTGAGACCGTGGCTCCGAGACCAGTGACAAGGCCGTGGGCGCGCCCTTTGCTCAAGGTGCGCTGTATGCAGAGCACGCCTACCGGCCCAAGGGGGGCTGATACGCAAATCCCTATCAATATGCCACTTAATATGATGTCAAGCATTGGTCTCTCTCACATAATCAATGACGGCAGCGGTGTCGTACGGGGAGAACCACCGTACGGTGTCGTCTTTCTTGAACCATGTAATCTGTTTCTTCGCATATTTCCTCGTGTTCTGCTGTATCTTCTCTACCGCAAAGCCGAGTGTGCAGCTGCCGTCGAAATAGTCAAACAGCTCCTTGTA
Source organism: uncultured Bacteroidales bacterium (assembly GCA_944322025.1). GTDB lineage: Bacteria > Bacteroidota > Bacteroidia > Bacteroidales > Paludibacteraceae > Aphodosoma. The sequence goes on along the minus strand of CALUOH010000039.1, from coordinate 10,653 downwards.
GCCCACTGTGTTGAGTGCGTTAAGATGGCGGTACGCATAGAGTGTGCGCGCTTCTTCTTCCAAGCCCATTTCCATCATTTTCAGCACGCGGGCGTTAATCCTGCCGTACAGTTCCTGCCGGCTGAGCGTGAGCCCTATCTTGACGATGTTGAAAGGGCGCGGCTTCACGCGGTTTGTCCTCAGCCCGGAGAATGTCCCGCCGGTCATGATACAGACTTCGATGGCGTGCATTATCCTTTTGGCGTTTTTGAGGTCAACCTCCATGTAGTGCTGCGGGTCAAGGATTTTCAGCCTGCGGCGTATGCCGTCGATGCCTTCGGCCTCGTATATTGCGTGCACCTCTTCGCGGACGGAGGGGTCGATGGCGGGTATGTCATCGATGCCACGGCATACGGCGTCGATGTAAAGCATGGAGCCTCCCACCATAAGGGCATTGCCGTGGAGAGCTATCTCGCTCTCTATTACCGGGATGGCGTCGCACTCGTATTGTCCCGCGCTGTAATGGTCAGCAATGGATTTCGTGCCGATGAAGTAGTGCTTCACGGCGGAGAGCTGCCGTTCGTCGGGCGATGCCGTGCCGATTTTCAGTTCGCGGTATATCTGCCTTGAGTCGCACGATATGACTGAGCAGCCAAGCGTGTGCGCCACGTGTATGCCCAATTCGGTTTTGCCTATGCCCGTAGGCCCTAATATGACATACAGTGTGTTCAAGTCAGTAGAGGTCGTTTATGTCGTCGATGGAGACATCGCCGAAGCCCTCTTCGTCAAGCTCGTCCATGTCGAAATCGGAATCGCCGTAGAACTCGGAGTCGTAGCTGTCGGCCTTGTCCTGTGCGGAGGCGGCAAGGAAATCGGCTTCGTCGACGAGTTGTTTCGGTGGAACTCCTTCGGACTGGGTGCACAGGGGGGCGGCGTTGTGTCCGGGCTTTACGCCTTTCAGCTCGATGAAGAACGAACGGTCGGCCACGTTGTCGAATGTGTAGAGCAGCCTGTCGCCCTTGTCGTGGATGAATTCGTCAAGGTGGGTGTCCTCCATGAGGTAGAGGTCCTCGTCGGCGTTAGTATCCATCTCAATGAGAGTGATTTCCTGCTTCTTTTCCCAACGGTCGGAGCATACGAAGAATGACGTTATCTGGTCTTTTGTGTAGTGGACCGAGTCAAGGATAAGGTTGTGCAAGTCAAGGAATGTGGCATCGGAGTTTATCTCCAATTCCCTGTAAAAGTTGTCTGCCTCGTCGGACAGTAAGATGAACCGGTATATCATATTGTTCTGGTTTAATTTGAGTTCAAAAATAGTCATTTTTTTCTATTGGGGCAATAGTGACGGCATAATAAAGGCAGCGGGTGCGGACAGCTTGGCCGGGAGGGAGTAAGTGTGGGGTCAGAGGGTGGGAAGGTGCTCCGTAGGGTGTCCGTAGCTGTTCCGTTGAGAGTACGTGTTTTTAACTTTAATTAACGTAATGGGGTTTGGGGGAGGAAGGGTAGAGGGTGTGGCTTGCGGGAGGTGGGGGCGACGCGGGAGGGTACAAAAAAAGCGGGTGCCGAGACCCGCTTTGTGTTTGTGGAGTGAGGGGAAGAGCCTCACTCCTGTATGCCGAGTATGTCTTCCAGCTTGTGGATGGTTTTGAGGAACTCCTTGTCGGTGTCCATCTGGTTTTTCACGTTCTTGTAGGCGTAGAGGACTGTGGTGTGGTCGCGGTTGCCTATGGCTGAGCCTATCGTCGAGAGGGCGATGTTTGTATGGGTGCGCGCGAGGTACATCACTATCTGCCGCGGCTCGGCTATGCGCCTCTGGCGGCTCTTGGAGTTGAGCGCGTCGATGGGCAGGGAGAAGTATTCGCAGACGACATCGCGTATCTTTTCGAGTGTGAGGGGCTCTTTTTCGGGCTTGGAGACCACGTTGCCCACTACCTTTTCCGCGAGGGCGAGGTCTATTGGGGTGTCGATTAGCGTGGAGTGGGCGAGGAGCGATATGAGCACGCCTTCCATATTGCGTATGTTGTCTGAGACGTGTTCGGCGATGTACTCCACTACGTCGGTGGGTATGTCGAGGCCGTCGTTGTATATCTTGTTTTGCAGGATGGCGCGGCGGAGGTTGATGTCTGGCTTCTCAATCTCGACTTTGAGTCCCCATTTGAAGCGGGTTATGAGGCGTTCTTCCATGCCTTCGAGCATGTCGGGGTCGCGGTCGCAGCAGAGTATCAGCTGTTTGCCGAGCTGGTGCAGGTGGTTGAATATGTTGAAGAAGGTGTTCTGTGTGGCGGTTTTGCCGATGAACTCCTGTATGTCGTCGATAATCAGCACGTCGAGGCTCTGGTAGAAGAGCAGGAAGTCGTTCAGGGTCTTGCGGCGTACGGCGTCGGTGTATTGGAGCAGGAATAGGTTCGCCGAGATGTAGAGCACCCGTTTTTCGGGGTGCAGCTGTTTGGTCATGAGGCCTATGGCATTGGCCAGATGGGTTTTGCCCACGCCGGATTTGCCATAGATGTACATGGGGTTGAAGATGGATGTGCCTGGCTGCTCCGCTATTTTGAGGCCGGCGCAGCGTGCGAGCCTGTTGCCGAGCCCCTCGACGAAGGTGTTGAAGCTGTATGTGGGGTTGAGCCTCGGGTCGAGGTAGTCGCTGACTGTGCGGCTGAAAGGGTTTGCTGGCGCGTCAGCTGTCCGGGAAGAGGAGGCCGTGCTGTTGCCGTTCTCGGATGTGGGCAGGGTGGTGGAGCCTTTGTCGCTGCCGGACTGGTCGACCATAATCTTGTACATCAGGCGCGTGTTTGCCCCGACGAGTTTGTTCAGGGTGAAGCGCAACAGGGCTGCATACTGCTGTTCCAAGTACTCATAGAAGAAGGCACTCGGCACTTGCAATACGAATTCGTCGTTTTCATATTTCAGCGGTATGATTGGCTCGAACCAAGTCTTGTAAGCCGCATCAGATATGTTGTCGCGGATTACCCGGAGGCATCTGTTCCACAGTTCTACGTGTTCCTGCATATTAATCCTTTCGTGCAATAGTTGTTTGTGTAAATAAGGGGAGACAAAGCCCCCTTACCCGCCATATCATGACAGGAAGTCTGTACATAATATCATGAAAATGAATGATGTGTACCGGGGGAAATCCCGCAGCAAAATTCGTCTTATTTTTCCGGATTGGAAAACGGCGGTGATTTTTGGGGAGGAGTGTGAAATATTATTATCCTTGTTATCAGAGGATTTGTGCCAAGCGGTTTGCTGTCAGTATGTTATGAGTAGCGGGTGTGTTTAACCGTTTGATACTTAGCCAGCTTATAGATTGAAACGGGAGGATTGGAATAAGAGGAGAGTGAAGCCTAAACTTTTGTGAGTTCGGGACTTCACTCTCTTGTAGTTGTCGCGGCGATGCTAATCGAAGCCGGTCGGGTTATTTAGAACATTTCTAAGAAAGAGGGGTTCTCATTTCTTTTTGTCCTTTTTGTCTTTTGCACCCCACAGGGAGAAATGGACATAGCGTTTGGGGTTCTCTTTAAGGTCAATCAAGAGGTTGGTCGCGCTTGTCACTGTGGAGTTCAGGTTTTCGTAGAGAGCCTTGTCGTTGAGGAGGAGGCCGATGGAGCTGTCCTTGCTTTCGAGGCTTCGGCTCAACTCTTTGAGGCTTGAGATGGCTGTGTCGATTTCTGCCGTCCACTTGTCGAGGGGCATCTGCCGCACGCTGTATGTTATTTCTTTCACGTCGCCGGAGATGGAGTCGATGTTGTCAATCAGAGAGGGTACGGAGCCTTTCATCATGGCATCGAGGCTGGCTGACGAGGATTTGAGCTTGCCGGTTATGTCCTCTATGTTTTTGAGGCTGGCGGATATTTCGGGCGCGGAGGCGATGGCATTCACGGAGAGGAGCAAGGAGTCTATGTGACTCATGACGGTTTCAAGCCGGGGTATTATCCCGCCGAGGGATGCGAGCATGCCGGGCTGTACGCCTGAGGTGAGTGTGTCGCCTGAGGTGTGCATGTCGCTGTTGTCGGAGAATACGAGGTTGACCGCCTTTCCGCCCATGATGCTTTCGTCGAACATGTATGCCACAGTGCCCTGCGGCAGCTGTATGTCCTTGTTGATGGCTATGTCGACGGTGAAGGGGGTCTGTCTGGTGAAGTCGTAGGTTATGCTTCGCACCTGACCGACTTTATATCCTTTTATATATACGCCGTTTGAGACGACAAGCCCGTCGGCGTTTTCGTATTGTACATAGTAGTGGTTTGTGGGCGTGAATATGTTTATGCCTTTCAGGAAGTTTATTCCGTAAATAAGTACGGCCAGTGCCGCGATGAACGCGAGGGCAATCTTGACTTCGCGTGTGAAGAATTTTGCTTTTGCCATTTGAGTGTTATTGTTTTTGCAGTTTCAATGCTTCCTGTAGAGATATTTTCCTGCCGTCCCTGAATGCCACTACGAAGGCATCGGGGAAGGCCTTTTTCAGTGCCTTTTTGGTTTCGAGGATGGCGTTGTAGTCAGGCGTGTCACCGCAGGTGTATTTGTACCAGCCGTTCTCTACAGTGTATTTCACTGCGCCGTGGCCTTTGAGCTTCTTTATGTCGGCATTGCTGTCGTCCACGGCTGCCTTGCTTGAGAATACTTGGAGGCGGAAGGATATGCCGGAGGGGGCGGGTGCGGTCTCTTCCTTGTCAGAGGAGGCAGAGGCTACGTGCGAACTGGGGTGCTCTACGGTGCGTTTGTCGTATTCGTGCTTGTATTTCCCGAAGCCTTCGAATATGGCTTTGGCGAGGGCGTTCTGTCCGGATGAGGAGAGGAGGTATTTTTCTTCCTCGGCGTAGGATATGAATCCGAGTTCGACGAGTATGCTTGGCATCTTGACCTGATGGAGTACCCAGAAGGGGGCTTGCCTCACGCCACGGTCGTGGCGTTTGAGGGCTGTAATCTCGCTCTGGACGTAGTATGCCATCTCGACGGAGAGGTCGGTGTATTTGGACTGCATGAATTCAAACATGATGTATGAGTCGGGGGAGTTGGGGTCGAAGCCCTGATAGGACTCCTTGTTGTCGTCGTCGAGGAGGAGGACGGCGTTTTCGCGTTTCGCAACGTCGAAGTTAGCGTTTGTCTTGGAGAGACCGAGGGTGTATGTCTCGGCACCGTGTGCTGATGCGGCTTCGGCGGAGTTTGTGTGAATGGAGATGAAGAGGTCGCCGTCGGCCTTGTTCGCCATGTCGGAACGCTCTTTCAGCGGGACGTATGTGTCGCTTTTGCGGGTGTAGACCACATTGACATCGGGGTATTTTTTCTCGACCAATTCGCCGACGAGGAGCGCGATTTTGAGCGTAACGTTTTTCTCCTGTCCGATTTTGCCGAGAGCTCCGGGGTCTTTGCCTCCGTGTCCGGGGTCGAGTATCAGTGTGAACTGCTTTTCTGCGCAGGCGAATTGCGCGAGGGGCATCGCGAGGAGTAGCAGCAGTGTGAGTAGTATGGTGTTTCTTTCTGTTTTACTCATGTTTATGAACGGTTGTGTATGCCGCACAGTATGATGGCGGAATTTGTGTGCAAATATACGATAAATAAAGAGATAATGCCAAATTTCAGCCCGTAAGTTTGCGGGAGTGCTGCTGCAGCTCTGTGGTGAGTGCGTAAAAGGGGGGCTGTAAGGCTGCCGGGAGGGGCGAAAAGGGGGCGTGGGCGCGGCCTGCGGGAGGGCTGAGAAAGCGGGGAGGGAGGGGGAGATGCTCCGTATGGGCTCCCTGGCCGCTCCGTCGAGAGTACGTGTTTTTAACTACTTTTTGCATTTGGGGCAGGGGAAGGGGAATAGAGGGGGGGCCAGAGGGTAGGGTGAGGGTGGCTTGTGGATAGGGAGGGGCTTCGGAGGGGCTGGCCTGCTGCTGGCTCGAGAGCACGTGTTTTTAACCTTAATTTGCAGATGAGGTTTGGTGGAGGAGGGGTATGTATACAAGTGGATGTGGTGTGCAAGAGAGAGGGTGGAGAAGTGGGATGCCGGCGACGATGGAGGGACAAGGGAGGAGCTTAGTGGTGCGGAGAGGAGAGGGATGAGGAGGGGAGTTGTGCGGAGCGGGGGAGGTGGAGGGCGGATATAAAATAGCCCCCAGACAGGCTGCGGTGAGCCTGTCTGGGGGCATGAACGGGGGCGGGGATTACAGTGGGCTGATGGTGTATTCTCCGGCGGAGGAGAGGGCTGACTGCAGTTCGGTGAGGGACGGTTCTGAGGCCGTGAACTCGATGATGGCGACGGGAGGTTCGAGTGTGACTGTGGCCTTTAGGCCGCCGATGGTGTTGAGCGCCTTTTCTACGTGTGCGCGGCAGTGCTGGCACATCATGCCGCTGATTCTGTACTCTTTTTTCATAGTGTCAATATTGTTATTTGGTTTGATAGTTGTTATGTTGTCCGTGATGGGGGTGCAGCAGGCTGTGGAGCAGGTGTCTGCCGCAGTGCATGCCTCTGCGGGGGCGGAGGCGGCGGATGGGAGCTTTTTGCGGCGGAGCCTGAGGCTGTTGGTGACTACGCTTACGCTGCTGAAGGCCATTGCCGCGCCGCCAATCATGGGGTTGAGGAGGAAGCCGTTGAGGGGATATAGCACTCCGGCGGCTACGGGTACGGCGATGAGGTTGTAGATGAATGCCCAGAAGAGGTTTTCGCGGATGGTGCGGACGGTCATGTGGGAGAGGAGGAGCGCGTCGGCTATCTTGGTGAGGTCGGAGGAGATGATGGTCATTTTTGCCACGTCCATTGCTATGTCGCTGCCTCGCCCCATTGCGATGCTGAGGTCTGCCTGTGCCATCGCGGCACTGTCGTTGATGCCGTCGCCTACCATTGCCACGTGCCGTCCCTGGTTCTGCAACTGTTTTATGTATAGGGCTTTGTCCTGCGGGAGCATGGCTGACTCGAAGCGTGTGATGCCGGTCTGGGCGGCTACGGCCTGTGCAGTGCGGGTGTTGTCGCCCGTGAGCATGATGACCTCTATGCCTTCGCGCTGCAATTCGGCTACGGCGGCTTTGGAGGAGGGCTTTATGCGGTCAGTGATGCCCGCGACGGCGAGTAGGGAGGTGCTGTCGGCGAAGAGGACTATGCTGTTTGATGCGGCCGTGAGGCGGTCGATGTCGCCGAGGGCGCGGCCGCTGACGGTGATGCCGTGGGCGGCAAGCAGTGCGGCGTTGCCGGCGAAGTAGGTGTTGCCGTCGACAGTGGCGCGTATGCCTTTGCCGCTGATGTTCTCAACGTCGCGCACCGAGAGCTGCGGGGCAGAGCCGATGTGGCGCACAACGGCTTCGGCCAGCGGGTGGTCTGAGTGCTGTTCGAGGTTGAAGAGAACGGCGTGTGCGGCGGGGTTGTCCGTGTACCAGACGATTTCGGAGAGGGCGGGGCGGCCTTCGGTGAGAGTGCCGGTCTTGTCGAGGACGATGCAGTCTATCTTTCGGGCGGTTTCGAGGCTTTCGGCATCTTTGATGAGTATGCCGTTTTCCGCGCCCTTGCCAATGCCTACCATTATGGCTGTGGGTGTGGCGAGGCCGAGTGCGCAGGGGCATGCGATAATCAGTACTGTGACGAAGGCGAGGATGCCACGGGTTATGCCGCCGACGGGGTCGAGCAGTATCCAAGCTATCATGGAGAGGAGGGCGACGGCCAGTATGACCGGCACGAAGAGGGCGGCTATGCGGTCGACGAGTTTCTGCACGGGGGCTTTGCTGCCCTGAGCCTCCTGCACCATGCGGATGATTTGGGAGAGCATGGTGGCAGAGCCTATCTCCGTCGCGGTGTAGCGGAAAGAGCCGTTGCGGTTGATGGTTCCGGCGAAGACCTTAGCCCCAGCGGCCTTGTGGACGGGTAGCGGCTCACCGCTCAACATGCTTTCATCGACGTAGGAGTCGCCGAGGGTGACAGTGCCGTCGACGGCAATCTTTTCTCCTGGGCGGGCGAGGAGGATGTCGCCACGGCGCACAGCGGATACGGGCATTTCGCGGAGTGTGCCGCCGTGGTCGACGGTCACGGTCTTGGGTTGCAGTCCGATGAGCTTGCGGAGGGAGGCGGAGGTGTTTGCCTTGGCTCTCTCTTCGAGGGTGCGGCCGATGAGGATGAATGCTATAATCATGGCGGAGGACTCGAAATAGACGTGCGGCTCTATGCCCCGCGAGAGCCAGAAGGAGGGGAAGAGTACGTTGAAGAGGCTGAAGAGGTAGGCGACTGAGGTGCTGAGGGAGACGAGGGTGTCCATGTTCGCAGAGCGGTGCATCAGCTGCTTCCACGCGCTGACATGGAACTGCCGCCCAATCCAGAAGACGACGGGGGTGGCGAGCAGCCATGAGACGAGGCCGGTGTAGGGCCAGTGGCCGAGGAGGATGCCGAGCAGCGTTATAAGGAGGGAGAGGACGGATGCCCAGATGGCTTTGGAGCGGAGGGAGCTGTAGTGGCCGGACTGGATGCGCCCGACCTGTTCGGCGGAGGAGTCAGCCGTGGAGATGAGCATGTCGTAGCCCGCACTGCGGAGTGCGGTGCGCATCCGCTCCGGCGAACACCGGTCCGGGTCGTAGCTTACCGTGGCAGTCGCAGCGGCGAAGTTGACCGAGGCGGCGGTTATGCCGTCCAAGCTGTTGAGTGTCTTGTCCACGCGGAGCGAGCATGCGGCGCAGCTCATGTCGAGGATGGGGAATGTTTCTGTCCTGATAGTTGCCATATCATTGTCTTTTAGTCTGTGCAAAGATAGGGCGGGAGGAAGGTACGGGAGTTACATTTTTGTGGATAATGTTTACAGGATTATGGTGTGGTATGAACCCAAAACGGTCATTAGAACGTTTTGGAAACTTTTCGAAAGCCAATTGTTTTACCAGATATTCTTTTGATATGCAACAGGACATTGTGTGTTTTGCAGAGTGTCCGTTTTATTAAACTATTTGGCTGATTTCCGGTTTCTGGCGGTATCTTAATACGCACTTTCCCTCGACATAGCCCGCTATGCCTTTGGGAAAGCGCCGTATTAATCTATTCGCCATAAACACAAAAATCAGCTCAAATTCTAACGACCTATTTGGGATGAAAAGAAGCGGGCTCTATGTACCTGACAGTACATAGAGCCCGCTTACTTAAGAGCAAGCGATATATAAATCAGAGAGCTATCTTGGTTACGAATATGTTTCCATCTTTCTCGGCTTTTACTATGTATACACCGCCAGGCAGTGAAGCGAGGTTGAATGATGTGGCTGCGCCGTCAGCATCGGTATAGACCTGAAGCCCTGCCATGTTGTAGATGGAGAGACGGTCGCACCCTGCCGGTATGTAGAGCACACGTCCGTTGACGTAGCAGAAGTTGCCGTTGTTGACATTGTTGTCCGTCACTTCGTCAACGCCAGTGTTGAGGTCCGGGATGTGGAAGAAGAAGGACTTCACACTGCCATCGGTGTGGACATAAGAGCCGCCGAGCTTTTTAGCATCGCCGGATATGCTGACCAATGACACTCCTTTGTCAGACATCTGTTCCGGATACTCTACATTGCTGTAAGAGAGCCACTCAGCGAAAGGTACGGGGGTGCGTGAACCGCTGCGTACTATGTATGCCTCGCGGTTGTTGAGTTCACTGTCGTTGAAAGAGTAGACGATAGTGCCATCATTGGCGACGTCAAAGCCACGGGCAGAGCGTTCGCCTTCTGTGCCGACGGGGAATGGTATCCACTCAATCTCTTTAGTTTCAGTGTCGTAGCGGTATGCGTAAGAGTCGAAAGACCATTCGCCTTCCGGCATCTCGTAGTCATGTGCACACTGGCCGGTCACGTATTTTCCGTTGGGGCTCAGAGCCTCTATCATGCCTATAGAGGCCCATCTTGAGCCTTCGGAGTTCATGATTGAGTCCGCTACGTTCTCAAATACATATTCACCTGCATTGTTAAGTCTCCAAAGGATGAGGCTGTAGGGACCATCGTTTGCCTGTCCGGCAATGATTTTGCTGTCATCAGAGATATTGACAGCGAAAGCCCCTGCCGTAAAGTATGTTCCGTAAGTCGGGTCATTCTGGTCGGGGAGCGGGAGTACGATTTCCTCGTATGTTTCCCCATTCTTTTTCCAGATGACAGGGGTGCAGTTATAACTTTCGTCCCACGTCACTCCTACGAAGATGCTTTCATCGGCATTGACGCCACGGATTTGGCCGGTGTTCTCACTTATGTTCGTCCAACTGTCAGCTCCGAGGGCTTTGAATGCCGGGAGTCCGCCGTGGTCACCAAATACAGAGCCGAGGTTGCTAACGCCGCGCTGCTGGCTTTCTATATTGTCCTGATTGACAATGGTGTATTCGTTGGCTTCCGTGTCCCAGAGGATGACGATTCCCTCATTATCCTGTCCCTCCTGACCAGAGAGGTATTTGCCGTTTGAGGAGAAAGTCTGCGCCATAGAGGTGCTGCTTACTTTCGCCGCATGGTCATAGAAGAACTGCTGCCCGTTTTCTTGCGCGGCCACTCCAGCTACCGAGAGCAGCAGTGCTGCAAAAGGTGTAAAAATCTTTTTCATAATCTTGTCCGTTAGTATTAGTGATTAATGCGAATCAGGAGTTGGCTTCCTGATTCAATGGATTAAAAATTGACAAATGTAAGTAGAGCAATGGCCAACTTTCCAAAGGTATGCACCAACAATCCTTTGGCAGCTCTAACTTTAGACGCTCCTTGAATTTCTGTTTTTTCATT
>CALUOH010000038.1 GCA_944322025.1 uncultured Bacteroidales bacterium | reverse complement strand
AGAATGCCATCTGCAACGCCACCTCTACGCTCAGCACCACCGAGGTGTCGAGCATCAGCTGCGGGTTGGCGAGCCATGCCTCTATCTGGCTGCGCGACTGCTCTATCGCCACTGGCCACATCAGCCCGACAAAGAGCGCGGCGACAAGGGCAACCAGCACCACGGAGAGCAGCTTGCGGAAGCTCTGTTTCAACATGAAATTGAAACAGACGAGCAGCATCAATACAAGCACTACGGTCTCCATGTCACTCCTCCAACTTTTTACGGCGGTAGCGCACGAAGATGACGAGAAGGAGCAGCACTACCAGTGCCACAATGGCTATTATGGTGTTGCTCAGCGTGTTTGCGCTGACGGAAGAGTCAGCGGCAAGCTCCTCTTTTTTCATCACCACGCCTTTGTCGGCACTCTCAACAACGGCCTCGCGCACAGCACGGATGTTAGTGCCGTACCGGGCGGCCGCAACGTTGTCGGTGCTCTTAGATGATATGAAGTCTCGGAGCTTGACGTTGTCGCAGACCATGCCTGAGCAGGCGGGCTTGTACTTGTTGACAAGCCCCGTGTGTAGTTCGGCTATCGCGGCCAACTGTTCCTCCGTGGCATCCCATAGCCCCTTGCGTGCGGTCTCCATCATGACGGCGGTCATGTCCTGCATCGCGGCCGGGTTCTTCTCCTCGAAAAACTGCTGCACGCCGAGACCGTATGCGTCTTTGACATACACATCGTATATCTTGTCCCACATCTCGTCGTCTATGGCCTGCGGCTTCATGACGTTCCACCCGTAGGTATTCTGTATTATCTCGTCTATGGCGGCGGCATCGCCCGCATCGCCTTTCATCTTCTCGCGTATGTAGTTCGGGTTGAATATCGTGGTGCGGCTCTCCACTCCCATGGCCTCCTTGACCTCCTGCATACGCACATTGTTGCGGTTGCGGTAGTCGCTCAGGTATGCGTCGGGGTCTTTGCCTGTCACGTTGCGCACTGCGAGGTTCATGCCGCCCATGAACTCATACACGTGGTCGAGGCTGAGTGCGCCCCACGTGTTGCTCTGGCGCGGCTGTACGACGGCATCGGTGCGCGTCAGTGCGGCCTCGAAAGCGGACTGGCGCACCTCCTCCCAGTTTTTCTCGCTGCCGTAGTACGCTCCCATGTTGTTCATATACACGTCGGCAATCTCTTTCTCGCTCTCCCATCGGTCTCCCGCCTGTACCATTCCCTGTATTCCTGTGCCGTAGCCTCCGTTCACTCCGCCGAACACACGGTAACGCGACACTTCGCGTGCCTCTTTCGGGGTCATGCCTTTCTCTACGAGCACACGCTCTGTCTCCACTACTCCGGCTGCCACTTGGTTTTCAAACTCCGCGTCCTTGGCCTCTGCCGCCATACCTACTGCCCTCTGTATGAGGAACAGGCGCGATGCGGCTATGTCGCGCAGCTGTCCGCTTGTCTGCACGACGACATCTATGCGCGGACGGCCAAGCTCCGCTGACGGGATGAGGCGCAGGTCTGTGACGCGCCCGAACGCATCGCGTATCGGCTCTACTCCGAGCATATAGAGTATCTGAGCTATCGTAGCCCCTTCCGTTTCGATGAACTCGCTGCTCCACAGCGTATAGCTCACCTTGCGCGGGATACTGTCGTTGTGGCGGCGGCGGTACATCTCTATCGTGTTCTCCGCCAGCCGTTTCCCTTTCTCCCATGCCGCCTCGCTTGGTGTTGCCTCGGCATTGATGGCGAATAGGTTGCGTCCCGTTGGCAATACATTGGGGTTCGCCACAGGGTCGCCCCCCGGTGACGGCACAGTATAGCCGCCCGCCAATCCGTTCATCACACTCGCCAGTTCAGCTTCCGGGCTTTCGAGCAATGCCTCGCGGTAACGTTCGACATTCTTCACTGCCCGTTCTATCTCATTGACTGCCAGGGCAAACTCTTTCTCATCGGCGGTATATTCTCTCTTCATTCCCATCATGGCTTTCATGGCCTGAGGCATTCCGCTCTGCGTCTTTTCCGCATTGCTGCTGTCGCCGCTACCTTTAGTCATGGCGGCCTCCATCCTTTTCAGAGCCTCTTCGTCCGCCCCCATTTTCTTGGCCATCTTCAGCATCTCCTCGTGGCTCATGCCTTTGCCCATTTTCTTCATCATGGCGTGCATATCCGCGCCCTCCGGCTTCTTTTTCAGGCTCATCTGCCTGCTCCCCACAGCCGCCTGCACGGGCATCTCCTCCGCCATGCCCATCATCATGGACATCATGTCTCCCCGCCCGTAGGCGGTGCGGTACACCTCCCGTGCTTCGGCAAGTTCCTCCGGCGTAATCCCCGCCACGCGGCACACTGTCTCGTTGTCCGCCGTCTCCCGTCCGTTGAGCAGGCTCTCCACGAGCCTCTTTGCGGGGGTAATGTATTTTCGTGTAAATGCCGCCTTGCGTTTCTCCATGTCGGCCGATGCGCGTCCGCGAAGTTTGTCGAGCGCATAGACGCTGTACGCCACTGGGTCTGTACTCATGGCCATCACTGTGCTGTGTATATGCCCTTCATCGTATGGTTCGCCCATGACGTACATCGCTCCCGTAATCTTCTCATTGGCAAGCTCCTCGGCGAAGTTCTCTATGCGGACTATCTCCTCTTCGCTGTACGGCGTTCCTGCCGTGCTGTCGAGTCCGAGGTCTCGGTGCATACCCATCTCGACGGCCACTCGCTTCACCTCCACCGATGCTCTCCTGAGCGCACTGCTGTCTGGCACATCGGCTGCCGCTATGTCGTCATATCTTTTCAGCCTCTCTGTCAGCTCTTTGTACTGGTCTCTCACTCCGCTCTCCATGAACGGCGGTGTCAGGTAGGAATGTATCCCCGCGTACGACCTGCGTTTTGCCATCATGGCCTCGCCCACATTCCCTATGGTGTATATATAAAGGTGTGGCACTGCCCCGACCAATCTGTCCGGCCAGTCGCGCCGCGAAAGGGCTACCTGCTTTTTCGGCGTGAACTCTAAGCTGCCGTGCGCCCCGAAGTGTATCATTGCGTCAGCCTTGAACCCATGTTGCGCCCACAGGTATTCGGCAATGTATGCGTGCGGCGGTGCGGCGTTAGTCCCGTGTACCACCTCGAAGTCGTTGCTCCCGCTCCCGGCGGCCAGCTGCGGCATCAGCACTACATTGCCGAACTTCAGCCGTGCCAGTCCTAAGCAACTGTCGTTCACTGCCATATATCCTCCCGGGAACTCTCCGTTCTTCTCCACGGCCTCACGGTACATCTCTTCGCCGAGGCTCTGCCGTGCCCATGCCTCATATTGGCTCTTGGTCACTATCTCCGGGTCTGCCTTCGTCAAGAACTCCGCCTGCGCCCCCTCGGCATATCCGCCGAACACCGCGCCGCGCTCTTGTATCGTCCTTCCCAGCTCCTCTGCCGAAGACGGCAATCCCGTCACATTATACCCCTCTTCGCGCATACGGGCAAGCAGATTGTAAAGCGAAGGCACTACCTCCATGCCCCCTGCTGTCAGCGCATTCTGTCCTGGCCCTTTGAAGTAGTAGATGACCACACGCTTCTCTGCGTTAGGCTTCTCTTGCAGGCTTATGTAGTTGTTCACAGTCTTTACGAACACGTCTAACCGCTCCGGTATCGCGTGCAGGTACTGTAGCCCGTCTTCTCCCGTGTAGTTGCCGAACAGCACCATCGGCCTCAGTGCGCCGTCTATCTCCGGTGTCACTATGCTCTGGCTCATGAAGCCGCCGCTCATCCCCATAGGGTCGTTCTCCCACTCCTCCGCAAGCCTGTTCACGTTCAGCGGTGCGAAAAGCGGGATGTTCCTCTCTGTCAGCAGGTCAACCATATAGTCGCCCATGCGCCCGTGCGCCATGTTGATGACCGCCGACGGCCTTACCGAGTCCACATACTCCCCACGGAAGAACGTCCTCGCGAACCTCACGGGGTAGACCACGTTGCCCGTCTCCTCCAGCCGCCTTATGAGGTCTGTCGGGTCGCCCATCTGCCCAGTGATGACCACCCTCGGCTTATCCTCGCTGTACAGCCCGTGGCTGCGCAGATACTCCTCGTATGCCGCCACGGAGCTGAACCCCATATCTTCATTCTCCGGTTGGTCTATGTCCGGATGGTAGAGCATATAGTACCTCTTTTCCACAGGGTCGCCCGGCCTCGGGGCTTTCACCGCCTTGCCGTCTATCTCGCGGCGCACGTATGAGAGCATATTGCGGTAATTCCCCCTCCCGCCGTTCGTCAGGTACATCATGATGTTGTCATAGTCCGTCGAGTCCAACGACATGATGTTGTTCGCCGGATTAGTGGCTGCCGTCACGAGTATCGGCATACCCGCGTCAGCCCTCTCCTGCACGGCTTTTCGCTGAGCCTCGGTGATGCGTATGCCCATGCCGTTGATAAACGCCATGTCATACTTCCCGATTCCCTTTTCGATTTCCTCTACAGGCAGTTCTTCTATGCGGATGAACTGGTTGTCATTCGCCTTGGCTATCTGCCCGAGTTCTGTCACTTGATAGTTCACAAACGCTATCCTCGTGGGGCTGAACCACTTGCTCCATGCCCCATACGCTGCCAGTATCGCCACGACACACAGCAGCCCGATTGTCCATCTCTTCTTTTTCATTTTCATTCTTGGTGTTGTCTGGTTATCTGGTTATCTGTTTATCTCATTCTTATCCCGTTTTTTCTGCTTCCACCCTCCCGGCAACCGTCAACTCCTCTTCTCCTCCTGCCCGTCTGGCATATATAAATTAAAGTTAAAAACACGTACTCTCGCCGAAGCTCCTCCCAAGCCGCAGGCTATCCGCACCGTATCATCACTGACGTTTCTACATCCGTCCTCCCCCTTTCCAAAGGGAAGTGTCGCGAAGCGACGGAGGGGTATAGATAATATCCCCTCATTTCCCCTTCACCATCTCCTCAATATTCAGCGACACTCCCGCCGCCAGCGTTGTGCCGTTCGTCACGGGCGAATTGTTGTAATAGTACTTCGGCACATAGTTGAACAGGTTGTCCACCACGATGTTCACATCTATCCCCCTCCATACGCTCTGCGAGAGCGTCAGTTTCCAGATGGTATATCCCGGGTAGTCCGTCTCGATTAACTCCTCATACCCGCCGTCCGCGTATGTCGCCGTGGTATATGCCGACAGCCACCGCCCGCTCAGCGCAATGTTGAACCCGTAGTTCTTCCAGTCGCGTCCGTATTCCACCCTCGCCGAAAGCGCGTGGGGGCGCGTGCTTGTCAGCAGCGGCGAGCCGTCCGTTGTGAACTCGTATGTATATGCATACGACACCTTCGTGCCGAACCCGCACGGCAGACGCATCGCGAACACCGCGTCGAACCCCGACATGCGTGTCGGCGATGCATTGTCGTACACCATCCCGTGCAGTTCGTCGCTCCACACGTTGGTGATGCTCTGGTTCACCATATTGAAATATCCCGTCGCAGTCAGGTTGAAATAGCTCTTGAACCACTCCGCCGACAGCGAGAAGTTATGGCTCTGCTCCGGTTTCAGGTTCGGGTTGCCGTATATGTTGAATATGCTTGCCATGTCGAAGTTCATGTACATCTCCTTCAGCGTCGGCGCACGGAAGCCCTTCGCGTATGAGCCTCTGAACGTGTAGTGTCCCGCCGTGGCATCCTCTATTTTGTACATCAGCCCCAGCTTGGGCGACACGCTGTGTACATCCTTGTCCGAGAAATAGTCATAGCGCACGCCGCCTATGATGTTGAAGTTCTTCACAACGGTCCAGTCGAACTGCGCGAACACATCCGCCGTATATTGCTGATGCACATTGTCTCCTTCGGCAAACTGGTATGAGAGAAGGTAGTCGTTCAGAAAATCGCCCCCCACTGTCAGCGTGTGCTTCCCTGCGAACGTGCAGTTATACAGTGCCCGGACATTGTGCTGAGTGTTCACATAGTCCAGTATATCCTTGCCCGACTGCATCATATAGTTGCTCTTGTTGTATTCGTCGTATGCGTATGACACTTCGAGGTTGCTCCTCTTGTCTATCTCCCAGTTTCCCCGCAGCCCTCCGTTGAGGTCTCTGTACCTGTTCTTCACTAATTCGCTGTAGTCCAGTTCCCTCTGGTAATAGCCCACCCGTGCCGTCAGTTTCAGCCCGTCCACAGGCGTATACACCAGCCTCTCTTTCACGTTCAGCGTCCTGTTGCCCTGATAGTCGCCGAAGTCGCCCTCGTTCTTCATCGCGTACGAATCTATGCCGCTCCACTGTGCGTTGATGGTGTTGCTCACCCTGCCGACATTGAACCCCACCGTACCTCCGGTGCGGAACTCGTTGTGCGCCCCGTACCTCGCGTTCAGGTTCACGCTCCACGGCTCGCTGCTCTGCCGCGTGATGATGTTGATGACACCTCCCACGGCGTTCGACCCGTACAGCGACGATGCTGCACCCTTCACTATCTCTATCCTCTCCACGTCGTCAAGGTTCAGGCGGCTGAAGTCCACATTGTCCAATGTCTCCCCCGCCAGCCTTTCCCCGTCCACAAGGAACAGCACCGAGTTCCCCCCGAAGCCGCTCATGTTCAGCGTCACGTTCTGACCCATGGAGAACGACAGCTCCAGTCCCGGCAGCTCCTGTTGCAGCAGTTCGCTGACGTTCGTCGCGTCCACTCGCTTTATCTCTTCCAGCGTTATGACCTTCGTCGCTATCGGCGCGTCCATCAGTGTCTTGGGCGTGCGCGTCCCAGTCACGACAACTTGGTCAAGCGACACGCTGTTCTCCGTCAGGCGAAAATCCTCCCTGCCCTTGCCGCTCGGCTTTACCGTGCGCGACTGCGTCATGTAGCCTATATACTGCACCACGAGTGTATGCTCCCTGTCGTCCGGAAGCCTCACTTCGTAATGCCCCGCAGTGTCCGTCACCGCGCCAGTGACCTCATCGCCGCGTACCATTACTGTCGCCCCTATCAGCGGCTCCCCATCGCGGTCTGTCACCTTTCCCCTGACCGTATACTCCTCCATGGCCATGAGCGGCAGCGCGCACAGCAGCAGCCCCGCCGCGACCGTAGTCACCCTCTTCTTCCTGTTATTCTTCATCCGTTATCTACTGCCTGTCCGTCACTCGTTCCCCATACTCCGGTACTCTATCGTCATATAGCCCTTCGTCGTACCCTTCTTGCCTCCCATATAGTTCTCTAAGCGGAGCGCATACATACGCCCGTCCTCCGTCCGCAGCACAAACACATTGTCGCTCTTCGTATATATCGGCGGCATCGTGCTCTTGTCCACGTCCAGCCACTTCGCCAGCTCCGGGTTATAATAATCCTCCGTGTACACTATCACCCCGTCCATCATCCCGCTCATGTCCGTCGCTATCACGCTGTCCGTCATCACGTCCGCCACAAACGCACCCTCCTCCGGGACAACGCCCGCGTCCACATAGTCGTCTATGTCCGTCGCGTCAGTCATCGCCACACTGCCCCCGTTCGTCTTCGGGTCATAGCGGTGCACCGCCAAGTCCCACTCCGCCGGAGCATCCATCCCCGACACTATGTTCACACTGTCAGCCCTCTCCTCCTCAAAATTCAAGTAAACCCAATGCGTGTACTCCGCACAGTTTATATAAATCGTACCGTGGCTCATCGTCGTCTCCGTCACGGTGAAACCATATTCCGACACTGCATCAGCCTCGTCATACAGCCCGCTCATGATGCCCTCACAGGACGGGAGCAGCATAGCCGCCCCCGCCATTATAAACACACACAACCTGTCGACACTCATATCCTATAAGAAATATACCTCAATACTCCACCGTTGACAACGCTCACTCCGCCGACGACTCGAACACAGCCGTCACAGGCATAGGCATCGCTCCCGGCGTAAACTCAAACGTTATCCGCGCCGCCCCGTCAGTCACCGTACCGCTCACGCTCCCCTTCACCTCTGTCTCTCCGCTCATCGACTCGAAATCACCGCTGAGCACGTAACTGCCATCCGTACCAGTCACCCCGATACCCTCACACTTCAACGAGAACTTCATACTCCCCATAGCGTCAAACTCATCTAGCTCCACATCCACCCTGTCATCCGCCACACGGCTTATATGGCATCCGATAGAATCCGTACCTCCCATGTCACTCCCCTGCACCGACAGCGACAGCTTACCTGAATAGTCACCCGCCACAGCCAGTGCCGCAGGCATCTCCCCCTGCACAAACCTGATAGTCGTACCGCCCATCACATCCGGGGCGGAAAAGACAAACTCCGCCGACTGCCTCCCCTCGCCAACACTGCCGTCCACCGACGCGGCATACTCGCTCTTGCTCTCGCCCATACCCATCAACGTCACCCCCTCGCCGCTAATCCTCATGTTGCCTCCGTCCTCCGCCACAGTACAGCCGTCAAAAGTAAACTCCCCGAACATGGCCGACGTGTACGACACACTCACAGTCTCCTCGCCGTCCGCCTTAACGCTCACAGTCTGCTTGTCCGAAGCCATATCCGTGAAATACATCGACTGCGCCACACTGTACCCGGCATAGTCGCCGACAACGGCAGTGACATCCACGCCTTCGCCCGTCTCATTTTCATTACATGCGGTCAGCGCAACGATGCACGCCACAGCCGCCATAAAACTCTTTGCATTCATATCCTGATTCTTTTATTGTTTGATTTGTTTCTCTCTTCTGTCACCAGTGCCGCCCGCCCCCTCCGCATCGTCTCATCCGCAGCACCTGATTTGACACCGCAAAGGTATCGGCATTTCCCGCCCTCGGCAATACCGCGAAATAATGAAATTCCGCCCCTTCACGTACCTAAAACAGACTACTTTGCACCCCCGTCCGCACCCACCTCTCCCCTCCTCCGCATCCGCCTCTCTCCTCCACTGCACCTCCTCCATAACTCAACCATACTCACTGCCCATATCGCCCACTTCTCCGCTGGTTATTCGCCAAAATGCCCCGCCTACTTTCAGCAGGGCTCAAGCAATCCTCAACCTACCCACTCCCATACACCACCGTCTCCTCCACCTGCACTCACCATATCACACATTCCTCATCCACCGTCCGCTTCCTTCAGCATAACCGCACCATATATTTACTCAACAAAAACATCTTCTTTCCGAAAGTTTTTTCCTATCTTTGCGTAAACGCAAGATACAGGAGGCCACAGCTATGGCATATTCAGTCGAAACAGGAAAAACAAGGGAGGAAAATCTGTTCCGCCCCAGACCGGACGGCAACCGCATGACAGAGGAAGAGTACCGTGCGCGTATTGCCCGTATAGAAAATGGAGGTGAAGGCGTCTCTTACTTGGATTTCAAATCACGCATAGACGAATGTCTAAAGGCAGAGCTAAACAAGTAATCCCGGCCACGAGAACCAAAAGGCTCGTACTGCAACCCGAATTCGTGTCGCAAATTGAAGATTTCATACGCTATTCGTTTGAAGAGTTTGGTGCTGACTCTACGTTAAAACTGCTCAAAGAGATAGACTCGCAGATAAAGCGTATCTCGGTCATGCCCGATGCCAACCCGAAAGACAAGCACCTGCCCAGCACTCCGGCAAAGACATATAGGAATATCATAGTGAAGAGCTCCGTAATAACTTATAGGGTCACGAGGTCTGAGGTCACAGTATTAGACCTGCACCATAAGGCGGCAGTGCAGCACATCAAGAAATAAAAGATTATACCCATTTTCCCGAAAGAGCCTCTTGTGTAAACCGGCATTAAAGACCAATCCCCCCTGCCCCACTTGCCACATCCGCCGCCTTTCACTATCTTTGCAAGGACAATATATACTCTTCAAAGCAATGACCGAAATCATCATCATCATCGCCCTCATCCTCCTCAACGGCCTCTTCGCCATGTCCGAAGTCGCGCTCATATCAGCACGAAAGTCGAGCCTCTCGACCGATGCGAAAAAAGGCAACAAGGCCGCCAGGACAGCCCTCAAGCTCGCCAACGAGCCTGACCGCTTCCTGTCCACCATACAGATAGGCATCACTCTCATCGGCATCCTCACCGGTATATACTCCGGCGCGTCGCTGGCAGACAACTTCGGCTATATCCTCCAGAGCTGGGGCATACCGCTCTCCATAGCCACCGGCCTTGCGCAGACGCTCATAGTCATCATCGTGACATATCTCACACTCATATTCGGCGAACTCCTCCCGAAGCGCATCGGTATGAGCATGGCCGAACGTATGTCCCTCGCCGTGGCGCGCCCAATGAACATACTTTCCATCATAGCCGCGCCACTCGTATGGATTCTCTCCAAAAGCACGGCACTAATGTTCCGCGCATTCGGGCTGAAAGAGAATGAGAACAAGGTGACTGAAGAGGAAATCAAGAACATCATACAGGAAGGCACCGACGGCGGCGCGGTGCAGGAAGTCGAACAGGACATCATGGAGCGCGTATTCCATCTCGGCGACCTCAAGGTCAAGGCACTCATGACCCATCGCTCCGAACTCATATCACTCGACATATCAATGACCAAGGAAGAGATACTCCACGTCCTCGAACAGGACCTCTATCAGATGTATCCCGTCATCGACCGCACACTCGACAATATAAAAGGGGTCATAACGTTGAAAAGCCTCGTCCCGCGCCTCGGCTCGGACAAGCCTATTGACCTCCCGTCACTCATCTCTTCTCCCATATACTTCCCCTCGAACATGAGCGTCTACAAGGCTCTCGAAAAGATGAAGGAAAACCGCGTCAGCCATGCCCTCGTATGCGACGAGTTCGGAACATGCCAGGGGGTCATATCCATGAAGGACATCATGCGCGGACTTGTCGGCGAGATTGACAGTGTGCAGGAAGAACCCGACATCATAAAACGCGACGGCATGGACAGCTGGCTAATCGACGGACAGTGCCCTTTCTACGACTTCCTCGAACACTTCGGCCGCGAAGACCTGTTCGACCAATACCCGTACAACACTATCGGCGGCCTTATCCTCGAAACTCTCGAACACATACCACAAAGCGGAGAGACTCTCGACTGGGATATATTCCACATCGAAGTGGTCGACATGGATGGCGCACGCATCGACAAGCTTGCCGTCACTCTCCGTCCGCAGTCAGAATAATACAAAAAAGGGAGGAAGTGCGTAATGCACTTCCCCCTTGATATCTGACAGCCAGCCCCTACAAGAGAGGGCGGCTATACTTCAATTATACTGCCCTTGGACAAACTCCAGCGGGCCGATATATTTATACTCGTGAGTCGTGCCGTCGAGGTGCGTGATGTCCGCCGTAACAGTCCATTCCTCGCCGTTCTTCTCCAACGTCATTGTACACTCACCTTCCAGGCATATAGCTTCAAATGCATCCTCGCCATCTTCAACAGGCACGCCGCCGTCCGTAATATTCACGACAAACGTACCGTAGAAAAGTCCTGTCGAGGTATCTCCCGCCCTCAGTTTCATATCCTCCGGATTTTCATCAGTGGCAGTCTCCGAGACGGTATACACGCCTGTCTGCGGCTCACTCTCGCCCGATGAGAAGAATTCGAGCTGCACGGATATACCGTTTCCGCCATTCACCGTACCGAACTTATCGGCTGTCACCGTTGTGTCATTCAACGTAATATAAAACCTGTTCAAATCCTGACCTTCGATGTCAACAACTGCGCCGTACGCAAGATATTTGTTCTCGAACGGCGTGTCGTTGTTCCCATTCTCACACGCGGTAAACCCTACCGCCATAACTGCGGCACATGCAACCGCAAAAACACTTTTCTTCATAAGCTGTCTCATAATTCCTCGGTTAAACAAAAACGCTGCAAAGATACAAAATGTCGGGAGTATAGCCAAATAAAAACTTGTTTGAACGTTTCATGGCCGAAACCGGCCTTTATCCCGTCAAAGCAAAAGAGTGAAAATATCGGCCAGCGCCACTGCCCTCTGTCTTCTTTGAAACCGGTGGGGCTTTTCCTCTTCGCCGTGGCAGGCGGCATACGCATATAAAAAAAGCGGCCGCAACTCAGTGCGGCCGCTCCAATCAGACTCTAAGTGTCTTATAATTATTTTGCCAAGAAAGGTTTAGCTTTCAGTATCGGCTGCGCCTTGCGCATAGCCACTTTCTCTGCCGCAACACCCTGTGTCGGCGTTATAGTGCCTCTGTACACACACTGTACGGTAGAGCCGTGATGGGACTTGGTGTCTATCTGAAGAGCGTCCTGCGTATAATTCACACTCCCCTCTGTCAGATAGTAGATATTTGTGAAGCCTCCTTGCGATGTACCTTTGAGCACATAGCTCGGATATACATTTGCTCCATCGTCTGTCACTACACCGCCTTCACTTGCAAGGGCAGTCCCGCTCTGCATTGTTCCACTCATACTATATATGCCGTAAGGATTGGCTGGATCTGACGGGAAAATCACCACAACAGCCTCCTCATCGGCCGATGTCAGGCTAAACTGGATTGCGTTGTTCTCTGTGATTTCAGCGGATGCCTGTGTGAATGTTATCTGCAAAGTCGTGGGGGTTTGGGGTTCGTATGGCCATGCAGGGTCACCTATTTCAGTCCCGGTACTGTCGTTGCCAGTTTCACCTCCCATCACATCTATCCAGTCAATAGGAGTCTTGACATTCAGTTTGAAGTCGGAGCCGTCGTTCAGCTTGAAGTCAGTGGTGATAATCCAGTTGCCGTCCTCCTTTTTGAGGTTCACATTTCCTTCCTCTATCAGATTGATATCCGACTCTTCATATGTACCGTCTGTTATCTGAGCCACGTATGTACCTGCATAGCCGTTTTCTGACACAATTCCGTTTGCAGCAAACTCATCACCGTCTGATGCTATTGCATAGTCACCCTCATTAGGTTCGCCTTCGGCAGATGAAATAATGTCTATATTGACCATATAGCCGCTTCCTGACACAGGTGCTCCCTGTGCATCGAACTCCAGATTCTTGTCAACTATGCTCAGAATAAACTCATTAGAGGGTGCTCCCATAGACTTGAGATTGTAATACGCACCCGCCACATCATAGTTTGTGTCATAAGTCTCATTATCACCCTCATTATTACATGAGGTCATGCCTACTGTAGCAAGAGCGAATGCGCCCATCGCCACAAACAAATTCCTGAAAATTTTCTTCATGATAATAATATTAGATTGTAAATAAAATCATAGTCAACATATAGGTCTTCGCCATCAATTAAATTCTATCCCCCCAGTACAGACATCTATACTTATACTCCCCTCATATTTTCTCGGACAAAAATAGCAAAAAGGAATATTATATACAATAACGTAAAAGCATAATTTACGCGTTTTTTCTCATCCCTGTTTGAACATACAAAAAAGGCGGAAGACTTTGTATCTTCCACCTTTTTGTTAGTCCTTTCTTATTCAACGAACCAATGATTTTGCCCACATGTTCTCCGCTCCAGCAACTCTACGCGGAGCTACACCCATAGAGAATGTTTGCAATGCTGTAGAACATGCGCCTTTAATCGTCTGGCCTCCGTATGACTTACATTCGAAAGACAGCATACCATCTGCACTTATCGTCACAGTTCCAGATACCAGATAATAGACTCCACCCGGCTGATAATATCCTTCTTGCCCTTCAACAGGAGTACAATTAATATTAACATATGAAGGTGTCGCTTGCCCTGACATTACACCATTACTTGCGGCTACAGTATTTTCATTACCACTGAAATCCACGCTATATGTTTGGCCGAACAATCCATCAATAGATGTTGCATTCGAATATATGATAAAATCAGCCAATTCAAAAGGATTAGTCTCAGATGATACTTCCACCATCCAAACACCACTGCCCATCATCATTCCGCCACCAACTGTAAACGCATAATCACCTGCGGGAGCAGTTGTCGTTTCATTTGAATAGTCAGGCTGTGGAGTATTATCCTCAAATGTTATCTCCCCTTTATAGTTTACCTCGCTCGTCTGGCAACCTGGGAAACTTGCTTTTATCTCCCAATCTCCATTTTCTCCTTTTGCAACAGATATAGTTCCTTCCTCAACAAATTCATAGTCAACCACCTCTTCTCCCTCCACATACTGGATAGAAGTACCTCCGACAGAACCTGAACTTGTCATGCCTCCCGGACAAAAGGTAAGGTCTGCAGGATTATCTCCCATAAGTTCATACTCTCCTTCTTTAAGCTCCATCTCTGTATCTGCATAAAGTTGGAAGTTTATAAGTTCTCCCTCTCCACTCGTTTCCAATCCTGTAGTCTGGATTGCAAATACGAAGAGATTAGCACCTCCGTCTTGTTTGACATAATTACCCCCAACAAACTCATAGTCACCCCATACTGTCCCATCTCTGTCATCATCAGGCTTCGGCTCACACGATGTCATACCTACTGTTGCCATGGCAATTACTCCCATTGCCACAAACAAATTTCTGAAAGTCTTTCTCATAATATTAAAGTTATAGTTAATTGTGTATCATATCTCTCTCGTCTGCACCTTCCATGCCGCACATAGCGGCATACTGGCAGTGTTATCCCCGAAGTTCTGCCGCGACCTGACTTCTCTATTACATTGCTGAAGTCCTGAACAAAAGTAGGCCCTTCTTCCTGCTCCCATTACGGCGCGGCCTCACCCGAGACCAATCGCAAAGGTATGGAAAAAATCTTTATACGGCAAACAAATCTTCCGATATTTTTCCCTAAAATTCACAGCACGTCACCCTATCCCCTACGGCCCTCACAACGATTGTCATATATGAAACCTTAGTCCGGTCTTTATACTGAAATTATACGGAGACTTCGTCCTCAGACTCGTCGGCTGCGGATACTGCCCGTTAGGGATATACCACGTGAAGCCCGGCTCTACATAGAACATAAGCCCCTTGTACAGGCGCACTCCGAGACCTATATTGGCCGTAAGCGACCATTGCAGCCCTTCTATGCCTTCCGACCTGCGCCGCTCGTCCGTCGTACGGCCCTCACCCGCGTCATAATAACTGTCTATCGAGACATTGGCTAGCCCTTTCTCGCACATACCTCCCACCGAAGCGTATGTGTTCAGCACCTTCCCGCTCCAGAACCTGTACGCGAGTGACAGCGGTATGCCAAGATAATGAAGCTGCTGGTTTCGCGTACGCTCGTCGCCGCTATTGAATTCCGTGGCAAATGTCGAATAGAGTCCCGTATATGTCAATCCCGTGCGTATATCCAGATTCTTATACACCTCAAAACTGACATCCAGACCGATACTCACCGGCAGATAGTGCGTCTCCCTCTTCTCTCCGATGTTGGGCGACTCTGGCACCGCACTGAGATAACCGTTAAGTATCACCTGGTTTATCTGGTTGTCGCCCTGCACGGGTGAAGTGGGGTTGACAGCTGCCAACAGCCCTATTGACACTCCTCTCTCCGCATTGTGCCGCGCTGCGCGGGCGGTCTCTCCCTGCGCATTCACCATTCGCTCTATCTCTCTGTCGCGTTCGCGCATCAGCTGTTCCGCCTCCTCTGGTGTCATGCGTTTCCCGTTCTCCCCTTTCACCTCCTCATCGCCTCTTATTGCCGCCGCAGTGGTTATCTCTTCCATTGCTGCTGTCTCGTCCGCCTTTGCGCTCTCCTCTGGAATACGGATTACCCTAACTGATTTATCCTCTGCATGGGCTGCCGTCCTGCGGACTGCTCCCTCCGCCGATGCTATCATGGCGTGCGGCTCTTCGGTCGCAGCTCCAGCCGCATCCACTTCCTCCCGCACAGCCTCCGCACACTCTTCCGTTTCGGACTCTGTTTCTGGCACAGTCACTCTCTCACTCTCAGCAGTAATGACGGACTCCGGCTCTGCCGCGCTATCCGGTGTGACATCCCCCGATGGCACTGACGGCAAGAACCATACGCCTGCGACAAGAGCCGCCACACATGCCGCCACGGCTATGCGGCGCACCCGGCGCACCCGGCGCATCCATACGGCACGCGGGACGCGACGGCCCATACGGCTCTCTATTGCCTCCCAGTCGCCCTCAGGCAGGTCAAGCCCGTATCCATCAAGCTTACTCCTGAGCTCCTCCTCAAACCGTCTTTCGTCCATATACCTCTCCTCTGTCTCTCTCTGAACCAAGTTCCTCTATCATCTTCTGCAATGCCCGCCGCGCCCTCAGGTAGTGCGACCTCACAGTGACCTCCGGTATGCCGAGTGCCTTCGCTATCTCAGCATGAGAATAGCCATCCACTGCAAACATGTTGAACACCGTGCGCGGCGTGGGGGGCAGGCTGTTTATGCAATCCACTATCTCCGCCGCCGACATCCGCTCTATCGGTGTCTCCTCCTCTGACAGCACCGTATACGACAGTACCTCTACATCGTCACTGCCCCTGAGCACATCGTTTTTCCGCAGATATTCGAGTGCCACGTTCGTGAACAGGCGGCGCATCCACCCCTCAAACGCCCCTTCTCCCTTGTACTGCCCTATCTTGTCAAACAGCAGTATGAAGCCGTCGTGCATCAGGTCGAGGGCCGTGTCGCGGTCTGCCACATATCGCATGCACACCGCAGCCATACTCCTCGCATACATGTCGTACAGTGCCTTCTGCGCCATTCGGTCTCCCGCCATACATCCGCAGACTATGCTGCCTATATCGCCATATTTCCCGGATGCGCGTCCCATTCCCCTCACTTCTTATGATGCAGACCATCGCGCCGATGTTGCACCTTTATCGTTTTTTTATGGTTGACAGACTTCTGTACACCTCCCTGGCACACACCGCAGCCGCGCCCTTGCCGCCAAGCAGTCCGCGCAGCTCCGCGTAGTCGCGCCTCATGCGCGAGACATATCCATCATCGTGAAGCAGTGAGCGCAGCTCGCGCCTCATCTTCTCCTCCGTGAAATCCCCCGCTATCAGCTCCCTCACGGCAAAACGCCCGAGGCTTATATTGACCAGCGAGACATACGGTATCTTGATTAGCACTCTCTTCAGCAGCGAGGCCAGCCTCCCACCGAACACATGATACACCACCACCTGCGGACACTCCAGCAGCGCCGTCTCCAGCGATGCCGTGCCAGAATTGACCACCGCCGCCTCCGCCGTCCGCAGCAGGGCGTATGTCTCGCCCGTAACCACACTAATATCATCGCCCGCCAGCGAACGGTAGAACTCTCTCTCCACCCCCGGTGCGCCAGCTATAACGAACGTGTGGTCGGGAAACTCCTCCGCCACGCGCATCATCTTCTTCAGACACCCCTTTATCTCCTGTCTGCGGCTGCCCGGCAGCAGTGCCACCACAGGCCGCCCACCCAGACCGTGCCTGCGCCGGAACTCATCGCTGCTGTGCCTCTCCACAAACTCCGCCACACTGTCCGCAGTCGGGTTGCCAACATACGTCACCTCGTAACCCTTCCCCGCAAAGTACTCCGTCTCAAACGGGAAGATGGTGAACATCCTGTCCACATATCTCTTTATCGTACCTATGCGCCAGCTCTTCCACGCCCACAGCTTTGGCGCGATGTAATAATACACCGCCGTCCCAGGCATATTCTCCTTCACCCACCGCGCCACCCGCAGGTTAAAGCCGGGGTAGTCCACCAGTATCACCGCGTCCGGACGGAAATCCTCTATGGCCTTGTGGCACAAACGCATATTCTCCACCACCTTGTCCGCATTCAGCACCACATTGATTATGCCCATAAACGCCATATCGCGGTAATGCCTCACCATAGTCCCCCCCTCGGCGGCCATCATCTCCCCGCCGAAGAACATGAACGCCGCATCGGCATCCTCCCTCTTCAATGCGCTCATCAGGCGGCCCGCATGTGCGTCCCCCGAAGCCTCGCCCGCGATGATAAAGTATCTCATATCAACATATCTGTCCCCTCATAGGGAAATTATATCTCCATAATAACCCAGCACAACACCCCCCTCCCCCTCACACCACAAACGGCACACACGCCGCGATATACAGAAACAGCGCGACAAACACCCCCCGACACATCCTCCACAGCTCCCACGTATTCAACAGGAACACCAGAAACATATCCGGCAGTATCGCGATAAACATAAACTTGATAATCATGCTGCTCCCAGTCATGAACTCGAAAACATGCCCCGCGCTCATCTCCCCCTCGTACACCGACCTGAGGAAAAGCCACCCGAACAGCAGCGGCAGCACAATGCCACCCACAAGCCCTATCCAGAAACGGTCAAAGCGTCTCATAGCCGCCCAGCATCTCCATCGCATGATACGCCGTCATGTCCGCATGGACCGGCACCACACTGATATAACCCTCTTGCAGCGCAGTCTGGTCAGGCACATACCCGTGCCCCTCTGCCCCATCCGTACTATATATGAAATCCCCTATCAGCCAGTAATACGGCACAGGCCTCGGCGCGTTATCCTGCTGATACTCGTTCGCCCAACGCCCGTCCGCTTGGCGGCACACCTTCACACCCTTGATTTCACCCCTCGGGGCATTCACGTTCAGACACACCCCCCGTGGCAGCGGCTCCGCCAGAGCCCTCTCCACAATCCCCACGAAAAACGGCAGGCAATGCGAGAAATCCGCATCCTTGTCATGCGACCACAGCGAAAGCCCCACCGAAGGAATATCATGCAGACACCCCTCTATCGCCGCACCCATAGTCCCCGAATATATCACATTGATACTCGCGTTCGACCCGTGGTTTATCCCCGAAATCAGCAGCGACGGCCGCCGCCCCAGCAGCTTGTCCACCGCCAGCTTCACACAGTCCGCCGGAGTCCCCGACACCGCATACCTCACCAGCCCCTCTCTCTCCTCCACCTTCACCGCCCTTATCGGCGTCTCCAGCGTCAGCGCGCTCGACTGAGCCGAACGCGGCCCGTCCGGCGCAACCACAGCCACATCACCCAGCCGCTCCACCGCAGCCGTAATCTCCCTGATACCCTTGGCATCAATCCCGTCATCATTCGTCACAACAATAAGCGGTCTTTCCATATCTCTTGTCTCCATACTTACATTCACATACCCCTCCTCTCCAGCGTCAGCTTGCTCAGCCACAGCCACAACGCCGACATCGCCACAAAATACACCACATCCCTGCTGTCAATCACCCCCCTGCTCAGCGACTTATAATGAGCATTGATACCCAGCGACCTCATCAGATACTGGCTCTCCCCGTCCGAAAACAGCGACCCCACAAGCTCAAAACCGTAAAACATCGCGAAACAGAGTATCGCCCCCACAATAAAAGCCACAATCTGATTCCCGCTTATCCCCGAAGCGAACACCCCCATCGACACATACACCCCCGCCAGCAGCACCAGCCCTATAAACGAACCCCAGAACGCCCCGCTGTCCACATTCCCCACCGGGTCAGCCAGCATATTCACACTGTAATACCACACCAGCGTAGGCAGCAGAGCCACCATCACCAGCAGCCACCCCGCCAGGGCCTTCCCCGCCACAATCCTCCACTTCGCAATCGGCTTCGTCAGCAGCAGCTCCAGCGTCCCCGTCTGCCGCTCCTCCGCGAACAGCCTCATCGACACAGCAGGACACAGGAAAAGGTAAAGCCACGGCGCAAGCACAAACAGAGGCTCCAGCGTCGCATACCCACCCTCCGGCACATTATACTGCCCCGGAAAAACCCACAGAAAAAGGGCTGTCCCCAAAAGGAACAGCGCAATCACAACATAACCCGTAGCCGAACCGAAAAACGCCTTCAGCTCCTTGACACAAATATTCATCATAACTCATTCTCCATTCATACCATCCCCCTCCCTGCTCCAGACACTGACTTTGACTTACAAAGATAAGCAAAAAGCTCAACACCTCGCACCCGTCAGACTGAAATCTGCACAATATCTGCACCCATCATCTGTCCGCGTAAATTATTGCCTCCTCCAATTGCAAATCAAGGTTAAAAACACCTACTCTCGCCGAAGCCCATACGGACACCCTCCGAAGACACTCCGAACCCCTCCCCGTCTCAACCCTCCCCTCTGCCCTCTCCACCCTCCACAACCCCTTCATCCCTCCGTCTTAAATTGGGTTAAAAAGTCGTACTCTCGAGCCAGCACCCGGCCAGCCCATACGGAACTCCCCCGAAGCCCCGCCCCATCTCCCAGCCACCCGCACAAAAACATAAGGCAAACCGCAGCCGAACCTTTGCAATATCTCCAAATTACACTATCTTTGCACCACAAATAAAGGTCGCCACGGCCGACAGTACATATCTACTAATCTATCGCGCTCATACTGACGCGGCGACACCGGACCTCCCCCGGAGCTCCGGAGCGCACCCCGCCCGTCACGCACGAGTGTCATTAACTCTATAAAATGAAAAAGACCATATCGCTACTATGCCTCTTGGCCTGCCTCGCAGCTCTGCCCGCACAGAAAAGCGCAAGCCGCTACACATTCCGCAGACCCAATCAGACAGACGCCTCCTCCGGCATAGACAGCCGCAACGTCCTCAAAGCCAAAGCCTACGTCGGCTACCTCATCCCCAACACCGCATACGCCCGCCTCGACATACACCGTCCCGTACTCGGCGTAGAGCTCGACTGGGAATGGCGGCCCAAAGGCAAATACTACTGGGAAAAATACTGGCTCTACCCCACCATAGGCATCGCCGCCCTCGGCCTCGACCTCGGACACCCCGACGCAGGACAGCTCTTCGCCGTCTACCCATACCTTCACTGGAACCTCGCCGAAACCAAAAACTTCAACCTCGGCGCAAAAATAGGCGCGGGCATAGGCTCATTCACAAAAAACATATCCTGCGGCTCATACTTCACCGCCATGATTGGAGCGGCCCTCTCCGGCGAAGTCATCGTCGACTATAACAACTCCGTAATGATAGAGGCAGGATACAACGGCTTCGACAACATGAACCTCGTGGCACCCGGCTACTTCACCCACATCCCCTACGCCACCGTCGGCTACCGCCACCAGTTCGGCGGATACTACCACAAGCCCGTCAGCCGCTTCATCAAGTCGCCGCAATACCAGCTCCTAGTCAACATCCACGGAGCCTTCGGCCTCCGCGAATACCCATTCCACAACGCCGACTTCGCCAAATGCTTCACCCTCCACGCCGACGTAATGTGGAAAATAACCGACATCTACTCCCTCGGCCCCGGAGTCGACATGTTCTACGACGGAGCATTCGTCCAGCAGGGCGCGGACAACAACGGCAACGTCTACGACAAATACACTTACAGCCGGAAATACTACATCCCCGAAGACAGCGAGGCAAACAAGTTCCGCGTCGGCATCTCATTCGCTCAGGCGCTCATGCTCGGCCGCGTCACATTCCTCCTCGACTGGGGCATATACGTCTACGACCCCGTGAAAAACGCCTACCCCTCTGACAACATGGACAATGCCCTCCGGCGCAACTTCTTCTACAAATACCGCGTCGGCGTAGAGGACGGATGGAACTACTTCCGCCTCGGCGCGCGCGTACGCCTCATAGACAACCTCGCCGTACAGGTATCCGTAAAGAGCCACCTCCACAACGTCGAATACATCGAATGGGGACTTGCCTACACCATACCCATGCGCCGCTATCTCCACTACGACCAGCGCACACGCCGCTTCAAGCAGATACAGGTGCTGCATCCCGGAGGTGATGGATGGGATTAGACCTCGCGCTCTGGTGCTCCGCACTCCTCCACCCCCTCCCGCACGGAGCCTCTGCCATAGCCCCGCCGGACAGGTTCACATACCCGTTCCACTACACGCCTCACCCGCTTGCCGTCGCGGCGGCAGCTGACCTCATGACCGCCGTCGAAGCCTGCGGCGAATTGCATCCCTGCGTTGACCAAGGCAAGATGTTCGGCGTGCTCGTCGTTCGCTCAGACGGCGGCAGCCTTGCATATCTCGCCGCCTTCTCCGGCAACATAGGCGGCAGAAACACCATCCCGGGCTTCGTCCCCCCTGTCTACGACCTCCTCGCCCCCGACGGCTTCTTCGCGAAAGAAGAACACGGGATAAACCTCATAAACCGCCGAATACGCCAACTGGAAGAAAGCGCGGAGCACGGGCGGCTCACCTCCGCCCTGCAAACGCTGCGCACATCAGCCGCCGCATCGCTCGCTCAGGCGAAAGAAGGCGCCGCGCAGGCCAAGCTCCGGCGCGACACCCTCCGCCAGCAAGGCATCTCAGAAGAAGAACAAACCGGACTCATCCGCGAAAGCCAGCACGAAAAAGCCGAAATACGGCGGCTCAAAGACTCGTGGAAACACCAGATAGCCGAAGCCGAAAGCCTCTTGGAGGAATACGGAAACGCCGTATCCCGCCTCAAAACAGAGCGCAGACAACGCTCCGCCGCATTGCAGGCACGCCTCTTCCGCCACTTCCGCATGCTCAACGCCCGTGGCGAAGTGCGCGACCTCTGCGACCTCTTCGCCCCCACGCCCCAGCGCGTACCCCCCGCAGGCGCGGGCGAATGCGCCGCCCCGAAACTGCTGCAATACGCCTACTCCCATCGCCTGCAACCCCTCTGCATGGCCGAATTCTGGTACGGCGAAAGCCCCGTCGGCGAACTACGCCACCACGGCTCCTACTACCCCGCCTGCATAGGCAAATGCAAGCCCATTCTCGACTTCATGCTCCAAGGGCTTGACGTCGACCCCGACCCCCTCTCCCGCGACACCCCCGCCGACATCCCCGTCATATACGAAGACCCCTGGCTCATAGCCATAGACAAACCCGCCGGACTCCTCTCCGTCCCCGGCAAAAACGGCACACTCTCCGCCGCCGAACGTCTCGCCGCCCTGCGCCCCGCGCTGCCCGCACTCCTTCCCGTCCACCGCCTCGACATGGCCACATCCGGCATACTCCTCTTCGCCAAATTCCCCGACATGCAGGCCGCGCTACACCGTCTCTTCCGCCTCCGCCAAGTGGAAAAACGCTACACCGCCCTGCTCGACGGCACGCCGCCCAGCTCCGCAGGCACAATATCCCTCCCCATGCGCCCCGACCACATCAACCGCCCCCGCCAGCTCATCGACCCCCTCCACGGCAAAGACGCACAGACCTCCTACCGCGTAATCGGCACCTGCGGCAGCCGCACGCTCGTCGAGTTCATCCCCCTCACCGGCCGCACCCACCAGCTGCGTCTCCACGCCGCACACCCCCTCGGCCTCAACGCCCCCATCCTCGGCGACACACTCTACGGCCGCACCAGCCACACATCCTCCCCCGCCGGCCTCTCCCCCCATACCCCGTCCCGCCTCCACCTTCACGCCACCTCCCTCAGCTTCACCCACCCAGTGACAGGCCAGCTAATCACAATCGAAAGCCGGCACAACATCTTCCCCCTCTGAAAAAGACACACTAAGCAAACCCTCCGTATAACCCTGTCGTAAAGCCACCCCACGCTCCGCCTCCACCTCTCAGAGTTAAAAACACCTACTCTCAAGCCAGTGGGCAGCCAGCCCCAAGCAAGCACCTCCATAACTCCGTACCTATTCCTACTGTGAAACAGAGTTAAAAACACCTACTCTCAACGGAGCGGCCACG
>CALUOH010000037.1 GCA_944322025.1 uncultured Bacteroidales bacterium | reverse complement strand
TTTTCTCCCAAATAGCAAGGAAAGCTTTCCTTGTTTTCAAGGATCTTGCCAGATAAAGAATATGCTTGTCTTTTGTCCTGCCCAAATAAGCCGGTATGGAAATCAACTCGTAACGTATAGTTTTGAGAAACTGCTTTTTTTCGGAATTAATGATTGCATGGCGGAATAAAGACATGAAGTTGTATGCCATGACAATAAAGCTTCCACATGCTTCAGTGGCCCAAAAGTTGTCGGTGACAAAGTCGTCGATGGAGAAGTCGTATTTCAATTCCTTGATCCTGTTCCCGGAATCAGCTCTTCCACGATACGAATCGTATACAATCCTGGCCGGCAGTCTGAGATTGGTGACAAGACAACTGTAGCGGTATTTGCCGAAATCGTTCCCGTCTTCGAAAAGTTCCAATTGCCTGACCTGTTTTCCGGCGGCGTTCGGACGTTTCTCTATTTCCTGTCTGACCATTATGATGCGTCTTGGCCTATCCCAACTCTCCGCCTGGTATGAGGTTTCGGATATTTCCAGTCCGTCAGCCACCTCCATCCATACTTTTTCGTGGGTGAGGCTGTACTTGATGCGATTGTTGAAACGGCAGGCCACAATATAGTGCATCTTCTTGTATTCCAGGAAGTCAAGTATTTCTTTCGTAAAGAAACCGCTGTCCATACGGACAAGGCCAACCTTCTTGTTTTCAAGCCTTGAGAGGGTGTCTTCAAGAAAAGCGAGATAATTGGTGCTCGCTGCGGTGTTTCCCGGACGCAGCCAGTAGTTGGCTACCATTCTCACCTCAGAAACAAAGGCAAGCAGCGGATGATGCGACGGCCGACCCGGGCGCTTTGGATTGTATCCTTTGGCTGTTCCCTGCTGATTTCCCTCACGTACCATTACGGTGGAATCAAAGTCCAGTGTGTAATTGTCAAACAGCAATTCAGAGAAGAACCATCTGAATAATTCTCCGAACACACGCTGATTGACGGCTTGTGAGAATTTGTTGAAATAACGCTGGTAAGCCCTATGGCCAGCTCCACGTTTCCAACCGAGCAGATTGCACAGTGCGGTGTCATAACGCACCACGTCAAGATGTCCGAAACAACTTGCACCACACCATACACCTGCAAACAGTCCCAATATGAGCTGAAGAGGCTTGTAACCCCTGTTGGAACCTTGGGACGGAAGGCCACTTTGTTCAAGATGTTCGGCCAACCCGCATTTTTCGAGCATCCTGAAGAACAGGGAAAGACCGCCAAAGGGCGTTATTTCCTTGTTTACAAACTTTATATCGCAATCTCGCATCAAATCTTGTGGGATTTAGTCGTGGCGAAGTTAATAAACAATTATGAATCAACAATATATAAAACCATATTTCTAATGGCGGTCATTAGAAATATGAGCACGGATATCTCTAATGACCGATTTGGGATAAAAATGGAGCGTCCGTGACACCGAAGTATGTCACGGACGCTTTCATTGTCAGGGCAGCAAGTCCCGTCGTCCGGTGCGGTTTAGAAGGCGTTTGGCCGTTACTGTATCACCAGTTTAGACACGTCGCTCAGCTCTCCGTCCGTGATGAGGCGTATGTAGTACATGCCCGGCGTGAGGCCGTGGAGGTTCATCGTGACAGAGGAATTGCCCTCCTCAACATCCATCTCCCGTACAAGTCCGTAGACCTTGTGCCACAGCTCGAGGCGGTACGCGCCGTCATACGGCTCTTTGTATGTTTCGCCTGCCGACGGTGCGGACATCGCGGTCGTGCCTTCTGTCATGTCCTGCCACATATCCGCCTGCCTGACCACATTTATGCCGACACTGCCGGATGCGGGGTTGGTGTGGATTATTTCTACAACAGATGCCATGACTTTTACTGTATATGTACCAGTATTTCCCGGACATCCGCCTATGTCAGTAACCGTGATTTCTATCGTTCCTCCAAATTCTTTTTCAGTCTGGAGTGATATGCTGTTTCCGTATTTTATTTCCGTTTTGCCCAGTTCTGCCGGAACTCCATAAGACGGTACATATCTGCACACCCACCTGATGTTTTTCGTGGCGTAGATAATGTGTGCGGGGTTGATGAGTGACAGTTCTATGTCAGCTCCGCCGAAGTAGAGCATCGTGCTAATGCCATCTCTGGAGTTGACATCTTTAATTCTCAGGTCTTTGTCCTCAGGCATAAGTACATCTCTTTTAAGGGTGTATGTGCTGCTGCCGTTCCCTGATGTGTGTGATATAACCCTAAACAGTGTCCCATTTCATGCTCAACAGTACTTGCGTTATAATATTCATATCCGACACTGAAATAGTTAGATCGTATGTCACCAGCTATGCCAGCATAGTGTGTATTGGCTTGACTGTTTAGAAGGATAATTGTTATCTCATCATTTTTACCATACTTTGATTTTATGGAAAGAGCCTTATCGTTGTTATAATTTACGGCATAATAGTCATCCTTTATGATTGTAGTTTCTCTGGCTCCGAAATAGATGCCATATCTGTTGTAAAAATTGTTTAGTCTTGCTAGAACTGTTCGTCCGGCGGATATTGGCAGGCCTTCCCCCGTATTAGTTTGCAGGATAACCGTATGCACATTTATCATGTAAATACGGTTTTCATATTCGGACGGTGATTTTGTCCCTGTTTCAGATAATACCCATTGCGGCGGTTTCGTATATGGAGTGCCGCATTCTTCTTGTTGAGAGAAAACATTGGTTACTGTTACTAATAATATTGTTGTCAACAATAATTTCTTCATGGCAATATCTCCTTTGAATAAATAGTAAACACAAAGTTGTAATCCTCTTTTGCTGTTGTCGATGAAGATGTATACCGTGCAGGATATGCATAGTCAAGTGTTATCATACATTCTCCCATTATCTCTTCTGACCGTAAAGCTATTGGTGCAAAGTTTAAGGCACTTGCTCCGTCGGCCTTTATCTCTTCAAGATCTTCGGCCATTATTTCGGCAGCCTCCTCTATCGTCATGTCATACGGCTCAGGGCCTCCCATATCTGAATATGCTGTCACATTCTTGCCGTTGATTTTCAATGATGCAGAGATGCAATTATATCCGTTCAGCCCGCACTCGCCCTCCGGGCCATAGTACGCGTCCACCTTATCCTCGAAGTCCAGAAGCCTCACTTTGTAAATCTTCGTGCCTACCTGTACGGCCTTGGTTTTATTCATATGCAGTTCGAACGTCACATAATCATCACCCGTCGCTGTTATCTCATATGTCTCGCACGTGGCCAGCATCAGCGGCAGGAGTGTGAAGAAAAGGAATTTTTTCATAGTCATTTGTTTTTAAAGATTTTACCGGATATTGATTTTTCGAGGTCTATTGTGAACTCTGCCCGTATAGGGGCTTCGGGGTGCGCCTGCGGGGTGCTGTGCTGTTGCACGGTTCGTTGTCCGGACTTTGTGAGAAGTCCCTCTCGGCTGTGAAGTTATGGATTTTTTTAGACCGTCAAACTTTTCGGACAGAAATTTGCAAAAATATTTTGCGCGGTGAGAACGGGCGGCCCGACAGGTCACAGCAATGGGCTGAAGAGGCGGGCGATGGATTCTACAAGGCGTTTGCGGCGTTTGCGGCTTTTCCAGACGTTGGCGTTCAGCTCACGGCATGAGAGGAGGTCCTCCTCGAATGATGAGCGGAGGTGGCCGGCTGTCACGCTGTCGTAGACGAAGGCCGAAATCTCGAAGTCCTGTTCGTAGGAGCGTATGTCCATGTTGGCCGAGCCGATGATGGAGATGTTGTCGTCGATGACTATCGCCTTGCTGTGCAGGAAGTTGTTGCGGTAGAAGAACACGCGCACGCGGGCGTTGAGCAGCCCTTGTATGTAGGAGCGGCTGGCTGCGGCGACGAGGCGCGAGTCGCTGCGTTCGGGCATGATGATGCGCACGTCCACTCCGCTCATGGCGGCGGTCTCCAGTGCGTTTGTCACGCTCTCCGGAGGGAGGTAGTAGGGGGTGTGGATGTATATGTAGTTCTGTGCGTTGGATATGGCCATGATGATGCCCTGCATGATGTTTTGCCAGTCGGTGTCGGGGCCTGAGGTGACGAGCTGTATGCAGTTGTCGTCATAGAACAGGGGGGCGGGGAAGTATTTGTCGTCGGTTATTTTCTTCTGTCCGACGAATGCCCAGTCGTTGAGGAACGAGTACTGCATGGCGTGGACGGCGGGGCCGAGTGTGCGCATGAAGGTGTCGCGCCAGAGGCCGAGGCTGTTGCCCTTGCGGTAGCGTTCGGCGACGTTGAGCCCGCCGGTGTAGCCTATCTTGCCGTCTATGACTATAAGCTTGCGGTGGTTGCGGTAGTTGACCTTGCTGAAGCCGGCGAGGCTGTCCATCGGCAGGAACGGTTCTATGTAGACTCCGGAGGCGCGCAGGTCTTTTATGAGACGGCGCGGGAGCCGCCAGCCGCCGAAGTAGTCGTAGATGACGCGCACGCGCACGCCCTGCTGTGCCTTCTTGCGCAGTATGTCGAAGAAGCGGTGGCCTACATCGTCGTTTGCTATGATGAAGAACTCCACGTGGATGTGCTCTTTTGCGTTGCGCAGGTCGCGGAATATGGCCTTGAATGTGTCGTAGCCCTTGGTGTAGACGTTTATCTTGTTGCCGGGGTAGAGGTGGGCGTCGCAGTTAGTGTCGAGCAGACGGATGGTTTTCTGTATATGCTTCGGTATACCGACAGCGTCCATGTGGTCGAGAGAGAGGATGTGCGATGTGCTCCGCTGCTCAGGCAGTATCTTGCCGGTCATTATCTTCTTACGGCGGAAGTCCTGGCCTACAAATATGTAGACTATGATGCCGACTATTGGGAGCATGACCATTATCATTATCCACGAGAGTGTCTTGACAGGGTTGCGGTTCTCGAGCAGGATGACGGATATGACTACCAGCGCGGTATAGATGTACAGCGCGGTGAATACGTAGTAGGCTATGGTCGATACTGTTTCCATTTCCATGTGTCCTTCCTCCTTTTTCAGCTTGCTCTTTCAGATGTTACGGTATATGTCGGTGCGGTTTCCGTAGCACCATTCGGTGTGGACTGGCGGACGGCCTATGGGGGGTGCGCCGATGCCGCTGCCGAGCACGGCGGGCGAGGTCTCTATGCGTGCCTCGTCCCA
Source organism: uncultured Bacteroidales bacterium (assembly GCA_944322025.1). Lineage (GTDB taxonomy): Bacteria > Bacteroidota > Bacteroidia > Bacteroidales > Paludibacteraceae > Aphodosoma. The sequence continues at coordinate 6,655 of CALUOH010000037.1, read as the reverse complement.
CAGCCCGGAGGCGATGAACATGCCGAGTGTTGCCGCGCCGCCCTCCACTATGACCGACTGCACCCCCATGCGGTACAGGCTGTCGGCTATCTGTGCCGCTATGTCGTCGCCGAAGTCTATGCGGCGGAATGTCAGGTTGGGGCTGTCGGCCCTCTCCTGTGCGGTGAATACGCATGTCGGTGTCGAGCCGTCGAAGAGCCGTAGTGTACGCGGCAGTGTGCCGTCGCGGTCTATCACGCAGCGCAGCGGGTTCTTCTCCCCCCATTTGCGCGATGTGAGATGCGGGTCGTCGAGCAGGGCGGTGCGCCAGCCCACGAGTATGGCATCCTCCTCGGTGCGTATCTTGTGGTTCAGCGTCTTGGTCACTCCGTTGGATATGCGCACCGGGCCGTCACCTTTCTCGCTGCGTGCGAGGTCTATGTATCCGTCCGCGCTCTGCGCCCATTTAAGCATGATGTACGGGCGGTGTTTCGTGTGGTATGTCACGAAGCGGTGGTTGAGTTCGCGCGCCTCGTTCTCCCTGATTCCGACGGTGACCTCTATGCCCGCCTCGCGGAGCATCGCGATGCCGCGCCCCGCCACGAGGGGGTTGGGGTCGGTCATGGCAATGACCACGCGGGGTATCCCTTTCTCTATGATGAGCTTGGCGCACGGCGGTGTCTTGCCGTAGTGCGAACAGGGTTCGAGGCTGACGTAGAGCGTGCTATCCTTCAGCATCTCAGGGTCTGCCACTGAGGCGATGGCGTTCGGCTCTGCGTGCGGCTGTCCGGCGCGGTGATGGTAGCCCTCGCCCACTATGCGCCCGCCGTGCACTATCACCGCCCCCACCATGGGGTTAGGCGATGTCCTGCCCTCGGCGAATGCCGCTATCTGGAGGCAGCGCCCCATGTATAGTTCGTCTGTTGTCATTGGTTGAATCTCTCGTTTATCTGCACCACGCCGGGTTGTGCGGCACTGTCTCTTCCGGGTCGTAATGCGCGCTCTCCGGCCTGATGATTAATATCTCGTATCTCTTGCCTGACTTGTTCGTGAGGCCGCGCCCTCTGAGCCAGCGGTTTGCGTCTTTGAGCTGATAGTATGACACGCCGTGTTCCTCCGCCCATGCGCTCAGCGACTCTATGCCCGTGCTGACGCTCACCGTGTCATACTCTAATGGTGGGTAGAGCTGCGTCGGCGATATGATGAAGCCGTAGTCGCGCGGGGCTTCCATGATAGCCTTCAATGCCATTATGCGGAACATGTACCGCGATGTCTCGGTGTTCAGCCATAGGTCGAGTGCCGATTCCTCACCCTGATGTTCAAGCTCTTTCGTGATGCGTCCCTGCCCGGCGTTGTACGATGCCGCCACGCTCCACCAGTCGCCGTACTTGGCGTATGCCTCTTTCAGATAGGCGCACGCCGCACGGGTCGACTTTTCAACGTTGAAACGCTCATCGACATTGGAATTGACTTCGAGACCGTATTCCCGCCCCGTGCTTTCCATGAACTGCCACAGTCCCGCCGCGCCCGCCGGCGATACGGTCTGCACCAGCAGACTGCTCTCTATCGCCATGAGATATTTGAAGTCCTCCGGCACGCCGCATTCGCGCAATATCGGCTCTACCACCGGGAAATATCTGTTCGCCCGCTTGATGATAAGCAGCGTGGAGGAGTGCATATAGCAGAACGATATGAGTTCACGGTCCATGCGCTCGCGCAGGTCGTAGCGGTCGAGGCGTAGCCTCTCCCCTGCAAACGTAGCTTCGTCCGGTATGTGCGGCGCGACTACCGCCGCATGGCTCTGCTCCGCCCCGTGAGCGTACTCTTCCGCGTACTGCTGGGCGCACGAGGTCTGCATCAGCACTGCTGCTATGGCTGTAAGTATGGTCTTCTTCATCATATCTCCTCAGGCTTCGGTTATACGAGTGCGAGGTCAAGCTGTTTCTTCACAAGGTCGGCCTTGGCTATCTTCACCGTCAGCTCGTCGCCGAGTTGGTATCTCTTGTGGTGGTGCCGCCCTATGATGCAGTAGTTCTTGTCGTCGAACTCGTAGTAGTCGTTGCCGAGGTTGCGTATAGGTATCATGCCCTCGCACTTGTTCTCGTTGAGCTCCACGTAGATGCCCCATTCGGTCACCCCAGAAATCACGCCGTCGAACACCTGCCCTATCCGCTCGCTCATATACTCCACCTGCTTGTATTTGATGGACGACCGCTCTGCGTTCGCCGCCAGCTGCTCCATGTTGCTCGAGTGTTCGCACAGCTCCTCGTACTCGTTGCGGTCTGCCGACGCGCCGCCCTCCAGATAGCGCGTGAGCAGACGGTGCACCATCATGTCCGGATACCTCCTTATGGGCGACGTGAAGTGGGTGTAATAGTCGAACGCCAGTCCATAGTGACCTATGTTCTCCGTCGTGTATATGGCCTTCGCCATTGACCTTATCGCCAGCGTCTCTATGAGGTTCTGCTCCTTCTTCCCCTCCACTTGGTCCAGCAGGTTGTTGATGGCCGATGACACCTCCGTGCTTTTCCCCGTGGTCTTCAGCTTGTAGCCGAACCGGCGTATGAAGTCGGCGAAGTTCTGCAGCTTGTCCGGGTTAGGCACATCATGCACACGGTAGACGAACGTCTTGGCCTTCTCCCCTCGCTTCTTCGGCTTCCCTATGTGCGTGGCCACGGTCTTGTTGGCCAGCAGCATGAACTCCTCTATCAGCTTGTTCGCCTCCTTCGCCTCCTTGAAATATATCCCCGTGGGCCGCCCTTTCTCGTCTATGGTGAACCGCACCTCAGTCCGCTCAAACGCGATAGCCCCCTTGGCGAAACGCTTCGCGCGCAGTATCTTGGCGAACTCGTTGAGCTTCAGTATCTCATCCTTGAAATCCCCCTCGCCCGTCTCGATGACCTCCTGCGCCTCCTCGTACGTGAAGCGGCGGTCCGAGCGTATCACCGTGCGGCAAATCTTGTAATCCTTCACCTCCGCAAACTCATCCATCGTGAACACCACCGAGTAGGCCAGCTTCTCCTCGTTCGGCCTCAGCGAGCAGATACCGTTGCACAGGTGTTCAGGCAGCATAGGTATCGTCCTGTCCACAAGGTAAATCGACGTGGCGCGGTTCTGAGCCTCCTCGTCGATGATGCTCCCCTCCTTCACATAATGCGTCACGTCCGCTATGTGCACGCCTATCTCCCACAGGCCCCCTCCCATCTTCCTCACCGAAAGGGCGTCGTCGAAATCCTTCGCGTCCACAGGGTCTATGGTGAACGTCACCGCCTCGCGCATGTCCACCCTCCGGGCAATCTCCTCCGGCGTGATGCCCGCGTCTATCCTGTCGGCAGCCTCCTCCACCTCCTTCGGATAAGAGTACGGCAGCCCGTACTCCGCCAGTATGGCGTGCATCTCCGCATTATTCTCCCCCACATCCCCCAGCACGGCTATCACCTCACCTATCGGGTTCTTCGCCTTGTCCGTCCACTCCACTATCTTCGCCACAGCCCGCTGTCCGTCCTTACCCCCGTTCAGCTTGTTCAGCGGGATGAAGATATCATGCGTGAGCTGCTTCTTATCCATATTCAGGAACGCGAAATTCTGCTTCACCTCCAGTATCCCCACAAACTCCGTCTTCTTCCTCTCGATGACCTCCGTCACCTCCCCCTCCTGCTCCTTACCCTTCCGGCGCGGGTATAGCATCACCTTCACATGGTCGCCGTTCAGCGCGCACCCCATGCTCCTCTCCGCGATGAACACCGGCTCGCCCCCGTCGTCCGGGATGAGGTACGTCTTCTTCGCCACAGTCTGCCGGTCGAGTATCCCCGTCACACTGTTCATCCTCAGGTTCAGTCTGTACTTCCCGTTCTGCACCTGCACTATCTCCCCCACGGCCTCCAGCTCGTCCAGCGCATTCACCACAAGCTGCTTCTGCGCATCCTGCTTGATGCCGAGAGTGTGTGCTATCTGCTTATAGTTGAGAGGCTTCGTCTGCACCTCGTCGAATATCGCCATGATGCTGCGCATCAGGTCTTTCTTCTTCAGCTTTGTCGTCTTTTCCGGATTGCCCGGACTCTTTTTCTTTGCCATAATATTTCTCTTGGAAACCGATTTGATTTTGCCGTCTATATGGATTGTGATGCGCCGTCAGTGCATGTCATGTCCTCATGGCCGCTGCAATAGCGGGCCATTGTAAGGGCATGAGGGCGGGATAGGGCCGGCGGGGCGCACAACACATAGACGGAAAAACCATATCTGATATATGTATAATCACTCTAAAAACTGTGTTTGTGGAAAATCAAAACAGTTTCTTAATCTTCGCGTCTTAGCGCAAAGGTACTGAAAATTATGACATCCTTTCTCTGCCTGCCCTATTTATTTTTCCTGCGCAAACTCTCCGGAATAGGCGAAGTCTGAAAATAGGTTAAAAACACCTGCTCTCGCCGAAGCCCCTACGGACACCCGCCGAAGCCTCTCCGAAGCTGCAAGCCACCCTCTCCCCTTCACCTGCCCTAAAAATAGGTTAAAAAGTCGTACTCTCGAGCCGGCAGCTACGGACACCCTACGGAGCCCCTCCACGGCGGCTCCCACCATCTGGGCATAAAAAAGACAGACCTGCTCATCGCAGGTCTGCCTACTTTCCTGTGCTTGCGGGACAATCCCCGCTGCACCTACCTCTTCTTCACTATCTTCCTGACCGTCACGCCGCGTTCGGTCTCTATTCTCAGGAGATACAGCCCCTCAGGCAGTGCCGACACATCCACCGTATGCTCATCTCCCTCAATGCTCATCACCGCGTGTCCTGCCGCATCGGTCATCTCCATGCGGACAACAGCCGCGCCGCCGGTCTCCACATTCAGCACGTCGCGCACCGGATTCGGGTAGACAGTGACAGCCTCCGCCTCCGTCATCTCCACTGCCGTGCCGCCAACGACGGTGATGCGGCACTCTGCCGTGTAGCCTCCGTCCACAGTGGTTGCCGTGATGACGGTCTCACCCTCCGATATGCCTGTCACTGTGCCGTTCGCGTCCACTACAGCAACGGTCACATCGCCCGATGTCCACATCACGCGTTTGTCCGTAGCGTTTTCAGGGAATATGGTCGGTGTAAGCGTGCAGCTTTCACCTATTGCCAACGGCGGCACACTTGACGGGAGCATGATACTCGAGACAGGGATAGTCACGCCGCCGTCCGCACATTTAGCCGTCAGGCTGAAATTCTTGATTTCCCATGCCGGGGCATCGTCCGCGCCGCTTATGCGGTAACGGAACGCCACTACCACATCTCTCTGTCCGAGCATGGCCGAAGGCACTGTCATACGGTGCGTCAGCCACTCCCACCATTCGCCCGAGCCGAACGTCAGGCCGGACGATATGGCGTACCACGTCACTGCGTTCACGTTCCCATTGTAGCCTGCGCCCACAAGCACCTCGCAGTGCGTGCGCCAGTTGGCCTCATTGCCGTAGCCGAACGCGTCGGTGAACGAGAACTCCGCGCTCTCCATGCCCGTCAGGTCGAACACCGGCGATATAAGCCAGTCGCTGTTCTCGCCCGACGAGTAGCCGTTCATGTAGGCGCATCCGAACTCTGAGTTCCAGTACCAGTCGTTAGTGCCCTTCTCGTTGACTACAGAGAACTCGCCGAGCGATGTTGCGAAGGTCTCGCTGTACGCTATGTCCGTACACTCTTGCGGAGCTGCGGCCTTCACATTCACTAGACACTCTGCCGTGAAGCCTCCGTCAGTAGTCGTGACTGTGATGACAGCCGTGCCTGCGGCAATGCCTCTCACCTCTCCGTCCGTGCTGACCACAGCCACGCTCTCATCGCTGCTCTCCCACGTGATGCTCTTGTCCGTAGCGTCTGCGGGTTCTACCGTGGCTGTGAGTTGAGCAGTCTCTCCCTCCGTGAGATCAAGGAACCTGTGAGAAAGAACGATACCCGTCACTGGTATTTCCGGCTCATCGCCCTCCTCTACAGTGACCATGCAGAAGGCCGAGAAGCCGTTCACGGTCTTAGCCGTGATGACTGCCGTGCCCGCTTTATGCGCTGTGAGGCGGCCTTCGCTGTCCACGCTCACCGTCTCCGGCGCGTTGCTCTCCCATGTGATGCTCTTGTCTGTCGCATCGGCCGGCTGCACTGTTGCGATGAGCAGTGTCTCCTCGCCCGCTTTCATGTTCAGCGTCGTGTGCGAGAGGGTCACTCCCGTCGGAAGTACGGTTTCTTCTCCCTCCACAGTGACGCTGCACTGTGCCGTGTAGCCGCCATCCACTGTACGTACCGTAATTATCGCGCTGCCCGCGCTCCTGCCCGTTACAAGGCCGCTACCGTCCACTGTGGCCACAGACTCGTCCGAGCTTTCCCATGTGACGCTCTTGTTCTCCGCATCCTCCGGCTCTACAGTGGCGTTGAGCTGCCATGTGCCGCCCACACCTACGGTGATACCGGTGTTGTCGAGCCTTACGCCTGTCACGGCCACGGTTTCATCCCCCTCTACATTGACCATACACTGTGCCGTGTAGCCGCCCTCCACTGTGCGTACCGTGACTGTCGCGCTGCCCGCGCTCTTTCCTGTCACAAGGCCGTTCTCATCGACAGTTGCCACAGACTCATCCGAACTCTCCCATGTGACGCTCTTGTTCTGCGCATCATCCGGCTCTACAGTGGCGTTGAGCTGCCATGTGCCGCCCACAC
>CALUOH010000036.1 GCA_944322025.1 uncultured Bacteroidales bacterium | reverse complement strand
GAGCAGGCGTCCGATCGAGCCGGAAGCCGTATTCGGCGACATCAAGTTCAATCACGGCTTCAGGAGGTTCCGTCTCAAGTCAGCCGGAAAGGTCAATGTCGAGTTCGGCCTTGTCGCCCTCGCCCATAACCTCAGAAAATATGCGGCGCATGTCCGCGACGGACTCTTGAGTGTGTCTGACGACTGTCCGTCATTGGGAATGGCATAGCCCCCCCCCCAAAAAAAAAAAAAACACACACACACATGAAGGACGAAAATCAGAGGCATTAGTAAACCATCCCTTCCCGGAGACTTCCTGCTCGGGTAAATAGTATAGAAAAAGAGACCGACCAAAATCTCTTTTGGGTCGGCCTCTTTCCGGAGTATATCTTCAAGGCAGGTCTACCTTGACATATTTGTATCCGAGCATGTACAGCTCAACGCCCGCGCCTATACGGAACAGGGTGCGGACGCTGCGTGCGAAGATGTGGAACGCCGTCTCGCTCTGCGGCTCTATCTCCTCGCGCCGTATTGCCGTCTCGGCCGCGTGCGCCAGTTGCAGCATCAGGCCGCTTATGTCGCGGGCTTTACTGCTGTCGGGCAGGTAGCCGAGTATCTCCTCCGTGATGTACTCGTCCATCTCGTCGAAGCCCCGTGCGTCGCGTATCGCGGCATAGGGGTCAGGCCATTGCCGCACCTCCTCCCATCGTCTGTCCCACAGGCGCGCCATTGCCATGCCGAAATAGGCCGCCCATGCCAGTGCGGCGGAGGGGTATTGCGCTATGTTGGGCACAGCGTCGGCCATGTATTCGGGCGCGACGCGTGTCCACACGGCATCGAGGTCGTCCGTGCGGAAAAGCTGCCCGTTCATGAAGCGCAGCTCAGTGCACAGCTCCGTCAGCCGTTCTGCCAGCGAGGTCTCGTAGCGGTCGAGATACTCCTTTTGGTTGTCGTCCATCTGCGCAGCCCCTTATCTGCCCTCCATCATGCGGGCTATGTACTTGCCTATGATGTCGAATTCGAGGTTGACCATAGTGCCGGGCTTTATCTCGCAGAAGTTCGTGTGCGACCATGTGTACGGGATGATGGCCACCTCGAAGCTGTTGTCTGTCGGGGTGCATACGGTGAGCGACACGCCGTTGACCGTCACCGAGCCTTTGTCCACGGTCAGGTAGCCGCGGCGGCGCATCTCCGGTGTGGTCTCATATTCGAAGTGGTAGTAGTAGCTGCCGTCGGCCTCACGCACTTCCGTGCATACTGCCGTCTGGTCCACATGACCCTGAACGATGTGCCCGTCGAGACGGCCGTTCATCATCATGCTCCGCTCCACGTTGACCTTGCTGCCCACTTCGAGCTGCCCGAGGTTCGAGCGGTCAAGCGTTTCCTTTATCGCGGTGACGGTGTACTCGTCACCCTCTATTCCCACTACTGTCAGGCATACGCCGTTGTGCGATACGCTCTGGTCTATTTTTAGTTCTCCGGTGAATGAGCAGCGCATCGTGATGTGCAGGTTCTCATTCTCCTTGCGCAGCCGTGTGACTACGGCCGCCTCTTCCACTATTCCTGAAAACATATTGTCCTGGTTTTATGTCCTGTTCGTTATTTAATCAAGAAAACCCGCCGGGCGGGTGAGCCACGGCAGGTTTCCTCTATATGAGCTGTTGTCCGTGTGTCCCCCTTATTTCAGATAGGAGTAGTCGCGGGAGTAGCGCAGGTGCTGTGCCGCGAAGTCCTCCGTGTAGTCTATCGTCATGCCGGTGAACTTGCCGTTCTCGTCGAACGATGCCGTGTAGACAGGGTTGACGAACGCCTTGTAAGGCGCGAGGTTGAGTTTCGCGTAGCGTTCGAGTATCTCGTTGTGTATCTGCGGGTCAACCTTCACAGCATAGTTCTCTACTATGGCTTTGGCTGCGGCGTAGTCACCTGTGGACTTGATGCGCTGTATCTCTGCGAGGAGTTCGCCGAGGTGCTTCTGTACCAGCAGGTAGTCGTTGATTACGACGAACGTCTTGCCGTCGCGCTGACGCAGTTCTACGGCCTTGTCGTCAGCCGACTTCTCGAGTACCCATTTGGCGATGAGCTGACGGTTGCGCATGTGGCTCTCCTCGATGTTCTTGCCCGGCTCTATGCGGGTGAGCTGAGTGAGAAGGCCGTTGCGGAAGTAGTCGTAGTACTGGGCCTTGTATGCCTCTTCGTTGGGCAGCAGGCCGAGTTCGGTCATCTTCTTGTCTGCCATGAAGTAGAGCGCGAAGAGGTCGGCGCGCGCCTCCTCTATCGTGGCGTCATACTCTTTGAGCGCGTTGGGGTCAACGCCCGGCAGGAGCTTGCCCGAGCCGTGGCCGAGGCACTCGTGGAGGTCTGTGTGGAGGTTGTCGGTCAGCACGAGGTAGTTTTTCAGCAGCTCCACTTCCGTCTCGCTCCATGAGAACTCCTCGTCAAAGCCTGAGCCGGCCTCCGACTCGGCGTATGCCTCGGTGAGGTTCTCTATCGTCACCGACTTCGAGCCGTGCGCGGCGCGTATCCAGTTGGCGTTGGGCAGGTTGATGCCGATGGGCACTGAGGGATAGCAGTCGCCGCCGAGCATTGCCGCCGTGATGACCTTGGCCGTCACGCCCTTGACCTCCTCCTTCTTGAACTCGGGAGCGGTGGGCGAGTTGTTCTCGAACCACTGCGCGTTCGCGCTTATGGTCTCCGTGCGCTTGGTGGCTTCGAGGTTCTTGAAGTTGATGAGGGCTTCCCAGCTTGCCTTGTAGCCGAGGGGGTCGCCGTAGGTCTCAGTGTAGCCGCATACGTAGTCGATGAGCGACTGCGTGTCCTTCACCCAGAGTATGGCGTACTCGTCGAACTCTTCGAGGTTGCCCGACTTGTAGAACGAGATGAGCTTTTCGAGGGCGGCGCGCTGCGGCTCTGTCTCGGCCACGGCGAGTGCCTTTTCAAGCCAGTAGACTATCTTCTCCATCGGTGCGCTGTACATCCCCCCTACGCGGTAGGTCTCCTCGACGAGTTTGCCGTCCTTCTTGACCAGCTTCGAGTTGAGTCCGTAGGAGATGGGTTCGTGGTCGTTCGGGTCCTGCATCGCGCCGTAGAACGCCTCGGCCTCCGCCTGTGTCACACCCTCGTAGTAGTTGCTTGCCGAGGTGAGCAGGAGGTCTGCCCCCGCGGCCTGGTTCTTGTGGAGGGGCATCACAGCCGGGTCGAAGATGACGGGAGTTATCTCGGCGAGGAACTCGTCGACGCTCTGTCCCTCCCTGAGCGGCAGGCGGTCAGCGGGCAGTGAGCGGACTGCGTTCTCGAAGAATGCCTGCGAGAACTCGGGGCGGAACTTGTCGCCCGCATAGTGGTGGTGTATGCCGTTGGACACCCATACGCGCTTGAGGTATGTCTCCATCGCCTTGAAGTCCGCGCTTTCGCGGTCGATGTTCTCGGCGGTGTAGATGCTTTCCAGAGTGCGGCGGATGGGCAGGTTGTAGCGGCAGTTCTGGTCGTAGATGATGTCACGCCCGCTGAGTGCGGCCTCGGAGAGGTAGTAGAGCATCTCCTGCTGGCGGAGCGTGAGGTTTTCGATGCCCGGCACGCGGTAGCGGAGTATCTGCATGTCCGCGAAGCGGTCAACGATGTAATTGAACTCTCCGATTTCCGGAGTGGTGAGGCCGCTGTTGGCGGTCTCGGCGGGCTTCTGTCCACAGCCCGCAAGCATTAGAGCCGACATGGCAATAGCAACTGTTCTTTTCATTGGTTGATTATTACTGATATAGTTTTTATGGTATAGACCGTGGGCGGAGCCCCTGCGTTGCCTCTCTGCCTGCGGGCATGGGAGGCGCGGAGGGGTTCGCCAAGCAAAAGTAGTGATTTTCCGCGAAACGGCAAACGCCCCGCCGCGAGTTTTTGACTGATGTGCGGGAGGCGGGGCATGAGGGGGCTGTGGGGAGCGGGGTGGAGCGGGGAGGCACGGGGGAGAGGAAGGAGAGTGTGTCCGTGGGTGTTCCGTAGGGGCTTCCTGAGCGTTCCGTCGAGAGTAGGTGTTTTTAACTCTTTTTAGGGCGGTGGTTTTGGAGGGTTTTTGTATGTTTGTGTGCTGTCGCACACAAGATAGGAGGCATCTCGGCAGTGATATATGCCAGACTGCCGTCGGACATATCATTATGCCGTGCCTTGTCATGCCATTGTGCCAAGGCACATGTCCTGCCACAACACGGCATAATGATATGCAAAACTGACGTTTTGCATATACACTGCTCTCGATTTTCACTATCTTTGTATAGGGGATGTGGAGAGGCGTTGTGGCGAGGGGATTTGGCGGGACGGAGCGGGGTTTGGGGAGGTTCGGGCAAGGTTTGTGTTGGGTTTGTGTGAAGGTTGTGTGAGGTTTATATGATGTTTAATTATTTGAGTTTTAATAGTTTGAGAGTATGAGGCTGGGATTGGTTTCGCTGGGGTATGTGCCGTATGTGAGGCGGAGGATGAGGCACACGGGGCTGAGGGTGACGGTCCGGTGGGGGAAGGTGTATACTATAGATGCGGTGGAGATACGGCGGCCGGACAGTGAGGCGCAGCTGAGGATGAGGGCGTTGATGGCGAGGGCGAGCGCGCTGGCGAAGAGGGAGCTGGAGAACGGGGAGAGGAGGCTGTACTGGGATACGCATGCGGCGGAGATGGGTTAT
>CALUOH010000035.1 GCA_944322025.1 uncultured Bacteroidales bacterium | reverse complement strand
GACGACATAGGCGAGGTCACTAAGTTCATGGACGAATGCAAGGCCATGAAGTTGAAAGTCAAAGGCCCGGACATCAACGAGTCCGACCTCAACTTCACCGTCAACAGCGCGGGCGAGATACGTTTCGGCCTCGGAGGTATCAAGGGTGTCGGCGAAGGCGCTGTCGAGGCCATAGTCAGCGAACGCCGTAAGAACGGCCCGTATAAGGGTCTGTTCGATTTCCTGCAACGCGTCAACCTCAGCGCGTGCAACCGTAAGGCCATAGAGTCCATAGCCCTCTCCGGAGGCTTCGACTGCTTCTCCGGGATTGACCGCGAGCTGTTCCTACAGGAGCTGACAAACAGCAGGGGCGAGCCTGTACTTGACTCCCTGATACGTTACGGCATCAGATATCAGCAGGATAAGGCCAACAACGCCAACTCCCTTTTCGGCGGGCTGGACACCGTGGAGATACCCCTGCCCGAACTCCCGAAAATCGAGCCGATGTCGCAGCTTGACAAGCTTAACAAGGAAAAGGAACTGATAGGGATATACCTCTCCTCACACCCCCTCGACCGGTACAGAATGGAGATACAGTTCGGGTGCAGCGTCCACATGGCCGACATAAAAGGGATGATAGAGGCAGGCACGCCCGTCAACTTCTACGTAGCAGGCATGATTATCGGAGTGAAAGAAGGACGGACGAAAATGGACAAGCCGTATGGAATAATGACCGTGGAAGACTACAGCGGACAGCACGAGTTCCCCCTCTTCGGAAAGGACTACATCGAATACGGCAAGTTCCTCAAAAAAGACCTCTTTGTCCGCATCAGCGCAAGAATACAGGAGCGCGGCGCGGACTGGAAATACCAGAAAAAGCAGGAAGCCGGAGCACCCAGGCAGATAGAGTGCAAGCTGACAAGCATAGACCTCCTCGAAGATGTCAAGGACCGCATGATTAGCCGCCTAACAGTCTACCTCCAGCTCGGCAAGATAGACCGCATGCTCACCACAGAACTGCTCTCCCTCTTCGACGAGAACAAAGGCAGCGTCGAACTCTGCATCGGAGTCCACGACCCCGAAGAGCGCGCCAACATGCTGCTCCACTCCCACAACATCCGCATCGGCATAAACATGAAACTCTTCGACACGCTCGAAGAGCTACACTCGGCAAAAAAACTCTCATACAAAGTAAACTGACCACCTCCCCCCACTGCACGGAAGCCGCCCCCATCCCCCTGGAGGCGGCTTCCTTATTTGACCTCCACATCATCACCCACCCTCTCCAGCCACCTGCACACAATCTTCATCCTTACTCACCACCACTCTCATTCATCATCCACATCAACCACATTCCACATCACTCATCTCCGCCCAAATCTTAATCAAGGTTAAAAACACGTACTCTCGAGCCAGCAGCCACGGACACCCTACGGAGCCACACCCCACCCTCAAAGAAAAAAACACCCTCCCCTTTGCAAATTCTCCATTTTTCCCTAACTTTGCACAGCATACAGTCCACACAGCGGCAGACAATGGTTACTAACAAATAAAACGATAAAATCATGGCATTACACATCACAGATTCAAACTGCAAAGAAGTACTCGCCGCAAATCCCGTAGTACTTCTTGACTTCGGAGCAGCTTGGTGCGGCCCTTGCCGCTCTATGGCTCCCATCATCGAGGAACTCGCGACAGCATACGAGGGTAAAGCCGCAATAGGCAAAGTCGACATCGAGGAAAGCCCTGAAATCACGGAAGAGTACGGCATCCGCAGCGTCCCGACCATCATCTTCTTCAAAAACGGCGAACTCGTCCCCGGCAAAAAGATTGTCGGCGCGACACAGAAACCCAAACTGACAGCCATACTCGACGAACTCATCTGACCGTAGGCTAACAGACTGTCACGAAAGACATGCGGAAAAGGCGGGAATAGATAGAAATTCCCGCCTTTTTTATAGAAAACTCCTATGTATATCGACAACTTTTCGTACCTTTGCGCGGCAGTATAAGCTGATGCATGGCACGCCTGCCCGGCCGGACATGCATATATAACAAAACAAGACACATCGCCCTAAAAAGGACATGGACAAAATAAGGAATTTCTGCATAATAGCACACATCGACCACGGCAAAAGCACACTGGCCGACAGGCTATTGGAAGCCACTAAGACACTCGAGGCGCGTGACTTGCAGGCGCAGGTGCTTGACGACATGGATCTCGAGCGCGAGCGCGGCATCACCATCAAAAGCCACGCCATCCAGATGCAATACAAACACAACGGCGAACAATATACCCTCAACCTCATCGACACTCCGGGGCACGTCGACTTCTCCTACGAAGTCTCACGCTCTATAGCCGCCTGCGAAGGGGCATTGCTCATAGTCGACGCCACACAAGGAATTCAGGCACAGACCATCTCCAACCTATACATGGCTCTTGAGCACGACCTCGCCATCATCCCCGTAATGAACAAGATGGACATGGACAGCGCAATGCCCGATGAAGTCGAAGACCAAATCATAGAGCTTCTCGGCTGCAAACGCGAGGAAATCATACGCGCCAGCGGCAAGACAGGCTTGGGTGTCGAAGAGATATTGCAGGCCATCGTCGAACGCGTCCCCGCACCCAAAGGCGACCCCGACGCGCCGCTCCAATGCCTCATATTCGACTCCGTATTCAACTCATTCCGGGGCATCATCGCCTACTTCAAAATCATCAACGGCACCATACGCTCCAAAGACCTCGTCAAGTTCGTGGCAACAGGACGTGAATACGAGGCAGACGAGATAGGCATACTCAAACTCGACATGGTTCCGCAGAAAGAGCTCTCCGCCGGAAACGTCGGATACATCATCTCCGGCATAAAAACCTCTAAAGAAGTAAAGGTCGGCGACACCATAACCCATGTGAAACGCCCCTGCGCAGAAGCGATTGACGGCTTCGAGGAAGTGAAGCCCATGGTATTCGCCGGAGTCTACCCCATCGAGACAGAGGATTTTGAAGACCTGCGCTCATCCATAGAGAAACTACAGCTCAACGACGCCTCGCTCACATTCGAGCCCGAATCGTCGGCAGCCCTCGGATTCGGCTTCCGCTGTGGCTTCCTCGGGATGCTCCACATGGAAATCATACAGGAACGCCTCGACCGCGAGTTCAACATGAACGTCATCACCACAGTGCCGAACGTCTCATATAAAGTATTCACCAACAAGGGCGCGTGCCTCGAGGTACACAATCCCTCCGGACTGCCTGACCCCACCGAGATAGACCACATCGAAGAACCTTACATCCGTGCCTCGGTCATAACCAAGACCGACTACATAGGGCAGATTATGACCCTCTGCCTCGGAAAGCGCGGCGAACTCGTGAAACAGGAATACGTCTCCGGCAACCGCGTGGAGCTCATCTACGACATGCCGCTGGGTGAAATCGTCTTCGACTTCTATGACAAGCTGAAGAGCATCTCAAAGGGCTACGCCTCATTCGACTATCACATGAACGGCTTCCGCCCGTCCAAGCTCGTGAAACTCGACATTCTGCTTAACGGCGAATCGGTCGATGCCCTCTCGTCGCTCATCCATTTCGACAACGCATACACGCTCGGGCGGCGCATGTGCGAGAAGTTACAGGAACTTATCCCCCGACAGCAGTTTGACATCGCCATACAGGCTGCCATCGGGTCAAAAATAATAGCGAGAGAAACTGTAAAGGCTGTACGCAAGGACGTTACGGCGAAATGCTACGGCGGTGACATATCGCGTAAGCGCAAGCTCCTGGAGAAACAGAAACGGGGTAAAAAGCGCATGAAGCAGATAGGCAATGTGGAAGTGCCGCAAAAAGCATTCCTCGCAGTCCTCAAATTAGACTGACAATAGTAGTGACATTCTATTTTTATTATTCATTCTATAATTTGTAATTTATGGTATTATTAAATGCAAGTGGTGCGGTTTCCATACCGCTGTGGGCCTCAATCCCATTCGTCGTCATGCTGCTGACGATAGCCTTGGGGCCTCTGTTCTTCTCCCACTGGTGGGACAAGAACCGTAACAAGTTCATCGTATCGGGTGTGCTGAGCATCATTACAGCCATCTATCTCTTCGTCGCCCTCGACCTCGACGGTGCCCTGGAGAAACTTGAGCATCAGGTGCTTGGCGACTACGTGCCTTTCATCATTCTGCTGACGGCCCTCTTCGCGGTAACAGGCGGCATCAACCTGAACGGAGACATAAAGGCTAAGCCTGCTGTCAACACTTTGTTCCTCGGCATCGGCTTCGTCTTGGCCTCTATCATGGGTACAACCGGAGCTGCCATGCTGCTCATCCGTCCACTCATCAAGACAAACCAGCAGAGGGAGTTCAAGGTACACACCATCCTGTTCTTCATAGCTGCGGTGGCAAACTGCGGCGGACTGCTCACCCCGCTCGGTGACCCCCCGTTGCTCATGCTCTATCTGCGCGGCGCAGAGTTCACTTGGTTCTTGAACCTCATACCCGAATGGGCCTTCACCGGAGCAATGCTCCTTATAATATACTATTTCGTCGACAGACACTTCTACAAGAAAGAACACTGGACAGCGTTGTCTGCCGACACACGTGAGGTACAGCCGCTCAAGGTGACTGGTCTGGTAAATGTCGTTTACCTGCTCCTCATAGTGCTCGCGGTAGCCTTCGTAAACCAGACATTCATACCTGAGATGGGCGAAGAAAACCCTCCGGTATGGCTTCGCTTTCTGAGAGAGATAATCCTCGTCATAATAATACTCTTGTCTGTCTTCACAACAAAGAAAGAAGTGCGTGAGAGCAACAACTTCACATGGAGCCCGATTATTGAGGTAGCCGTCGTCTTCATCGGTATCTTCATAACCATGGCTCCTACCATGATGTACCTCAACGAGCACGCAAGCAAGATGGGACTGACAGAACCGTGGCACTTCTACTACTGCGCCGGTGCGCTCAGCTCATTCCTTGACAATGCGCCGACAGCCATAGCGTTCCACGGTGTAGCGGCAGGCCTTGACATATCGAGGGAAGCTGCTGCGGCTGGCATCGTCAATGGTGTATTTGAAGGCACTGCATTCGTAGCCGGCATACCTGAGGTACTGCTTAAAGCAGTAGCCATAGGCTCTGTATTCTTCGGCTCAATGACATACATCGGCAATGGGCCTAACTTCATGATTAAGTCCATTGCAGAAGAGAGCGGAATCAAGATGCCGAGCTTCTTCGGGTACATGATTAAGTTCTCACTGATTGTACTGCTGCCGATATACATTCTGACACAACTCATCTTCCTGCACTAAGTACTGGGAGAGACTTATTTGCGGGTATCTGAAACATGATACCCGCATTTTTTATTCCACGCTGAAAATGAAAACGGACAAACGAAAGGCTCCACGGAAAAGACAGAAAACGGCAGGACGCAAGACCCGAACCGGGAAAAAGTCCAAAAAGCTCATGCCCGACAGTCGTGCAGTAATCTCATACTGCATAGTCGGCATTCTACTTGCTCTCACCATAATCTTATACACGGAATATCACAAACGGCATAAAGAAACATCCGGCATGACGTGTGACTATTGCAGGCAGGCGACAGCCTCGATAACACCCGACAACTCTCTGGACGACCCCATGTCTCTCCACTTGCTTCACGCAAAGGCAAACAGGATGGGGGACGGCAATGCCACCAGACTGAAAGACAGCAGGTATTACTCGTTAAATCTACTGGGCGACTGCATGACACCACATGTAATACCGGAGATGAAGTCTTTACTCAACCTTTTGGGAAACACATTCCAGAACGAACTCACCGCATCCGGCCTTCCCAAATACAAATTCGAGATAACGGCAGCTGCGCTCGCTCAGAAGACAAACGGCAGCATGGAACTATATACATATGGAACAACGGTAAATATTGCAGCTGGCACATATCTTTACAGGGGCAGACGCATCACAGACCCCAAAGCTGACATCGCAATGGCCAATGCACTCGGCAAACTGAGGAACGAGTGTAGATGTATCGTCTCAAAAGACAGCAAATCAAACGATTACGTGATTACAACCGTAAGAATAAGACCATAGCCTTACTGTCTCCGCAATTGCAACCAATTACATTTAACAAACTTACACTAATCAGTGCTCTGTGTATCCACTGATTATCCGTACCTTTGTACATTATGAATAAACAGCTTGACAGTAAAAAACTATTCATCATATATTTGACACTCTGGCTTGTGACCGACATACTGCAAGCCGTTGCCATGGAAATACACGCCGACGAAGCTTACTACGCATTCTATGGCGAGTATCTCAGTTGGGGATATTACGACCATCCTCCCATGGTTGCGCTGTTGACGCACATAAGCAGCCTGCTGTTCGACGGCAATCTCGGAGTACGCCTCCTCACTACCCTGCTCCATATAGGTACTGTTTTTCTGACATGGAAATGTATTGACCACACAGATGCGGACAACAGTCATGTGACGCTCTTCTTCATACTGGCGGCATCCATGCCTATGTTCGTGGCATACGGGTTCATGACTACCCCTGATGCTCCGTTGCTGTTCTTCGTGGCAGCATTCATCCTGACATACAGACACTTCATCACTGCCCCGGACTGGCGTAGCACAGTGATGCTTGGAGTCACAATGGCGGGCATGATGTACAGTAAATATCACGGTGCACTTGTAATACTCCTTGTAATACTGTCAAACCTGCGGCTGTTGCGCGAATGGCGTTTCTACCTCTCCTGTCTGATAGCCTTGACACTGTTCATCCCCCATATCGTCTGGCAGGTCAATGCAGGCTTTCCGAGTCTGAATTATCATCTGATAGCACGTAACCAGACGTTCTCATGGTTCTTCCCGTTGGAATATATACCCAACCAGATAGCTGTGTTCAACCCATTCATCCTTGCGCTTGCCTTATATCTATGTTGGAAACAACGCCATACGCAGTCTCAGTTTGTACGTTCGATGATTTTTCTCACGGTAGGCTTCATAGCATTTTTCTGGCTCATGACTGCCAAAGGCCATGCTGAACCGCACTGGACGGTCGCGGCATCTATACCCATGCTCATACTCTCATACAGATATACAATAGACAATGCGCGGCTGACGCTGTATTCCAGACGTTTTATCCTGCCGATGACTCTGCTCGTGATAGTGGCTCGCGGCATACTGTGCAGTGACCTTCTGCCCGAACGTATAGGTTTCAACGGAAAAGAAGAGTACAGCCACGCCATACACGAAGTATGTGGCGAAATGCCTGTCGTCTTTACCGGTTCATTTCAACAGGCTTCACTATACCGTTTCTTCAACAACGACAACGCTGTGGTGCTGAGTGCACTTGACTCCCGCAGGACACAGTTCGACATAATACAACCTGACATGGAACTGCAAGACAGGCCGGCATACATATTCGGTCTGGGTGAAGAGCATAAGGTTGGCGACCACACGTTCAGATGCCATTATACTGAAAATCTTCAAGCCGTCAACCGTATAAACATTACAGTAAATAATATCCGTACAGTAAAAACAGACAATACATGTATTGTTGATATGGATTTGCAAAATCCATATCATAGCGACATAGACTTTGCGAATCAAGAATTTCCGGTCAAGATGCAGATAGCATACCTCGTTGGTAATGAATACCGCATGGAAGACTGCCGACTGCTGTGCGATAGTCTTAAAATAGCTGCCGGTGCAACCATAACAGTACGTGGTATCGCCGACTTTCCCACTGTAGCGGAAAAGAAGCTACCGGGTGTCGTTTGCTTGTCAAACAGAATATGTACATCGGTAAACAGCAGGCCTTTCGTGATTCAAACAGAAGAACAGTAAATGGACATAACTATTATATATAAACTGATAAAATTTTGCGTTGTAGGATTTTCCGGCATGGTTATAGACTTCAGCGTGACATGGCTGTGCAAGGAGAAACTTCGCATAAACAAGTATATATCAAACTCGTTGGGTTTCATCCTCGCCGCTACAAACAACTATATATGGAATCGTCTGTGGACATTTAAGAGCTACACGGAAAACATACCGAAAGAATATACTTCGTTTCTCATTGTCTCCGTCATAGGGCTTGCATTAAACAACCTGTTCCTGTATCTGTTCACCGACAAACTGAAAATCAACTTCTATATATCCAAGGTTATGGCTATTGCGCTCGTGACATTGTGGAACTTTTTCATGAATTATTTTTTCACGTTCGATGCTTAAAAGGCAAAATATCACAGTGATATTTTTATTGACACTGTTTTCTGTGGCAATAAAGGCAACAAATGATGCAGTGCGGCCGACCGCTCCATACTCCATTGGAGAGGTAGGCAACGGCAATGTAAAGTTCCTGTATAATGTAGATTTCACAACGTACTTTGATAATCGGGAATACCGTTCGCCCTATCAGATACCGCAGACCATATTCTCGTTCCGTCTGTCACCGGAAATAGGGATTGGCCTTAAAGACAAACTTGGAGGAAATCACAGATTCATCGCCGGAGTACACTACACACAGCCGCTCGGTGGCAACTGGGCTGATGTCCGCTTCACGCCTACTGCATACTATCAGTTCGGCATAAAAGGATTTTCTGTAGCATTGGGTGCAATACCGTTCAAGGAACGACATGAGGCTATGCCTGACTGGCTGATGTATGACTCCATCGCCTACGCCCATCCGAACATTCAAGGCGCACTGCTATCCTACTCCTCTCGTCACGGCTTCGCGGAGTTCATGTGCGACTGGCGCGGCAGTCAGACACCCGAACGGAGGGAAATGTTCCGCCTCGTACTGAACGGACGCTATCACTACAAATGGCTTAACATCGGTGGCTACGGCCAGATAAACCATAAGGCAGGATTTGCCGCACCGCACCCCTACGAGGGCGTGTGTGATGATATATACATTAATCCGCAAATTGGGTTCGATGTGTCTGACTATACTCCGATGGATTCGCTTGCATTGCGTGTCGGATACATCCTCGGCATACAGAACCGCCGCGCATCGGGGACAAGCAAAATGCCGCAGGGCATAATGTTGGAACTATACGCCAACTGGCGTTTTATCGGGTTGAAAAACACATTTTACTATGGAGATGACTTGATGCCATACTATGCCGAATTCGGCTCTGACCTCAATCAGGGAGACCCATTCTACCGCTCTAATCTCTACAACCGTACAGACCTGTTCCTCTATCTGTATAGAAATAGTTTCGTTAACTGCTATTTCTCTTGGAATTTCCACTATGACTCCATAAAACTCCAACACCAGCAGCAGCTTATAGTCTGTTTCAGCCTTGACGGTTTCCGCAGGGAACAAAAACTCAAAGGATTTTTCTCCAAATAGCCTAAAAACAAAAATTGTATATTACAACCTAATATAAATATTGGTAATATGAAGAAACTCACACAGGAAGAGGAGCGCGTCATAGTACATAAAGGCACAGAACTCCCGTTCAGCGGCAAGTACTGCCGTCATACTGAAAAAGGTACATACGTCTGCAAACGCTGCGGTGCACCGCTGTTTCTGTCTGCCAGCAAATTCGATGCCGGATGCGGATGGCCGGCATTCGATGAAGAAATTAACGGTGCCGTACGCCGTACTCCCGATGCTGACGGAGTGCGGACTGAAATAACATGTGCCAAATGTGATGCACACCTCGGACATATCTTCCTTTACGAAGGGTTTACCCATACAAACAAAAGGTACTGCGTCAACTCTATATCCATGGATTTTGTACCGGAAGAAAAGCCAGAAAACCTTGAAACAGCCATATTGGCAGGCGGCTGTTTTTGGGGAGTGGAGCATCTGATGAAACAGATTGATGGCATAGTTTCTATTGAAACAGGCTATACAGGCGGTCATCTCTCCTCCCCAACATACTCGGACGTATGTACCGGAAAAACCGGTCACGCAGAGGCGGTGCGCATAGAGTTCGACCCGGCAAAAGTGTCATACGAAACCATCCTTCGACACTTTTTTAATATCCATGACCCTGAACAGACAGACGGACAAGGGCCTGACATAGGAGACCAATATCGTTCAGAGATATTCTATACCAATGAAAAACAGCATGATACGGCACAAAAACTAATCGACATTCTGAAAACTAATGGATATAAAGTCGCCACTCGCCTCACCCCGGCAACAACATTCTGGCGGGCAGAGTCCTATCATCAGAATTATTACGAAAAGACGCAGCAAAAACCGTATTGCCACATATACAAAAAGCGTATATAAAAAGATAGCCCGCCTGATAATGCTTGTTATCAGGCGGGCATTTTATGCTCTAATGAAAAACAGTGAGTAGTCAGTATTCAGACAAAGCCTTTTTCCTCTCCTCAAACTCACAGACCATCATACGCACAACATCACCGGCCTTAGGCAAATCGCGCACAAGCGATGCCACTTGGCCTATCTCAAGCTCTCCATCTGACAGATTGCCGTCGAATATACCGAGTTTGGCTCGTCCTCGCCCAAGCAGCTCCTGTATCTCCTCAGCAGATGCGCCACGGTTTTCCGCATCCTCAATCAACTTAAAGAAATCGTTCTTTATCAGCCTTGTCGGGCTTAATTTTTTAAGTGACAGCATCGTATCTCCCTCATTAAGCCCTATACACAACTCTTTGAACGCGTCCGATGCTGAACTCTCCTGCGTAAGGGCAAAACGTGTGCCCATCTGTACTCCCTCTGCACCGAGAGCCATGGCGGCAAGCATACCTGCACCTGTGGCAATACCCCCGGCTGCAATCAGTGGCAGGTTTGTAGCTTTGCGTATCTGAGGTATCAGCACCATAGTCGTGGTCTCTTCCCTACCGTTGTGGCCGCCTGCCTCGAAACCTTCGGCCACGATAGCGTCCACCCCAGCCTCTTCACACTTCAAAGCGAACTTGGTATTTGCCACAACGTGAACCACTTTGATT
The DNA here is from genome assembly GCA_944322025.1 of uncultured Bacteroidales bacterium. Taxonomy (GTDB): domain Bacteria; phylum Bacteroidota; class Bacteroidia; order Bacteroidales; family Paludibacteraceae; genus Aphodosoma. The sequence goes on along the minus strand of CALUOH010000035.1, from coordinate 18,746 downwards.
CCTGCATCGTGCAGCGTCTGCGTCCACTTCTTCGGATTGCCGGCCGAAGTAAATACTACGGGAACACGCTCCTCTATGACCACTTTCATCATATCATCGGCAAGATAGAACATGAGCGGCATGTTCACTCCGAACGGTTTGTCTGTCGCTGCACGGCACTTTCTTATATGTTCCCTCAGAAGTTCAGGGTTCATCGACCCTGCTCCTATCAGGCCTAAACCGCCGGCCTCGCTCACAGCAGCGGCCAAACGCCAGCCGCTGCACCACACCATACCGCCCGAAATAATCGGGTATGCAGTTCCCAACAGGGAAGTTATTCTGTTCTCCATATACAAGTCACAGCTTTAATGTATCACAATCTCCTCTACGGGCTGAACTTGCTCCTTGTCAAGCGGATACACCTGATATTTCACCTTCCCGAAGTCTATCTTATTCATGTCCAGACAACGTATGGTGTTGTTATATGCCGTCTTATAATACAGTTTCCTGCCTGTAATGTCCGACACTGCTGTCCACTGTGTCGCGCTCGGTATGTCCGGACTCTCCCCAATCTTGTGTTCCACTCCCACTGGCACATCGAAGTTATTCAGCAGATGAAATATCTGGAATACTGTCTCCCCGCCGTTGTCGAGTTGTGGTGCCGTAGCACGCAGAAAGGCCGCCCGCACAAAACGAGACGGAGGGGTGACATCACCTGGCAGCCCCAGCATACCGGTACCTGCTCCGAAAGACGACAGCACCGCATTGCCCATTTTCCAGCTGTCTGCATTTCCGGAATATAAGTTTACATAGTTATTCAGATTAGTCAGCTGCCACTGGAATCCCGGAGAGTTGGTAAGCACGCCTACCTCGTTATCAAACACTTGAACCTCTCCCCCATTCACTATCTCAATGACTATCTGCGCCCCTGTAGCGTCAGCCACACGCCAATGGACAGTGGCCGATGCGTTTTCAGCCGAGATAGGCAGTACTATGACATCCGTCACATGTGCTTTCACCTCCTCCACTGTGGAGAACGATGAGAGCAGCCACGAGACAAAATGCATGTCCGATATGGAGCCTCCCTTCTTCTTAATGTCAAAATCCGCATATCTGCCATAGCCGGGAAAATAGAACAGCCCTGCTGACAGACCCGTCTCGTTTATACCCTCCACCACAAAGTCCGGTTGCGCGACAGACATGCCTACAAAACCGTATTTGGCTGTAAACTTCATGCACTGTGCCTCCATTGTGTATGCGACAAACTCATGTCCGCGTGGCACTACCGCGTATTCGCTTTTGAGCTCTCCGCTGCCCCACTCTATCGTCCTTCCCTGTACGATGCTTCCATCCTTGGCTGTCAGCGCAATGCCTGTACATGCGTACACAGCGGCGACAGACACCACGGCCGCTACGAGAGTGAAAATAATCTTTCTTTTCATAATCTCATTGTTTAGTTGTTGTTATTCTATCTGGCAAGCCTCTTTTTCACCCTGTTTTGGAATGCGACGGGCGACGTCACCTTGACATAACGGCTATTGTCCACCACAAAGTTTTCGAGTTCGGAGGTCAATGGCATGTTCAGCCGTATGTTGATACTGCCGTCTATCTCCTCCTGTTCCACAAACTGTGTCTCGTGCAGTCTGTTGCGCTTCACCTCGTCCGCCATCCCGGCATCAATCCACAGACGTACCAGCTGCGGCGTTGTGCTTTGTTCATTGCTTTCTGTAGGTCTCTCAGGCAGTGGCAGTCCGAGTGACACCGCTACCCGCTCATGCAGTTGGAATAACGGAGCCGGCACTCCCGACATCTGCGAAAACGCACAATAATCGTTGATTACACCTATCGCGGCGACCACATTATCGACATCGTGCTTCGTCAGTGGCTGTTTCAGCAGCGAATAATGTTCATCGGAATATGTGTAATATTTCCTGTCCACCACCACTATCGGTGCGGAATATCCACGCTCCTTACTGCGCATAAGCTCTATGTCGGCCTGCACCGAACGGCGGGAGTTTGACTCCGTTGACTCACACGCGTCTATCAGGTCCTGCAAGGTCCATTGTCTGCTGGTGTCCCTCAGGCATCGGTCGATGATAAGAATTCTTTGAAGGTTCAAGGTTCTATATCTTTAATTTATTTTACACAGAGAAGATAGTGAGAGGCGGACGCTGTCCTCGTTCCACACCCGTTTACTCCACGGTCTCAATACCATATTCAAAGGTAATCAAAACATTTGTGATGCGCAACTATTTCGCGTATCATTTCAAGTATAAAAAAGAGGTACAGCCGTATACTATCTCTATCCGACTGCACCTCTCCTGTTTCTCTGTCCTGCAAGCCTGCACGGGCGATGCGTTGCTTACTGCCGTGCACACACTCCCGCACAACCTATACAGACATCATTCTGCCATATACTTTCTCACCTCCTCGGCCACCTTCTCCGGAGTAAAGCCGAGCTTTTCGTCCAGCACCGTGTACGGTGCCGAATACCCGAAAGATTCCAGTCCGAACACACGTCCTCCGTTGCCCACGAGACCCATCAGGTTGACCGGCAGACCCGCAGTCAGGCCGAACTTCTTCACATTGGACGGCAACACTTGCTGCTGGTACTTCTCCGACTGCTGACGGAACAGACCCTCGGACGGCACCGAAACGACAGATACCCTCCTCCCGCTTTCGCGCAATATCTTTGCGGTCTCCACAAGTGTCGATACCTCCGAACCCGACGCGAGGAGTATCACCTCCGGATTCTCGTCCGAGCATACTATATACGCCCCGTATTCAGCCTTCTGCGCATCCGCCTTGCGGTAGCCGGGCAAGTCATTTATGTTCTGGCGCGACAGTATCATCCCCGTCGGTGTCTGCACATTGTTCATCATCAGGCGGTAAGCCTCCGTAGTCTCATACACGTCCGCCGGACGCAGCACAAGCATCGAGTTGCGCCCGCTGTGGTTTTTCAGCTTCTCCATCAGGCGTATCTGCGCCTCCTGCTCCACAGGCTCATGCGTCGGCCCGTCTTCGCCCACGCGGAATGCGTCGTGCGACCAGATGAACTTCACCGGAAGCTCCATCAGTGCCGCCATACGCACAGCCGGTTTCATATAGTCCGAGAACACAAAGAACGTGGCGCACGCCGCAATCACACCGCCGTGCAGAGCCATACCTATACACAGGCACGCCATCGTAAGCTCCGACACGCCCGCTTGCAGGAATGCGCCGCTGAAATCGCCCTTTCTCATGGCGTGTGTATGTTTGAGGAAACCGTCCGTCTTGTCCGAGTTCGACAGGTCGGCAGACGAGACTATCATATTCTCCACCTGCTGGGCCATCAGCCCCAGACACGCGGCCGAAGCCGTCCTCGTAGCCTGGTTGGGCTTCTGCTCCAGCTTGCTCCAGTCTATCACCGGAGCCATACCGGAGAAGAACGTACGGAACTTGTCCGCAAGCACCGGATTCTCATCCGCCCACTTCTCCTCTGCGGCCCTGCGCTCCGCCACTATCGACACCAGCTCCGCAGCCCTGCGCTTATATATCTCCTTCGTCTCCTCAAACAGCACAAACGGCCTCGACGGATTGCCCCCGAGGTTCTTCACCGTATTGATATAGGCATCCCCTCCCAGAGGCGCACCGTGTGTGGCACAGCAGCTCTCATAGCTCGTATTGTCCGCGCGGCGTGCCCCCTTGCCCATCACGGTCTTGCCGATAATCAGCGTAGGCCTCTCCCGCTCATCCTTCGCCTCGCGCAGCGCGCCCCTTATCTGCTCCGCATCATTACCGTCTATCTCCATCACTCTCCAGCCCCACGCCTCATACTTCTTCGCCACATCCTCGCTCGACACCTCAGCGCATGTCGTCGACAGCTGTATGTCGTTCGAGTCATAGAACATTATCAGGTTGTCAAGCCCCAGATGGCCGGCTATACGCCCCGCGCCCTGCGAAATCTCCTCCTGTATACCCCCGTCCGATATATACGCATATATCGTCTGCGACATGATGTCACCGAACTTCGCCCTCAGGAACTTCGCCGCTATCGCCGCCCCCACGGCATACGTATGCCCTTGGCCGAGAGGCCCCGACGTATTCTCCACACCGTGCATCACATCCACCTCCGGATGCCCCGGCGTTATGCTGCCCCACTGGCGGAACTGCTTCAGGTCATCGAGACTGTACCTCCCCGCGCACGCCAGCACCGAATATAGCATCGGCGACATATGCCCCGGGTCGAGGAAAAAACGGTCTCTCGCCTCCCAGCGCGGGTTCTTCGGGTCATAGACAAGAAACTCCGAAAAAAGCACATTGATAAAATCTGCCCCGCCCATGGCCCCGCCCGGGTGACCCGATTTCGCCTTTTCCACCATCGAGACAGCAAGTATCCGTATATTATCCGCCGCCCGATTGAGTTGTTGTAGAGTATTCATCGTATTGAATTTTAGATAGTTAATTTAATCGTCACATCATACAGCCGCCTCCGCGCCTCCATGTTCGCAAAGTTAATAAAAAAAAACAGACAGCGTAATAGACTTCCGCTCCAATTCTCCAATTCTGCCAAAGCGCAGCCCTCACATCAAATCCGGCAGCATACACCCCCCGTCCATCCCTCCACCCAACCCTCCGCCACTCCACTCCCCCGCCACAACCCTCATCTCTTAATTAAAATTAAAAACACGTACTCTCAAGCCAACTCCCAGCCAGCTTCTCCCTACCTTCACCCCACCCATCCCCGAACCTTACCCAAACCCATAGTCTTAACCAAGGTTAAAAACACGTACTCTCGAGCCGGCAGCTCCGAAGCCCCTCCATAGCTCCATGCCACCCTCTCCACACCCCTCCAGCACCTCAAATGCAAACCAAGGTTAAAAACACGTACTCTCGCCGAAGCCCCTACGGACATCCTCCGAAGCCTCTCCCCATCCCCTCCCATGCGCCGCACCGGAATATTGACTACCTTTGCACCCGCAAAACCTCATACCCATGAACCCTCACGACAGCATATCAGACCCGCGCATAAACCCGGCCCTCGACCACATCGCCGCCAACCTCGGCCGCGACATCGACCTGCACACGCTCGCCCGGCTCGCCTCACTCTCCTACTTCCACTTCCACCGCACATTCACCGCCGTCACAGGCGAAACCCCGTCCCGATACATCCTGCGCAAACGCCTCGAACTCGCCGCCTCACAGCTCCGCGCAGAGCCGTTGCGCCCCGTCAAGGACATAGCCCTCAGCTGCGGGTTCAGCTCCCTGAGCCTCTTCTGCCGCAACTTCAAACACCACTTCGGCCTCACCCCCGACACCTACCGCCGCAGCATGGCGCAACCACACAGCAACGACAGTCAACTGCCGCGCAACGCCAACACACACACCCGCACATACTTCCACTACCTTTGCAGCCGTAAAACTGTTATGACAAAAGGAGAAAAAACTATGGAATGTAACTTTGAAATCCGGCACCTCGACGACATCCACGTCATCTACTGCCGCCACTGCGGCCCCTACACCGCCATGCAGCAGGCCTTCGACCGGCTCTTGCAGTGGGCATCCCCGCGCGGCCTTGCAGACAACGCCACAGGCCGCCTTGCCGCCATCTATCACGACAACCCCGACATCACAGAGCCCTCGAAACTCATCTCCGATGCCTGCCTCATCATCCCTTCTCCCGTCAGGACCGACAGCGGCATAGGCTCATATACGATCAACGGAGGGAAATACGCCATCGGCCGCTTTGAAATCGCATGGGACGAGTTCCGCCACGCGTGGGATGCCATGTACAGCCTCATCGCCTCCCACGGCTGCCGCTGCTGCGGCCTCCCGTTCGAGCGGTACATCAACAACTGCGACACGCACCCCGACCGCAAATGGATAATTGACATCTGCATACCCGTCGAGGCCGTCTGACACCCCTCCGCACAAAAAGACAAGGGGCTGTGTCAAAATAAAAGTTTTGATACAGCCCCTTTAAGATGTGTAAGAATTAGCAAAATGCAAGGCGTTGAGGATGAGGGAGACAGGAGTTTACTGTAGTAAATGACTTAGCCCGAACTCCGAAAATAACGCAGCAGTTTGCAATTATGACACATCGCCTTGTCCCCGTATCTTGGCAGCCTATGCCGCGTCACTCCAACAGTGCCCTCAGGCTCTCCGCCATCCCCACATGCGGATACCGCTCCATCTCCCCTCGCGTCGTCATCCCGTGCAGCACCCCCATGAAGTCCACGCCCGCAGCCAGTGCCGTCTCCGCGTCCACCACACTGTCCCCCGCATACAGCACATCGCCGCGCTCCGCCCCCAGACGCTCCACGGCCAGCAGCAACCCCTCGGGCGACGGCTTGGCCTCCTTCACATCCTCATTGCCTATCACAATGTCAAATGTACCCTCCGGCAACGCCGCGTCCGTAAATTCCCTTATCCTGTACCTGTATTTCGTCGAGATTATGCCCGTCCGCGCACCCCTTGCCCGCAGTTCCGCCAGCACCTCCGCCGTCTCCGGGAACAGCCGCGTATTGGCCGTCATGCACCCGTCCGCATGCCGCACATACTCCCGTCTGAACTCAGCCAGTCGCCCGCTCTCCTCCACTCCCGTAAGTATAGCGAACGCCTCTTCCAGCGTCTTGCCTATCGTCCGCTTTATCTCATACTCGCTCCTGCCCCCATAACCGTACTTCTCCAGCACATGCCGGAAGCACATCACTATCCCTCTCGACGAGTCCGCCAGCGTATAGTCGAAGTCAAAAAGATATACACCGTATCGTTTCATAGCCTCACTCTCCATTACTCTCATACATCACTTCTCAACTCATCCTCCCCTCACCTTCCGCCCTCCACGGCAACCTTTATAACACCGTCCAGCCTCTCCTCGAACACCCTGTACGCCTCTTCTATATCCCTCAGCGGAAACCTGTGCGTGATGAGCGGCGTGGTGTCTATCTTCCCCTCCGCTATCAGGCGCAGCACCTCCGCGCAGTCGCACCCGTCCACACCTCCCGTCTTGAACGTCAGGTTCTTGCCGTACATATCCGGCAACGGCAGCACCTGCGGCCTGTCGTACAGAGCCACTATCGTGACCACCGCATTCGGCCTCGCGCACTCCCACGCCATACGGAACGTCTCCTCCGTCCCCGCCACTTCCAGCACTACATCCGCCCCACCGTGGTCACTGTTGGCAAGGACAAACTCCCTGCACCGCTCCGGCTCCACCACAAGCACATCCGGATAATGCTCCCTCACGAACCGCCGCCTCTCCTCGCTCCTCTCGCACACCATTATCCTCTTCGGCCTTTTCAGCATCACGCACAGCAGCGTACATATCCCCGTAGGCCCTGCGCCTATTATCAGCACACTGTCCTCCTCCGTTATCTCCGATATACGTGCCGCCCAGAAGCCCGTGGCAAGCACATCGCCCACAAACAGGGCCTGCTCGTCGCTCACCCCGTCGGGTATCCTGTTCAGCCCCGTATCCGCATGGGGCACTCTCACATACTCCGCCTGACCGCCGTCTATCCTGCACCCCAGTGCCCATCCGCCGTCCGGGTCTGTGCAGTTGTTCACATACCCGTGCTTGCAGAAGTAGCACTCCCCGCAGAACGTCTCCACATTGACCGTTACCCTGTCGCCCGGCTTTACGTTCTTCACCTCACTCCCTGTCTCTTCCACCACACCTACCATCTCATGCCCCACGGTGACGCCCTTCACTGCCCTCGGCACACTGCCGTGCTTTATGTGCAGGTCACTCGTGCAGATACTGCCCAGCGTGACTCTCACTATCGCGTCCTTCCCGTCGCGTATCTCCGGCCTCGGTTTCTTCCTCAGTTCAAACCGTCCTCTGTCCACATACGTATATGCCAGCATATATTATCTGATTTGATTATACTCCTCTTTCGTTATACAGTAGCACACCACATCCAGCACCCTGTTGTCATACGTCACTTCCGCTTGTGCCAGCACGCCCTCTTTCCTGAACCCGCACCTCTCCAGCACCCTCTGTGAACGGCTGTTGTGTACATAGCAATACCCCGATACGAGACTAAGCTCCCTCTCCCCGAAAGCATAATCGAGTACCGCCCTCACAGCCTCCTGCATATATCCTTTTCCCCATTGGCATTCATCGAGCCAATAGCCCACCATCGCCGCGTGCATATTGTTGCGCATTGGGTCTGCTATAAGCCCGACAGTACCTATCAGATTGGCCTCATCCCCTCTCTCCGTTATCGCCCAAGTGTCATACTTGTTGAGGAACACCCTGCCAAGCACCTCCCGCGACTCGTCCAGCGACCGGTGAGGCCTCCATCCCGCATTGTCGCCCAGTTTCTGGTTACGGCAGCACTCGTAGAGCCTCTCCAAGTCGCCCTCACAGAACGGGCGCAAAGCGAGCCTTTCCGTATTGATAAACTGAAACGGCAGATACTTCAAATGAACTATCGGAAACTCCCTCCCCTCCGCGTCTGTCCCGTCCCGCCCCACGCACCTGAAATCGTTCCTGCGGTAAAACTCCGCTGCTCTGTCGTTCTGCTCATTCACATCCACATACTCGCATCCGCACTCGTCCACAGCATAGTCGAGCAACGCTGTGCCGTACCCCTTTCCTTGCGCGTCCGGATGCACGAACAGAGCCTCTATCTTCTTGCCTGCAATGCCCAAGAACCCTACTGTTCGCGCACCCTCTTTGCACACATAAATATCCATCTCCGACAGATACTTGGGCAGTGCCTCGCGTATCTCCTGTATATCACCCTCCGTAAGAAACCCGTGCGATGTCCTCACCGAGGACTCCCACAGCTCTATAAGCCCGTCATAGCCCTCATCTCCTGACGGCACTACCTCCACTCTCTGCTCTGAAACTCTCTCCATACTGTTCCCTCCTGCGTTCCTTTCAAATTCCACATCCGGCATCAGCGCGTCCGCACACCCGGCTCTCTCCCAGTAAAAACATAACAGGCAGCCCTATGCGCCGGACACTCAGCACATCAATCCCCCGCCCCGCCGTTGTCCTCCGCCTCTCTCTTGCCGTCAGTCCCTTTCGTCGGCCGCGTGCTTTTCCGCAGCTTGCCGAGACGCTTCTCCCGCTCCCATGCCGCCTTGCGTTTGAGATACTCCTCGTAATGCGACTCTAAATAGTTGTCTGCCATATCCTCTGCTTTCTCTTATTCCATTCCTTTCACCACTCCACTATGCCGCCGGTCTCATGCTCCGCCATCCACCTGCGCAGACCCTCCATGCTCCTCACTCCATCTTGGATGACAGCCTTGTAATACACTATCCCCATTATCTTCTCCTCCGCCGGTGTCTCATATTTCAGCCTGAGTATGGCCTCCCTTGTCTCTGGCGTAAGCCGCCTGCGCACCTCCTCTGCCACACGTTCAAAGTAGCCGTCATACGCCGACCCTCTCCTCATCTGTATCATATCCATCTGCCACTCCTCCCCGTCCGTTTCCTCATACCATGCATGCCACTCCAAACCCTCCTCCTCCGTCTCCGCAAGATTGGTGAACGCCACCCGTTTCACTCCCCTCTTGGCCGCCAGACGTGCCACTGCCGCAAAGCTCTCCTCCACCCGCAGCTCTTCCGTATATATATGGAAATCAATGTCCCTGTGCCTGCACAGCAGTCCCGTCATAAGCGAGCCTACCATATTAATCTCCGCCCCGATGCCGCGCCAGATGTTCACCACATCCGTCACCTCTATCACCTCCATCGCCCGCCTCATGTTCCGCTCCGACAGGGCAACCCACTCTTTACCTCCATTATTCTGCTCCATAGCTTCCTTTTATGTTTTATCCATCTTTAAGCCTTGTTAAAGCCAACCTGCCCCAGACCCGCAGCAACCCTCAACCGACCCTCAACCAAGCAAAATCGTCATATCTTGCCACCCTCTCCTTTAACAATACCCTATAAAATACTAACGCACGCTGTCCCTCTCCGCCGTCACGCCTATCCGTTCCAGCATCACTCTCTTCACCGAATCAAACTCAGCCCTGTACTGCTCCGGCAGCGGCTCTGTCGGCGGAGCTTCCATGGCAAGCGGGTCTATCGGCTGCCCGTTCTTCCACACGCGGAAGTCGAGGTGCGGTCCTGTCGATGCGCCCGTACTGCCGACATAGCCTATCACCTGACCCTGCGTGACTCTCTCACCCACAGCGACTCCCTTACCGAATTTCGACAGATGCAGATAGGCCGACTGGTAAGTGCCGTTATGCCTGATTTTGACCATGTTGCCGCCTCCGCCGCTGTATCCCTTGTATGTCACCGTACCGTCGCCTATCGCCATCACGGGTGTCCCTTTCGGAGCTGCGTAGTCCACTCCCGTGTGCGGGCGCACGGTCTTGTACACCGGATGCCGCCGCGCATACGTGAAGTGGCTTGACACACGCGAGAATTTGAGCGGTGCTTTCAGGAATGCCTTCTTGACGTTGTTGCCGTCCAAGTCCCAATAGCCCTCCACCGAGTCATTGCCGTAATATATCGCATAGTTCTCCTTGCCCCTGTGCGTGAACCGCGCGGCATATATGCGCCCTATGCCTATCGGCACACTGTCCACATACTCTTCGTCATAATACGCTGAGAAGCTGTCGCCCGCTTGCAGACCGAAGAAGTCTATCGTCCATGCGTATATGTCCGACAGGTCGAGGGCCAGCTCCACGTCAAGCCCCGCACGGCTCACGTCGCCCCACAGCGAGTTGTTTATCGTCACGGACGACATCCGCTCCACTCTCGTGACAGGTTTCTCGAATCGCTCCACGTGCAGCGAGTCTTCCAGATGAAACACTACAAAGTCCGTTATCGAGCGGTGATACACGACGTATGTCAGCTGCCGTGCCGAATCTGGCGTGTAGAACAGCGTATATTTGTTCCCCGCCCTGACTCTCCTCACGTCAAACACCGAATCCGGTATGGCCAGTAGCCTGTTGAGCGCATCGTCCGGTGCTCCGGCGCGCTTGAATATGACCGATATGGCCTCGCCCTCCTTCACTCTCCGCTCCTCCATGTCGAACGAGTCGACGGCTATGCCGTACTCCCTCCTTACTATCACCGTGTCCGTCTCTCCGGCCACGCACTGCTGTCCGCTGCCGTCCGTCTCTTCACCTCCTTTTGTGCCGTTGCCTCCGCACCCGCACAGCAGCTGTGCGGCAATCACTCCGACCATAAGGCACAGATGTCCTTTCCTGCTTTTCATTGTCTCTCTGTCAATCTGTTTATTTTGTCCTTAACTATATCACATCCATCATGCCGCCACGCGCCCTATTGCTCCACCTCCACATTCTCGCCCCTCTCCACATAGCATATATATCCCCTGACGGGCGAATAGCCCATCGCGCCTATGAGCGACATATACCGTTTGACCTGCCGCACATAGCGTTGGTTTACTTCCGCGCCGAATTTGTAGTCCACGACCACCGCGCCGCCCCCCTCATCGAGCATGACCCTGTCAGGACGGTACACGTCGCCCTCGCCCGTCATTATCTCCACCTCCCGCATCACACGGTATCTGCCGGAAAACCAGTCGCGCACTGTCCCGTCAGCCATGAACCGCCTCAACTTCTCCCTGACCTCCTCCACCTCAGCCTCAGAGGAGAACACCCCCTCGGCACGCACATCGTCTATCGCCCCGTCAAGCTCCTCCGCCACGGCCACCTTCTCCAATATATGGTGCATCACGTTGCCGTAGTCCACATACGAGCGTCCGTTTCCGGTCAATGCCCACAGGGCATCCCTGTCTGCACGGAACCTCAGCCGCCCCTCCACTTCTCCGTCACGCACATCGGCCTCTGTCCCGAAGTCATACGCCTCATCGTCCACCGCCAGCTCCTCGGCTTTCATCTCGTCCGGGTCACCCATACGGAACACCATCTCCTCACCCGGCGACACCGCGCTGTACATATAGTACGGTATGCTGCTCTCCCTGACCGGTTCTCCCTCCTTCTCCGCGAGCAGAGGGTAGACATACATACGCTCCACGGCGCGGGTGAAGGCCACGTAGGCCACGTTCAGCGTATCGATGAAGCAGTTCTCATACTCGTCCCTCATCTCGTCGGCAAACCACGTGGCGTAGAGCCTCTTGCTACCCTTGCCCATATCGACAGGCACTATCGGCAGGCGGTCGAACGGAGGACGCTTGGTCTCCACCCAGCGGTAATTGGCAAAATACATATTAGGCTCTAACTTCCAGTTGCAGAAAGGGATGATGACCACTTTGAATTGCAGCCCCTTCGACTTGAATATGGTGTATATGCTCACGGCATTACGCCCGCCCGACGACGGCACGAAAAACGACGCGGCTTTTCTCTCGTAGTGTTCCAGATATGAATAGAGGTCGGCGGTCTCCTCTGAGGAGAAGTCATACACGTCGTCCATGAATGCCTGCAAATATTGCGCCTCGCCCTCCACGGCGTTGTAGAGGCCGAACGCCGACACCGCCGCCTCGGCCAGCCTGTACAGCGTCAGGTTCTTGATGGCGGAGAGCCGCACAGCCATTTCTGTGCCGAAGAGCCTCGCCTCCCACTCCGCAGGGGGCTCTCCGCACGCCGCCAAGGTCTCATGCAGCCTCTCCCCGCCTCCGGCAATACGGAAATAGGCTGTCGCGAGCTCTGCACGGAACAGGCTCTCCGTGGGCTTGTACAGGTAGCGCATGAGCGCGAGCATGAACCTCACGCTCCGCGCACTGCCCACCAGCTGCGCCTCGTTCGACACCACGGGGATGCCCCTCTCCTGCAACGCGGCGGCTATCACGGCCGCCTCGCCGTTCTTGCGCACGAGCACCGTGATGTCTCCGTAGCTGTATCCGCACCGCCCCGTCAGGTCTAATATTGCCGCGCACATCCTCCCCACGGCCTCCGCCTCAGGCTCTTCGCCGCCGATGAAGCCCAGCTCCACATACCCCTCGCGCTCACGCACGCACTTCTGCCTCACGTCGGCATATATCGAGCGGAACCTCTCACGGCGCACCTCCTTGGCCTCCTCATCCATGTTTTCGTACGACACCTCCTCTATGTCCTCCAACGCAAGCTCCGCGAGCCGTGGGAAGAGGCTGTTGTTGCACTTCACCACGCTGCGCGAGCTGCGGTAGTTGGTGTCGAGCACCACCTCATCAACGTACTGCCCGAACTCACGCTTCACGTCGCTTTGTAGTATCGACCAGTCGCCGTCTCTCCACCGGTATATGCTCTGCTTGATGTCGCCCACCAACATGTTCCAGTGACCAGAGGCGATGCTGTCATGCAGCAGGGGCAGGAAGTTGGCCCATTGCAGCTTAGAGGTGTCCTGAAACTCGTCTATCATATAGTGGTCAAGGCTCACGCCCATCCTCTCGTAGATGAACGGCGTATCGCTCCCCTCGATTATCTGGCGTATGAAGTCCGACGTGCTTGTGAGCAGAAACGAATTGGTCTCCTGCGAGCGTTCCAATATCCTGTTCTGTATGTCGTTCAGTATGCCTATGACGTAGAGGTTCTTCACAAGCACCTGCGCCGTGCGGTAGTCCCTCTGCCCGTCGGCGGAGAGCAGTGACGACAAGCCGTCCATAGCCGCGCCGCACCTCTCCACGAACGCCTCTATCTCCGCGCGTTTCGGCGAACTCTTCGTGCAGAAGGAGTCGGGCGTGCGCCCGTCGCCAATCGCCTTCATGAACGTGTTCGACGGCGCGAACTCCTTGCCGCTCATATATGCGTAGTTGAAATAGGCGGCGAAGCTCCTGCTCCCGCCCTTGAAGTCCGCCGTATCCAGCCCCAGCCCCCTCATCACCTCCGTCGTCTCCGTGCAGAGCCGCCTCACCTCCGCCTCGTACTCCTCCACTATGGAGGTCAGGCTCTTGCGGTACTCCCGCATGGCATCAGGCGCGGAGAGAGCCTCGTTGAGCCGCACGGCGTTCTTGATATACTCGTCCGAGAAAATCTGCGCCGCAAGGCCCACTATCACATCCTTTATCTTGTACGAATGGCCGTCGTCCACCCTCGCTTCGGCAAACTCCGTCAGCCAGTCCAGCATCTTCGACGGGGCTTCAAGGTTCACCAGTATGTCGTCCACCGCCGCGTCGAGCATGGCGTCCGTGTCGAGCTCCACGCGGAAACTGCCGTACATGTTCATCTCCCGTGCGAAGACCCTTATAACCTGTTGGAAGAAAGCGTCTATCGTCTTGATGTTGAACACCGAATAGTTGAACAGCAGCTGCATCAGCAGCCTGCGCGCGCGGCGCGACACGGCCTCGGCGGAGGCATACCTGTCCGGCAGGTCGCGCATGATGCACTTTATATACTCCTCGTGCCGCCCCGCCGCCATCTCCGACAGCGCGCGCACCACCCGCTCTTTCATCTCGGCGGTCGACTTGTTAGTGAACGTCACGGCGAGTATGCGGCTGTGTGCCGTCGCCCCGCCCTCCGCCCCGAAGAGCAGGCGCACATAGTGGTAGACGAGGCTGTACGTCTTGCCCGAACCGGCAGAGGCCTTATATACAGAGAGATACTTTTCGCTCATAGTCACACGGCATATACTGTCGATGCCCGCCGCGCGGACACCGTCACTTCATAGGGCGAAGTTACAAAAAATAGCTCATACCGCCACCCCCTCCCTGCCGTCAGTTGCCGTGCCCGCTGCCCCGCATCCGTCCTCCCTCTGCCTCAGGCAGCCCTGTCCGCCCGCTCTCCCTACGGAACGCACCCACGCAGCTGTCTCCCCGTTTCTTAATCAGAGTTAAAAAGACGTACTCTCGTGCCAGCGTCCAGCCAGCCCTTCCCTATCGGGCAGCCACGGGGCATCTATTGAGGTGCTATTACGAGAGCACGTGTTTTTAACCTTGATTTACATTTGGAGCGGGTGTTGTGGCTGAGGAGGAATGGCAGGGAGCGGATGAGCATGCCGCTGTGGGGAGGCCCGGCAGGCAGGAGCGGGCGCGGAGGGGCGGGCATGCGGCCTCCGCCGGCACGACACGGCATGGAGCGGGCCAAAACCCAATGTCATGCACATATTGCAGGCGAAACTCCACGCTCGACTTACACTCCGCAACACAATTCGGGATAAAAACGTCAGAATGTAAGATTGCGCGCCCGTTTTCGGCCAAAAAGCAAAAAAGCGTTTTTCTCAAAAAAATGCACATATTACATTGCTCTGAGCAATAAAAATGGCTAACTTTGCAGCGGGCATATACATACGCCCACGGCTTGGCCGCGGTGCGCATTGGGGAAGAGCAAAACACATTTTACTAATTCATAAACAATTAACAGTCATGAAACCATCACACATTGAACATTTGGGTATTGCAGTGGCAAAACTCGATGATGTCATCCCTTTCTACGAGAAACTTCTCGGCACAAAGTGCTATTCCATCGAAGAGGTCGCAGACCAGAAAGTCCGCACCGCTTTCCTGAAAGTTGGTCAGACCAAGATTGAGCTGCTTGAACCGACTTCTGAGGACAGTCCTATTGCCAAATATCTTGAGAAGAACCCCCGTGGAGGTGTTCATCATGTGGCTTATTGCGTCGAAAACGTACAGGAAGCACTCAACGAGGCGGCAGCCGAGGGATGGCAGCTCATCGACAAGGCACCGCGCAAGGGCGCAGAGGGGCTGAACATCGCGTTCCTCCACCCGAAGTCGACTCACGGAGTTCTGACGGAGCTTTGCGAATACCCGAAATAAAGGAAGAGAGGCGGACGGGGATGCCACAAGGCGTGACAGCCGCGCCGCCTTTTACCTATTTGTGTGACTATTGTACACAGAAACATACACCAATACAATCATTATAATATGGAAAACAGAGAAAAAGTAAAACAGCTCATTGATTTACGTGTCCAGGCAAAACTTGGCGGTGGACAGAAACGTATCGACTCTCAGCACAGCAAGGGCAAATACACAGCCCGTGAGCGCATCGAGATGCTTCTCGACGAAGGCTCTTTCGAAGAGCTCGACATGTTCGTGACTCACCGTTGCACAAACTTCGGTCTCGAAAAAGAGAAATACCTCGGCGACGGCGTGGTGATAGGCCACGGTACTATCGAAGGCCGCAGCGTCTACGTGTTTGCTCAGGACTTCACAATATTCGGCGGCTCACTCTCAGAGACGATGGCACTCAAGATATGCAAGGTGATGGATCTCGCCATGAAGATGGGCGCGCCCATCATAGGCATCAACGACTCGGGCGGCGCACGCATTCAGGAGGGTGTCACTGCCCTCGCAGGCTATGCGGAGATATTCGAGCGCAACATACTTGCGTCGGGCGTAGTGCCTCAGATTTCGGCCATATTCGGCCCGTGCGCGGGCGGCGCGGTGTACTCCCCGGCATTGACTGACTTCATCCTCATGACGGAGGAGAACAGCTATATGTTCGTGACAGGCCCGAAGGTGGTCAAGTCAGTGACGAACGAGACTATCTCGACTGAGGACCTCGGCGGCGCGGGCGTCCATGCATCGAAGTCGGGCGTGGCTCACTTCCGTGCGGAGAATGAGCAGGCGGGCATAGAGAAGATACGTGAGCTTATCTCGTACATCCCGCAGAACAACCTCGAAGAGGCTCCGGCCATCGAGTGCAACGACCCGATTGACCGCCTCGAGGACAGCCTCAACGAGATTATACCCGACAACCCGAACATGCCCTACGACATGAAGAGCGTCATCACGGCCATCGTGGACAACGGCGAGTTCCTCGAAGTGCATGAGGATTATGCAAAGAATATCATAGTGGGCTTCGCACGCTTCAACGGCGTGTCGACAGGTATCATAGCCAACCAGCCCGCCGTAATGGCAGGTGTGCTCGACTGCAACTCTTCGCGCAAGGCGGCACGCTTCATCCGTTTCTGCGACGCGTTCAACATCCCGTTGCTCACGCTCGTGGACGTGCCGGGCTTCCTGCCGGGTTCAGGCCAGGAGTATGCGGGCATCATCACCCACGGCGCGAAACTGATGTTCGCATACGGCGAGGCCACTGTGCCGAAGGTGACTGTGACGCTCCGCAAATCCTATGGCGGCGCACACTGCGTGATGAGCTCCAAGCAGCTGCGCGGTGACTTCAACTACGCATGGCCTACGGCGGAAATCGCGGTTATGGGTGCGGACGGCGCAATCGAGGTGCTCGAAGGACGCGCCATCAGCAAAATCGAAAATGCGGACGAGAAGGCAAAATACATCGCCGAGAAGACAGCCGAGTACAAGGACAAGTTCGCCAACCCGTATATGGCGGCATCGTACGGCTATATCGACGACGTGATAGAGCCGCGCAACACGCGCTTCCGCGTCATACGCGCATTCCAGGCCTTGCAGACCAAGAAACAGGTGAACCCGATGAAGAAACACTCTAATATCCCATTGTAAACTCAGTACATTATGACACTATTAGCAGTTAACTGGGGAAACGTGATGGTCATAACGGGGCTGGGGTTCGGCATAGTGTTTGTCGTGCTCATAATCCTAATATTCATCATGGATCTCTTCGGAAAAGTCATGGCGCCGAAAGTTAGCGTCAAGAAGACCACATCAGGCACAGATTCAAAGGAGCAGACCACCGAAATAGAATACGATGTCCACATACCGGCACTCGACAGCGCAGCGATAGCCGCCGCCCTGCACCTCTATTTCGATGATGTCCACGACGAGGAGAGCCGTGTGATTACCATCAAGAGAGTGGAGAGAAGATACTCTCCATGGAGTTCAAAAATATATGGTCTAAACAATAACCTTACCAGAAGATAAAACAGTCATGAAGAAATTCAAATTTTCAATAGAGGACAATAAGTTCGAAGTTGCCGTTGAGGAGATAGACAAAAACGTTGTCGAAGTCATAGTCAACGGTAGCCACTACACAGTGAAAGTGAAACGCGAGAATGCCGGCACTACACCTACAGTCGTTCCGCCCATCCGCAAGTCAGGAGGCAAGGTCGCTCCGCTCACTCCCGCACCGGCCGCTACATCGACAGCCACGAAAGTCGTCAAGTCACAGCTCCCGGGCAGCGTGATGCGCGTCATTGCCGCCGAGGGTCAGGCCGTGAAACGTGGCGACGTGGTGCTCACCATCGAGTCCATGAAGATGGAAAACAGCATCATGGCCGACTGCGAAGGCGTAGTGAGCAAGATATTCGTGCAGCCCGGACAGAGCGTAATGCAGGACGACAAGCTCTTCGAGATGACCATCACGACAGCCGCACCGAAAGCAGAGACAGAAGCCGCTCCTGCTCCGGCGCCGAAACCCGCGCCAGCACCTGCGCCGAAACCGGCCGCACCTGCTGAGCCGAAGGCAGAACCTAAGGCAAGCGGCAACGCAAAACCGCTCCGCTCACCGCTGCCGGGCAGCATCGTCAAGATTGTGGTATCCGAAGGTCAGTCCGTAAAGCGCGGCGACACGCTCCTCACAATGGAGTCCATGAAAATGGAGAACGAAATCAAGGCAGACAGGGACGCTGTCATACGCTCCATCAAGGTTACTCCCGGTCAGAGCGTAATGCAGGACGATGTCCTTCTCGAAATGGAATAAACTAATCACTGAACAAAAATCTGAAGAAGAAAATTATGAAACATACTTTCAAAATCCTCTTCCTCGCCCTTGTCGCACTCATAGCCGGCGGCACGCGTGTCCTCGCTCAGGACGCCGATGCAGTCAGCGACAACGCGGTACAGGTCGCGGTAGCCGCAACTGCTGACGCTACAGCCGATGCAGTCCCCGCTGCCGAAGCCGAGGAAGTCGAGGCCGACATCAACGTCGGCGAAGCATTCGTGGACTTCTTTAAGAGCATGGGCTTCTACCAGTTCACTGAGGACTGGCGCTACATCGTGATGCTCTGCATCTCGTTCCTGT
>CALUOH010000034.1 GCA_944322025.1 uncultured Bacteroidales bacterium | reverse complement strand
TGTCCGCCAGATTGTTGAGCATCTTCTCTTTCAGGTCGCTCCCCGCTATGCGCCTCTCCATCGGGTCTCGCTCCTCCACCGCGCCTATCTCGGCATCGGCATAGTGCGCCGCCCCGGCAGTATCGATAAATGCGCGGGAAAGGTCTACTATCAGCTTCCCTTTGTAGTACATACGCATACGGTTAGTGTCCGTCACATCGGCCACGTGTACCGCCTCGATGTTCTCGCTTGCACAGTAGCGCATGAACTCCTCCTTGTCCTTGGCTTCTATCACCACAGACATACGTTCCTGGCTCTCCGATATGGCCAATTCCGTAGCGTTCAGGCCGCTGTATTTTGTCTTTACCCTGTCGAGGTATATGTCCAGTCCGGCTGTCAGCTCGCCGATAGCCACGGAGACTCCGCCCGCGCCGAAGTCGTTCGACTTCTTGACGAGGCGCGTTACCTCCGGACGGCGGAACAGCCTCTCCAGTTTTCTCTCCTCCGGGGCATTTCCTTTCTGCACCTCGCTCGAACAGGTCTCTATCGATTGCACGTTGTGTTCTTTCGACGACCCTGTCGCGCCGCCCACACCGTCACGCCCTGTACGTCCGCCGAACATCAGCACGATGTCGCCCGGCGCGGGACTCTCCCTGCGCACAGCTTCCGCCCGGACCGCGCCCACGACTGCGCCAACTTCAAGCCTCTTGGCTACATAACTGTCGTGGTAAATCTCGCGCACGTGCGTCGTGGCAAGGCCAATCTGGTTGCCGTAGCTCGAATAGCCCGCCGCAGCCTTTGTCGATATGGTACGCTGGGGCAACTTGCCCTTCATCGTCTCGCTCACCGGCGCATATATATTGCCCGCACCGGTCACGCGCATCGCCTGATAGACGTATGCACGCCCCGAAAGCGGGTCACGTATCGCGCCTCCGAGGCAGGTCGACGCTCCTCCGAACGGCTCTATCTCCGTCGGATGGTTGTGCGTCTCGTTCTTGAACTGTAGCAGCCAACGCTCCTCACGCCCGTCCACATCCACATCGACATATATGCTGCACGCGTTGTTCTCCTCGCTCACCTCCATATCGTCCAGATAGCCGTGCTTGCGCAGGTAACGCGCCCCGATTGTGGCCATGTCCATCAGGCAGCGGCTCTTCTCCTCCCGGCCGAGTTCCTTGCGCATACGCTCGTACAGCGCAAGGCTCTCCTCCATCTCCCTCTTGATGAAACTCTCGTCTATCTTTATGTGTTCCAGCACAGTGGTGAATGTCGTATGGCGGCAGTGGTCGCTCCAGTACGTGTCGAGTATCATCAGCTCCGTCTGATATGGGTCGCGTCCCTCCGCACGGAAATACTCCACCACGCAACGCAGGTCGTCGGCGTTCATCGCCAGTCCGTTCGCCTTGCAATACGCGGCAAGCTCCTCCTCTTTCATCTTCCTGAACCCCTTAAGCACAGGCACTTCCTGCACCGGGGCATACTCCACCGCGCCCAACTTCGAAAGGTCTTTCTCACGGCACTCCACTGCGTTGATGACATACTTCTTGACCCGTTCTATCTCCTCCGCCGTAATTGTATCGTCGAATATCAGCAGCCGTCCGCTCCGTATCTCCACATCGGCCTCCGGCTCGATGAGCTTCACGCAGTCGACAGCCGAACTCGCCCTCTGGTCGAACTGACCCGGCAGGTTCTCTATCGCCACATACTTCTTGCCCTCCAGATTGAGCGTGTCGGTCACGCGGTCGGTCACCGTCTCGCCGAACACCTGATAGCAGCACTTCTCTAAAAGCTCCGGGGTAAACCCGAACAGGTCATATATGTTCACCAACCGCAACTCTTTGAGTTTCAGCCCGAGACTGACATTAAGCTCATGCTCCATGCTCCGCGTCTCAACCTCGAAGCGGTCATACTTCTCGACAAAAATCCTGTAATTCATCTCGTCATCGGATATGTTTCACGACGGGCAATCCGGTCTGCACACACGTGCAGCTCAGGGGTTACCCGCGTCAGTTCACCTTATATTCGTACTTCACCTCGGCAAGCTCCTTGTTCGCCTTCACAATCTTGTTCTTCAGATTGACCTTGTACTCCACAAGCTCCTTGCGTATCCTCTCATCGCCCACGGCCAGCATCTGCAAAGCCAGCAGCCCGGCATTCATCGCCGCATCGACACCCACCGTCGCCACCGGTATTCCCGGAGGCATCTGCACGATTGCCAACAGCGCATCCATACCCTTGAACGTCGCGCTGATAGGCACGCCTATCACAGGCACAGTCGCGCTCGCCGCTATCACGCCCGGCAGATGCGCCGCCATGCCCGCACCGGCTATTATCACCTCTATGCCTCTCTCCGCCGCGCCGCAGGCAAACTCCTCCACCTCCTTCGGCGTACGGTGTGCCGAAAGAGCCTGTATCTCGAACGGCACTTTGAACTCATTGAGCACCTTGGCCGCCTTCTCCATTATCGGCAGGTCGCTCGTGCTACCCATTATAATGCTAACCCTTGCTTTCATATCTGAAGTTTTATCCTTTTACAAAACAACCTTATTGACCGTCACATCACCGTCTTGCACACCGCACAGACATCCAAATAACAAAGGCTGCCCCGCGCACACATCTCCGCACAAGCAGCCCCGGCCTCATCCTCGCGTCCCGCCGTATGTCGCACGGCACGCGCCTTCCGCATCACAGTTTGCCCATTCGGGCGACACTCCGGCTCCCTCCGCCGCAAGGCCACCGGCCATGCGACTACCGACAAGAAAAATGGAAACGTCCGTCACTGTCATGCTGTTACACTAAGAAAAAAACATATCGGCCACACCCCTCATGCGGGTGCGGCGGGCAGATTGCAGTCCCGGCCTCCCAGCCCGGCACACGAAATATAAACCCACGCAAAGGTAATGAAATAATGCAATACCGCAAAGCCTGTACAGCACAATTATGGCATCCCCGTCCCGACATAGGCATAAATAACGGCGCGAACAGCCGTAACCAAGGCATTCCGCCACACATCCCCGGCAGCCGCAGCGCACTCTGCCATAGCAAATAAAGGTTAAAAAGTCGTACTCTCGCCGAAGCGCCTCCGAAGCCCTCCCGAAGACTCTCCGAAGACTCTCCGAAGACAGCACACAGCCACAACCTCACTTAGTAGCGTTCTTCCCCCGTCCACCCTTATGTAGCCCGGGCAACAAAAAAGACGGGAGACCACCTCTCGCAGTCCCCCGCCGTAAATGGATTGGGTCACATTACCATGTCATCTCACAATCACCTTGCCATGATACTGCACTCCCGTCCCTGTCGTCAGGCGCACCATGTATACGCCCGGCGAGAACCAGCACGTCATGGTGATATCGCCGTCTTCAGGCACGGCCATGCTCTTGACCATCGCCCCGGCCGTGCTGTAGACACTGATTGCGGCACCGGCGCGCTCCGCTGCCGTCAGCTCTATGCCGAGGGTGACTGTCCCGCCTACCTCCACAGGGTTGGGCGCGATGACAAGACCGCGTCCGTCCGTTTCCGTGCCGCCCCACCAAGTAGTGGCCTCAACCGTCAGCGTATGGACTATCACCGTACGGCACTCGCCCTCATCCCCAGCCTCCGCCGTGATGGTATCGCGGTATGTGCCGGGACGCGTATCCTCGCCATAGTACAGGTCGAGGTACTCGTACGGCAGCTCGTCCGTAGTCACGGTATCGCTGACGTAGGTCGTGTCGCTCTCGATGACCGTCAGCACCAGTGTCACCGTGGAGTCGCAGCCGTCATCGGTCGTGATTGGCAATGTGTGTTCGCCCGGGGTGAACACGTCCTTGAACCCGTACCCTGTGAACGACTCCCCGCTGCATATCACCTCGCGGTATGTCCTGCGAAGGTCTGGACGCACGGTGAAGTCGAGTTCAACTATAGAGTCGCACCCAGTGGTCTCGAACCTGCGGCGGTAGACGCCCGTGGTCGTGAGCGTCGTGTCGCCCCATGTGTAATGCTCCCCGTAGCAGACCGTCATCTGCGCATGGTGTACCTCGAGGGGTATGACTTTCAGCACGAGCGTAGCTATCGAGTCGCACTCCAGGCCGCTCATCTGCAGCGTGTCATGGTACGTGCCGGGACGGCGGTAGACCGTGTTGCCCCACGCGTACTCGCCGCCCTCGCATATGCTGTCGATGGTGAGCGACTCCGCCGGGTCTATCACCTCGAGCGTCAGCACCACCACGGAGTCGCACATCCCCTCGCGGCGTATCTTCTTCTTGTACTCGCCTGCCGCCGACGCGTCGAAGCCGTCCTCCGTGTAGCGTCTGCCACGGCAGATAGTCCCGTAAATGGGATATTCGCCGAGGGGCTCTACAGTGATGGTCACCGTCTGCATCGTGTCCGGCACGTCAGCCGAAGCCGCGAGACGGAAGTCCTCGAACACATTGTCCCCGCCGAGCGACAGGTCGCTGTCCGCAAGGTCGAGCCCGTAGCCACGGAAGTCCTCCGTCTCGCAAAGACCCACGCTGTAGTTCGCCTCCACCGCCGCGTTCACGCGTATGTTATCAAGATGGAGGTCTACTGGTGCATTATCCCAAACGCTGCCGGCATAGAATCCTATCTTAATCTGCTTCCCTCTGTAGGCAGACAGGTCTACCGTATAACTACGTCCGTTATACGGTATGCTGTCAAACAAATAGTCATACTCTCCTTCGCGGTTGCACCACACTGTCGCGTCATCCTCATTCCACGTGTTGCCAGCATCTGCCGACACTACAGCCATGAACGTCTTCTCCTGCGAACCGTAATTGTCCCAAGTCATAGGATCACTCGTATAAGCATCCGTCAACGCAAGATCAAAAGTCAAGGTATAATATGCGGAATCGTCAAGCTGAATTACCGGAGTTATGAACCAAGCATGCCTGTCTGCACCTCCCAAAGCACCGAGCATCTGATGCCCGTCCGGCATTCCGCTCTCACCGTTGTTATAAACCCAACCGGTCGTAGTTGATGTCGGAGGCGTAACATTAAAATCATTTCCGGCAAATACGCCATCAGCCGAATTGGTCGCCCTCATCCAGTGCTGCGGCTGTATTACCGCACTGTTAAGGTTCTCCTCAAAGCAGAGGCCGTAAGGTGTAAGGAACTGATTCATGACAGGATCGGACACTACACCATTTTCGTCCGTCACTGTACGCACCGAAGCATAATAGTCTGTTCCCAGCATTACATCGTTAAACTCATACGATTTGTCGGTGACAGTATCAATGAGTACTGTATCGGACATATTGGATTGCGTGGAGAGTTGTACTATCCAGCGATCTCCTCCGTCAGCCGCCCATGTAAACTTGGCAGATGACTTTTCCACATCGCTTATCACAGCACTATACGGCTGGTACTCAGGTGCTATCTTCTCAAGAACCACATCATCTATATAAATGCCATTGGACACACCGTCATACCCACTGTTGAGGAACGCCAGATACTTGCCCTCTGCATTCTCCAGCGGAACCGAGAACTTCACCCAATACTCATTGCCGCTCGGGTCATCACGGACATCAAGCTCAGAAGTAAAGTAATCGGCAGAATACGGGTATGTCAATGTATCCACAGCCTTGAATGTCGACAAGTCATTTGGAGCGGTCAGCGTACCGACAGTGATGGTCTTTGCTGTACCCAGTGACGAACCAGAAACCTTACCTCCCGCATCCATATCCGCAGTAAACGGCCTCATCCAGAAAGTGAGCTGCATCGTATCAAGCCTTGCGTTGAACGCTGGCATCACAACACACCCTCCTTTATTCTTTTCGCTTGACGAACTGATATACAGGCTGTATAGCCCTTTACCATGAGAATACTTGGTATCTGTGCTTCCTCCTCTCACCACTCCGGCATTCGTGTTGTTATTATCCAACCATGTGCCAGCCAGATCAAGCGTCGGATGCAAACGCACCAGACAGGATGTCATCCAATATGTATACCTGCCGTTATAATAGAACACATAATACCCCTCCTCCTCTTCAAAACTGATTGTATCACCCGGCTCTTTCGGTGCACACATAGTCTCGAATGAAAGCGGTGTGCTCCACGGTCCTGCCCCCTCGGCGCATACAGAACGTACAAAAGCATTGTATTTCGTCTGTGGAGCAAGTTTTTCTACCATGGCTGTAAGCGTCTTTACGCCCTCTACATAGAACACCGTATCTCCTGCTTCAGCATTGTCCGTTCCTGTAAGCGTGCTGTTGTCAGTGACAAATATGTCGTATGACAGCGGCTCTCCGACAGGTTGCCAAGAAATTATTGCCGAAGTGTCGGACACATCATCAAGTTCAACAGCCGCAGGACTGGCACACGCTATATAATCTAACTTCAGATTATCTATAACCATCGATGGAGCTACTTTGTCATTAGAGTAATCGGTCGAATTATACCAAAAGACCACAAAATTATATACACCCGCCTTATCTTCCGTTACGATATGCGATATGTACTGGTGCGTCCACTCCTCAGCTCCGTTCATCTCCAGTATAGTTTTCCCTTTATCATCCACACCCTCGAGCGATATATAATATTGCGGATCTATCTCGCTATATATGCTGGCAATATCGCCTATCTCCTCTCCATTAAGGAATATACTGCCCTCATCGCTACCAAATGTCGCCTCGACCGGTAAAAGACCTACACGCATGAACTCATAGTATGGACGCCCCTTGCCTATCCAGTCGAACTCGAAATGATACTCTCCTGTCTTCAACTCTATCGGACGGTAAGCAAATGAATAACTCTCATATATGTAGTTATCAGCCTTGATTTGGGCTGTCATACCCTTGTCGTACGATACATATAAGGATTTACCGCCTTCATCATATGGATATGCGCTGCCTATATACCATGCATTACTATCATTGACAAACGTCCACGCCATTGCCTCCGTCTCATCATCGAACCCGTTCACATACGGGAAAGTATTTACCGGAGTTGGCATGGTCTTCACGGTCAAGGGCCCGGCCCACGCGCTGTAGCTCTGTTTGTCCCTATCACAAACCGCCCTTATATACAGGTCATACTCGGTCGCATCGTCAAGTCTACGTACCGTGTCCGCTGTCTTTGTAAACGACACTGCCGTACCGGACTCATCTGGCATAAACCCTTTATCTCCATACTTCACTTCCCATTCTGATGCATCCGCATAATCTGTAAACTCTATAACCACAGATGTGTCCGAAGCAGACACTAACGAAAGGAAATCCGGGACTGCACACTCCGGCCGTTCCACTATCTGTAGGTCATCAATATAGATTGCGCATGTGTAATCATTATTTGCCCCAGCATCAGTACGCAGGGCTATATACCGGCCATTTCCTTTATATCCCCGCATGGATATATTGAATTTGTGGAAGCCCATCTCCTTGTTTATCGTGGCGGTATCCACCGGCTCGAAAGTCTCAATGATTTTCTCATTGCTTGAAATATCAGAAACGACACCCACTATCACACTGCTGACGTAAGTAGTACCTGTCGTAGCCGCAAAGAAAATCACCTGACAGTCGGCCACATTATCTACATCAAAGGCTGGCGCGACCGCATAGGTGCGTTCATTGTTCTTGGTTGTGTTGAATTTCCACGACTGACCCTTGCCGCCATGCACATATGAGCTCACAGTAGATAAACTCGGATACTCCTGCTCGCTGCCAGACTCTGTATAGAACCCGATCCAACAGTCAGGCATTATCGTCACATTGTCAAAGTCCTGCACATAAGGCAGTCCGTAAACCTCCGGACATTCAGTTTCAACTATATATGGATCTGACCAGTCAGACTCGCCACCATCCTCGCATCCACCTTTCAGATATACATAATATGTAGTAACAGAATCAAGCCCTTCCGCAACGACAAACTCATTATTGGTATTGTATGTCAATATGCCGTCACTCTCCACAGAAGCGGCAAGTTCTTCCGCAGTCAACATACGCGGTGAAACCTTAACCGTATATGGAGCATAATCTCCACGCCACGATATGCGCACTGAATTAGTTCCGATTTCTGAGAATGACACATCATACGGCTGTCTACACTCCGGTATGGTATCGAACCATATATCATCTATCAGTATATGGTTCTTTTTCTCGAACCGCGAGATAAACACAACATACTGGCCGTATTTTTCATTGTAATCCCCGTCGTAACGGTCTAACGGCACAGTGTAATATTTGCCGCCGAAATACCCGTCTATCGTGTCTACAGGCTCGAACGACGCATAGTCTGACAAGTCGGTCGCCACACCGACTATAAGCTGTTTCTGATATGCATCGGTCAAATATGAGTCATCAATCTCAGCAAAGAAATGCACCTGTAACGTACTGATGTCATCTATGTCAAGCATTGGAGATGCTATATACGCGCCATTGGCATCTTCTCCCGGGTCAGACTGGATTTTCAATGCGCGTTGCCCGTTTTCTGTACCTCCACTGGTAATAAACGGCACATACGTTGCACTTGTCGCTCCGTCCATATTTCCAACAGCCCAACATGTAGGATACTTGCCTCCGCCACTGCCGTAGTTCTCGAATGTCTCAGTCCCGAGTTCACCGACTTCAAGGAACTCACACGCCGTCATAAATCCGCAGGCAGTAGACCAGCGTCCGGTAAGCCCCTCACCACAATTAGCCCGTACATAGCAATAATACTGCTTCGAAGGCGTAAGGCCCGTTATGGTATACGGGTTCTCCCCGACCGTTCCACGAAACGCCACATCTTCCCTGCCATCAGAGGTCATTACAGCATCAAGTTCTTCCTCAGACATTTCTGCCGTTGTTACCGCCATATCCCATTGGGTCTCGGTATCTCCGCGCCATTCGATTGTGGCAGAATTGTATTTCGTATCCTTGACTACAGGAGCCTGCACCCATGCACAGGCATCTTTCTCCTTCACAACCAACGAATCGACATTAATAGCCGCGCCACCGACATCCGGCGTGCGCAACACAATGTTCCTCCCGTCAGGGCTGCATCCGGAAAACAGCACCGCCACTTCCTGCCATTCTTTCAATGTAGTGACATAAATTGTAGTCACTGAATCATATGTAGACAATCCGCCTGTAGTATTTTCCACAGTACCTATCTCAAGAGCAGAAGCAGCCGTAGCATATACATGCATTTCCAATTGAATCTCGCTTAAAGGCTTCTCCATCTCCGGCAATATGAGATATTGTGGAGACTCTGCATCAGTTGCAGGATTGAAATACAACGATGCCTTGCCGTTAAGCTTTCTGGAAGTGTATAGATATGGATAATACGATGTGCCGTTTTTCACCGTTACAGTATACATACACGGTATCTGGAAAGCGGCTTTAGAGCCAGTAGTGTACTCATCAAAGTTCTGCACATACGGCAGAGGATTTTTCTCATAACACTCTGTCTCAAAAGCCTTCGGTGCACTCCAATCGCTCTCTGCGCCACCGCACACAGTCTGTACTGTGTAGTAATAAGTATTGACATTACCTTTCAGACCCAATACAGTGACATGATTAGAGTCCGAAGGCATGTCATACACATAGTCATGTACAAATGTCGCGCTCGACAGCGAATCGTAAGGTATATCCTCATCATATACGCGCAGACGCCACTCGTCAGCTCCATTGGCGTCCCAAGTAAATTCAGCACTCGATGAACCTGGTGTCACTGCTACATTAGTAGCCTCCTTACACTCCGGTATCGGTTCGAACGTCAGGTCATCTATATATGCGCTTATATCTTCTACATTATCTGTCATGTCATAGTCCTTTACCCTTACAGCAAAGAACTTGCCGTCTCCTCTGTAAGCGGCAAACGGCACATAGAATTTCTCGTAGCCGTCATCCTTTATCGGAGCTGTGATGGTGTCGAGAGGCACGAATGATGCAGTGTCATTGACATCAGACATTATGCCAGCTTCAAATGTGACAGGGTTCGAATTTTGACTCTTAGACCAGAACGATGCCCGCAGCGTAGTGATGTCGCCAGGAAGTTCCGGGAATACAGCATATGCACTCTCATACGGACGGTCAACCGCAAACATCAATTCATATTTCGTCCGTCCGGATGATATGCTCTTGGCATATATCTGGTCATCGCATAGAATCTCGCCGAGTGTCAGACAATATATCGGCACACGATATGAACTTGACGATGATGTATATGAATGCGGATAATAGTACGACGATTTGTCCGAAGTATTGATTTCGAAACCGAGCGTCACCGGCAAGTCAGTCTCCGCATACTTCAAAGGTGTTCGTACTTTGCGTTCCTCACTCCACTCACCATGCCTGTCGCCTGCGCTATTGCGCACACGTATATAGTATTCTTTACCGGCTTCGGCAGTATAAGTATATGAGTAAGAAGTAAAAGTCACAATCTGGTCTGCCGGCACGGCATCAGGGGTCTCTATCGGAGATGAAGATATTATCACATCGCCGCTTGTAGCACCATGCCTGTCCCATGACACGACAATCCTATCCGCAGCAGGTATAGAAATCTTGAAATTCTTCTCCTGCCGGAGGTCTGGTGTCTCGGTTATAGACACGTCGTCTATATAGAACTGGTTGGTAACATCGAAATCAGAAGCGAATGCCACGTATTTTCCGATGCCTTTATAGGTATCAAGCGGTACTATGAACTCCTCGAATGTCATCTTATCGGCCAGTTTGACTGTATCCACGGGTACAAACGTATTGTAATCCTCAGGATTGGTCATCACGCCCACAATAATCCTGTTTATATCCGACTGTGTATTATACTCCGTCCTACTCCAGAAACGAACCGTAAGTTTTGACACATCAAGCACATCCAATTCCGGTGTCGCGGCATAGGCATATTCATTCTCGGGTATATTGCTCGCATCTTGATTCTTCGATGAAAACACCAGACAGGTTGTCGTATCGCGGGACCATCTTTTCATTAGCGATGTTGAACTCTTCGTATTGATGAATGGTACCATATATTCTCCTATTGAAGAACCATACCGCCATATTGGCGACTGAGACGGCTCGCCGGTATACTCCATATTGAAGGTCTCATAATACGGTACCGGCACAAGGTTAGTTGTCTCAAACGCCAGCACGTCAGACCACTCGCTGCTTTCCGTCTCACACAAAGACCGTATGTATGCATTATAGCTCATGCCCTGTTCAAGGCCAGACACAGTGAACTCTTTCACATCTCCGAGGACAAGACTATCGAACACATCAGACTTAAAATCCGGAGACGCAAGCTGTTCCTGCGACAAAACCTCCCGGCTAACGCATATTCTGTAATTCACGGCATCAATACCGGCCGCCCATTTCAGGGTGACCATATTGTTCTTAATGCTGTCGGCCTGCACATTATACGGCTGTGTACAATAGGGTTTCGAACGTATCTCCACCTTGTCTATCACGATGCCATACCCCAAGTTATCTGAGGCTTCAAATGCAATCTGGTACGTAGGACTGACATTCTCCAAGAATATCGTGTCCAATGTCCAATATGACACATAGTGGTCATAAGTCCTCAATGTCTGCCAAGCAGATTCAGCATCGACACGATACACCACTCGCAGAGTGTCAAAATCGTTAGTCCACTTGTCTTGGGCAAACGCTATACATAGCATAGGCTGAAACAGTGTTGTCACATCCGCTTCCGGCAGCACTAACCTTGTGACGTTACCCTGCGTCACTCCAGTAGTGTTGCGCCATGCCAGACGCCATTCTCCGTCATACGCTCCGTCGGGATGGCTGCCACCCCGCTCGACCATCCACTCCTGAGAGCCTTTCACATGCTCTGTCACCCATCCCTCCGGGATAGAGCCTTCTTCAAAACTCTCATCCAATACCGCACCGAACTGCAATTGCGCCCGGAGAGTTCCCGCCGTGACCGCTATCATCAACAACAGGAACATTCTTCGTAGATTAAGTCTCATAAGATCTCCTTTTTAGATTAATGAATATAGATTTGTGATGTATTATATATTACGTATCCCGATGTATGTCCCCATCTGGAAAAGGCAGTTCCCAATGGAAAAGAGACAACGGGGAAACTCCCTCTAAGTCAGCCGGAGGCCAGCGTGGAGACAGCTCGAGAATACGTGTTTTTAACCTATTTTTTCAATAGGTTTATCTCACGGCTATCTTATAGTAGCGCGTTGCGCCGCCGCTCTCCACTGCCATCAGATAGACTCCCGGCACAGGAGGAACGGACACTTCAGCACTGTATTCGTCAATCGCACATACCGCATACAACTGCCCAGCCGCGTTATATAACCGTACATCTGCGCTCCCGCTGACATTCTCAATCCTTACCATCCCGCCTTTCGAGACTACGGTCTGCGCCGGACGGGGAAACTCTGTCACGTCAGTATGCACTTCGGGAATTATGGGGCAGGTCGGCATTGTCACCCCGTCATCAGCCCGCGTAAGCATCACGGAATAAACATCAGTCGTATCAAAGGCCGCCTCTTCTCCAAGATATATGTAGGATTCAACTCCGCCTGTAATGGGCGCATTGTTCCTGTACCACTGAAACATTGAAAAAGTATACCCACCATTATACGTCTCATTCTTTACCGCCAGCACATTGTTCCATTTCTGCTGTACAATATTACTCGGATAAAGCACTGTAAACGACATCGGCATAACTGTATCCCCACATATTTCATCGTGAAAAACCACCTCGACATCATACACATCAGGGCGGCACGCATCAGGTATTATGAGCCATACATCCATACTGTTAAGTTCCATTGTCGTATCACGGAAGCCCACCGACTGAGCCTTGTCTCCATAGCGTACAGAATATCCGGACATCTTGCCACTGCTAACTTCAACTGCCGCCATACAGTACATATAGTCCGCACACGCGGGAGCGAAACTGTCCACTGTAAACTCAAGACAATTCTGTTCTATATAGACCTTTTCAGGTTCGCTCGCGCATCCGGCGGTGTCATAAACCACCACCGTATATTCACCACCAGCCAGCCCGGAGAGCGGTGCGCCGTATTCGCCGTTCAGCGAGTATGTATACCCTTCGGGTGCGCCGCTGATAGTGATGCTGCCGGAGTTCGGAGTGTCTATAACGTCAGTATGCGTGCAGGAGAATGTTATCTCGTCCCTCACCGTCAGGTGAAGTACTTCTACGCCACGGCATCCTTTCTCGTTCTCTATCCAGTTTTCATAGTCGCCGCTTTCGCGGTATGTCCCGTTACCGAAATCATAGCTCTCGCCGAAACAGATGGTGTCATATATCTCGGTGTCCTCTATCGGAGGCAGCACCGTGAGGCACAGCACGGTAACGCTGTCGCATCCATTCATGTCACTCTTCACGCATACCACTGTGTCCGAAGACATCAGGTAATGCTCACAGAATACATAGCCTTCGCCGGAGCAGACGGTGTCCCATATTGTATCACGGCTCTCGTTAAGAGGCTTTACTGTCACCGTCAATGTAGTGTCATCTACGCAGTTGCCACCTGCTATGCTACCTAATAATGTTACAGGAAAGCTCCCCCCTTCTTTAGGGAAAACATACTCAGGATTTATTTCCGATGACTGCTCTCCCTCTCCGAACACCCACACATACTCCTCGCACGGCTCATCTTTCGCGGTCTCAACACCATCCTTACGGATAACCACATGACTTTCATTCTTGAATTTAACAACATTCATGCACCTTTGGGGAATAACCTCGTACGAAAACTCAGCCTTTGGGAAACGCGGTTCAACCACTGTCGACAAATCAAAATAACATCCTTTATTTTCCGTAAAGGAACACCTGCAATAATACGTCGTTATATCATTTGCGTCCACAGATATTACCCTCTTGTCCGAACGGAATGAC
Organism: uncultured Bacteroidales bacterium; assembly: GCA_944322025.1. GTDB lineage: Bacteria > Bacteroidota > Bacteroidia > Bacteroidales > Paludibacteraceae > Aphodosoma. Next base: position 17,705 of record CALUOH010000034.1, on the reverse strand, counting down.
GGGTCTGACGAATTTGTCCACGAATAACTGAATCCTTCGGGTGCAGCCAATTCCATCTCGGGGTCGTCACCGCAGCTCATTCCCTTGATTTCTCCCTCCGTACAATTAAGAGTAAGATATGCGTAACCGAAATGCCCATTCAATGTGCAGTCCCGGGTAGTCAGGCGTATAGTCAGACGTTGCCCACGATAGTCGCTTAAATTCAAGCCTACAGTAGTCCAGTCTTTCCATGTTATGGCATTGCGGGCCGCATTCACATATGTGTTCCATCCAGGACGGTTGCGGTCGGCATAAAAATCGGCTACTCCACACGTAGGGTCTATTCTGTCTCCCCATTCGTCCAATATCTCCAATGTGAATTTAGGCTGCTCATCCTCATCGTGTGACGGATCCTCAAGCACTATAGCATACTTCATCAACAATATGTCAGCAGTGGAGTCTACGGTAAACTCATATTCTATACGTTCCGCTTCACCTCCCGTTTTCCAATTGCCCAGCCTTACAGAAGCAAATTCACCCTCCGGCACTGTAAGCAACTGGTTTCCTGTACGCGGGTCATACTGTCCTTGTGTCCAATGGACAGTATGACGACTCTCCATGTCATCCGGGCCTAAATCCACTTTCTGGTTACTGAATATATTACCGGTAGCCATACCGATAGAACAATTTACCCCATTCTCCTCCGTCAAATCCACATAATTGATGCAGTGCATCTCGGGGCAAAACACTATCGCCGTATAATTGTTCGCGTATGCACTCGTGTCCTGATAGCAAATCCCACGCACGCGGAAATCATAGCCTCCCTCCTGCATATTCCTGAAAGTATATTCTTTCCCTTGCACCGCTACCTTACGCCAAATATTGGAACCTCGCATACGGTATTCAAGTTCATATGACGATGACACTCCATCCCATGTCAGATGTACAGAGTCACACGATGACTCCACAATGAAATTCTGAGGTTTTCGGCACTTCGCCGATGTGACCTGTATGTTGTCTACACAAGCAGATAGCCTGTTACTCAATGAATCCGTACAGTTATTCACCCACACGAATGCCAGTTTTATCCTCCTGTTCCGCACAAGCACCGGCAACTGGAATGAAGCGTTCTGCCAGCTCTGTCCTTGCCTTAGCACCTGTGTAGTACTACCACTTGCGGGAGTAATCCACTGTGCGGTCTGCATAATCCATACAGGCACATTACCTGACGTAGCGTTTGACACAGAATCATCGCTTTCGGTAATAATGCACACATACATTCCGCTCTCATCTGTCGCCAGATTCTTCCAGTCAAATGATATATCATACACATCAGGAGGTAAAACCATAGGCCTATATGCCACAACGACATTAGGTTGCTTCACACCGTAAACAGGGCTGACTCCACCATCAGCAGATATATACAACGAATTATGCCCGTCATACGCTGTACTCGACGAAATATACCACTTGTCATTACACAACTCGCCATCCGCCCCAGCATTTATTACCCATTTCGCATTTTCCGCCGAATCTTCGAAACTACAGTAATACGGTATGCCTATATTATCGTTCTGTCCGGACACCTCCATACTACACAACAGTGCCAGCAATGTGATTATACCATATCTTAATACCTTAATGCCCATACGTCCTATATCTCTCCTGTTGAATAATCTGATTTTGTTCCTATATATACGAAGAAGCACTCACCGCCTATACACCAATATCTTCTCCACCTTCCAGCTGTCATCCTTGAGCTGCACCTCCAATATATATGTGCCTTCCGCGGCGGGGACATCTATCGTATTTACGCCGTCCTTAATGTAATGCACACTCTGCAGCACGCCAGCAACGCTCCACACTCTCAGTGTGCCGTCCGCTCCGCTCTTTACCTCTATGCTGCCGCCGGAGAATGTCACTGTCGGTGTAACCTCTATGTCAGAGAACATTTCCGGTTGCACCGGGCAGGTCATAATCTCCACGCCGTCAGCCGCCCTGCGCAGCAAGACAGAGTACTGCGCCCCGGCATCCAGCCCGTCAGCCGCATAGAGGTTCGCTCCAGTCTCGCCCTCAATCGGCATCCCGTCCTTATACCACTGATAACGGTCGAACTCATACCCTCCGTTCCATGCCGCGCTGCGCACGCCAAGCACATCATTCCACCTCTGCGCTACAATACTGTCCGGATAATAAACTGACAGCGTGAAATCATTGACAACATCTCCGCACAACCCATTCCCGAATACTACCTTACCGACATAATCCCCTGGTGCAATACCTTCCAGCAGCTCCACCACAGCAACATCCTCCGCCATAACACCAGATAATGTTACCACACTGTCATCCACGTATATCTCCATCCGAACTGTATCCACATCACCTCTCTCCATACTCACAGGAATAGCCACCTCAACATCATCGGCACATACAGTCGCGCCATCAGCCGATGTAAGTTCCAGCGCATCATTAACAGTCAAATCCAGAATTACCACCGAATCGCACATATCCACACTCGTCAGCCTATGCCTGTACACACCCGTCGTATAATATTTCTCCCCGAGAAAACCGTATGGCAGTTCATCACTGCACACAGTATCCGTCACAGTGGTGTCACTGACACTCACTGCCTTGAGACACAAGACCGAAATCGAGTCACATCCCTCACCTTTGAAATTGAACGTAGTATCACTGTAGCACCCTGTCTCCGTCCGTTCCGCCCCTGCGAAATAGACAGATTCCCCATTGCACGCTGTCCTGTACACCGTATCGCGTACTGTACCTCCTTTAGGCAACGTCAGCGTCATAGTACCCACATTCTCGCAATCTGACAGATAAGCTTTCATTGTTACCGAAAAAGAGCCTCCTTCATCAGGAAATACATGTATAGGATTATGCTCACGCGACAACGGGCTGCCGTCGCCAAAATCCCAAACTATGGAATCACACTTCTCGTCCGAATACGTAGTATCACCCGTAAATGGGTTCACATGCATGATATAACTGCTGTCTGCGAACGCCACAATATTCTGACATGAGTTATCAGCTACCTCATACCTCATTTCCGCAACCGGGTAACGGGGTGTAGCATTCGCGTAGACCGTATAATAGCAGTTTCCGTTTGTTGGCTGTATCACATCACAGCAATACATTGCCGTGTCCGTACGGTGCGTGGAAAACACCTGTGAGCTATCAATTGTTATCTCCGGCGCACTCTCTTTATACCAGCGGTAGAGGAATCCGTCCGGAGCCTTGAACGAATTGCTCTCGCTCTCCCCGCAACTCAATCCGAGTATCTGGCCATCAGAACACCCTAACACAAAATAGGCATATCCGAAGTGAGCTCCTTCATTACAATCGTATGTCGTCAAGCGGATAACCAGATCCTGCCCTGCATAATCCTTTAGGTTTATCCCTACTGTCGTCCATTCTTTCCAAAGCACTACATTACTGCCTGTGCCTATCGAGTCCCAACCCTCTGTGTTCACTCCGGCAAAAAAGTCAGCCTCGCCGCAGCCGTATTCGTCTATCATGCTCCCGTCCTCATGCAGTACTTTCAATGTAAACCTCGGCTGATCCGCACTGTCATGCTTTGGATTCTGCAACACCACGGCATACTGCATAAGCAGTACAGCCGACTCTTCAGCATCGACATGATAGTCATACTCTATCGCCTCCGCACCCTTGTTCACATCCCAATTGCCGAGCCGTACAGATGCCAGTTCCCCGTCAGGGACAGTCCTCAGTGCCATACCTGTACGCGGGTCGGCCTCCGTGATATCCCAATGTACCGTATGCCGGCTGTTTATACTTCTATAGCCATCGTCTGCCATATATCGGCTGCTGTACGGATTTGAGTATGTCCCTGCATAGCATCGAGCCGACTTCAAATCAAGATAATCTATACACCGCGTCCCTTTGTGAAACATGAAAATACTCCCAGAGACCCATGCGCTGTTATATCCATCAGAACATTCGGCACGTACATACACGCTAACGCCTCCTTCTGGAATATCGTTGACTGTCAGTACATTATTCGTTATACCCTCATATATTCTCCACTCCCCGTCACTTGTCAGCAGACGCACGTCATACACTTCGGCATCAGATTTCCATTTGATGCACACCGAAGCCGAATCAGTTATCTCAAGAGTCAGATGTGTAGGCTGTTCACACATACCGACGGGAATTATGTTGATATTGTCTATACTCGCAGCAGGCGAATGTGTTCTCTGTTCGTTCAGCCATGAAAAGATAAGCTTGTGCGGTGTCCCATCGGACACTATCGTCCCGTACGCCGTATGCCACGGCTCATAATGCAGCATCAATGAATCCCCTATTGTAAGCGGATTATCTGTCAGCCACTTAGGCTTATATCCGGATGCAACCGAATTTGTCTCCTCGTTTGCAGCTATCCATGTGACATACAAAGCATCATTTCCCGCACCGAGAGCCTGCCAGTCGAATGAAAGTTCATATGTCCCCGCCGGCAACGTTAATATCCTGTACGCTGCAACAAATGTCGGAGTACCTGAATAATTCGTTGTCACGCCCCCATCACCGGAAATATACAGCCCGTTTACTCCCCCATTGCTGCCAGGCTGCCCTATGTACCACTTGTTGGCACAGTTCTCACCGTCCTTACCTACATTCAACACCCACGCATGATGTTCGTTCTGATCTTCAAAGTCACAGTAATAGCTGTCATTCTGAGAGTACGCTGCCGCAGCGCAGAGGAGTAAAGCCGCAGCCAGACAGAACATCATTAAGTTTTTGGAGGCTACTGCACACAACGAGTATATACCCGAAACGGGTAAATGAAAAGACAGAACGGACCTCATGGAGTTTATCATAAGATATCGAGTTTATATGGTTAATGTACGAATGGTGCTGCCGCACGGCCGGTCTCGCCCGCACGGCAGACGGGACGGGACATGGCAATATCATGCGTCTTAACAGCAAATCCGGCCGACGCAGATACGCCAGACCACAAGAACAGAACTCTCGTATTCATTATGCTATCAGTTTTTCATCAGACATATCCCTTTAACATTTGAGCCGAAACTCGCGGGCAAACAGTTAAAATAAAGATTGTGGCAGCACTTAACGCATCCATAAAGGAGCCGATATTTAACAGTGAGTACCCCTGTGCCTTACAATGCAACCGTCCGCGTTACGGGTCGCCGTCATGATTTCTCACCGACAAAACTACCTGTAGAGTGAATGGAGGGCGGCAAGCGACAAGAGAAAACCTCTAATGGTCAAAGTATTATATAGCCAATTACCAACCTCACGGCCACATGCTTTCTTATGGAAAAGGTACATATTGCATTGCTATCCGGCAAGCCAATTTGCTAAAAAAAAAAAAACAGATGTTCGATTAGGCAAATAATGAGGTCGGCTGACACTCATAAGGGTGAGCGAAATGAAGCGGACTGGCGAGGGAGAGGGTATGGGCGGGAGCATTGCCAAGAGAGGAGGGAGACGGGGTAAAAACTGTGTGAGTGTAGGGAGGGACTTCGGGAGGTCTCCCTGATGGCTTCGGCGAGAGTACGTGTTTTTAACCTATTTTTGCAGATCAAGAAACGGAAGAAACATGACAGGAAAGACCTGTGAAACGCAAAACACACTATTGTATATCAAGAAGATTGGCGGTAAAATAACGGACTTTGGGGAGATCCCGATGTGGCAGAGGGGAAGGAAAGAAGCGGGAGAACAATAATGCTCGAACTACATTAGAAAGTTTAGCAAACCCTTTGGTCAATTTGGGATAAAAAAAGCCGCACGGGCATTTATCCCGTGCGGCTTGCAAGTGCCATATATTGACGGCACTTTATGGGGTTACATCGCGGCGAGTATGGCCTTCACCTTCTCCGATATGGCACGGCCTTCGGCCTGTCCGGCAAGCTGTTTTGTGGCTGTGCCCATCACCTTGCCCATATCCTGAGGCCCTTTCGCACCGACCTGCTCTATAACGGCCTTTACAGCCGCCGTCAGTTCCTCGTCGCTCATCTGCGCGGGGAGGTATCTCTCATAGACCTCGACCTGCGCCAGATATTCGTCGGCCAAATCCTGACGGCCTTGCTGTACGAACACCTCCGCCGCGTCCTTACCCTGCTTGGCCATCTTCTGTATCACCTTAATCGACATGGCGTCAGTCAGTTCGCCGTTGGCCTCCTTTGAAGTCTTGGCTTCGAGCAGCTCTTTCTTTATGCCGCGCAGAGCTTCAAGTTCAGCCTTGTTGCGGGCAAGCATAGCCCGCTTTATGTCCTCGCTTATCTGTTCAAAAAGTCCCATCTTAAAATCCTCCTTATATTGTTTATCATTTCATCCTCTTGTACGCTGGTTCGTGTTCCATTTTTTCGAACAGCAGTCCGTCTTCTAGTAGCTCTTTCAAGGTTATTTTCTTGGGCTTCAGACCCTTTCTCATTCCACCTCCGTACACCTTTTCAATCCACTCGACAATCATCTTGTCGTACTCACCCCTCCCCGAATATGCATCTCCATTTTCTGATTTAAATTTATCCCTTATCTCAGGAGGAACTATTGAGGCGAAATCCTGTCCAGTCGCAATAATAGTCACCTTTACCTCATCTTCGGCTATGCTTTCATCAAACTCCACTCCCCATATGACCTCTATATCATCACTCATCCTGTCCATGAATTCGTCTATCTGTTTAGTCTCCTCCATCCCAACAGGCTTCTTCTTAGAGCAATAGAAATAAAACAATATCCTCTGACAGCTTGAGACATCATCCTTGTTCAGCAGTGGCGACTTCACTGCCTCCTCTATGGCATTCAGCACGCGCTTTTCGCCCTTGCCCACGCCAGTTCCCATCGTAGCCACGCCACCGTCACGCATCACTGTGTTCACATCTGCAAAATCTACATTCATATACCCCCTCTTCGTCACTATCTCCGCAATGCCCTTAGCGGCGTATGTCAATATATCGTCCGCCTTTGCGAAAGCGTTCGGCAAGTCCAGATCCGGATATATGTCGCGCAGCCTGTCATTGTTTATCACAAGCAGCGCATCAACACTCTCACTCATACGCACCACTCCTACAAGTGCTTTCGCAACTTTCTTAAAACGTTCAAATTTAAATGGTATAGTCACTATTCCCACCGTAAGGATGTTCATCTTCTTGGCAATCGACGCGATAACAGGGGCAGCTCCCGTCCCTGTACCTCCTCCCATACCTGCCGTGACGAAAACCATCTTCGTCCCATCATCCAGCATCCTCTCTATCTCGGCCACAGACGACTCCGCAGCCGCACGGCCCACCTCAGGTTTCGCCCCCGCACCAAGACCCTCATTCTCGCGCCCCGCACCAAGCAATAGCTTCGTAGGCACAGGAGAACGCTGCAAATCCTGCGCGTCTGTATTACATACAACAAATGACACTCCCTCTATGCCCTTCTTGTACATGTGGTTCACCGCGTTGCCGCCACCGCCGCCAACGCCTATAACTTTTATAATGGAGTGCCCCGTCTCCGGCACACAATACTCATTGGCTATTCCGTCCATATGCTTTATATATTTACAGACCTGCTCAATAAAAACATGAACTGTGTCTTCTATTACTAATTCACTTGTCGTCTATACTAGATTCACTTCCAAAAAATCCTGTGATTCTATCGATTAGACTTTCTTTCTTTGTCCTCTGAGGTGTGGGATTTCTCTCTTCTGATTTCTCTTCTTTCACGAGCTCTACACAGTTGCCGGTAGCCCAAAGCGCAAGCCCTATAAGCGGCGCGAAACCCGGTTGCATCACATCAGTACTCCCCGTGACCGTACTTACGGCATCAGCCCACACAGCCTCGCGTACCACAACCCCCATACGCTCACCGAGATACTTCTGTAATCCTTGCAGCTTTGATGCTCCGCCGGTTATAACCACCCTGTGCACATTCTCCTTACAGCCTGACAGGTCAAGTTCACTCTCTACGATAGCAAGTATCTCATCCACTCGCGCCTTTATGAACCTGTGTACCTCCTGCACCTTGAAACTCCGCTCTTCTTGGCCGCCCTTGGCTTTCAGCTTGAACAGCATATCCTGCTTCTCCTGTGGCATCTCCATGTTCCCATGCTTGAGTTTCAAAGTCTCCGCCTCCTGTTCGTTCATGCCGAGCGAACAAAGGTCTCGCGTCACATGCGCACCGCCGAACGGGATGACAGCAAGACGGCACAATGCACCGCCACTATAGACCGCCATAGAAGTGGTCTCTGCTCCGAAGTCAATGAGAAGCACGCCTTCCGCCTTGTCCTCCTCGCTCAACACCGCCTGTGCAGTCGACAATATGCCTATATTGTAATCAGCCATCTTCGGCTCCGTCATGGTGTTGAACATCTTGCCTATATTCAACTTCAACCTCTCGTCCGCCATCACCGCAAGATACCTGGCCTCAAGGCTAAAACAGCTCCTCGACATCGGGTTTGCCACACGCTCTCCGTCAAGCTCATACCACACAGGCTCCACGCACAGTATATCATATCCTGTGCTGTTCTGTTCGCGTATCTCTTTCGCTATACTCGCTATTTCCGAGTGCGTTATCTGCGTCTGCCGGCCGTAATTCCTGTATGCGGAAAAATTGTCTGAGAATAACGTCTTGCCGTTCATGTTCACATACAGACGGACAATTTTGTATTCGCTGCCGAGCCTGTTGCCCATCTTCTTGACAAGCTCACGCACCTTATACGCCACCTCTCCAGGACGCTCTATCGCCCCGCTGCGCACACATCCACTCGGTGTGCTGACCGTCTCTACACCGAGCACATTAAGCCGCCCGTCTGCCTCTTTCTTCGCGGCAAGAAGGGCTATACTCGAATAACTGATGTCTGCAACTACAACTATACCAGCCTCTTCCATATATCTTTACCTTAATTTATTCCACCATTAAAAACTACCGCCTCGTGCATACTACTTGGTCCACATATTCAAGGTCGATGCGCGAATATTTGTCCCACCCCATGCGTTGAGGCACTTTCTTATAAAACACTTTCAGCTTCTCCATCTTTGCAGGATACCGTTCCAACGTACCCATGCTTATCACGCAGTTACCCACCCTAGGCACAAGCTCCACCCTGTCACCCCTCTCCACATATATCTGCTCTATGAGGGAACTCAGAAAAGCATCACTCTGCAAATATACAACAAAATCATATAGTTCGCCCACGGCAAACTCCTCATTAACATTTCCGGAAACCACAGGCACATACGCGGACGACTTCACCGATACAGGCATCGTCTCCCGCCTGTCATCTACATAATAGCTCGCCGAAGTGGACAGCACACGGAAAATAGGAATACGTTGTGTCACCTCCACATTCACATCTCCCGACTTGGTACGGTAGCACACGGCACGGCGTACCATCGGATGCGTCTCCACCTCCCTCTCTATTGCCGTCATGCTTATCTCGTCGAGCCGTCGGCCTACGGGATAGTCTCCGAAGTTTTTAAGCATCTCCTCCACCTCCTCCTTGGTAACAAACTGATACTCATCGGCATCGGATATTATCACATTGACTGCCCCGCACTCCGCCTCCTCTTTCTTGGGAAACAGCGCGGGCGCGACGGCTATAAGCAGCGCGACGGCACTGCACAACGTTATGAGCAATATCCTCTTCACCGCAGGCCTCATCTTCCTCCTCTCTTCATAGCTTCGACCACATCGGGCAGCATCATGTCCATATCGCCCGCGCCGAGCGTAAGCAGCACGTCAAACTCCTGTCTCTCCAGCAGCCCTATCAGCTCCGCCTTAGTGGTCAGATGCTTGTCCTCCGTTGTAACGCAGTCATATATGAGCTTTGATGTCACACCCTCTATCGGCATCTCCCTCGCGGGATATATTTCCACTATGTCCACTGCGTCGAGCAGTGACAGTGCCGCCGCGAAATCGCGGTAGAAATCCCGCGTGCGCGTATACAGATGCGGCTGAAAAACGCCCAGCACCCTCTTGCCCTCATACAGTGCCTTCACTGAGCGGATACTCGCTTCCAGCTCAGCCGGATGGTGCGCATAGTCGTCTATCATGGTCAGCCGCTCCGACTTGTACTGCACGTCAAAACGCCGTCTCACCCCCCTGAAACTCTCCATACCGCCGCGCAGCTCCTCGTCTGTCGCGCCGTTCAGGTGTGCCAGTGCCATAGCCGCCACAGCGTTCTCCACATTCACGGGCAGCGGCACTCCCAGCTCCACGCCGTCCACCCTCGTGTCCGGCGCCACGAAGTCGAACGTCAGCCGCCCGTCGCCTATCTTTATGTTCTCGGCATGGAAGTCAGCCTTCTCCGTTGCCGAATAGTCATACACCTTGACGCCCTCCCTCACTCGCGGGTGCAGCTCAATGCCCCTCTTCACTATCAGCACTCCCCCCTCGCGCACCAGCGATGTGAAATGCTCGAAGCTCTCTATGTACGCCTCGTGAGTGCCGTATATATCCAGATGGTCGGCATCCGTAGCCGTTACGACAGCCATATACGGCCGCAAGTGATGGAACGAACGGTCGAACTCGTCCGCCTCTATTACCACGAGGTCACTCTTCTCCGACAGCAGCAGGTTCGACGTGTAGTTCTTCGACACTCCGCCGAGAAATGCATTGCAGTCCACATGGCTCTGTTTCAGCAGGTGCGCCGTCATGGTCGACACTGTGGTCTTGCCGTGCGTCCCCGCTATGCAGAGCGCGCGCTCTATCCGCGTCACCTGACCCAGCACCTGCGCCCGTTTCTCCACCTCAAACCCCTCACGGCGGAAATATTGCAGCTCGCGGTTATCCTCATGCACTGCGGGTGTATAGACTACCAGCGTCCGCTCCCTCTCCCTGTACTCCTCCGGGATATTCCGCTCGTCATCCTCGAAATGTATCTCTATGCCTTCGGCCATTAGCTCGTCCGTCAGGCGTGACTCCACGCGGTCATACCCCGCCACGCGGTAACCCTTCGCCTTGAAATAGCGTGCCAGCGCGCTCATCCCTATGCCGCCTATACCGAGAAAATAATAGTTTTCGTACATCCTCATCTCCTCCCTCTTTTCAGTTTGATGACCTCTTCCGCTATCCTTTTCGCCGAGTCCCTCTGCGCCAGCGTCAGCGCGTTACGGCTCAGCTCCGCTGTCTTTTTCGGGTCTCCCATCGTTGCCAACGCCGTGTCAATCAACCTCTCCCGTGCCTCCGCGTCCTTCACCAGTATCGCCGCGCCGCGTGTCGAGAGAGCCAGCGCGTTGTGTGTCTGATGGTCCTCGGCCACATTGGGCGACGGCACCAGTATCGCCGCCTTCCCCAGCAGGCAAAGTTCCGATATCGAGCTTGCACCCGCCCGCGAAATCACAAGGTCGGCTATCGCGTATGCCAAATCCATGCGACTCACGAAGTCCGTGACCACTATCTCCTTGCACTTGTACGGTTCATAGCTCCGCCGCGCGGCATCTATATACGCCCGCCCCGTCTGCCATATCACCTGCACACCGCTCTCCTTCAGCCGTGGCAATGCCTCTATGACGCTCTCGTTTATCGTCCTCGCGCCGAGGCTTCCCCCTATGATGAGCAGCACGGGCCTCTCCGCGCTCAGCCCGAACAGTTCGTATGCCTCCGCCTTGTGCGCCAGCCCCTCCGTCAGGTTCTGCCTCACCGGATTGCCCGTAAGTATCACCTTCTCCTTCGGGAAAAACTTCTCCATCCCCTCATACGCCACGCATATCTTCTCCGCCCGCTTGGCCATGAGTTTGTTAGTCACGCCTGCAAATCCGTTCTGCTCTTGCAGCACTATCGGTATCCGCAGCGCGGCGGCGGCTTTCAGTGCAGCCCCGCTCGCATACCCCCCCACGCCTATCACCACATCCGGTGCGAACTCCCTCATGATTTTCTTCGCCCGTCCTATGCTCCGCCACAGCTCCATCACCACCCGCACATTGCGCAGCAGCCTCTTGCGGTCAAAGCCCTCCACTTTAAGCCCCACTATCTTGTAGCCCGCCGCCGGCACACGCTCCATCTCCATCCTCCCCTCCGCGCCAATGAACAGTATCTCGCACTCCGGTTCCGTCTCCCGCAGCGCGTTGGCTATGCTTATCGCCGGGAAGATATGCCCCCCCGTGCCGCCTCCGCTTATGATGTATCTCGACATGACTGTATTATATTTATTTTTGAATTAAAAACATCGCTTCCGCACCACTCCGTCTTCTGCTATCCTAACTCTCCAAAACCTGCACCCGCCTCACAAACACCACTTTCATAGGGCATCGCCAACACCTCATAACCCACTGTACTACAAAGTCTTCACCTTACCTCCTGCTACCCTGCCGCTACCTCCTCCCTACCCTCAACCAAGCAAGTCGTTATTTTCTTGCATTCTTTCGCCTGAAAGTATCAAATCGTGCACCCCATCGTCACACTACCTGTTTTGCACACCCCGTTGCCCGCGCCATCAGTCGCTCACACCCCGCATCGCCTCTCTCCTAATGCCTCCCTCTGCAACGGGCGACAGCCTCTACTCCCGCTCCTCCGAAAACTCTATCGCTTCCCTCTCGGCGGCTTCTGCGGCAGCCTCCTCCGCCACCACATTATCCTCCGTGGTCATATCCCCGCTCACTTGCGGCACACCCTCGACATCCTGTTTTCGGTTCTGCGTCTCCTGTGCTATCTGGCGGGTCGCGCTCAGTATGATGCCGAAATAGACGCAGTTTACCAGTATCGACGTTCCGCCTCGGCTTATCAGCGGCAGCGGCTGACCGGTCACCGGTCCTAAATGCACCGCCACACCCATGTGTATGAACGCCTGTATGACTACCATCAGCGTCACCCCTATGACCAGTATCGCCCTGAACATCGAGTTACTCGTCCGCGCCACCTTGCCTGCCCTGAACAGCAGCCACATGTAGAGGAATATGACAAACACGCCCCCCCCAAATCCCAGCTCCTCGATGATGATGGCATAGATGAAGTCGCTGAACGCCTCCGGAAGGAAGTTCCTCTGCACGCTGTTCCCCGGTCCTGTGCCGAACAGTCCTCCACTCGACACCGCTATCTGCGCATGCACCACCTGACGGTTCTCGTCCGTGATTTTATACTTGGCCTCAGGGTCTGTATCCTCAACGAAAAAGTTTTCTATTCGTGCCACCCACGTGTACGCGCGCCCGAACATCTTGACCACTCCGTTGTCGCTCTCCCTGTACTGCTCTTCCGGTATCACGGCGGCTATCCCTATTATAAGCCCGACAAACAGCAGTATGCCAGATGCCCAAACTGCTATACGCTTAAACTTCACAGCCCCGATAAACATCATTATCGCTGAGACCATGAACAGCAATGCCGCCGTAGAGAAGTTCTCGGTGAATATCAGCCCGCAGGTCACCGTCACTATCATCGCATATATCCAGAACGCCTTCTGCTGAAACTCCTCTTTCTGACACCTGTCTGTGAAGTCGGCCACTACTATCAGCAGCGACAGCTTCGCCAATTCTGACGGTTGGAACTGAAAGCCGCCCACATTCAGGAAACGCGCCGCACCAGCAGCCTCCACACCGAAAAACAGCGTGTAGACCAGCAGCAGCCACGATGCGCCGAGACCAAGATAACCAAGCATCCGTACCAGTGTGAACGGCACAAGCATTGTGATAATCATTGCTGCTACTCCCCCTATGATAAAACTTACATGGCGAAGTATCGGCGCGGTGATTGACCCCGACCGGCTTACAAGGTAAGTCGATGAGCTGAACATCTCCACGATGGACACGGCGCATAGCAGTATGAACACCATCCACACCACCTTGTCGCCCTTCAATATCTTTGTGACAAAACTGTTCATCGCCGCAATCCTGCTTTTATTACAACGCCCTCACGGCCGCCTTGAACATCTCGCCCCTCTCCTCGTAATTCTTGAAGAGGTCGAAGCTCGCGCAGCACGGCGACAGCAGCACCGTGTCGCCCTTCTTGGCAATGTCGTATGCCGCCTGCACCGCGTCATGCAGATTGTCCGTGTCTACTATCCTGCACTGCGGCGTGTGTTCCCTGAAGAACGTATTCAGTTTCCTGTTGTCCACGCCCATGAATATAAGCGTGTGTACCTTCTCCCTCACAAGCTCCTCTATCTCCGAGTAATCATTCCCCTTGTCAGTCCCTCCGAGTATCAGCACCACCGGTGTTGTCATGCTTTGCAGAGCATACCAGCACGAGTTGACGTTCGTGGCCTTCGAGTCGTTGATGTACCTCACTCCCCTCACCGTAGCGACATACTCCAGCCGGTGCTCCACGCCTTGGAACGACAGCAGTGCCGCCCTGATGTTCTCCTTCTTTATGTCCATTATCTGCGATGCGATGCTCGCCGCCATGGAGTTATACACATTGTGCGTCCCCTTGATAGGCAGTTCGTTGACCGGCACTGTCATGGGGTCGCCTTTCGCCCTGACCACCATCTCGTCCTCCTCCACATACGCCTTCTCCTTCTCGCTCTTCTCCAACGCGAACGGGAACAGTGTCGCCAGTATGTCCCGCTTTGCTATCTCAGCCTTCAGCACCGGGTCTTCGCTCCAGTAGATGAATGCATCCTCCGGTGTCTGGTTCTGTAGTATGCGGAACTTCGCCTCTATGTAGTTCTGGAACTTATAGTCGTACCGGTCCAGATGGTCGGGCGTGATGTTGAGTATCACCGCCACATCGGCCTTGAAGTCGTACATCCCGTCCAACTGGAAACTCGACAGCTCCAGCACATAGTAGTCATAGTCGTTCTCCGCCACCTGCCACGCGAAGCTCTTCCCCACATTCCCCGCGAGACCCACGTTCAGGCCTGCCTCTTTCAGTATGAAATACGTGAGCATCGTGGTCGTGGTCTTGCCGTTGCTGCCCGTGATGCAAATCTTCTTCGCCGTGGTATATCTCGACGCGAACTCTATCTCGCTTATTATCGGCACTCCCCTCTCCCGCAACGCCTGCACCATAGGTGCCTTCTCCGGTATGCCCGGGCTCTTCACCACCTCGTCCGCCGTAAGTATCTTCTCTTCCGTATGCTGCCCCTCCTCGAAATCTATGCCCCGGCGGAGCAGTTCATCCCTGTACTGCGGTTTCAGGTTGCCCTTGTCCGAGAGGAACACATCGTAGCCCTCCTTCTTTGCGAGAATGCACGTGCCCACGCCGCTCTCGCCGCCGCCCAATACAACTAAACGCTTCATCTCCTAACGTATCTTTAATGTTATGATTGTCAATGCCGCAAGTATGATGCCCACTATCCAGAAACGCACCGTTATCTTCGACTCCGGCAGAGGCATCAGCGGCTTCTGCCACACTGCGTCTATACCCGCATTCCCCGTCTTCTGGAAATGATGGTGCAGCGGAGCCATCTTGAACACCCGCCGCCCCACGCCGTACTTCTTCTTCGTATACTTGAAATACGTCGTCTGCATTATCACCGACACGCTCTCCACCAAGAACACGCCGCTCAGTATCGGGATGAGCAGCTCCTTGTGTATCGCTATGGCGAACACGGCTATTATGCCGCCGAGCGCAAGGCTGCCCGTGTCACCCATGAACACCTGCGCCGGATAGGCGTTGAACCACAGGAATCCGATAGTCGCGCCTATAAACGCCGCCGCATATACCACAAGCTCTCCCGCCCCAGGTATATACATGATATTCAGATACCCCGCATAATTCACGTTGCCCGACAGGTACGCCAATATGCCCAGCGTGAAGCCCTGTATGGCCGATGTCCCCGTAGCGAGGCCGTCAAGGCCGTCCGTCAGGTTAGCCCCGTTTGACACCGCAGTAACCACAAAGATGGTCACAAGCACGAACAGTATCCACCCCAGCGTCTGCGCGTGTTCCCCCGCCCACTGGAATGCGTCCGCATAGTCCATGTTGTTGTTCTTGAAAAACGGGATGGTCGTGGTCGTGGACTTCTTCGCCTCGTCCGCATACTCCACGACTTCCGTGTCGGTCTCCGGGTCATGATGGCTGTTGACATTCTCCTTAATCACCGCCTGCGGACTGAAATAGAGCGTCAGCCCCACTATCAGCCCTATGCCCACCTGGCCTATTATCTTGAACTTACCGTGCAGCCCCTCCTTGTTCTTCCTGAACACCTTTATATAGTCGTCCGCAAACCCCAGCGCACCGAGCCACACCGTCGTGATGAGCATCAGTATCATGTATATGTTGTCCAGCACCCCGAACAGCAGGCATGGCACGAGTATGGCGAGCAGTATGATGATGCCGCCCATCGTCGGCGTACCCTTCTTGCTCATCTGCCCCTCGAGGTCGAGATCCCTTATCGTCTCGCCTATCTGTAGCTCCTGTAGCTTGTTGATTATCCGCCGCCCTATCAGCGTGGCGAAAACCAGCGCGGTAATGAACGCTATTCCCGCCCTGAACGTCAGGAAGTTGAACATTCCCGCACCGGGAACGTCATACACCCTGTCCAAATACGTAAACAAATAATACAGCATAGTCTACACCTCTTCTTATATCATTTCCATTCTTCTGTCTCCCCTTGCGGGATACCCCGTTGCAGTGCCCTCTCTCCTCGTGCTTGGCGGCCATATTCCTCCGCCACTCTCACAACCTTAAACAACCACCGCATCATATTCACAGCCTTTTCTTGCTGCTTTTGCACCTCTTTTAACTCACTGTTTTCCAATGCCTTTCCTTAGTCTCTCCTTAGCCCGCAGCTATCTCCTCCTTATCCTCTCCTTAGCGAAAAGCCATTATGCAGCATTTTCCGTCCGGAAAGTTGCGAATCTGCAACCCCACATCACGGCAGTGCATTTCACACATGCCGTCTCAGCCTCCGTCCTCTAAAAGCACTCCCTCAGCACCTCCTTGTCATCGAAATGGTGCTTCACGCCTTTCACTATCTGATAGTCCTCATGACCTTTGCCCGCCACGAGTATCACATCGCCCTTCTGCGCCATTGCGCACGCCGTGCGTATCGCCTCCCTCCTGTCGGCTATCACGAGGCACTTTCTCCGCTCCACAGGGTCAAGCCCGGCGGTCATGTCATCGAGTATCGCCTGCGGCTCCTCGTCCCTCGGATTGTCGCTTGTCAGTATCACGCGGTCACTCGCCGCCGTGGCCTCCCGCGCCATCATCGGCCTCTTTCCCTTGTCGCGGTTGCCGCCGCAACCCACCACGGTTATCAGCGTCCCGCGTCCGCCCCTCACCTCGTTGATAGTCCCCAGCACATTGTTCAGCGCGTCAGGCGTATGTGCATAGTCCACTATCGCCGTATATCCCCCCGGCGCATACAGGGTCTCAAACCGTCCCGCCACTGGCCTCTGCCCGCTCAGCACCCTAAGTGCCTCACCTCTCTCCATTCCCAGCAGCACCGCCGCCCCGTACACCGCCGTAAGGTTATAGGCATTGAACCTCCCTACGAACGGCAGAGTCACCTCCGTCCCGTCCACCTCGAGCGTCAGCCCCTCGAAGCTGTCCTCCACTATCCTTGTCTTGAAGTCCGCCATACCCCTGACGGAATAGGCATATTTCCGCGCCGCGCAGTTTTGCAGCATGACCGCGCCGTTCCTGTCGTCGGCGTTAGTCAGCGCGAACGCCTCCTTCGGCAGCATATCGAAAAAGCCCTTCTTGGCTTTCAGATAGTTATCGAATGTCTTATGGTAATCCAGATGATCGCGTGTCAGGTTCGTGAAGATTCCCCCAGCGAAATGCAGACCGTCTATGCGGTGCTGCGCCACGGAGTGGGAGCTGACTTCCATGAACGCATATTCGCACCCCTCCGCCACCATCTC
>CALUOH010000033.1 GCA_944322025.1 uncultured Bacteroidales bacterium | reverse complement strand
CTATCGCCGGGGTCAGCCCGTAGCCGTCGCGCATGGCGTAAGTCGCCAGTACGGTCTCCCTGCCGAAGGCTTCCAGTATGTCGTCTCCGAACTCCAGTTCCGTGGTGAAGCTCTCCAAGCGGTCGAGTGTATTGTCGTCCGTCTCGCGCAATGTGTAGTGCCTGAAACCGTAGTCTATGTCTGCCCCAGTCTCCTCCTTAATCTTGGCCGCCGCACGGCGTATGCGCTCCATGCCAAGTTGATCAATAGTATGGAAACCTAATTTTTTATAGGCCTCAGAATTCTCGGAAAACAGTTCAGGCAACTGAACCATAATGAAGCACACTTTGCTATCCGGATGTTCCACGTTATACTGGAGAACGGCCTGTGCAGTTGTGGCAGAGCCCGAGAAAAAGTCAACTACAATTAAATCCTGCTTTGCTGAAGGATTCAACCCCTGCTCCAAAACCAGTTTAATAAAATCAACGGGTTTGGGAAAATCGAACACATCCTCTCCGTCAAAGAGTTCGCGTAGCTCCCTCGTGCCTTGTGTACTGTATACGGTTTCAAGTACCGAACTCAGCCCGGTATATTGGCTTTCCAAATCTTTCAGGAATTTTTTCCGGCGCGGTCGTCCGAACATATCTTTCGGGAATATGACTTCTCCATTTGCAATAAGTTCATCCATACGCTTCCGTTCATACCTCCATCCTGTCGGCGGACATTCGTAAGTTATCCCTGTCTCTGGATTTGTCAAATCATAGTGCAGGTTAGGCCGCTGCGACTCATTCGCTAACCCAGTCATATCTGCACTCATCCAGTCTCCTCTTGGGTCATTGTCCGGGTTGGAATATTTGGTCTTGTCAGACATCTTACCTTGCACCCTTCCGTCTTCATGTCTGCCATAACAAAGTAGATAGTCGTGGTCTTTCGATGCTCCATTTTGCGTCCGGCTATCCACGTTTTGACGCTTCTTCCATATAAAGGAGCAAATCATGTTCTCCTCGCCGAACACATGGTCGCACAGCAGTTTCAGGTTGGCCTGCTCGTTGTCGTCTATGGAAATGAAAATCACCCCGTCGTCCGAAAGCAGGTCTCTCGCATATATCAGTCGCGGCATCATGAACGTGAGCCAAGCGGAGTGCGAAGCCGCACCGCGCGTAGTCATGGCCAATATACGTTCCGCCTGCTCTGCTCCGACATCCAGACGCTCCTCCAGTTCCTCGGCAGTGAATGTAAACTTATCATTATACACAAACCCGTCAGAACCGGTATTATACGGAGGGTCAATGTAGATACACTTCACTCTTCCGGCATATGACTTAACCAGATGTTTGAGCGCATCTATGTTGTCTCCGCTGATATAAACATTGCCGCTCTTCTCATTCTCCGGTCGGCTGTTGTGTTCCGTATCAGGCACGAGCACTGTAGTCGTGTCCATTGCGCTTATCAGACTGGCGTAATTCTTGCCGAGGAAATTAAAGCCGCTACCCTCCCTGACTATATCCGTTTTGTCGCTGAGCAGTTCACTGAAAGCGGCCATATCAAATGCTCCCTCTGCATTGAAGCACTGCGGGAAATCACGGCGCAGTAGTGCCAGTGTCCTGTCGGCAGGCCGCGCCTTACCGTTGCTATGCAAAATATCCCGTATCATGATTTCGAGACTATAATTTATGTTTCTTACAAATATCTCCTTGCCCTTTGCTCCGTATACAGACTGCCTGATTGCGTCACTTATAATACTTCCTCTGCAACTCCATAAACACCGGCTCTGCCTTTATCGAATCGAGGTAAGCGTTTATCTTCTCGTCCAGCCCCTTGTGCCGTGACACACCCCACGCCACATACTGCACATTGCCGAGCACAGTCTTCGTGTCGAGTTGAGGATAAAAATACTCCGACACCCTTGCCGTAAGTATGTCGCATGCGGCGTAATCTATCTGCCCGCGGGCAACCATCGCGTTGAGCATCTCTGCATCGTTCGACGTGTACGGCACCACCTTCAAGTCCAGCCCGGTCTCCTCGTTTATATGCTCCAGCACCATGCTGTACGGCGAGCCTGACAATATGTAAATCTCCTTCCCCTCCAAATCAGGCAGATAGCGCACAGGCTTCTGCTTCTCCCCCTTGCTTTTTCCGCGCTGCACTAAGACGAGGCGGTTCTTCATCACCGGCACAGAAAGGTGCATCTGCGACCTCGTCTCCGCAGTGACAGGTATATTCCTCAGCAGCACATCATACTTCCCGCTGTTAAGCCCCTCTATACTGGCATTGAGGTCCGACTCTATCGTAATGTCGAGGCCAAGCCCGTAGCGGTCTGCGAACATCTTCACAAGCTCATAGTTGAACCCCGAAGGACGCCCGTCTGTCAGCGTATAGTCGAACGAACAATAGTCCGTCACCACATACAACGTCCGCGACTCCTCTATCTTCTCCCAGCTACGGTCTGCCCTCGCCATATATCTGTAATATAAAAAGCCGGCGAGCACAATACAGACCCCCAAAAAGGCAAACCCGCGTTTTCTCTTCTTTCCCATAGCGTCACTTCCAGAAATTCCACGACAGCCCGAACTGGAATGTCGCGGGGTTTATCGGGTATCCCGGCATCGTGAAACTGTTGTTACCTCCGAACAGACCCTTGTTGAAATTATAGTACTGCACATAGAACCTCACCGTCTTCAGATGAAAGTTGATATAGACGTTCATCTCCGGATAATTCCCCACCTGCATATCCTTCTGCAATCGGAACTGCCCCAGAGCCGGCTCATATACATTGGCATAATACGCCGTATGATAGCGCACGCTCACCCCGGCCTGCATCGTCAGAACCTTGAAAAACTTGTCCAGAAAATAAAAATTGGAATAAAGCGCGAAATCCGGCAGCGGCAGCACATCCCTGTTGCTCGTGAACTGGTAGACAAACTTATTGTCCAGATGAAACCTCCACAGTTTGAGGTTCACCTTTGCGTCGGCAGCTATGACCTGCACATTGCCCCCGTACTGCGTAGGCATGCCCTGCTCATTGAGATACGTGAAGTTGGAATGGTTCTCAAGGTTGAACCCTATCGATATATCCCGCTTCGGCACTTCCAGCCGCGCCCTGAACTGCGTAATCCAGCTGTTGGCCAGGTCATTGTCCCACCGGAAATGGTTACTCGCATACTTGTAATGCAGATGGTCGGGCGATATATACATGAGCGTCGCACCTCCCGAAAGAGAAAACGGCTCCTTCCACAGCTTGAAATCATACAGTATATTCCCGTTCACATCAAACTCACCCGCCTGCGGCCCGACCACATAGACCGAACCGTTGAAATTATACTTTATGTACTTCCCCTCGTTCTTCGATATCTCCCCGCCCACTTTCAGGTTATGCGAATAGGAGTTCTCCGAAAGATATATCGAGTCGAAACCCACTCCATAGTGCCTTATGTCATACTCCACAAACGCCTTAAGCCCGAACTTCAGCAGCCTGTTGTACTTCTCTTCCAGCGTGACCGCAAACGTGTTCTTCAGCGACCAGTACGAAGTAGAGTCCTTCGTATAATCCTCCGAATAATAGCTCTCCGGATAAAACTCCGCCACCGGTCCCGTCTCATAATACACCCTCCGCACATCCTCGAAACTCAGAGTATGGATGAACGATGTGACGGGAATGAACTCCGTCACCACCGAGTCATTCGCCAGCGTCCGCTCCCTCTCAATCCCCAGATTGTACTTGTGATTATAGAAATAATTGTAGTTCCTGTACCGCGACTGCGCATTCTGCAAGTTCACCGGTATATTGTTCGCGTTAATCGTACTCGCCCCCGGATTAAGTATATAGTCATAGTCCGACGCCCTTATACCCCCGTTCTCCAGCAGCTTATAGTCATTGAACATAATCGACGCGTTAAACTCATACCGCTTCCCGTAATACGCCGTCCAGAAACCCCCGTTCAGCATCCGCGTCGACTGGTTCGCATACTGCCCGCGCCCGTATATGAAATTGCACAGCCCACCCACATTCAGATGCCTGTTAGCGTTCATCGTAATCATCGCCTTCAGATAATCCTCCTCCCTGTACGACACTGCCGACGAACGGTACGTGAAATTCGACAACGGCACCTTCGTATCATAATACGTCACGTCCGAAGGCTTTATCGTATACGCGTCAAACGCATTGGAAAACATAGTGAACGTCTTCAGCGTCCTGTCGAAATATATCTTCGACTCCAGCGGCGAACCCAGATTACCGTTCCACGCGTTCGCTATACTGTAGCGGTTCACAGGCGTATCATCCTGATAGCTCACTATCGCCGTATCTATGGGGACAGTGTCCGCCCGACCGTAACGCTCATCGATATTCCACGTCTTCACGACATTAACCACCGAATCCGGCGACGCCAGCTTGACTCCCGTCTCCTGCGCCACAGTCGGCAATGCCGCAAACAACGTAAATATCGCGATAAACAGACTCCTCCTCATATTGGGGACAAAGATAGTGAAAATCGGGCGCAGTGCAATACGCGAAACGTCAGTTTTGCGTAACATTATGCCGCACTATCTCCGGACTTGTGCCTCAGCACATTGTCCGGAGATAGTGCGGCATAATGTTATGTTCAATGACAATTGGGCATATTGCACTGCCGACAATCTGGAACAGCGAGTGCAGTATATAACTTGTTATTGGTACTGCCGAGTCGTGACAGATTGCAGCGTAGCTATATGCATCCTATCTTGTGTGCGTCAGCACACAAAGATAGTGAAAGGTGAGAGCAAAGCCAAACTTGTTTGTGCTTTGCCGACAATCTGGAACAGCGAGTGCAGTATATAACTGGTTATTGGTACTGCCGAGTCGTGACAGATTACAGCGAAGCTAGATGCATCCTACATTGTGTGCTCCAGCACCCAAAGGTAGTGAAAATCCGACTCATGGCAAAATTAGTAACCCTGCCTCCACACTCAGTTAATCGAGGTTAAAAAGACGTACTCTCGAGCCAGCAGCAGGCCAGCCCCTCCGAAGCCACACCGAAGCGGCTCTGAACCTCCTCCCCACCCTCCTGCCGGAAAACCGCCGCCTCACTCCCCCTCCCTTCCGCCCGGAAGCCCACTCAAACGCCCCCCATCCCCACACGCCTCGTCTGACCCGCTCCCCTCATCACGGACGCACCCCCCTCCCCGCGCCCATAACCCCCGCCCGCTCAGGCCTCAAAACGGTTTTTTTAATGTTTTATATCCATATTTCACCCAAATTTGCCCACATTCATTTGGTGTAAGAGAATACTTATTCCTAACTTTGTTCCATAAAGACAGAGAGAGGGGCAAGACACAGCTCAGACCGGCCTACGCACTCGGCACGGCCGGCCTCGCACCGCTGCGCCGCGCACCTCTCCGAAAAACATTGCACCTATGACCAGACAACAGGAACTTACCGACACTCTCAAGCAGAAATTTGGCTTCGACTCCTTCAAAGGGAATCAGAAAGCCATCATTGAGAACATTCTGGCGGGCCGCGACACATTCGTCCTCATGCCCACCGGAGGCGGAAAGTCTCTGTGCTACCAGCTGCCGGCCATCATGATGGACGGCACGGCCATAGTAATATCTCCCCTCATCGCACTGATGAAAAACCAGGTGGACGCCATGCGCCGCTTCGCCAACGACGACAGCATTGCCCACTTCCTCAACTCATCCCTGCCGCGGGCGGCCGTCGAAAGCGTCAAGAGCGACATCATGGCCGGACGGACAAAACTCCTCTACATGGCCCCGGAGTCACTCAACAAACTCGAATACATCGAGTTCCTCCGAAACGTCACAATATCATTCTACGCCATCGACGAAGCCCACTGCATCTCCGAATGGGGGCACGA
Source organism: uncultured Bacteroidales bacterium (assembly GCA_944322025.1). Taxonomy (GTDB): domain Bacteria; phylum Bacteroidota; class Bacteroidia; order Bacteroidales; family Paludibacteraceae; genus Aphodosoma. Next base: position 6,024 of record CALUOH010000033.1, on the reverse strand, counting down.
CTTCCGCCCCGAATACAGACGTATCCGCCCCATCATCAACGAGATAGGAGAAGCCCCGGTCATAGCCCTGACAGCCACGGCCACACCCAAAGTCCAGCACGACATACAGAAAACACTCGGAATGAACGATGCCACCGTATTCAAATCATCATTCAACCGGGAAAACCTCTACTACGAAATAAGGCCCAAGACTGACAACATAGAAAAGGAAATAATAAAGTTCATAAAGGCCAACCCCGGCAAGGCAGGCATAATATACTGCCTCAGCCGCAAAAAAGTAGAGGAACTCACAGCCACGCTCCTCCTCAACGACATAAACGCCCTCGCATACCACGCCGGTATGGACGGCAGCGAACGCTCCAGCAATCAGGACAAGTTCCTCATGGAGGACGTAAACGTCATAGTGGCAACAATAGCCTTCGGCATGGGCATCGACAAGCCCGACGTTCGCTACGTCATCCACTACGACATACCCAAAAGCCTCGAAGGCTACTATCAGGAGACCGGACGCGCCGGACGCGACGGCGGCGAAGGAGTCTGCATAACCTTCTACAGCAGAAAGGACTTGCAGAAACTCGAAAAATTCATGCAGGGAAAGCCCGTCGCCGAACAGGAAATCGGACGGCAGCTCCTCAAAGAAACAGCGGCTTACGCCGAAACTACCATGTGCAGACGTCGGTTTCTCCTCCACTACTTCGGGGAGAAATACAACGAAGATAACTGTGGAAATTGTGATAATTGTTTAAATCCTAAAAAACAAGTGGAAGCTCAAGACTTATTATGCGCTGTATTGGAAACCATTATTGCAACCAAAGAGAAATTCAAGGAAGATGTGATAATGGACGTGCTCAACGGAAAAGAGAGCACTGACGTGACCGCCTACCATCTTAACGACTTGGAGATGTTCGACTCCATCTCCGGCGAGGAGAGCCAGCTGCTCCCCTCAGTCATCAGGCAGGCCACCATAAACGGATATATAGAAAAAGAAATCGAAAACTACGGAGTGCTCAAAATAACCGAAGCCGGCAAAAAGTACCTGAAACACCCGACCTCATTCAAGGTAAGCAAGGACAACGACTTCAACGAGGAGCAGGAAACCGCCCCACAGCACTCCGGCGGAGCCTGCGCCGTCGACCCGACACTCTTCAACATGCTCAAAGACCTGCGCAAGAGAGTCGCCAAACGGCTCAAGCTGCCCCCGTTCGTCATATTTCAGGACCCATCCCTCGAAGCTATGGCAACAACATACCCCATCAACATCGAGGAACTCCAGAACATACCCGGAGTTGGCGTCGGCAAGGCACAGAAATTCGGACAGGAATTCGTCGACCTTATCCGCACCCACGTCCGCGAGAACGACATCGAACGCCCGGAAGACCTCCGCGTCCGCACAGTCGCGAACAAGTCAAAGCTCAAAGTCTCAATCATACAGTCCATCGACCGCAAAGTCGCGCTCGACGACTTGGCCGACTTCAACGGCATAGACTTCTATGAGCTCCTCGACGAGATAGAGTCCATCGTAAACTCCGGCACAAAGATAAACATAGACTACTTCCTCAACGAAATAATGGATCAGGAGCACATCGATGAGATATTCGACTACTTCAAAAACGAAGCCCAGACCGACAACGTACAGGAAGCCCTCAAAGAACTCGGAGAAAACAACTACACCGAAGCGGAAATAAGGCTCGTTCGCATAAAGTTCCTCTCGGAAATCGGCAACTGACCCGGACGTAACGGCAGAAAGAAGCCGCAGGCTGCTCCCCGCCACATCACAAATGCCCGGAAACAGCCTGCCGCTCCTCTCCGTCGCCGACACACATAAACCAAAACACCGGAAAAGCCGCAAAACTGACACGGAAAACACCCCTGTCATAAGACATTGAAACTATAACGCGAATAAACAAATTTAACTCCACGGCCAATTGCAGGACATGATATTTTTCCTAACTTTGAGCCGCGAAAATTCACACGGATATTCATAATCAGAAACCTAATAAAAACGAAAACACTATGGCTATTATTAAACCGTTCAAAGGAGTACGCCCTCCTAAGGCATTGGTAGAACAGGTCGCTTCGCGCCCTTACGACGTCCTCAACTCTGACGAGGCAAGAAAAGAGGCCGAAGGCAATGAGAAATCACTCTACCACATAATCAAGCCCGAAATCGACTTCCCGGTAGGCACCGACGAGCACGACCCGAGAGTATATGCCAAGGCCGCCGAGAACTTCAAAATGTTCCAGGAAAAAGGATGGCTTGTACAGGACAAAAAAGAGAACTACTACGTCTATGCTCAGACCATGAACGGCAAGACCCAGTACGGCCTCTGCGTCGCAGCAGCCGTCGAGGACTACATGACCGGCAAAATCAAGAAACACGAGCTCACACGCCGTGACAAAGAGGAAGACCGCATGAAACATGTGCGCGTAAACAACGCAAACATCGAACCGGTATTCTTCGCATATCCACACAATGACGAGATAGATGCCATCGTGGCTAACGTAACGGCAAAACCCGCTGAATACGACTTCGTTGCCCCTGACGGCTTCGGCCACCACTTCTGGGTGATAGACGACGAGGCCACAATCAAACGCATCACAGAGCTCTTCGCGCAGATACCCGCCATGTACATCGCCGACGGACACCACCGTTCGGCTGCCGCAGCCCTCGTAGGCGACGAGAAACGCCGTCAGAACCCGAACCACAAAGGCAACGAAGAGTACAACTACTTCCTCGCCGTATGTTTCCCTGACAACCAGCTCAACATCATCGACTACAACCGCGTAGTCAAAGACCTCAACGGCCTGACAGACGAACAGTTCCTCGATGCACTGAAGGAGAACTTTGAAGTAGAGTGCAAAGGCACGGAAATCTACAAGCCCGCCAAACTGCACAACTTCTCGCTCTACCTCAGCGGCAAATGGTACTCGCTGACAGCCAAACCCGGAACATACAACGACAACGACCCGATAGGTGTACTCGACGTCACCATATCGTCAAACCTCATCCTCGACAAGATACTCGGCATCAAAGACCTGCGTTCTGACAAACGCATCGACTTCGTTGGCGGCATACGTGGCCTCGGAGAACTGAAACGCCGCGTAGACAGCGGAGAAATGAAAGTGGCTCTTGCCCTCTACCCCGTCACCATGCAGCAGATTATTGACATCGCGGACACAGGCAACATCATGCCGCCCAAAACCACATGGTTCGAGCCTAAACTCCGCTCAGGCCTCGTCATCCACAAACTGGACGACTAAGACCATACGCACGGATGATGCGGGCATCTCCCCCTCATCCTTGCCATATTCACATACACGAAAGGATACCCACATGCTGGGTATCCCTTTTTTATATCCACACCCATCCCCTAATCACCCTCCCACTCCCCTGGTCGCAACCATCCCCCCTCCTGACAGACACCCTCCACAACTCCCCTCTCTCCTCGGTTAACCAAAGTTAAAAACACGTACTCTCGAGCCAACTCCCAGCCACCCCCACCGAAGCCGCTCCGAAGCACCTCCCCCTACCCTCCTTTATCCTTCGCCACCCTCCCCCCCCCAATCCTGCCCTCGCTCAAATGTAAATCAAGGTTAAAAAGTCGTACTCTCGTCGGAACAGCTACGAACACCCTACGGAGCATCTCCCCTCCTCTCCGCCCGATTTTCCGCATCCCGCAAAGCCTCTGAAGCCTCCTTGCCCCACTCTCATTCCAGCCTCTCTCCCCCCGGAAAGCCCCATCCTCTCAAAAACCACCCCATTTCCCATCCCGCACATTTGGATAATCCGCCCCAAATTCGTACATTTGTACAGCTTATAAACAGAACAGTACAAACAGCTGTCTCACACAAACACTGACACGCCATGACAATAGCAGCCATATCAACCCCCCCCGGCACAGGCGGCATAGCCGTCATCCGCATCAGCGGCCCCGACGCGATACAGGCCGCCGACTCCATATTCGTGCCGCACCGCGAATGCAACCGCATATCCTCCCGCCCATCCCATTCGCTCACCTTCGGCCTCATAATAGACCCCGAAACCCGCGAGACACTCGACGAAGTGATAGTCTCGCTCTTCCGTGCCCCCCACTCGTTCACAGGCGAAGACGTAGTCGAAATATCATGCCACGGCTCGACATACATACAGCACACCCTGCTCCGCCTGCTCATTGCCCACGGCTGCCGTCCCGCCGCTCCCGGCGAATTCACACGCCGCGCATTCCTCAACGGCAGAATGGACCTCAGTCAGGCCGAAGCCGTTGCCGATGTCATAGCCGCCGAATCACGCGCCGCACACCGCCTGGCAATGAACCAGATGCGCGGCGACTTCTCCACCGAACTCTCGGCACTGCGGGAGCAACTCGTCACATTCGCATCCCTGCTTGAACTCGAACTCGACTTCAGTGACCACGAAGACCTCGAATTCGTCGACCGCAGCGAACTGCGTACACTCGCCGTAGCCATCGAAAAGAAAATCTCCGCGCTCGAAGACTCATTCGCCAAAGGCAACGTCATCAAAAACGGAATACCCGTAGCCATAGTCGGCGAAACAAACGCCGGAAAATCCACCCTCCTGAACCTCCTCGTCGGAGACGAACGCGCCATCGTAAGCGACATCCACGGCACCACACGCGACGTAATAGAAGACACCGTGAACATCAACGGCCTCCTTTTCCGCTTCATCGACACCGCCGGCATACGGCAGACCAAAGACACCATCGAAAAACTCGGCATCGAACGCACCTACAAAATGATAGAGCGCGCCGAAATCATCCTGTGGGTAGTCGACTCCACTTGCGTCACCGAACACATCGAATGGCTGGCAGAACGCATCATACGGCGTGCGGCCGGCAAACGGCTCATCATAGTGCTCAACAAAACTGAAAACCTCACTGGAGAAGAAAGAGCCACCCTGCGCCAATGGTTCATACCGTACGACGCGGAAAAGATAGAGATATCAGCCCGGCAAAAGCAGAACACCGACACCTTGCTGACACTGCTCTCCCGCAGCGTCCAGTTGCCCGACACTGGCAATCACGATGTCATAGTCACAAACCTGCGCCACTATGACGCCCTGCGTCTCGCCCACAGTGCCATCCTCCGCACAATAGACGGCATAGACTACATGCTTCCCGCCGACCTCATAGCACAGGACGTACGCGAATGCACCCGCCACCTCGGCGAAATAACCAGCGGTGAAATAACCTCCTCCGACCTCCTCAACTCAATATTCAGCCGCTTTTGTATAGGGAAATAGTATAATTACCTGATTATCAATTAATTACATCAATAATAAAACTAAAATACTGGTGGAAAACCACTTAAATAGGGGTAAAATGGGCTGTTTTAGAAGTCATATTTTCTCTTGTTTGCTTATTATTACCGTATTTTTGTCCACCAGTTGTCCCCAAGTGAGGCTTCGGGGGACAAAATTATGTCTCCAAACATATTTTGGACACATACAACTTAAAAAAAACCGGTAAAAAGTTAATTATTCGAAACTATCGAAATTTCATATTGGCAATATACATAAACAAATTACAGCATTGATATACAATATACTACAATTCAAATATATTGTAGCAGAAGTTACAGCAAATGGTATTCAGTTGGGAATGTCCAAGAAATATTATCATCACTATCTACTCGGGTATTGCCGAAGTACGTCAGCCGATGAAAAATAAGAATTAAGGAACCTTAATCTTCTCCACTTCCTGCCATTCTGCAAGAGAGACAATCGCTTGGTATTGCTCCTTAGTCAAAGCCGAATTAGTATCGTCCGAGCATTCGTATTCCCACGGCAGTTCGTAGACGGAGCCTTCTTCCTGATAGCCCATATAGTTGTGATATGAGTCGGGAACCAGCCGTACATAATCCTCTTCGAGCAGGATTCTTAGGAGTTTTTCCGCATCGTATATCAGCAGCGGCGCCCCAGCCTTATACAAGGCTGTCGCTACTTCAATGGCCAATCCGACATTGGCAGAATAACTATTGGAAACAACAATCATCCACCCATGTTGC
>CALUOH010000032.1 GCA_944322025.1 uncultured Bacteroidales bacterium | reverse complement strand
TTCACGAACGAGAGTTTCGTGTCTATAGTGGAGGCTGATGGCGACACAGTGCCGACATCGGAGACAACGGAGACCGTGGAATGGACAATAGATGGTAATGTCTACGGTGAGAACACCCCGAGAGTGTGGTTCCCGGCAGAGGGTGATACAGTTGATTTTCAGTTAGTGGTAGGAATATCTGGCAATGCTTGTACGGACACTATTAAGATTGAGGATTTTGTGATACCGACTATATTGACACCAACGGATACTATAGACACTACGGTGTGTCATGGTGACGGGTATTTTTTCGAGGGACTGCAGCAGATGTTGGTTAGACCCGGTCAGTATGTTGCAAACCTTAAAAACTGGGCTGAGTGTGATAGTATCATAGTAGTGAACTTTGACCTGCATCCGGAAACGGAGGACTCGACCACAACAGCACATATCTGCTACGGCGATACACTCGATGTGGAGGGTTACAAGTTTTGGCAGGAGGGTAGGCATAGGGTCACTTTGGCTAATGAGTATGGGTGTGACTATAATCTGTATATAGAACTGTCTGTCAGTGATTCCATAGAATTTACATACGGGAAAAAAGATGTGGAGGGCATGCCGAACACGGGCGAGATAGTAATCAATGTACCGTTCGACGGATATACATATACGCTCAACGGCGAAGAGAACGCATCGCTCACGGGGCTTTCCGGAGGGGACTATGAGATAGTGGTGTACGACTCAACCGGCTGTGCTAGTGAGCCTGTGACTATCACGATAAATCAGGAGTGTGCGGCGGCAGACCTCGATACGGTTGGCATCTATACGGCGTGCGCCGATGACGGGAGTATAGATATACCGTGTAACATTACTGCAGGTGTTGCGACTAATTACAGGATAGAGTACGGCGATAAGGCTCGCAGTGCGGGATTTGAGAATATACGTGATACGTTTGATGTGCCAGAAGTGAACATATTGTTGCCGGATTCGTGTAGGCCTGACCGTTATGAGGCGAATGTGGTGATAGAGGATATTATCTGTGAAGAAAGAGTATATCCATTGTCTTTTGAGATCCATTACGCCTCGGATATTGTGGTGCAGAAATGGGACAATGTGCTGGCTGTCAAGAATGACCGTTATAACGGCGGATACAGCTTTGCGGCATTCCAGTGGTATATGAACGATGCGCCGCTGACTGGAGAGATAGGGTCGTACTACTACAACGGCCCTGATGTGGCACTCGATACGACGGCGACATATTATGTCATGCTTACGCGTGCCGACGATGGGGTGACGCTGCCTACCTGCCCGATAGTGCCGGTGGCGGCAAAGCCGGAGCTGACGGCATATCCGGTGCAGACTGTAGTGACGATGGGACAGAAAGTGAGGATAGCGGGTGTGGATGAAGGAGAAGAGCTTACGGTCAGCGTGTGGGACGTTTCCGGAGTGTTCTATTCGTCCGAGACGGTGGATGATTTCAGCCGCGAGGTCGATATGCCCCTGCACACGGGAGTGTATGTGCTTGTGATAGACGACGGTGCGGAGAAGCGTCATTTCAAGATAATCGTGAGATGAGACCGCGCCGTGCATCGGAGCCGGCAACAGCCATATAGAGGAGACAACACTTTTAATTAACTAAATCTACTAATAAATTAAATCTATGGTCTATGAAGAGTAACTATCTTATTAGAGCATTGCTGGCAGGTGCATTGACACTCCTGTCAGTATTCTCCGTTACGGCCCAGGGCTACGGCGTTGCGCTGGAGGAGAGTTTCGAGGGAGGTGCTATACCTTCTAATTGGACCGTCTACAATGTAGATGGAGACCAAGATTGGGTCGTGACCAATAAGAGTGGGGATGTGGCCACAACAGCGGTATCCGGAGACTATTGGATGGCACTGATGCATCCGGGGAGTGTGCAGCTCGGCTATATCACACAGCTGCAAAGCCCGGTGCTTAAGCTCGACACACTCAATGACGCGGTTCTGATGTTCTCCTACATGCTGACCGAATGGTCGGGCGATGTTGATTCGCTGCGTGTGTTGTACAGAAATGCACCGGATGCAGAATGGACACAGCTGAGGACCTATACCGATGCAACGAACTCATGGAAGGAAGTCATGATCAGTCTCGGCCGTCCAGGCGCACAGTATCAGGTAGCGTTTGAGGGTATAGATATGCTTGGCGGAGGCATCGCTTTGGACGATGTTAAGATACAGTCTGACCCGACGTGTGATGTGCCAAGCGGTTTTTCTTTGGATGCGGTGGCGAATGATTCCGCATGGATACAGTGGACGGACAATTGGAACGCGTTGGAATATGCTGTCAAGGTGAGCATGACTCCTCTGACTGCAGAGGATCTTGAGAACGATGATACTGAGCTTGTGGTAGATACAACGGTGGCTGGGTGGCCTAACCGTGGTATAGTGCTGAAAGGTCTTGACCGTGCGACAGATTTCTATATGTATGTCAATTCAAGTTGCATGAACGGTTCTATGAGTGGATGGAGCGAGGCTTATATGTTCTCGACCCTCGACATGATGGAACTGCAGTGGAAGGATGATTTTAATTCCTATTCCGGTTCTACTAATATGGTGCCGGGCAACTATGTTATAGTGACATCATCGGGTATAGACCAGAATGTGCCGTTTGTGAATACAGGTCTGAGGCTGTACGGCACCAGTTATATGGCAAGATACTCACCTGATACTACGCAGTGTCTTGTGTTCACATCATATAACAATTATATGTTTGGCGGCTCATATTATTATCAAGTGCCTATACCGGCTAATGAGTGGGCATATATGGCACTGCCTGAGATGGACCGGAGCGTGAAGATGAATGAGGTGCAGGTCTCTTTCTATGCCGGTTGGAAAGATATGGGCGGTGAGGTGTCAAAGATACTTGTTGGTGTGATGGCAGATGTGAACGACAAGGCGTCGTTTGAGGCTATCGACACAGTGGTAGTGCCGAACACGAGAGAGCTTTTCGAGTTCATTGTCTCTTTCGAGCATTATGAGGGTGACAAGAGGTATATTGCCCTCATGTCGGACTTCGACCGGACGAATTCCATTGTGATTGACAACCTTGAAGTGAAAGAGATACCCGACATTGTGAAACCTCGTGATTTGAAGATCGGTTATCCGTCGGCTAAGGAGGTAACTGTGGAATGGGGGGGTGACGCTGTGCGCGGTGCTACCGGTTATGAGATAGTGGTCAGTACAGAAGAACTCACTGCGGCTGAGCTGGATGGAACTATCTCAGTAGACGGTACGAAAGTGCGTGCTCATGTGACAGGCCAGACATTACCGTTAAAAGCAACGGATAATATAGAGCCGTGGATGGACGGTTATGTGTACGCCCGCAACACAAACGGAAGTAGCCATGGTGAGTGGAGTCTCGCGAACAAAATACGTACACCTGGTGACATAAGCGTATACAGCCAGTCTCTGCCATATACATATGAATTTACCACTGATGGGGATAATGTATATTATCCTTACGAGGAGAATAACAATATGTATATGCTTACAGGGCTGACGGTACACTCTTCTTCTGAGACGGCTGAGGCGATGCCTCGTGCCGGCAATGTATATAATGTGCCGTCAAGTTTGCCGTTAAACCAGGCAAGCAATCCGCTCCTCGTGTTGACCGTGGATGATCTCATAGATGGCATAGACTATGGCTGTGTGGTATTTCCGGCGGTGGAGAACCTGAACGAATGTGTCGTAAGCTTTTATGCTACAGGTGGCAGTACTGATATAGCGGGTGTGCAGAGTAGGGCAGGTGCGGAAGATTCGACCAACTTTGTAGTCGGATATATGACTGATGCAAATGACATGAATACTTTTGTGCCGGTTGACACGATAGAGACTAAGAGCGGCCGGACTTTCTGGAGAGATTACGGGGCCGGAACGACCCATAACAATAAGGATTGGGGCCGTTATTGGGTATATTTTGACAATGTGCCTGACAATGCCAAGTTTTTCGCCTTTAAGGCTGCCTATGATAGGGTGTCCTATGCATATACAACTATAGCATCGTCAATGACGAAAAATGAGAATCATATAGATAATGTAACTGTAGATAAAATAGGGTCATATCGTATGCCCGATCCAGATAGATTCGTCGTCGATAATTCCGAAGGTACGAGTGTGACTGTCAGCTGGCCGGCTGATGGGCAGAACTCGTGGGAAGTGAAAGTATGGGATGCAGATAATTATCTTGATTATCAGACGATAGAGAGTAGCCAAGTACCGACTGTCTCCTCTGTGACTGTGAACGGCAGTTCATTCACTGCAACTGGGCTTGTCGCAAACGGTCACAAGTACCGCTATTCTGTTAAGCCGAGCGGCGGTGAGTGGCTCTTCCCCTTAGAGTTTGAGACAGGTTGCGCTGGAGCAAGGGCATTACCTTATTCTGAGGGCTTCGACACTTATCCTGTCGAGACGCGTCCGTATTTCTCGCCATCGTGCCTTGCATCGAATCTTGTGTACTATATTGTAGGGGATTATGAGCGGTATTATCTGCCTTATATAACGATAGAGCGTGCATATAATAACAGCGCAAGCTCTCTTAGAATGGGACGCGGAACTTATGTGGCGTTTCCGGAGCTTGAGACAAAGGAGATCAACGAGTTGTCATTGCGTATGTTCGTAAGGCCGGATCAGGCAGATTCCATAATAGTAGGTGTCATGAGCGACCCTGAGGATCTGAGCACGTTCAGAAGTCTTAGAGGTGTATATGTCAAGGATGCCGAAACTTGGAGTGAGGTGGTGGCTGATCTTTCGGACTATACTCCATCGGGTAACGGCGAGTCGGAACATATAGCCATATATACCCCACGAGACATAGAGTGGTATGTGGACAGCGTAGTGATAGATCTGTCAGACCCGTGTCCGAAAGTTTCGTATCCGACTCTTGTATCAGTCACGGATAACTCGGCGACTGTCACATGGACACGTGGCGGTGACGAAAGCGCATGGCAGGTGCTTATGACCGATGTCCTCATAGAGAACGAAGATGATTGGATCAAGTTGATGAATGGAGAAACTATAGAGGGTGTTACGGCATTTCCGAATATTGATGTGACGACAGATACATTCACTATAACAGGTCTCGAAGCGAATACGGAGTACTATTTCTATGTACGCGCCAAATGTGGCGAAGGAGTTTACGGCAAGTGGGCTAATGATTATGGCACATGCCGTACGCTGTGCGTCCCTACGACAACTGGAGAAGAGGGTATACAGACGTTTGATGACATATATTGTTGGACGGTAGGTAATTTGAATAATGACAGTACTGCGGCTCCATCGCTTTCGTCTGGACGGGAAGGAAATGGTCTGCTATTTAACAACGCATCAAGCGGTGCCGGGCTTTATGCCATATCTCCTATGTTCGATATAGATGCAGACAAGAGCATTACGGATATAGAGGTTAGGTTCTGGGGTAATGGCGCGGCAGGCACAAAATTGCGTGTAGGCGTACGCACATCGACTGCAGACCCTGACACTTGGCGTGAGATATATGTAGTCGAAGGTACAGGTGCATGGACTGAGTATATTGTTAGCATCGATAGGTATACCGGCGACAACAATGGTGATATGGGGCGCTTTATCGAATTCCGTTCTACTGGTTTCGATTTCAACAATAATTTCACGATAGACGATGTGACTTTTAATTATATTTCCGATTGTCCGTCGGCTGTTGGTTTGACTGTAGAGGAAGTTGGTGGCACAACAGCGACTATCTCGTGGACACGCGGTTCCGCTCCGTTCACAGTATGGGTGTCGAAGAATGCTCTAAACGAGGAGACGCTGAACGGTGAAAAACCAGATGATGTGATGGAATTTATTGAGGATGAGGGCATGTCTATAGAACTTGTAGAACTGGAGCCGAATACGAGTTATTACGCATATGTATTGGCATCATGTCCAAGTGGTAACGGGGAGAGCGAATGGTCTGGTGCGGTTATGTTTACCACAACGTGTCCCGAGTATGAGAGTGTGCCGTTTGCAGATGCGATAAGTACGTATGAGGAGGGAAGTTTGCCCGAATGCTGGTATGGCTATGCTGTGGCAAGCCGTGAGATGTTTGAGAATCCACCGGCGGTAGTAAGTTCATGGGATGCTGAAAATTATGGCCAGCCAGATTTGGGCGGGCGTTCGATATTGCTGTTCGCTGACAATATGACGCAGCCGTATCTTGCCCTGCCGCGTTTTGCTAAGGCGGATGGTGTCACAGACTTGAAAGGCTTGACTCTTGCATTCGACGCGACAGGCACATATTTTATGGATGAGGCTGGAGAGCCGCGCTCAGTCATAATCGGGGTATGTACTGACAACACATCGAAAGAGTCTGTGATCGGTATGACACCAATAGATACTATCACTGTGTTTGGCTCTACTCAAAGGTGTTTCGTCAATTTTGATGATTATGACTATAATGGCGAGTATATAGTGCTGACCACGAGTTATGAACTGAACCTCCGTACAACAGGTGCGGCATATATGGGAGGATTCTTTATGAATAATCTTGAGCTGTATGAGACACCGGCATGTCCAAAACCGGAGGAGTTTGCGCTGACAGAGGTGACAGACAACAGTATAGCTCTGAAATTCCGTGAGATAGCATCGGCTACGGAGTGGAATGTCAAGTATGTCGAGGCTGGAACTGAGGATACCGTGATAAGGAGCGTAGCTCAGATTGATACCCTGAAGAATCTCGTTCAGGCAACAACGTATAATGTGTATGTACAGTCAGTATGCAGTGAGGAAGAACAGAGTGTATGGGTAGGCCCTCTGACAGCTACGACTCTCTCTACGCCGCTGACGATGGACGAACTGCCATACGACTTCGGTTTCGAGGATACGGATGACAATAAGCTCTGGCTGCCGCTGACAGCTGAGGGCGCGGCCGGTTGGGTAATCGGCACAGGCGCGGCTGAAGAGGGCACTAACGGCCTGTATGTATCGACCGACGGCGAGGACTTGGGTTACGATGCCGGGAAGGAGACATATGCATGGATATACAGGACGATAGACTTTTCAGAGGGTACATATGTGTTCGAATATGACTGGAGGTCTGTCGGTGAGGAGAACGAGGACTACATCCGCGTCGGCCTTATACCTGATATCTATACTCCTACTGTCGGGACACCCAACATCGGAAGCGATGAACTCGGCTGCACCGCGGACGAGACCCCGTCATACTGGATACCGCTCGAAGATGTCGACGAGAGCAGCGCACAGCGTTATCAGCTGAACGGCAGCAGCGACTGGGCGCACAATGAAGTGGAATACTACATGAGCGCACGCGAGGCAGGACTCTACAAACTCGTAGTATTCTGGAGGAACAATGAAGAGGGCGGCGCCAACGCGGCACTCGGAGCGGCGATAGACAACCTGTCAATCAGGGTGAAGGCTTGTGTGCCGCCGACTGTCCTGACAGCAAAGGCGGTCTATGACTCGCTGATAACAGTCGAGTGGAACGATTTGACTGGCATGACTGAGGGCTGGGAGGTCTACTACACCACGGAGACGGCGACCGCTATACCACCGACAGAAGCAGATTATATCACAGTGCAGAAAGAGCAGGGACCGACCTGCACGATTGATAAACTGATGCCGGAGACAGAGTACCGCATATTCGTTCGCGCACTCTGTACCGAAGATGATGGCGGTTACAGCAGCTGGAGTGAGCCGATGGATGTCCGGACGGCCTGCGCGTCTATGGAGCCGAACGGCGAGCTGCACGAGGAGACGGAGGATAGCCCGGCTCTCGATCAGAGAGGAATGTTCGTATGGAACTTCAATATGATTGAGGGATCTGTGCCTATTGTATCTGGTTCAGAACATACGCTGCCGAGCGCATGTTTCTCTGTCGGCGGGGATAATTATTCCGGTAGTGTGCCGGATGCTTCAGGTTGGACATTAGTCCCGGCTATTAAATTTAATACTAGCAGCACTACCTACGGGCGTGAGGGCGATGGAGTGCTTATCCTGAACTATTCAGGTACGGAGCAGTCCGGTAATTATGTTGCTTTCCCGTTGATGAAGGCGGATTTCGATACAATGCAGCTAAGTTTCTGGATGCGAGCTGGATACAACATGGTGCTGGGTTGGCAAGATTATACAAATAGTGCTTACGCGCATGCTATAGAGATTGGCACAATGAGCAATCCGGAAGAGCCGTCGACATTCGAACTGCTTGAGACTGTAGTATATCCGTCCGGGAGTCAGGAATGGATACAGTTTGTTGTGAACCTTGCAGGTACAGAGGGCGAGTATCTTGTACTGAAGAACCCGACGAACGCATCGAACAACAGAGTGTTCATCGATGAAGTGGTGATAGGTCCCGCAGTGGCATGTTTCGCGCCGAAGAATCTGTCGGCAGACGTAAGCTATAAGAGTATCAATGTGTCATTCGACCATACGGATGGTACATTGTGGGAGGCTATGGTTATCGATGCTACAACTGGTATAGACACGGTAGTACGGCCTACACAAATCACAACATCGGAGAATGCTCTTATAGAAGGTCTCTTGCCGAACACAAGCTACAGGGTTTATGTACGGCAGATCTGTGACCCTGATGCAGAGGACGGCATATCCGAGTGGTCAGAGCCACTGGCTTTCACGACTAAGGAGGGTGTGCGCTTCACAGAGGATTTCTCTGATGGTGCAGTACCGGTTAATTGGCTGGAGAATAATTATAATCGTTGGAAACCTGTTTCTGGTGATGCGTTGGCAGGTTATGGTATCATAGGCTGCGTTGTAGGCGATGGGAAAACAACGGAACTTATTTCCAATGTGACATCGGCCGGCAATGACATCTGGGTCTATGAGGACTGTGGCTACGGTCTGGATGGTATGCATGCTACAGTAGAACTGGCCGATACGCTTAACGCATGGCTCGCTACACCAGTCATTGACTTGAGAGAGTTTAGTGATGGCGACAGTCTGCAATTGACGTTTGATCTTGCTCTCACACAGAGAGATAATGGCAATGCTATCAGTGACCTGCAAAAAGGAATGACAGACAAGGCTTTCGCTGTGGCCATATCGGAAGATGAGGGTAGGCAGTACACGTACTGTGAGGAAAACGCTACCGTCTGGGGTAATGGGATTCCACAGATAATCAACACTGCAGCAGATTATTCGCTTGATGATATATCCAACACTGGAGAACAGGTAAGGATAGACTTGAGCAAGTATGCGGGCAAGCAGATAAAGATAGCGTTCTTCGCCCAAAGCAGCGACCCGGCGGCTCAGGCTTCGTATAAGCTGCATCTGGACAATGTTCAGGTGAACCAGTTCATCAACAGCGAGCAGAGAGGCCAGATATGCGAAGGCGAGACATTTGTCGGCGAGAACGGGTTCACTCTGCCGTCATCGGCATTCACGCCGGGCGAGGAGAACAACCTGTACATCATTCATAGGTCGACTACGGAAGTGCCTGACACGAACTATAGTGTGAAAGTCATGGTGAACGCAAGGCTGACACAGATAGAAGATGTAACTATTTGTGAAGGCGAGTCGACAACAATCGACGGCATACCTGCATACAAGGCCGGTCTGTTCAAGAAGAAAGGACTGACATCGACAGCCAACGGTTGCGACTCGATATTTGCTATACGAGTGGCAGTGCTGCCGAATGTGGAGACTTCATTCACAGATTCGATGTGTAGCGGAGTACCGTACGAATGGACGGAGGCAGATACGACCATTAATGAAGGCGGTGTGTTTACGCATGTGTTCAAGTCGTACAACGGCTGTGACTCGATAGTGACACTGACTCTCATAGAGATGAGATCTGTCACAGTAGATTGGGGCGATACGACGGTATGTTATGGAGGTTCGGTAGTAATCAACGGGGTAGAGTACAGCGAGGCAGGCCCGAATACGGCTCGCCTGTCGACAGAGAACGGCTGCGATTCCGTGATCAACTTCAACCTTATCGTACTTCCGGAGTTCAGGACACAGGTAGATACTGCTATATGCAAGGGCTCTACTTATACGGACAGAATCTTCGGTGAACTGACGGAGAGTATGTATACGACAGTGACGGCGAAGAGCAGCCACGGTTGTGACTCAACTATCACTCTGCACCTTGCTGTGATAGACGATGGTTTCGCTGAGGACTGGACTATAGAGATTGAACGGACTGACCTGCCGTATACGGTGTTCGGCCACGAGTTCCCGGCAACACTGCCGGAGGGCACGTACACGGAGGAAATCACAGTGACTGCCGACGGGTGTGAAGGTACTATCAACCTGACACTCATAGTGGGCGAACCCACTGGAAACAATACTACGTATACGATAGGCGACATGGTTCTTGCTCCGAACCCGATTAAGGCGGGCGAGAACGTGGAGGTGCATCTCGAACTTACGGACGAGGAGCGCGAGGGTCTTACGGTACGTGTGTACAACAATGTGGGCGCACTGATACAGAATTTCCGTCCGGAGGGTGATCCTATAACTATCAGTGGTCTGAATGTTTCGGGTGTTTACCTTGTACGTGTGGATGACGGCAAGGGACGCATATATCAGGGTAAGATCATCGTGAAGTGACGATGAGAGCAAGTGAGGTCTGAGCCTGTGTAGGTTATCGGGCCGAGGACCGGGAGAGAGTTTTCTCCCGGTCTTTTTTGTTTGCAATGAAGAACGCTGCCGGATTACAGTAATGAGGGAGTGGGTAATATAGTGTTTGTTACGATGGGGTTTATGATTTGAAGGTTTTTGCACGGATTAGGCGAACGAATGACGAATCGCTAAGGAGAGGATAGCGGGGAGCTTGCTGCGGTCTTGCTACGAATTGGCTGGTCATTTTGATAATAAGCGATTTACGCTCGAGAGAAATAGGTGGTGTGGGTATGTATGGATAGATTGTGTGTGCATTTTGACCTACGATAATAGTAAAAGAGATGTGTGCGGATAGCGCGGTGCTGTGCCTGTACGGCAAGGTATCATTTACGCTCGGAAGAGGTGCGGGGCTTTTTCTGCCGTGGCATGCATTTTTTACAGAGGCCGTAGAGGTAGAGCGATGAGTATTCGGGTGCAAAGGCAGTAAAAGTGCGCCGTTTTATGGCCATTTCTATTTTTTGGTCGGAGAACTCTTTTATAGCTCCGCACTGGATACATATCCTGTGGTGATGTGTGCTGCTGCGCACGGTAGTTTCATACTCAGGTTCTGCAAAAG
>CALUOH010000031.1 GCA_944322025.1 uncultured Bacteroidales bacterium | reverse complement strand
TCGTATCACTCGGCTACGTCCCCTACGTCAGGCGGCGCATGCGCCCCTCCGGACTGCGCATCACAGTCCGTTGGGGCCGTGTCTACACCATCTGCCCCGTCGGGATACGCCAGCCCGACACCGAGGCCCAGCTCCGCTCCCGCAGCCTCCTCTCCCGCGCCACAGCCTTGGCTAAGAGCGAGTTGGCCGACCCCGCCCGCCGCCTCTACTGGGACACCCACGCCGCCGAACTCGGCTATAAGACAGCCCGCGGAGCCTGCATAGCCCACCACATCCGCCGCCTCCGCGTGGAGGACGCCCTCCGCTCCGAGGACATAGCCCGCATGCGCCGCGTCGCCGAAGAGCGTCGCCGCCGCCGTGCCGAGCGTGAACGGCAGGAGCTCCTCGAAGATAACACCCCTCAGCGTGAGCAACTTATCCGTGCCATCAAGCCCCACAGCCGCTGGGCGGAAATCACCCTCCGCCGCGCGGAGCTCTACGAGGTGCGCCGCCGTACCGTCCCCGCACCCCTGCCCGTCCCCTCCACCTCAGGCGCAGGCTGACAGTATGAACACACAATATAATATATGACACAGCACACTCCTATGGAAAAGATGGATTGGAAAAAACTCCTCAGCGCGAAACGCTTCGGACTGGAACGCTACTACGACGAAAAGCACGACCGCCGCTCCGTATTCCAGCGCGACTACGACCGCCTCATCTTCTCCGCACCCTTCCGCCGCTTGCAGAACAAGACACAGGTCTTCCCCCTGCCCGGCAGCGTATTCGTCCACAACCGCCTAACCCACAGCCTCGAAGTCGCATGCGTCGGCCGCTCGCTCGGCTACGGAGTCTCCGACCGCCTCCGCGAGAAATACGGCGAACAGGGCGGCCACTTCAATGCCATCGGCGACATAGTATCCGCCGCATGCCTCGCCCACGACATGGGCAATCCCCCCTTCGGCCACTCCGGCGAAAACGCCATCGCCACCTACTTCTCCGAGGGCCCCGGCCTCTCCCTCCGCGCCTCCTGTGCCCTCTCCGACGAACAGTGGGCCGACTTCACCCGCTTCGACGGCAACGCCAATGCCTTCCGCCTCCTCACCCACCGCTTCAACGGCCGCCGCGAGGGAGGCTTCGCCATGACATACAGCACACTGGCCGCCATCGTCAAATACCCCTACGAAGCCCTAAAGGCCGACGGCCGAAAGTGCAAATTCGGCTTCTTCCAGTCCGAAAAAGAGGCATACTCACGCATCGCCGCAGAGCTTGGCATAATCCCCTCGCCCTCCGGCGGCGGCCGCCGCGTGCGCCATCCGCTGGTCTACCTCGTCGAGGCCGCCGACGACATATGCTATCAGGTGATGGATGTCGACGATGCCTTCAAGCTCAAGCTCCTCTCCTTCGAACAGACGCGTGACATGCTCATGGCCTTCCTCCCCGAAGAGCGGCAGCAGCGTGCCGGGCGTATATTCCAGACCGTGCAGGACGACAATGAGCGCGTGGCCTACCTCCGCTCCACCGTCATCGGCCTTCTTGTCGACGAATGCGTCCGCGTCTTCGCCGACCATGAGGACGAGATACTCTCCGGCCTCTTCACCGGCTCACTCATCGGCCGCGTATCCGGACGTTGCGCCTCCGCATACCGCCGCATGTCCTCCATTGCCGTCGAGCGTATCTACCGCTCACAGATGGTACTCGACATAGAGCTTGCCGGCTACCGCATCATATCCGAACTCATGGACGACCTCCTCTCCGCCGTCTTCGAGCCGGAGAAATCCTACTCCCGCCAGCTCCTCAACCGCATACCCCAGCAGTACGAGGTACGCGCCGACAGCCCGTACGACAGGATATTGAGCGTGATAGACTACGTCAGTGGCATGACCGACATCTATGCCCTCGACCTCTACCGCAAGATAACGGGCATGAATTTACCTACTTTATGATGTCTGCAAGTGTTAATGATGTTTTAACTTATGACGTAAAGACACAGACCCGCATACGCACTGCCGTATGCGGTCTGTGTCTCTATGTGGCGAGCTACGTGCCTCTCTTACAACCATATACGCTATTGTCTGCGGTACAATATGCCCGCACGGCGCATGATTGCCGCCCCTTTTAGTTAAATTTATGCGCTGCTGCCGCGCAGCCTTCCATCTGCGGTAGCCTTCTCTGCCGTAAAATAAAGCTTTGACATTCAATATGATAAAACTGAAAATCCCGCTCTTGTGTTTTTTTGTGCATTTTTCTGTCGTAATTACAGACGCAAATATTGCAAAAATCGCGCAAAAAGGCTAAATTTGCAGACCGTATAGGTAATGACTAATTTTCTAATAGTATTTTTATGGAGAAAAAGAAGAGAGTTTATACTTTCGGCAACGGAAAGGCCGAGGGTAGGGCAGACATGCGAAATCTGCTTGGCGGCAAGGGAGCGAACCTCGCCGAGATGAATCTGATAGGAGTCCCTGTGCCTCCCGGATTTACCATCACGACTGAAGTATGCAACGAGTACTACGAGATAGGGAAAGAGAAGGTTGTCGACCTTCTTAAAGACGATGTCGAGCAGGCTCTCCGCCATGTGGAGACGCTCATGAACTCCAAGTTCGGCGATGTGGACAACCCCCTGCTTGTCTCCGTCCGCTCCGGCGCGAGGGCTTCCATGCCCGGCATGATGGACACCATCCTAAACCTCGGACTGAACGACCGCGTGGTCGAGGGCATGGTGCGCAAGACAGGCAACCCCCGCTTCGTGTGGGACTCCTACCGCCGCTTCGTCCAGATGTACGGCGATGTGGTCCTCGGCATGAAGCCCGCTGACAAGACTGCCATCGACCCCTTCGAGGCCATCATTGAGGAGGTCAAGGAGGCCAAGGGAGTGAAACTTGACACGGAGCTTGACGTGAACGACCTCCAGACACTCGTCTCCCGCTTCAAGACGGCCGTCAAGGCGCAGACCGGGCAGGACTTCCCCGAGTCGGCATACGACCAGCTCTGGGGCGCGATATGCGCCGTCTTCGACAGCTGGATGAACGAGCGCGCCATCCTCTACCGCAAGATGGAGGGCATACCCGCCGAGTGGGGCACGGCTGTCAACGTGCAGGCAATGGTCTTCGGCAACATGGGCAACACCTCTGCCACGGGCGTGGCGTTCAGCCGCGATGCCGCCACGGGCGAGGACCTCTTTGTCGGCGAGTACCTCATCAATGCGCAGGGCGAGGACGTCGTTGCCGGCATACGCACTCCGCAGCAGATTACCAAGGTTGGTTCGCAGCGTTGGGCTGAGCTGGCGGGCATCTCCGAGGAGGAGCGCGCCGCTAAATACCCCTCTATGGAGGAGGCCATGCCTGAGATATACCGTGAACTTGACGCTCTCCAGACCAAACTCGAGAACCACTACCGCGACATGCAGGACATGGAGTTCACAGTGCAGGAGGGCAAGCTCTGGTTCTTGCAGACGCGAAACGGCAAGCGCACCGGTGCGGCCATGGTCAAGATAGCCATGGACATGCTCCATCAGGGCATGATAACCGAGAAGGAGGCGGTGCTCCGCGTAGAGCCTAACAAGCTCGACGAACTGCTGCACCCCGTGTTTGACAAGAAGGCTCTCCGCAATGCCAAGATACTTACCAAGGGACTGGCGGCAAGCCCCGGCGCGGCGTGCGGCAAGATAGTCTTCAACGCCGACGACGCTTCCGAGTGGGCGGCGCGCGGCGAAAAGGTCATCATGGTGCGCATCGAGACCTCGCCCGAGGACTTGGCCGGCATGGCTGCCGCCGAGGGCATACTCACGGCACGTGGCGGCATGACTTCCCACGCTGCTGTCGTGGCGCGCGGCATGGGCAAGTGCTGTGTCTCCGGCGCGGGCGCACTGGTCATCGACTACACTGCAAAGACGCTCATCGTGGACCGCACGGTGCTCCGTGAGGGTGACTATATATCTCTTAACGGCACGACGGGCGATGTCTATATCGGTGCCGTGGCAACCAAGGAGGCCGAGCTTGACGCTGACTTCTCGGAGCTGATGAAACTCGCGGACAAATACACGCGCCTCTCGGTGCGCACTAACGCCGATACTCCGCATGACGCGCAGACGGCACGCAACTTCGGTGCCGTGGGCATAGGCCTCTGCCGCACGGAGCACATGTTCTTCGAGGGCGACAAGATTAAGGCCATGCGTGAGATGATTCTCGCCGAGGATTCGGACGGACGCCGCGTTGCCCTCGCCAAGATACTCCCTTATCAGAAAGCGGATTTCAAGGGCATATTCCGCGTGATGGCGGGCTATCCCGTGACAGTGCGCCTGCTTGACCCGCCGCTCCACGAGTTCGTGCCTCACGAGGAGAGGGAGCAGCGCGAACTGGCCAAGGTGATGGGTGTCTCCTACGAGTATATATTGCAGCGCGTCAACTCGCTGCATGAGGCCAACCCGATGCTTGGCCACCGTGGCTGCCGTCTCGGCAACACATATCCGGAGATTACGGAGATGCAGACCCGCGCCATACTCGGTGCAGCCCTCGAACTGAAGAGAGAAGGGGTGCAGGCCATTCCGGAAATCATGGTGCCACTGACAGGTATCCTGTATGAGTTCGCAAACCAGGAGCGAATCATCCGCGAGACAGCCGCGCTGCTTTTCGAGGAGGAGGGCGACAGCATAGAGTTTAAGGTGGGCACGATGATTGAGATACCGCGTGCCGCGCTGACAGCCAACCGCATAGCCAGCAAGGCGGAGTTCTTCTCGTTCGGCACGAACGACCTGACCCAGATGACGTTCGGCTATTCGCGTGACGACATATCCTCCTTCCTGCCGGCATATCTCGACATGAAGATATTGAAGAACGACCCGTTCCAGGTGCTTGACCAGAACGGTGTGGGTCAGCTCATCGAGATGGCTACGGAGAAGGGCCGCTCCGTGCGCCCGGACCTCAAATGCGGCATCTGCGGCGAGCATGGCGGCGAGCCGTCGTCCGTGGAGTTCTGCCACAGGGTGGGTCTGAACTATGTCTCCTGCTCACCGTTCCGCGTGCCAATCGCACGTCTCGCGGCGGCGCAGGCTGCGCTCAAATACGGCAATTAAGCCGGTAACGGCAGCTTTACAATAGGCTGATGCCCCCGCTGCACGAGCGTGCAGC
Source organism: uncultured Bacteroidales bacterium (assembly GCA_944322025.1). Classification (GTDB taxonomy): domain Bacteria; phylum Bacteroidota; class Bacteroidia; order Bacteroidales; family Paludibacteraceae; genus Aphodosoma. Next base: position 33,315 of record CALUOH010000031.1, on the reverse strand, counting down.
GGGGGCATTTCCGTATGCGGCGGTGCGGAGGGCGGCGCACAGCCCCGCACGGGCTTAACGAATGTGAATGCAACGCAGGTGCAGACATTAATCCATATCTTTGCTTCCGATGATACAAAAGAGGAGGTAGATATGGCACATAATCATACGCACGCGCATGACCATCAGCATGTGCATGTACCGCAGTCGCTCAATGCAATCTTTGTTGTCTGCATTGCCCTTAACGCGGCCTATGTGGTGGTGGAGGCGGCTGTCGGCCTGTGGGTCGGGTCGCTGGGGCTGCTGTCGGACGCGGGGCATAACCTGAGCGACGTGTTCAGCCTGCTGCTGTCGCTGTTCGCGTTCAGGATGTCCAAGCGGGAGAGTACGGTGCGCTTCACCTACGGGTACAGGAAGAGTACGGTGCTGGTGTCGTTGCTTAATGCGGTGATACTGCTTGTCGCGGTGGGGGCTATCGTTATAGAGGCGGTGCATAAGTTCAGCAGCCCGGAGGCTGTGTCGGGGGCGGCCATATCGTGGACGGCCGGTGTGGGGATAGGCGTCAACGGGCTTACGGCGTGGCTGCTCATGAAGAGCCAGAAGCATGACCTGAATGTGCGGGGCGCGTTCCTGCACATGCTTATGGACACGCTGGTGTCGTTCGGTGTGGTGGCGTCGGGCATTGTGATAGAGTTCACGGGGTGGGCGGTGGTTGACCCGCTGGTGAGCCTGATTATCGCGGCGGTGATACTGGTCTCTACGTGGAGGCTGCTGAGGGAGAGCCTGTATCTGTCGCTGGACGCTGTGCCTGAGGGCATAGACGTGCGCAGGATAGAGGCGGAGGTGTCGGCTGTGGAGGGTGTGGAGGGTCTGCACCATGTGCATGTGTGGGCTATGAGTACGACGGAGAATGCCGCGACGATGCACGTGAGGATAGGGGATGCGTCTTCGCTGGAGCGCGTGAAGCACTGCATAAAGGATGTGCTGCACGCGGAGGGCATCTGCCATTCGACCATAGAGTTTGAACTGCCGGAGTGCAAGTGCGAGGAGCGGATGTGCTGAGGAGCTGCGTATAGCAGAGCGAGAATTAATGTAGGGGTGGGCTGCGGTCTCTTGGAGACGGCGGGCTCAACCCTCGCTTTTTGCGCTCCGCACATTTGTATGTTTCGCTTTGGGGGTGGCTGTCGGTGGGCTTTAATTTCAAAGAAAAGTTAAGGGAAGGGGGGCTTGGAGGGGGCTTGGGGATAGGGAGGGGCTCCGTAGGGTGTCCGTAGCCGCTGGCGTGAGAGTACGTGTTTTTAACTCTCTTTTACTATTGGGCATGGGGGATCGTGTGCGGGGGTGTTTCTATCAGAAGTCGGGGTGATGTCAGGGTGAAGTTGAGATGAAGTTGTGGGAATGGTTTGGGGTGCGGAGTGGAATGGTTGGGGTTGCGGAGGGGGATGGAGGGCGGGGCGGGAGGTGGTCAGTTTTTTTAATTGAGTTTTTGTATATGCGGTATTGAATAATTGCGTACCTTTGTAGTGCAAAGGACGGGAGGGGCGAGTGAGGTGCGGGAGAGGGGGCGCGGGCGTTTTGCGTGGAGTTGAGAGACTGGTTTTTAACTTAAATATAATACAACAGAAATCATGAAAGTATTAGTAGCAACAGAGAAGCCGTTTGCGAAAGCAGCTGTGGACGGCATTAAGGAGATTGTCGAGAAGGCCGGCGGTGAGGTGGTTCTTCTTGAGAAGTACACGAGTGTGGATGAGCTTTATGCTGCTGTGGCAGATGTGGACGGGCTCATCGTGCGTTCGGACAAGGTGACGAAGGAGGTTATCGCGCACGCGAAGAACCTTAAGATAGTGGTGCGCGCGGGCGCGGGTTATGACAACCTTGACCTCGCCGCATGCACGGAGCGCGGCATCGTTGCGATGAACACTCCGGGGCAGAACTCTAACGCTGTGGCTGAGCTGGCTCTGGGCATGATGGTGTACATGGCGCGCAATTCGTTCCATTCGGGTACGGGTTCTGAGCTGAAGGGGAAGACTCTGGGTATACATGCGTTCGGGCATGTGGGCCGTCTGGTGGCAGGCATCGCGAAGGGTTTCGGCATGAATGTGCAGGCGTTTGACCCGTTCGTTCCGGCGGAGAAGATAGAGGAGGCTGGCGTGAAGGCTGTGGCTTCGATTGAGGAGCTCTATTCGACTTCTAATTATGTTTCGCTGCATATACCTGCTACGGAGCAGACGAAGAACTCTATCAACTATGCGCTTCTGAGCCGTATGCCGAAGGGGGGTACGCTGGTGAACACGGCGCGTAAGGAGGTTATCAACGAGGCTGACATGATGCGTCTCATGGAGGAGCGTCAGGACTTCAAGTATATCACGGATATTGCTCCTTCGTGCGCGGCTGAGATGGCGGAGAAGTTCGGCACGCGCTTCTTCGCTACTCCGAAGAAGATGGGCGCGGAGACTGCCGAGGCCAATATCAATGCGGGTCTGGCGGCCGCTACGCAGGCTGTGGGCTTCCTGAAAGAGGGTATTGACCGTTTCCGTGTGAACTAATCGGGAGTATCGGATAAAGTTAATAATAAGGGAAACCGGGAGGGCGGCCGGGGCGGTCATGTGGACTGCCGCCGGCCGCTTTTCTGTCTGTAGAGATAAGGAGGAATGAGAGTGTGGATGTAGAGGGTACGGTGAAGAGGTACAGGGCGTATCTGCGGCTGGAGCGGTCGCTGTCGGAGAATACTGTGGAGGCTTATATGCGGGATTTGCGCATGTGGCTGAGGTATATCGGGGAGGCTCATGTGGAGCCGGAGGCGGCGGAGCTGCCGATGTTCCAGGATTTTCTGATAGAGCTGGCTGAGGCGGGGCTTGGGGCGCGTTCGCAGGCACGTGTCATGTCGGGGCTGAAGTCGTTTTACAAGTATCTGCTTTATACGGACGTTATCATGGATGACCCGACGGAGCTGCTGGATATGCCGAAGCAGCCGAAGCGTCTGCCGGAGGTGCTGTCGCTCAGCGAGATAGAGGATATGGAGGCGCAGATAGACCGGTCGAAGCCGGACGGGCAGAGAAATCTTGCCATTATAGAGACGCTCTACGGGTCGGGGCTGCGTGTGTCGGAGCTGGTGGGGCTGAAGATGTCGGATATACATGAGGAGGAGGGTTTTATGGTGATAACGGGCAAGGGTAACAAGCAGCGTCTGGTGCCTGTGAGCGGGGAGTCGCTGGAGCAGATAAGGCTGTGGCTGGTAGACCGGAATACATACCCGGTGAAGCCGGGGTGTCAGGATTATCTGTTCCTGAACCGCTGGGGGGGGCAGCTGACGCGGGTCATGATTTTCAACATAATAAAGGACTTGGCGGCGAGGGCGGGGATTAAGAAGAGCGTGAGCCCGCATACGCTGCGGCACTCGTTTGCCACGCATCTGTTAGAGGGGGGGGCGAACCTGCGCGCGGTGCAGGCGATGCTGGGCCATGCGGACATATCGACGACGGAGATTTATACGCACATAGACACTACGCGGCTGAGGGAGGAGATTATCAATTTCCATCCGAGAAACCTCGGGCGGCAGGCGAGGCCGGCGGATGATGAGGATGAGGAGGCGTGAGCCGCCGGGAGTGGCGGGGAATGGGGTGAGGTGGCGAGGCGGAGAGGCTGTGGAGAGGAAGTGGAATGGGATAGCGGTAATGGACGGCAGTGGGGGGGACGGGAAATGAAAAAGGGCAACCCCATAAGCTGGGATTGCCCTTTGGAATGGATTGCCGGGGCGGCGGTTATCTGTTCTCGAAGGAGAGAGAGCCGTCGCGGGCGGTGATGACGATGGTGTGCGCGGAGTCGACGCGGCCGGCGATAATCTGCTTGCTGAGCTCGTTGAGCACCATGCGCTGTATGACACGCTTGACGGGACGCGCACCGAACTGCGGGTCGTAGCCCTCGCGTGCGAGGAACGAGATGGCTTCCGGAGTGGCGTCGAAGTGTATGCCGTTGTCGGCCAACTGCCGTTTCAAGCCGTCTATCTGCAAGCGGACTACCTGCTCAATCTCGCTCTGGGTGAGCGGGGTGAACATGATGAGTTCGTCAATACGGTTGAGGAACTCGGGGCGTATGGTCTGCTTGAGGAGGTCGAACACTTCGTGGCGCGTGCGCTCGATGACCTCTTCGCGGTTGGCATCCGTGATGTTCTCGAAGCGTTCGCGGATGAGCTGCGAACCGAGGTTCGAGGTCATGATGATGATGGTGTTCTTGAAGTTGACCGTGCGGCCCTTGTTGTCGGTCAGACGACCATCGTCAAGCACCTGCAAGAGGACATTGAACACATCGGGGTGCGCCTTTTCTATCTCGTCGAACAGCACAACGGAATAGGGCTTACGGCGTATTGCCTCGGTGAGCTGTCCGCCCTCGTCGTAGCCGACGTATCCCGGAGGCGCGCCGATGAGACGGGTCGCGCTGAACTTCTCCTGATATTCGGACATGTCGATACGGGTCATCATATTCTCATCGTCAAACAGATAGTCGGCCAAAGCCTTGGCAAGCTCCGTCTTGCCGACACCAGTAGTGCCGAGGAAGATGAATGAGCCAATGGGCCGCTTAGGATCCTGAAGACCGGCACGGCTGCGGCGTATGGCATCTGACACGGCACGTATGGCATCGTCCTGCCCAATGACGCGGCGGTGGAGCTCCTCTTCGAGGTGGAGCAGCTTGTCGCGTTCGGACTGCATCATCTTGGTGACGGGTATGCCCGTCCATTTGGAGACAACCTCCGCTATGTCGTCAGCGTCGACTTCCTCCTTAATCATGGCGTGTCCGTCCTGCATCTCCGCGAGGCGGTGCTGCGCGTCGGCGATGGCGGTCTCGCACTCTTTAATCTTGCCGTAGCGTATCTCGGCCACACGGCCATAGTCGCCCTCGCGCTCTGCGCGTTCGGCCTGATATTTGAGCTGCTCTATGTCAATCTTCTTCTGCTGGATGGTGTCAATGAGCTCTTTCTCGCTGCTCCATTTGGCGTTCATCTTCTTGGCCTCCTCGCGCAGGTCGGCAATCTCTTTGGAGAGGCGTTCGAGTTTAACCTTGTCGTCTTCACGCTTGATTGCAGCACGCTCTATCTCCAGTTGCTTGATGTTACGCTCGATGGTGTCGAGTTCCTCCGGCACGGAGTCCATCTCGAGACGCAGTTTGGCCGCCGCCTCGTCCATGAGGTCGATGGCCTTGTCCGGCAGGAAACGGTCTGTTATATAACGCGATGATAGCGTTACGGCCGCGATGACGGCATCGTCCTTGATACGCACCTTGTGGTGGTTCTCGTAGCGTTCCTTAAGGCCACGCAGGATGGATATGGCCGAAGCCTCGTCCGGCTCATTGACCATCACTATCTGGAAGCGGCGTTCGAGTGCCTTGTCTTTCTCGAAGTACTTCTGATACTCATCGAGAGTGGTAGCACCGATGGCACGTAGTTCGCCACGCGCCAGAGCGGGTTTGAGGATGTTGGCGGCATCCATAGCGCCCTCGCCCTTGCCCGCGCCGACGAGGGTGTGTATCTCGTCGATGAAGAGAATGATTTCCCCTTCGGACTTGATGACCTCATTGACAACGGACTTGAGCCTCTCCTCAAATTCACCCTTGTACTTAGCCCCGGCGACAAGCGCACCCATGTCGAGGGAGAATATCTGCTTGGTTTTCAAGTTCTCCGGTACATCGCCACGGACTATGCGGTGGGCAAGACCTTCGGCTATGGCCGTCTTACCTGTACCCGGTTCACCTATCAGGATAGGGTTGTTCTTCGTGCGTCGGCTCAGAATCTGCAACACACGCCTTATTTCTTCGTCACGCCCTATGACCGGGTCGAGCTTGCCGCTACGGGCTTTCTCGTTGAGGTTAATCGCGTATTTCTCAAGCGACTGGTAGGTTTCCTCGGCTGTCTGGCTCTTGACGTTGCTGCCCTTACGGAGTACCGTTATGGCCTCACGCAGAGCCTTTTCGTTCGCGCCTGCGTCCTGCAACATACGCTGCACGGAGTTCCTTGTGGTCACGAGGGCGAGGAGGATGTACTCAATGGATACGAACTCGTCGCCGTCCTTGTGCGAGAGGTTTTCCGCAGCGAGGAGTACATCGTTGGCCTCGCGGCCGAGATAGGGTTCACCGCCGGAGACCTTGGGCAGGGATGCAATCATGACATCCGTGGCCTGCGAGATGCGGCTGGAGTTGACCATCATCTTACCGAAGAGGAACTGGACAACGTTCTCTCCCTTTTCAATCACCGCTTTGAGGATGTGCGGTGTCTCAATGGACTGCTGTCCATTGGCGGAGGCGAGTTCAACAGCCCGCTGGACTGCCTCCTGTGACTTTACTGTAAACTTGTTGAAATTCATATGCTGTTTCCTTTTTTGTTTTCTGAGTCTGCCTTGTGAGGCGTTTACGTGGAGGGTAGCATCAAAAGGCGTTCCAAGAGCGTTTGAGGGGTGTTTTAAGGGCTTTTCGGCGGTGGTTCGGGGGTGTTGTATGTCAGAATGACGGGATGATTCAGGCTTTATTGTGTCATTTTGTCTTGATGACGGACGGAGGGGGCGGTAGGGTGAATGGGCGGGGTGCGGGAGGGCGGGGGAGAGCTGGGACGGGAGGCAGGAGGGGGTTCGGGGAATGAGGCCGGGGAGTGGGGCGGATGAGGGGGGAATGTGGGGTGAGGGTAGGGAGAGGGTTCGGAGGGGCTGGCTTAGAGCTGGCTCGAGAGTACGTGTTTTTAACTCTGTTTTACAGTTTGGGTGGGTACGGGGAGATGGGAGGGGTGACATGGAGGTGGCTTGCTGTTGGCTTGGGGCTGGCTGGCAGTTGGCGCGAGAGTACGACTTTTTAACTTTGGTTTGCAGTGGGGGATTGTGGATTATTTGGGGTGTGGAGATTTTGTAATGATGAGGATTTTGCGTATCTTTGCGATAGATAGGATGCGTTTTGGCATGGCCAAACATGGAACAAGTTCCTGTTTGTCTCTGCACTCACCTTTCGCTATCTTTGTAGAAGACAGGCTGCGGTTCGGCAAAGGCAATCAAACAAGTTTGTTGCCATTGCACTCACCTTTCACTATCTTTGCTGACGCGAAGACAGGAGGCATCTCGGCAGTACTGTATTGTATAACCAGACTGTCGTCGGTCATAACATTATGCTTTGCCATATCATGCCATTGTGCCGAGGCACATGTCATGGCAAGGCACAGCATAATGTAATGCAAAACTGGCGTTTTGCATACAGCACTGCTCTCGATTTTCGCTATCTTTGCGTAAACTCAAGGCAGGATGCGCATTTTGAGATGAGAGTGTGGACTAACAGAAAAATCAGTCGGGAGGATGTTATTATGAAAGAAGAGAAGCCGATGAATATAATGGATGACAGGTATCTGTACAGTGTCCTGAAGAAGATTGTGGTGAGGATACTGACTTTCGTTTTTCTGCTGAGTGGGGGGCTTTATGCGATAGGTGTTGCGACTGACGACAGGGAGGAGGTCAAGAGGTATTCCATATATGACGAGACGCGTCCGGAGAAGAGGATTATTGATGAGGCTTTGTCGGGGTATGGCGGCGAAGCGGGGTATTATGAGGGGACGCAGTCTGCGGGTAGCGGCTATGGAGGGGGTGTGAACCCGTATTATTATGAGAGCGGCGTGACGCTTCAGGCGGGGGATTCGTCGGTGCGGCTGGATATGACCCCGGACGAGATATGGGAGATATGGGAGCAGATATCGTATGATTTGGATTTTCAGGATTTCTGCGAATATTATGGGTATTGAGTTGTTGTGATGTCCGGCTGAATTTGCTAACTTTGTTCCATAAATTGGAGGCGGAGGAGGGGAGAATGGTTGAACTTTAAGAGGGAGGATTGTTATGCTGGTTATCGGTATTGCAGGGGGTACGGGTTCGGGGAAGACGACTGTGGTGAGGAAGATAGTGGAGAGTCTGCCGGCGGGCGAGGTGGTCGTCCTGCCGCAGGATTCGTATTATAAGGACAGCAGCCATGTGCCGGTGGAGAGGCGTCAGCTCATCAATTTTGACCATCCGGACGCTTTCGACTGGGGTCTGCTGACGGAGCATCTGCGGATGCTGAAAGGGGGGCTGGCAATAGAGCAGCCGACGTATTCGTACCTGACATGTACGCGGCAGCCGGAGACGGTGCACATTGAGCCGAGGGATGTGGTGATAGTGGAGGGGATACTGGCTCTGTGCAATGAGGAGCTGAGGGGGCAGATGGATTTGAAGGTTTTTGTGGACGCTGATCCGGACGAGAGGCTGATAAGGGTGATAAGCCGCGACATGGAGGAGCGGGGCAGGACGGCTGAGGCTGTGATGGAGCGTTATACGCGTGTGCTGAAGCCGATGCACCTCCAGTTTATAGAGCCGACGAAGAGGTATGCTGACCTGATAGTGCCGCAGGGGGGCAACAATGTGAGGGCGATAGAGATATTGACCATGTATATAGAGAAGAACCTCGGGCTGGCGCGGAGGGTGTGACGTATGGGTATGATGCTTGACAAGATATTGTTTCTGGATATTGAGACTGTGCCGTGCGCGGAGCGTATGGAGCTGATGGGGGAGGAGATGCAGGAGCTTTGGCGCATGAAGTTTGCGCAGTTGCAGGGACGTATGCCTGAGCGTTTTACGGCGGAGCAGACACCGGAGGAGGGGTTTGCCTGCGGAGCCGGGGTGTATGCGGAGTTTGCGAAGGTGGTGTGTATATCGGTGGGGTTTGTCTATATGTCGGGGACGGAGAGGAGAGTGAGGCTGAAGTCGTTCTGCGGGGATGACGAGAGGGAGGTGCTGTCGGGGTTCGCGTCGCTGGTGAACCGCATCATGGTGTCGAGGGATTACAGCGTGTGCGGGCATAATATCAAGGAGTTTGACATGCCGTTCATCATGAGGCGCATGCTGGTGAACGGGGTGAGGATACCGAACGCGATAAACGTCATGGGGAAGAAGCCCTGGGAGACGAACTTTATCGACACGATGGATATGTGGAAGTTCGGCGATTTCAAGAGCTTCACATCGCTGAGGCTGTTGGCGGCTATATTCGGTGTGCCGTCGCCGAAGGACGACATAGACGGCTCGCAGGTGGCGGAGGTGTATTACAAGGAGCGTGACTTGAAGCGGATATCGGTCTACTGCCAGAAGGATGTGCTGACGACGATACAGATATATCTGAGGATGAACGGGGAGGAGACAGTGGCGGCCGACGCTGTGGAATACGTATAGAGAGAATTGCCAATGAGGAGAGTGTCTGTTGCCTTATATGCCATAGTCGCGGCCGCGCTGTTCCCCACGCTGTTTTCATGCGGAGGAGGAGGCGGTGGCGAGTCGCGGCATGGAGAGGTTGACAGTACGGTTTGCGCCTATGACTTGGATTCGATAAAGAGGCACGGGACGCTGAGGGTAGTGACGACGGAGGGGGCATTCTCGTATTATGTGGATGAGAAGGACAGGACACAGGGGTATGACTATGCGCTGGCGAGCAACTTTGCCGATTATCTGGATGTGGAGATGGAGCTGGCGGTGGCGGACGATGTGCCGGATATGCTGGACATACTTGAGAGAGGAGAGGCGGACATTGCGGCGTACAGGGTGGCGCACCTGAAAGAGAACAAGGAGCGGTTTCTGTTCACCGAAGAGGGTACATATACGACCATGGTGCTGGTGCAGAGGCGTGGTGAGAAGAGAGTCAGGGACGCTACGGAGCTGATAGGGAAGAGGGTTCTGGTCACCCCGGACTCGAAGTATGCACTGCGTATGCGTAACCTGAATGACGAGATAGGCGGAGGCATAGAGGTGACGGAGGTGGCGGACACAATCACGGCGGATGACCTGATGTACATGGTGTCATGCGGGGAGGCGGACTATTGTGTGGCGGACGATGATATGGTGTCACTGAACAAGACGAGGCTCCCAAATCTGGACGGGGGCTTGAAAATAGGATTGCCACAGAAGAAAGGATGGGTCGTGCGCCGTGACGCGCCGGAGCTTCTGGCCGCAGTGAACGGGTGGCAGGCGGAGATAGCGGGCACGAAGCTGGTCAGACGGCTGAGGGATGTGTATATAGCCCACAACACGTACTACGACAGATATAAGGCGGAGATACCTAAGGGCGCAGTGTCGCCATACGACGATATATTCAAGCGTTGCGCCAAGGAGATAGGGTGGGACTGGAGGCTGCTGGCGGCAGTGGCGTGGAACGAGTCGCACTTCAACCCCTATGCCGAGTCGCTCGTGGGCGCGAAAGGTATAATGCAGATGATGCCACGCACGGCGGCGAAGTACGGACTGGACTCGATAACGATACACGACCCGGAGAAGAGCATTGAGGCGGGAGTGCAGTACATCAAGCGGCTGAACATGATATTCGCGAGGGTGGAGGACAGCGAGGAGCGCATCAAGTTTATCCTTGCGGGGTATAATGCCGGTCCGGGACATGTGCTTGATGCCATGGCCCTTGCGGAGAAGTACGGAGAGAACCCGTATGTGTGGGACGGCACGGTGAGCAAATACCTGCTGCTGAAGAATAAGCCGGAGTACTATAACGACAGCGTGTGCCGTAGCGGCTTTTTCCGGGGGAAGCACACTGTGCGCTATGTGACAGACGTTTACCGTACGTATGAGAAGTACGTCAATAAGAGATAACTGTTAAAACGACATACCAAACGACATAAAAATACATTCTTACCTTATATCTATGAAAGGAATTATTCTTGCGGGGGGGAGCGCCACACGGCTGTACCCGCTTTCGAAGGCGATATCAAAACAGATAATGCCGGTGTACGACAAGCCTATGATATACTATCCGCTGTCGACACTGATGCTGGCGGGGATAAGGGAGGTGCTCATCATCTCCACGCCGAGGGACTTGCCCATGTTCCGCGAACTGCTGGGGACGGGAGAGGAGCTGGGCATGAGCTTCCAGTACAAGGTGCAGGAGGTGCCGAACGGGCTCGCGCAGGCATTTGTGCTCGGAGCGGAGTTTCTCGGAGGAGAGAAGGGTTGCCTGATATTGGGCGACAACCTGTTCTACGGGCAGAACTTCTCCGCGATGCTGAGACGTGCGGCCGGGATAGAGAAGGGGGCATGTGTGTTCGGCTACTATGTGAAAGACCCACGCGCCTACGGAGTGGTGGAGTTTGACCCGGAGGGCAAAGTCATATCGCTCGAAGAGAAGCCGTCAGAACCCAAGAGCAACTACGCAGTGCCGGGGCTGTACTTCTATGACGAGACGGTAACGGAGAAGGCGCGTAACCTGAAACCGTCGGCACGCGGGGAGTATGAGATAACCGACCTAAACAAGCTGTACCTCGAAGAGGGGACACTGAAAGTGGAGCTGTTCGGGCGCGGGTTCGCATGGCTCGACACGGGCAACTGCGACAGCCTGTTGGAGGCATCGAATTTCGTGGCCACGATACAGAACAGGCAGGGGTTCTATGTCAGCTGCATAGAGGAGATAGCATGGAGGAACGGGTGGATTACCACGGAGCAGCTGCGGGAGTGCGGCAAGAAATTGGAGAAGACCAGCTACGGGCAGTACTTACTGGAGCTAGCGAAATGAGATAAGAGGTAAGCGAGATGTGTGTTACGGTGACCAAGGGGAGCGTCATGTCGAGGTTCGACTCGTTGCCTATCCACTATATGGTGGTCATGCCGGAGAGGCCGAAAGCAGTGGTGCAGATAGTGCACGGCATGTGCGAGTACAAGGAGCGTTATACGGAGTTTATGCGCTATCTTGGCGCGCATGGCTATGCCACTGTGATACACGACCACAGGGGGCACGGGGAGAGCGTCAAGTCGAAGGAAGACTACGGCTTCTTCTATTCCGGAGGATACCGGGCGATGATAGACGACATAAACACTGTGAACGAGCAGATACACGGAGATTTTCCCGGGCTGCCGCTTTTTCTACTCGGACACAGCATGGGCGCGCTGGCGGTGACCTCGTATCTGAAACGCTGTCCGGAGTGCATAGACGGCCTTGTGGCATGCGGCAATCCAAGCTATAACAACGCCGCGCCCGTGGCCAAGCGTCTTGTGAGGAGCATGGCGATGATACACGGAAGGAGATACAGGAGCAAGAGGGTGCAGGAGCTGTGCTTCAAGAGCTATGCGGAGAAGTTCGGCGGAGGGCATTCGCCCAATGTGTGGCTGAGTTCGGACGAGGAGGTGGTCAAGCGGTATGACGGTGACGAGAAGTGCAATTTCATCTTTACGCTGAACGGCTTCTCGAACCTGTTTTCCCTGATGAATGACGCGTATTCACAGGAGGGGTGGAAGGTGACAAACAAGAAGCTGCCCATATATTTCGTTTCGGGTGCGCATGACCCATGCGCCATAAGCCGCGACGATTTCGACAGGGCGGTGGAGAGGATACGCGAGGCGGGGTATGAGAACGTCACATCGTACATGTACGACAACATGAGGCACGAGATACTGAACGAGAGGGGCAGAGAGATGGTGTTTGAAGACCTGCTGCACCTGTTCGACGTGTGGTGCGTGAGACTTGAACATATGAGGTAATTCAGAACGCATGGATGCGCAGACGCAGCGCGCGGTGAAGTGCGGCGGAGGGTGAGGTGTAGAATACACCATGACGGGATGAGTGGTAACGTTTGATACTTTCAGGCGCAAACAGGGGCATAAAGAGCTTTTCGCTGGCTTGAGGGTAGGGAGAGGGTAACGGGAAGATAGCTGCGGGGTGGTTGAGAGCCTTGTTTATCAAGGGGTTAAGGTCTGGATTTGATACGCAGCGGGAGTGGTGTTTGAAAAGGGCATGCGCCTTATGGTGAATGCGGTTGTGCGGAAATGGTGCGGCCGGATTTACAGATTTGGAACAGCTACTTATTTTGAACAATAATAAAGAGAGACGATAATGGAGGTAATGGAGACCCCGATAAGGGATTTGGTGGTGGTCAAGCCGAAAGTGTTCAATGATGCACGTGGCTTTTTTCTTGAAACCTACAACAGGGCGAGATACGTGGAGGCCGGGATAAATGCCGAATTCGTGCAGGACAACATGTCGAAGTCGAGCTACGGAGTTATACGTGGGCTGCATTTCCAGAAAGACCCGCACTGTCAGGCGAAACTTGTGTCGGTAGTCGAGGGTGCGGTGTATGATGTGGCGGTAGACCTGCGTGCCGGGTCGCCCACATACGGGCAGTGGTACGGAGTGGAGCTTACGGGGGAGAACCGCTGGCAGTTCTTTATACCGCGAGGCTTCGCGCACGGGTTTTCGGTGCTGAGCGAGACGGCCGTGTTCACGTATAAGTGCGATAACCTATATTGCCCGGCGGCCGAGGGTGGGGTGCTGTTCAGTGACCCGACACTAAACATAGACTGGCGCATACCGCAGGAGAAGGCCATCATATCGGAGAAGGACACAAAGCATCCGCTGTTCAAGGATTTGCAGACGGAATTCAAATACTGTGAGAGATGAGGATATTAGTGACAGGGGCTTACGGTCAGCTGGGGAACGAGATGCAGGTGGTGGCGCGCAGGCACGAGGAGGCGGAATACCTATTCACTGACGCGGACACACTGGACATCTGCGACGCGGCTGCCGTGGAGAGATATGTTGCCGAGAAGAGGCCCGACTATATAGTGAACTGCGCGGCATATACGGCAGTGGACAAGGCCGAGGACGACGAGGCCGCGGCGCAGAGAGTCAACGTGGACGCAGTGAGGAACATAGGCGAGGCCGCGGCGAGACACGGAGCGAAGGTGGTGCATGTGTCAACGGACTATGTGTTCGACGGCAACGGCCATGTGCCATATACGGAGGATATGGCGGTGGCTCCGGCGACTGTCTACGGGCGCACGAAACTGGCGGGGGAGCAGGCATTGCGCGAAGCCGACAGTACGGCAGTAATCATCAGGACGGCATGGCTTTACTCGCCGTTCGGCAACAACTTCGTGAAGACCATGCTGCGGCTGGGGCGTGAGCGGGAGACGCTTGGTGTGGTGTTTGACCAAATAGGGTCGCCGACGTATGCAGCAGACCTTGCAAAGGCGATATTCACCATCATATTCAGCGGGCGATGGGAGCCGGGCATATACCACTTCTCGAACGAGGGTGTATGCTCGTGGTATGACTTTACGAAGGCGATACATGATACGGCCGGTATCACCACGTGCGACGTGAAGCCGATAGAGTCGTCGGAATACAAATACCGCACGCCGCGCCCCTATTACAGTGTGCTGAACAAGAGGAAGATAAAAGAGGTGTATGGGGTGGAGGTGCCCTATTGGGCAGACTCGCTGCGTGCGTGTATCGCAATATTGGAGAGAAAATGAACCGGCGGAAAAAGAGAGCCGGATTAGTGTATAACGGATGAAGTTTAACAGCAGGCCAAAGATAGCGGTCATAGGACTCGGTTATGTGGGATTGCCGTTGGCACGGCTATTCTCCACGAAGTATGAGACTACGGGGTATGATATAGACTGTGAGCGTGTGCGGACGCTAAACAGCGGCCACGACACGACACTCGAAGTGCCGGACGAAGCGTTGCGTGCGGCATTCGAGAGGGGATTGAGATGCACGTGCGACATCAATGATATACGGGAGTGCGATTTCTATATAATCACTGTACCCACGCCTGTGGACGACAACCACACCCCAGACCTTACGCCGCTGTACAGGGCAAGCGAGACTGTGGGGAGAGTGATAGCGCGGGGCGACGTAGTGGTATATGAGTCGACAGTTTATCCGGGTGTGACCGAAGAGGAGTGCATCCCCGTGGTGGAGAGAATGTCGGGGCTGAGGGTCAATGAGGACTTCTTCGCGGGGTATTCGCCGGAGCGAATCAACCCCGGAGACAAGACCCATACGGTGGACAAGATAAAAAAGGTGGTCTCCGGCTCGACAGCCGAGGCGGGCAGATATGTAGAGAGCATATATTCATCCGTGATAACGGCAGGCACGTACCTCGCTCCATCAATCAAGGTGGCCGAGGCATCGAAGGTGATAGAGAACTCGCAGCGCGACATCAACATAGCGTTCATCAACGAGATAGCCAAGATACTCTCTACCCTTGACATAGACACATACGATGTGTTGGAGGCGGCGGCCACGAAATGGAACTTCCACAGCTACAAGCCGGGACTTGTGGGCGGGCACTGCATAGGCGTAGACCCTTACTATCTGGCTCAGTGCGGATTGAAGCACGGTTTCTACCCGGAGGTGATAATGGCCGGGCGGCAGATGAATGACAGTATGGGGAGCTATGTGGCAGACCGCGTGGTGAAGACGATGCTGAGAAAGGGTATCGGGGTGTTGAATGCCGACATACTGCTGCTGGGCTTCTCGTTCAAGGAGAACTGCCCGGACGTGAGAAACTCAAAGGTGATAGACATAGCAAGGCATTTGCAGCAGTACAATACCAACGTGTTTGTCTATGACCCATGGGTGGATGCCGGATATGTAGCCCGCGAGTACAAAGTGAACATGGTGGAGCAGCTGCCGGCACACAAGTTTGACGCGGCCGTGCTTACAGTGGCCCACGACATATTTTCCGAGATAGATATACGTTCATGCCTTAAAAAGGAGAGTGCCGTTTTCGATGTCAAGGGGGTACTCCCCAGAGAGACGGTGGACGGCAGACTGTAAGAGGCGGCTTTGGGGTTTCCATGCAAAGTGTGTATGGGAAACCCAAGCAGTTTTTCATATAAAATATGATACAAGACTATGATAAGACTTCTTACCATAATCGGGGCGAGGCCTCAGATAATAAAGGCGGCCGCGCTGTCACGCGCCATATCGGGCAGCTATTCCGGTGAGGTGGAGGAGTATATACTTCATACGGGACAGCATTATGACGCGAATATGTCCCGTGTCTTTTTTGAAGAACTCGGTATCCCTGAGCCAAGTTATAACCTGAATGTCGGTTCTGCCGCACACGGGGTGCAGACTGCCGCGATGATAGAGGGCATAGAGAGGGTGATGTGCGGGGAGAGGTTTGACGGGGTTGTCCTCTATGGCGACACCAACTCGACACTCGCGGGAGCGGTGGCCGCAGCAAAGATGAATGTGCCGATATACCATGTGGAAGCTGGGCTGCGCTCGTTCAACATGTCGATGCCGGAAGAGATTAACCGCAGGGTGTGTGATACACTGTCGTCAATCCTATTCGCCCCGACCGACACGGCTATGGAGAATCTTGCGAAAGAAGGACTTGCGGATGACAGAGATACGGCGTTCGCGCACGGCCGCAGGCGTTTGGCAGTCAAGAGCGGAGATGTGATGTACGACAACGCCGTGTATTACGGAGAGAAAGCGGAAAGGATGAGCCGCGTATTGTCAGATAAAGGATTGGAGAATAACGGGTATCTGCTAGCCACTGTACACAGGGGGAGCAATACGGATAACGCGGAGAACCTGAACAGCATATTCCGTGCGCTGGCTGATATTGCGGACGGAGGCACAGATGTGGTTATGCCACTTCATCCACGGACACGCAAGATGGTTGAAACGGCATTGGACCGAGACCTGTACAGGCGTATAAGGGAGAGCCGTCTGAAAATGATTGAGCCGGTCTCCTATTTGGATATGGTAATGTTGGAGAAGCATTCACGTATGGTCATTACCGACTCCGGGGGGGTACAGAAAGAGGCGTTTTTCTACGGCAAGCCATGCGTGATATTGCGCGAAGAGACAGAGTGGACGGAGATTGTGGCGCACGGCGCGGGGGTACTTGCAGGTGCGGACTATGCCCGCATAACCGACGCGTACAGGCAGTGCAATGATATGCGAGTGATATTCCCACAGCTTTACGGAGACGGGCATGCGGCGGAGAGGATAGTAGAGACGATAGTAAGATATAACGGCAGTGGCCGGGAGGGCGGAAAGTGAAGAAGATACAGATGGTAGACCTACGTTCCCAATATGAGAAGATAAAGGGAGAGATAGACGGGGGGATAAGGGAGGTATTGGAGTCGTGCGCATTTGTGAAAGGGGACAAAGTAACGCTCTTTCAGGAGCATATGGCCCAATATCTCGGCGTGTGCCATGTCGTGGCAGTGGGCAACGGCAGCGATGCACTGACAATTGCGCTAATGGCTCTCGGGCTGCAAGCGGGCGATGAGGTCATAACGCCCGCTTTTTCTTTTGTTTCGGCAGTGGAGGCCATATCGCTGCTGGGACTGAAGCCCGTGCTGGTAGATGTGGAGTATGATACGATGAACGTGTCAGTCGACTCAGTGATGCAGGCTATCACCGAACGCACACGCGCCATCGTGCCAGTACATCTTTTCGGGCAGAACGCCGATATGGAACCACTTCTGCGGCTGGCAAGGGAGCGGGGAATATATGTGGTGGAGGATGCGTGCCAGTCGATAGGGGCATCGTACACGTTCAGTGACGGGAAGACGGCCATGAGCGGCTGTATGGGAGATATAGGCTGCACATCGTTTTTCCCATCGAAGAACCTCGGCTGCTACGGCGACGGGGGTGCCTTGTTTACCAACGACGATGCGTTAGCGGCGAAGATACGCTCCATAGCCAACCACGGCATGTCAGAACGATACCACTATGACAGGGTAGGGGTCAACTCGCGTCTCGACAGCATACAGGCCGCAGTGCTGGATGCCAAGTTGCCACACCTTGACGGGTATGCCGAAGCACGGCGGCGGGCGGCGGCATACTATGACACCGCACTGAAAGGGGTGGGCGGAATAGTCCTGCCGACAAAAGCGCCATATTCCACGCATGTATTTCACCAATATACAGTCAAGACAGAAGGGATAGACCGAGAGGCGGTGCGGAGGCGGCTCGCGGAGCGGGGAGTGCCGACAATGGTATATTATCCTATACCGCTGCATCTGCAAAAGGCGTATGAGCCACTCGGTTATCATGCGGGGGATTTCCCTGTGGCTGAAAGGCTTGCGGCATCTGTCATGAGCCTGCCGATGCATACGGAACTTGATGAGGTACAGTTGAAGTATATATCGGATGCACTGACGGAAGCAGTCGCCATGTAAATAACGTGTCCGATATAAGCCTGCGGCTCTACGCGGACGGGTACAGGATTCGGCGGGTGGGCAAGATAAGTATCGTGACGATGAGTTTCCGTTTCTGATACTTTTTGCAACAATCAGGCACAAAGAGGCGTGATGGCTAAGGAGAGGGTAAGGAGGGGATAGCGTGGAGGTAGCTGAGGGGTAACTAACAACTCTGTATAACAAGGGTTTACAGACGGAGCGCGTACACAATGGGGGTGTGGTGGCCGGATAGCGGAGGGTGTATTGGACAGTGTGAAGATATATGGGGAAGATGCCGGAATGCAGGCAATGGGTGTTATGTCGAACTGACGTTAAACAGATAACATATGAGCGCATATTTCAAACATGACACCGTGTGTGTCGACGAGGGTTGCACGATAGGCGAGGGCACGAAGATATGGCACTTTTCGCATATCATGTCGGGCTGTGTGATAGGGTCGGGCTGCAATCTTGGGCAGAACGTCATGGTGGCCAGCGGGGGTATAATAGGTAATAACGTGAAGATACAGAATAATGTGTCGATATACAGCGGGGTGGTATGCGAGGACTATGTTTTTCTCGGTCCGTCGGTCACATTTACCAATGTCATCAACCCGCGCAGCCATGTGGACAGGAAGAACGAATTCAGAAGAACGACGGTCAGGCGCGGCGCGACGATAGGAGCGAACTCCACAATAGTGTGCGGCAACGAGATAGGGGAGTATGCCATGGTCGGAGCGGGGAGTGTGGTGACGCACAATGTCAAGCCGTATGCGCTTGTAGCCGGTAATCCTGCCCGTCAGATAGGGTGGGTGAGCGAGAACGGTTGCCGACTGAATTTTGACGGGGAGGGCATAGCCGTATGCCCGGAGACGGGGCAGGAGTACAGGATGGACAAGGATAATGTTGTCAGAATAAAATAAGATTCAGAGAGTGGAGGTATTTGCCCACTCATGTGATGCACATAAACAGAAGATAGATGAAGAACTTTGCACTTATAGGGGTGGCCGGATATGTCGCCCCGCGCCATCTGCGCGCAATAAGCGGTACGGGAAACAG
The DNA here is from genome assembly GCA_944322025.1 of uncultured Bacteroidales bacterium. Taxonomy (GTDB): domain Bacteria; phylum Bacteroidota; class Bacteroidia; order Bacteroidales; family Paludibacteraceae; genus Aphodosoma. The sequence continues at coordinate 14,308 of CALUOH010000031.1, read as the reverse complement.
GCTGGTGGCCGCATACGACAAGTTTGACTGCGTGGGCATACTCGACAGCTATTTCCCGGATGCCTCTTTCTTTACGGAGCAGGAGCTGTTTGACCGTCATTGCACCAAGCTGAACGGGACGGACAAGGCGATAGACTTTCTGTCAATCTGTACGCCCAATTACCTGCACGATGCGCACATGCGCTACGGGCTCAGGATGGGGGCAGACGTGATATGCGAGAAGCCTCTTGTGCTCAATCCATGGAACATAGACGGGCTCCAGACTGTGGAGCGCGATACGGGGAAGCGCATATACACCATATTGCAGCTGCGCCTGCACGAGTCAATCATAGCACTGAAAAAGAGGGTGGAGGCTGCACCGGCCGACAAAACGTACGATGTGGACCTCACGTACATAACCTCACGCGGGAACTGGTACTATACGAGCTGGAAGGGGGACGTGCATAAGAGCGGCGGGGTGGCTACGAATATCGGCATACACTTCTATGATATGTTGCAATGGGTGTTCGGCGGTGTAAAGAGTAATATTGTGCATGTCAGCTCACACGACCGCGCTGCGGGCTACATAGAACTTGACCGTGCGCGGGTGCGATATTTCCTCAGCATAAACGCGGACACTCTGCCGAGGCATGCGCTGGAAGGGGGGAAGCGGACATACCGCGTTATCAAGATTGACGGTGAGGAGTTTGAGTTCAGCCAAGGATTTACCGAGTTGCATACAGAAAGTTACCGCCAGATACTTGCGGGCAACGGTTTCGGCGTGGACGATGCGCGTGCCGCTATCAATATGGTGTATGACATACGCAACGCCAAGCCTGTGGGGCTTAAAGGGGACTATCACCCGCTGGCAAGACTGCCGCTGACGAAACACCCGTTCGGGTGGTGACGCTACCAACGCGTCTATCGTCTGCACAAGGCAGAGGTGGAGTGTTTAGAGAGGTCACACAGCATTCGGCGAACGAGAGGCGGATATGAGAGCTGCATGAAGTTGTGCCAAGGTGTGTGACCGTTATGTTTCGTAATATGAGTGTGGCTGCTTTCTAACCAGCTGAATGGCATATCCGTTATCTGTAAGCAGATACATAACTATACATTTGGATAATAGTTTCAAGGGGAAGCTCCTGTATGGGGCTTCCCCTTTTTGCATTGGCGTGTAGGAAGGCAGGAGGATGGATGAGTGTCCGTAGGGTCTTCGGAGAAGCTGGCTTGAGAGTACGTGTTTTTAACCTTGATTAACTTAAAGAGATTGGGGATGCGCTGTCTATGCTATTGAGTCTATCTTTTCACAGTATTTTGTTTGCAAGGGAGCTGTATTTGTAAGATTTATGAATCGTTTTTTTTTTTTTTGAATATGACGAGAGAAATAAAAGTACCTTTGCAGTTGATTATTAGTGAAAATATCAGAGGTAATATTTCTGTCTGAGGTATATATAATACTTGATAATGTAATGAAGTATTTTTAAATTGATTGATATGAGGAATAGATTTATTTTGTCGGCTGTTTTGCTGATATGGACGACTATTGCGTGGGCCTATGATTTCAGTGCTGTAAACGAGATTGGCTTGACCATTTATTATGAAATTATAGACTCTAAAAGTGTGAGGGTATGTAAGGCTGATTATTTTAGTGAGATACGTATACCTTCAACTGTGCAATACAATGATGAAGTATATACTGTGACTGAAATAGGTGACAGTGCATTTATGAATTGTGTCGAAGTGCCAATAGTTTCTATGCCTAATACGGTGACAAAAATTGGGAATAAAGCTTTTTATTGGTGTGACGGACTCAGCTCCATTAAGATGTCTAATGCACTGACAGAGATAGGGGATTCGGCCTTTTATTTTTGCCGGACGATAAAGACTATTGATTTGCCAAATTCAGTGACTCGCATAGGGTGTGGAGCGTTTAACCATTGTGTTTGGCTCAAAGAAATCAATATACCAAATTCATTAGGTCAGATAGAAGCTTATACTTTTGAGGAATGTGACAGTCTACAAACAATAAGTATACCGAAGTCTGTTAAGAGTATAGGAGAAATGGCTTTTTATGGTAGTGGTATTCGGAGTATATGTTTTTGTGAGGAAAACCCTTTGAATATGAGTGTGGCGTCAAATAGTTTTAACAGTGAGTATCTGAGATTGTATGTCCCGATAGGCAGTAGGTATGCTTACCAAAATGCCTCTCCATGGAACTATATATATCCTGATATAGTGGAGACCACTATGTATAAGTTTATGGTGGATTGGGATTATTCACGCGGAGATATATTTGTGGATGAGCCTGAGAATTGTAATGGGCGTACATACATTGTTACTGCCGAGGCTCGTACAGGTTATGTTTTTACGGGTTGGGGTGATGGTGTGATGGATAATCCGAGGACAGTGATACTTACGAGTGATACTGTGCTTAGAGCAATATTTGGTGATATATATAGTACTGTGACGGTTCAGACAGATAATGAGTCTATGGGCAGTGTGATTGGTGGTGGTAGTTTCAAATATGGTGATACTATTGAGATTGAGGCATTGCCAAAGGTGGGCTATGAGTTCATAAAGTGGAGTGACGGTGTTACTGTGAATCCGAGGAGTATAATTGTCACGCATGATACTGTAATGAATGCTGAGTTCGGAGATAAGTATTGTTCTGTTACTGTTTTAACAGATAATGAGTCTATGGGCAGTGTGATTGGTGGCGGCAGATATAAATATGCCGATAGCGTTGAGATTGAAGCATTGCCAAATGTTGGCTATAAGTTTGTCGGTTGGAGTGACGGGGTTGTAGAGAATCCGCGCAATATGGTTGTCATGCAGGATACGGCGTTGACAGCACAGTTTGATGAGATACGTTTTGTGGTTAGTGCTATACCTGAAGATGAGACTATGGGTAGTGTTGTTGGAGGCGGCGAATATAAGCAGAACGCGACTGCTGAATTGGCGGCAGTAGCACTGGATGGATACAGGTTTGTTTCATGGAGTGATGGTGTATTGGACAATCCACGGCGGCTAGTAGTTATACAAGATACAGCGTTGACCGCTAAGTTTGAACCTGAAGAGGCATATTTTATGGTGACAGTCCGTTCGGCAGACGAGTCTAAGGGAACAGTGACAGGTGGTGGAAGGTATAAAAATGGAGAGTTAGCTGATGTGGCGGCAATAGCGAAAAGCGGTTATGCGTTTGCACGGTGGAGTGACGGCGAGATTGAGAATCCGAGGAGACTAAATGTTACACAGGATACGGTGATAACAGCAGAATTTACAGAAGAGTCTGTGTATTATACAGTACGAGTCCAATCTAATGACGATTTTATGGGTAAGGTAGTAGGAGGTGGTGTATTTAAGAGTGGAGCTACAGCGGAAATAGCGGCAGTGGCCGAAGACGGTTATATATTTGTTAAATGGGATGATGGTATTACGGCTAATCCAAGGACTCTGTCTGTTGTTCAGGATACAATTATTATTGCTGTGTTTGAAGAGCAGCGATATACACTTACAGTTGAAACTGAAAATGAGGTTGAAGGACATGTGATAGGAGGTGGAACATACAAATATGGTGAGACGGTGGAAATAGCCGCTATCCCAGAAAGAGGATATTACTTCGAGCAATGGAGTGACGGTGTGGCAGATAATCCTAGACTGGTAACTGTAAAATATGACGAACGTATAATAGCGTATTTTGAGCGTGATACTACTCCTTTGGATGAAGTGAAAGATAACAGTTTTGAGGTTTATGGACGCGATGGGATGATAGAGATGGTTAATGCAGAAGGGCAGGTAGAGGTATATGATGTAGCAGGAAGAAGAGTCTATATTGGCGATGATGTTATAATATACGTTGCTCGTGCAGGTGTGTATGTTGTTCGGTGCGGCTCGGAAATACGTAAGGTTGTCGTACATTGAATCTGCGACTATAATTGAATAGCGGATGGCACAGGCTGATATGTCTGTGCCATTTGTGTTTGTATATGCGTATTTGATGACGTGTATATACCTATGTTCAGGTATTGGCGCGGGGGAATATAATGTGTAACTTTGTGGTGCCGTAAGGGTGCGCGAGGACGCGGCGGCATAGTACGGATTTCAAGAAGTGAAGGAGCAGGATGAAACTGTCGGATTTGAATATAGGCGATAGGGCTGTCATTGTGAAAGTGGCGGGGCACGGGGGGTTCCGCAAGAGGATAGTGGAGATGGGCTTTATCAAGGGTAAGGTGGTGGAGGTGGTGAAGGCCGCGCCGCTGAAAGACCCGATAGAGTACTCGATTATGGGCTATAATGTCACGCTGAGGCGTAGCGAGGCGGACAAGGTGGAGGTGATAGGGGTGGAGGAGGCTGCTGCCAAGGCTAAGGAGCTGTTCGACGCGGACTATCACGGGGTGATAACGGAGGAGGATATCAGGCGGGTGGCGTTTGAGGAGAGGAAGGAGATTAAGGTGGCTCTGGTGGGTAATCCGAACTGCGGCAAGACATCGCTGTTCAATATGGTCTCAGGGCAGCACCAGAAGGTGGGGAATTACAGCGGGGTGACGGTGGACGCGAAGGCGGGGGAGTTCAGTTTCAAGGGGTACAAGATTAATATTGTCGATTTGCCGGGTACGTATTCGCTTTCGGCGTACAGTCCGGAGGAGAGGTATGTGCGAGGGCATATCCAAGAGGAGAGCCCGGACGTGATAGTGAATGTGGTGGACGCGTCGAACCTGGAGCGTAACCTGTTCCTCACTACGCAGCTGATAGACATGAATGTGCGCACGGTCATCGCGCTGAATATGTATGACGAACTGGAGGCGAGGGGCGACAGGTTTGACTACAAGACTCTGGGGAGGCTCATAGGCATACCTATAGTGCCGACGGTGAGTCCGAAGAGGATAGGGCTGGACGAGCTGTTCGAGACTGTGATAAATGTGTATGAAGGAGCGGACTATATGGACAGCGACGGGCGGCTGCTGCATGCGGCTGACGGGGATGAGCTGCTGGACGAGCAGTATCACGAGATGGGGCTGCCGCACAAGCATACGGTGAAGGGGCGGAGTGACCTCGCGGGAAAGGGTGAGGACACTGTGAGGCATATACATATAAACTACGGGGCGTGTATCGAGAGGGCGATAGGGGAGATTAAGGCGGTGATGGCCAAGTATACGGCCATCGCGGATGAGTTTACTCCGCGCTATGTGGCCATCAAGCTGCTGGAACATGACGCGGAGATGGAGCAGACGGTGAACCGCTATATCAATTCGGAGCGGGTGATGGAGGCGAGGGACAGGGCTGAGGCACGCGTGAGGGCGGAGATGAAGGATTCGCCGGAGAATGTGATTGCCGACGCGCGTTACGGCTTTATCGCGGGCGCACTGCGGGAGACGTTCACCCCGCATGTGGAGGAGAGGGGTAAGACGGTGACGGCACGGGTGGACAGGATATTGACGCACAGGTATCTGGGCTTCCCTATATTCCTCGTGTTCCTGTTTGCCATGTTCGAGTGCACTTTCATCCTTGGCGCGTATCCGCAGGAGTGGATTGAGGTTGGGATGGGTGCTCTGGGGAGCTTCGTGGCGGGGCATATGCCTGACGGTGTGCTGAAAGACCTTGTGGTGGACGGCATCATAGCGGGTGTGGGCGGTGTGCTGGTGTTTCTGCCGAACATACTGATACTGTATCTTTTCATTACGGTGATGGAGGCTTCGGGGTATATGGCGCGGGTGGCGTTCATCATGGACAAGGTGATGCACCATGTGGGGCTTCACGGGCGGTCGTTCATACCGATGATTATGGGTTTCGGGTGCAGTGTGCCGGCCATCATGGCCACGCGCACGATAGAGAACCGCAACAGCCGCATGGTGACGATACTGGTCACGCCGCTCATGTCGTGCAGTGCGCGTCTGCCTATATACCTGCTGTTTACGGCGGTGTTTTTCCCGAAGCACGCGGGTCTGGTGCTGTTTGCCATTTACATGGTTGGGGTGCTGCTGGCGGGCGTTATGGCGAAGGTGTTCAAGAGGTTTCTTTTTCCGAAGGAGGAGACGCCGTTCGTGATGGAGCTGCCGCCGTACAGGATGCCGACTGTGAAGGTGATGCTGAGGGACACGTGGGACAAGTGCGAACAGTATCTGCGCAAGATAGGGACGACTATACTCGTGGGGTCGGTCATCATCTGGGCGTTGAGCTATTTCCCGCGCTATGAGGCGCAGGCGGGCGAGGATGAGCTGACGGCCATGCAGGTGCAGCAGTCGCAGTCGTACCTCGGGCGGATAGGCCACTTCATTGAGCCGGCCATGCGACCGTGCGGCTTTGACTGGAAGACGAGCGTGGCACTGCTATCCGGCATTTCGGCCAAGGAGATAGTGGTCAGTACGATAGGCATACTGTACAACGCGGGTGACGATGAGGCCGCGCTGTCGGAGAAGGTGGCGACGGAGTTGAATGCTGACGGTACGCGGGCGTTTACTCCGGCTATAGCTGTCAGCCTGATGCTCTTCGTGCTGATATATGTGCCGTGCGTGGCGACGATAGCGACGATAAAGAACGAGACCGGCTCGTGGTGGTGGGCTTTGTTCGCGGCGGTGTATACGGTGGTGCTGGCGTGGGTGGTGAGCTTCTGCGTGTATCAGAGCGTAGTGCATAATGTGTGGCAGGAGGTGCTGGCCGGGGCGGCGATAGTGACGGCGGTGTATATTGCCGGCCGCGCGGTGTACAGGAGGCTGAAGCACCCGAAAGACGGTTGCGGCAGCGGTTGCGAGGGGTGTAAGATACAAGGGAAGTGTTAAGTCTACATGGTTTACTGCAAGAAACAGCGCGTGGGCTGAACTAATGACAGTTCAGCCCACGCGCTTTGTTATGAGCCAATGGCATCAGCACATGCGTGCCTTGTAGTCGTCATAGCCGAAGCGGCGGAGTATCTCTACCGTGCCGTCGATGCGGCGTATGGCTATCGGCGGGTGGGTTATGCCGTTGAACATGGTGGTCTTGACGGTGGTGTAGTGAATCATGTCCTCGAATACGATGCGGTCTCCCGGTTGCAGCGGACGGTCGAATGACCAGTCGCCCACAAAGTCGCCGCTGAGGCAGCTGTTGCCGCCCATGCGGTAGATGTGTTTCCCCTGTACCGCGCCGTTTTCAGCCCCGATGATATATGGCTGGTACGGCATTTCGAGGCAGTCGGGCATGTGGCATGCGAAGGAGACATTGAGCATGGCGGTGCGTATGCCGTGGTTCTCCACTATGTCCTCGACAGTGGAGACGAGCACGCCCGTGCGCCAAGTGAATGCCGACCCCGGTTCGAGTATGAGTTGCAGATGGGGGTGACGGCGTTTGAAACCGAGCAGCAGTGAGATGAGATGTTCTGTATCATAGTCCTTTCTCGTCATGAGGTGGCCGCCGCCCATGTTGAGCCATTTCACTTTGTCGAGCAGACGGCCGAACCTGCTCTCCACGGCGCGGAGCGTCTCTTCGAGGTCGTGCGAGGTGGATTCGCACAGTGTGTGGAAGTGCAGCCCCTCTATGCCGTCGGGCAGAGTGCCGCCGAGCGCACCGGACGTGATGCCGAGCCGTGAACCTGGCGCACAGGGGTTGTAGAGGTCTGTCTCTACTGGTGAGCATTCGGGGTTTATGCGCAGCCCGCACGATATGCCGCGGCTCACGGCCCTCTCCCTGTATTTCATATACTGAGCTATGGAGTTGAATGAGATATGGCTGCTGCAATCGGCTATCTCGTCGAACTCGCTGTCGGTGTAGACCGGGGCGAACGTGTGTGCCTTGCTGCCCATCTCCTGATAAGCGAGTTTGGCCTCGGAGAGCGAACTGGCGGTAGAGTAGGGTATGTACTCACGGAATATGGGGAACGTACGCCACAGGGCGAATGACTTGAACGCGAGTATAATCTCGACACCCGCCCGCTCCTTCACGCTGCGTATGAGCTCGAGGTTACGGCGCAACAGGCTCTCTTCCAGAAGATAGCATGGCGAGGGTACTGCCGCGGGCGAATAGTCGAAGTCTGTGAATGAGTTCATTGCGTTATCTGGCTGTGACTTTGATGTACTGGTTCTCTGTTTTCAGTATGTATATGCCTGTGGGCAGTGTGAATGTCTCTTCGGCGCGGCAGTTGTCGCGTACGGAGATTAGCATGCCGTTCACGGAGTAGATGTAGAGCGGGCATCCGGGCGTGAGGTTCAGTATGTGTATGCTGCCGCCGCCGTCCTGATAGTAGAGCAGTTTATCCTGTTCCACATAGTCGATGCCGGTCGACGTTCCGGATGTGCGTACCGCCATTTCATCTGACACAGTGCCGTCGGGCAGAGTGACCGTGTAGAAATAGTCTGTGTTTTCGGCAAGCCCTGTCACTATGTGGCTTGTGGTGTTGTTGACCACGGTGGGGTAGCCCTCTACCGGTTGTTTCTTGAGCGTACTTTCCTGTCCTGCCTCTATTTTCAGCGAGTTTATCAGTACGCGCTCTCCGGTCTGTCCCTGTGATATGGTCACATTGCCCGCCGACGAGGGTATGTCGAAGCTGTATTCTGAGAATGAGCCTGTCAGCTTTACATTACCGACTTCTGTGTTGCCCGCTTCGACTTTCAGGTATGAGTTGTCGTCGTGGTATTGGGCAGCCCTGACAGTTACCCTTCCTCCGTTGGAGAAGTCTATGCCTTTGGTTACGATTGAGCCGTCGCCGCTGCCAGAGCCGAGCCTAAGGACACCATTTTCATCTAATATTCTGCCCGAACCAGAGAGATGACTGTCGTTTTCTATATCATCCACACCCGTCAGGTTGGGAATATCCACTATGACACTCCTGCCACCCTCGGTCTCGGTCTTCGTATATATGTCGACCGTGTACTTTGCCACACCTGCGTTGGTCCAGTTGGCGGTAAAGCTGCGTTTGGACACATCGGTTGCCGGCAGTGCGTTGAAGACGGTAATACCCTGTATCTCTATCGTGCGTTCTGCGAGTTCATCGCAGGAGATTTCGAGTGTGGCATAGGCTGTGCCCAATGCTGCCGGGGTGTAGGACAAGGTGATTTCGCTGCCTGCCTTTGCTTCGTCTGCCGTCAGGTTGTTCTTGCTCAGCGAGAACAGGTCTGCATCCTCGCCCGTGAGGCTTAGTGTCAAGCTGGAACTGATGTTTGTGGCCTTGACGGTGACGGCGAGGGTTTCGGTCGCGCCCACATTGTTTTCGTTAAGATACAGCGTCTGGTCTTGCGGTGAGACAAGCTCGGCCCTGCAACTGCCTGTGACGGTGACTGTCACTGCTTCCATTTCGCTGTTGCTGAGCGTGAGTGTGGCCGTATGTGTGCCTATTGATGTAGGCGTGTATGTTACTTCCAGTGTACAGCCGCTGTTCACCTCTGACGGCTGGAGTTCGCTTCTCGACAGCGAGAAGAGCGCAGCATTGTTGCCTGAAAGCGATACGCTTACAGGCACAGATATCAGCACCCCGTTCACCGTCACTGTCGATTTCACTGTCTCGCCTATGTTTGCGCCCCCTATGTTCAGTGTGCTGCCGTTGTCCGGATAGATGATGGCAGGCTCTGTCGGCGTGCAGTCGCATCCTGTCAGGTCGCTGCTGTCGAAATCGGGGTTATATGAGGACATTAGCACTTCAAAATCAACGCTCTCCCCCTTCTTGCTCCCCCAGATGTATTCCGCCAGACAGGGGTAGTCGATAAACGGGTTACGGTTGCCCTGCTTGTACCCTGTGTTGTTGTTTATGCCGTATATCGCGTCGTTGCGCACACGCTCCTTTTCTGAAACAGGGTCTTCCCTGTGCCATTTCATGAAAAGGGCTACTGCATAGTCCGTAAGTCCGTAGTTGGCATTACTGAACACACCCTGCCCCCAACTCTCGCATTGCCCGGCATAGCGCGTGGCCATGTAGAAGTATGTGCGGGCGAAGTCCCCTTTATACTCGTCGTCCGGCTCGAACACTCTCCCGCTGTATCCGGGGAATGTGCTGCTGCCGAGACGGCCCAATGCTCTGCCTCCCGCACTCTCGCCGTTCTCGCATTCACCGAACGGGTAGTTGCTGCGCTGTCCGTTGACCTTGCCGTCTGTGGGGTAGAGATGGAATGCGTCACTGTACATGGGTCTGCCTTCGTTGAACCAGCTTTTCGGCACTGAGTGCTCCCGGTTATAGCAGTCGCAGACACTGCCGTAATTACCGCATTGGTCTTCGCTGTATGACCATTCGCATGTGGAATACATGTCCCATATGGAGCCGTCCTCATGTGTGTCCGATGCTTCGTATAAATTCCACAGATTGTCGTATGATACAACCGTATGGTTGTCTATTATAGACTGCAACGCTTCACGCAGCCCCTCGCCGCTCTTGCCGTCGGCAGTGGAGTAGTAGTTTGCCGGAGCTTCCGCCCACATTGTCTGTACGGACAACATTAAGGCGACAAGTGCAAAACCTGTTCTTCCCGTAATCCTGTTCATTTTATCTGATGATTATTTTATGTGTGGCAGAATCATGGTCAGTGGTTAACTTCATCACATACAGGCCGCTCTCCGCTATGTATATGCTGCTGTCGTTCACCCATTTGCCGCTGTATATGCACTGACCTGTGAGCGAATATACCGCAACGATGGTCTCTCCCTCTATGCCGTAGGTGTATAGCCTCTTCCCCGATGTGTAGACCGTCACCCCCGTGCTGTTTTCCGTGCTGACCGTGCCTGTCGGCTCACTCTCGTTCGTCGACACCTCTATGGTATTCGAGTAAGCGGAGTATTTCTTCTCATACATTGCCCTTACCCTGTAACAGTAGGCTGTGTTTTTGTCCAGTCCGGTGACCGTATGGCTGTTGCCCTCCGTCTCTATGTTGTTGTCAATGAATACGGTATCCCGCTTGACAATGGCGTAGCTCACATCGTCTAAGGCCATGTTGCCGCTCTCCTTGTGGTATGTCCACCTGACGGCACGGCAGCCGCGCAACTGCTCCGCGCTGTATTCCGCCGTGTGCTTCTCTTTGTCCGTGGCGGCTATGCTGTCTATCCTTACGCTCGTCTCGCCCTCTGTCACACCCTCCACTGTCAGGTATGAGCCTGTCTTCCCTGACGGGAAGCGGTACATGAAGCTGAGGCTTTGTATATCCTCCATGTACGATGGTGTCTGCACATACTCCCCGTCGTTTTTCAGGCAGAGCGACGGCGGCATCTTGCCGCTTGATGTGGCTAATGTGTAGTTCCCCGATGCCGTTCCGCTCCATCCATCCGGCAGGGGCTTGCCGTTGCTCCCAGTCTCGTCAAAGCCCGCCTCTATGCTCTCTGTGCCGTTCTCCGTGAGGGTAAACACCTCGAGCGCATAGCCTTGTGCCTCGCCCACCATGTCCCAGTTGGCCGTGAAGCGGTCTTTGGCTATGCCTGTGGCCTCGTACGCCTCCGGTGCTGACAGGCTTCCCGTCTTGAATGCCGTGGCGTTGCAGCTCCTTGCGCCCGATGGCTGTGCCGTCACCGATATGACATACTGTTCTTCTGGCACAAGTCCCGTCAGCGTATATGTGCAGCCCTCTGTCGTCACGCTGCCACTCTCTGCCGCCTCGCTGAACGTCATAGTGTGGCCTCCTATGTGGTCTGTATAGTCCGTCGCCTCCGTATCCCACTCTTCCGGTGCAAATCTCCCCGACGGCTGTGTGACGCTCTCTTTGCGTATGAGCGTCTTGTCCTTGCCCCACTCCTCCGGGCTGTCCGCCTCTCCTACAATGTCGGTCATCAGGCCGTTATGGTACAGTGCCACGGCGTCATTGCCGCTGAATGCCAGCACACTTGTATAGTCGTTGCCCATCACGGTGTCCGCCTTCGCCCGCAGCTCCTCGCTTGCCGCCCCGTGCACGAGCAGGTACGTCCCTCCCGCCTCTATCGTCCCCGCCAGCCTCGTGTCGTTCGAGAAACCGCCCGTCCCGTTATTCTGTTTGCGCAGGGAGTAGTAGCTCAGGTCCACATCCTTCCCCGTCCCGTTGTACAGCTCTATCGCCTTGTTCCACGACGACCCCTCCATGTACGACGATATAATCAGGTCGCCCGCCTCCGCAGCCCCGCCGCGCTCCCACGTCACGGTGTACTCCTCCGTCCCCCTCAGCTCCATCCACTCCACTGTGGCCTCCGTTGCCGCCTCTGTGCTTGCGGGGTACACCATGAACTGGTCTGTGAATGTAGCCGACAGCGGTATGCGCAGCTCTCCCGTCTCCGCGTTCGTCACGACGAGCGTATCTTCCAGCGTCTCCTTGCCCGGCGACACGAACGTCACCGTAACCCGCGTCCCCTCCTCCATCTCGCTCCCCGCTATGCTGCTCCTGCTCAGTTCGATGCCCTGCGTGGAGTGCAGCGTGGCGAGTCTCACCTCCGATGTCAGGTTACCCCCCTTGAACTCCACCTCCATCTCCTGCCTCACCCCCGACATGGCCACTCCCGCGTCTATCCTTGTCCACCTGTCCGGCTTCGAGATATACGGGCGGTCATCTTCCGGCAGCCTGAACACCTCCGCCGTGTCCCGTCCCCATATATGCTCTGCCAGTTCGGGGTAGTCTATATACGGGTTGCGGTTGCCCTGTATCTCGTACACGGCCTCTATCCGCTTCAGCTCCTTCTCCGACACCGGGTCCTCCCTGTGCCATTGCAGCAGCAGCTCCACAGCCCACTCCCTCCACACCGGGTAACCGTTATTCTCCGTCATGGGCGACTGCCACTGCCCCTCCATCTCGTTATACGCCGTCACCACATAGAAATACGACCGCGCGAAATCCCCCTTATACTCGTCCGCCGGCTCAAAGCAGCTCCCCCCGTCCGACCCCGGCCACACATTGTTGCCTGTCTTGCTCACCCCGTTGTCCATCGTGGCAATGCCCACCACACCCAGCGGCAGGTTATTCTTCTTCATGTTCGTCGTCCCGTCCGCAGGGTAGAGGTGATACAGGTCCTTGTACGCGTTATTCTCCGTCGCACCCCACCAGCTCTTCGGGAACGAATGCTCTATGTGCATCCCCTCCACCGCGTCAAACCCCTCCTGCATCCTCACCTCGGCCGAATACATGTCCATGACGCTCCCGTCCTCATTCCTGTCCGTATAGTAAAACCCCTCCCACGTGCAGTTCTCCCCGCTGCCGTACGTCAGGAAACGCCCTGACGAGATGATTTCGTTCAGCGCGTCGAGCAGCTCCTCCCTCCTCAGGCCGTCCGCATCGTTATAGTACCCCGCCGGAATTTCCGCATTGACAGGCATGGCCGCAAAGGCCGCCACTATGAAAGGTAATGCACATCTTCTCATATCCCGTCCCCCTTTTTGGTAAGTCTCCGTCTCACAAAGTTACGGAATAAAATCAATACCCGCCAAACGACAGCAGTATAAAATTTATGCACCCCAATCCCTTTCATTATGGACTCACACGGCTTTTGCACCCCTCACCCCACTCATTCCCCCCTCACCCTTCTCCCTCTCACCTCTCCCGGTCCATCCCCCCGCACCCCCTCTCATATCTCCATCACAACCCATGCCCGATGCACCCTTACAGACCTAATATCTTAACCAGAGTTAAAAACACGTACTCTCGCCTTGGACGGAGGGCAGGGAGAGGCTGGCCTGCGGCTACGTTGAGATTACGTGTTTTTAACGTTGTTTATGAATATGGAGGTAGGGATTTAGCCGCACTGAGTACGAAATGTACATGTGTATGTTAAAGCTGTGACGATATGCCGTAATAATCTGTATATCAGACAAGAAAGAGACGCTTATAGGGTGTTGACAGACAGAATGTCGCATGGGTTATTTCCGGGCTGTAATTTTTTTACAAAAAAACGCGGAAATGTTTGGCGGATTAATGTAAAATACATATATTTGTCACGTCAACAACTACAATAACCATTGGAACTATGAGAGTGGCTGTCACATACGAATATCTGCCGTATATTGGCGACAGTATGCGCCCTGCGGGATGCAGGGGGGCAATGGTGTGGTGACGCTCTTTTACGTACGATAGTTTTTTATACAGCATTTTTTCTCTCCACATCTTTTTTACAAACAAGAGTTTTTCTGGTTGCTAAGCACTGTGCACATGCAATGTGTACTGTCTATTTTGTATGTTAATACGCATGGGATAGGCAGTCTGCTGTCTATCACTTTATCATGGTGAATAACGGTCGTGTGATAGGTATTTAAAAATAGCATATTGCGAAAAATATAAATATGAGGATGCCGAAAATCGCGTGTGCACTTGGACATCAACAGAGTAGGCGTAACACAAATCTTCAATGTTATGAAAAAGATTAAGATTAGAAAGCGGACGGTGGCGAACCTGTCAGCGTCCGAGATGATGGGGGTACACGGCGCCTCCGT